>NZ_JBIWIU010000016.1:67313-115197 GCF_044764755.1 Streptomyces sp. NPDC093600
TTCGCTGATCAGGACACGGAGTACCGTGCTGACCACTACACGAGACGCCTTGAGGGGCGCCGGCCGACAGTCGCGGCGGGTACCTGTCGGCCGGCGCCCGGCCGTGTCCGGCGTACGCGTGCGACGTACGTGGGGTCAGCCGCGGACGCCGAAGTCGACGCGGTCGGCGAGTCCGGCGGCGGTAAAGGCGGCGACGAGCTCGTCGCGGCCCTCGGTGAAGTGGGCCCAGCTGTCGTAGTGGACGGGGACCACGCGGCCGGCGTCGAGGATCTTCGCGGCCTCGGCGGCCTGGGCGCTGTCCAGGACGATCAGCCCACCGTCGAAGACGTCGGAGAAGCGGGGCGCTCCGGCGAAGAGGAGGGCCGTGTCCACCGGGGCGAAGCGCTCGGCGATGTCCTTGACCGCGTCGAGCGAGGCGTTGTCGCCGCTGACGTAGACGATGGGCAGGCCCTCGCCGGTCAGGACGAACCCGACGACCTCGCCGCAGATCGGCTCGACCTTCTCGCGCGGCCCGGGGCCGTGGATGGCGGGCACGCCGGTCACGGTGACCGTGCCGGGCCCGCCGTCCCGGCGCTCGAGCTCGACCGACTGCCAGTCGGCGAGGCCGGTGGCAGCTTCCCCGAGACGCTCCCCGCCGCCGGGGGTGGTGAGCGTCAGCGGGACGTCGGCGAGGAGGGCACGGCCGGTGGTGTCGAGATTGTCGGCGTGCTCGTCGTGCGAGAGCAGGACCACGTCGACGCGGCCGAGATCGTCCGGACTGCCGTCAGCCGCAGCCGTCTTGGTCAGCACGACGGCCGGTGCGGGGTGGTCGCCGGGACCGTCGAAGGTCGGGTCGGTGAGAAAGCGCAGGCCGCCGTAGTCGAAGAGGGCGGTCGGACCGCCGAAGACGCGGACGGGGAAAGGGGCGGCCTGCAGGGTCGGGGAAGACACGAAGAAAGTTTCCTCACGGATAGATGACGTGTTAACCGTGAGGCGACTGTACGCACCCTCACGGATGAACGCAACCCGTACCATGAGAGACATGGAAGAGTTCGTGAGGGAAGAAGTCGTCCTGCCGTCGGCGCCGGGCGAGGCGGAGCATCCCGCCCTGAGCCTGGCCAACAGCGCCGTCACCCTGCCCGGCGGGCACACGGCCGACCTCCTGGGCACCCCGGCGCAGGCCGAGCAGTGGCTGAACCAGCGCGACCTCGCGCCGGCCGACACCGGCATGGCCGAGATGTGCGCGACGCAGCTGCGCTCTCTGCGTGAACAGGTCAGGTCGCTGCTGGCCTCCCGCGTCGCCGGCCAGCCCGCCCTGCCCGCCGCAGTTGCGGCGATCAACGACGCGATGAGCCGCGTCCCGACCGCATCCCTGCTGCGGTGGGACGAGAAGACCGGGCCTTACCGCGCCACACCCCACCCCACCACCGCGATCGTCGAGCACGCCCTGGCGACCATCGCCGCCGACGCCGCCGACCTGCTCACCTCCGCCGACGCTGCCCGCCTGACCGCGTGCGCTTCCCCTCCCTGCAACCGTTTCCTGCTCAAGCACGGCCGCCGCCAGTGGTGCTCCACCCGCTGCGGCGACCGCGTCCGCGCCGCCCGCGCCTACGCCCGCCGCACCGCGATGGAGTGACGACGCCGCTTCCCGGCCCGGCAGGACCCGGCGGCTTCGGCGCTGCACCGGACGAGGTAGTCCTCCAGGTCGGACGGCGGCTACTCGAAGGCGCCGCACATCGCCTCGGCCGCGTCCAGGACAGGCTGGAGCTCGGAAGGGATCCGCTCCGCGGGGCGCGGCGTCGGCAGGCGCGCGCAGAAGCTGGGCCAGGGCGACGAGCTGTTCGAGGCGCCGGACAGAGGCGGGCGGTGGTCCCACGGGGCCGCCGGCGGCTCCTGCATGCCCGCCGGGATGTCCTGCGCCGACGACTCACGACCGACCCGCACCTCCGGCTCGGTCGGCGGACCTCGGCAAGGTCCCTGACCGCAGCCCGGCCGGCTACCGCCTGTACGACATCGACGCCGTCGCACCCCTGGACCTCGTGCGGACCCTGCGCGAGCTGGGACGGACCTCCCGACGATTCGCAAGGTCGTGGACCGCGAGCTCTCGCTTCCCGAGGTCGCCGCGGCGCACGCCGAAGCACTGGCGGTGCAGATCAGCGTCCTGCGCCGGCGGGGCGCGGTGCTGACGGCGGTGGCCGAGCCCTGACCGCCGGCATCGACCCGGCCTCGCGCCAGGCCGATCCGATCGTCGCGGCGTTCACGGCGCACTACGCGTACCTGCTCGGCCGCCCCGACGACGTCGAGCTTCGTCGCCGGCTGGCGACCCGGCTGAAGAGCGTGAACGACCCCGCAGGGAGCGGTACCTCCAGCTGCTCGCCGTGGTCAACGGCTTGCCGGTCACCAGTGGGCGAGCTCTGTCGTGGACAACGATGCCGAGGCGGCACGGTGAGTGCAGGCGCAGCAGCGGGGAACCGGTTCGGCTTCGCCGTCCTTGAGGCACAACCCGATGCAGCTTGCGAACAGTTACTGGGCAACGTGGTCTTCGAGGAAGTCGTCTCCGGCAGGCCAGCGGCCGAGGTGACCTAGTTGAGGCTGCTCACGCCGAGAGGGCCTCGGGTCCTTCGGCGAGGCGGGCCGCGTTCGAAGCGGGCCCGGCACGGGCAAGAACGACGAGGTGGGCGCAGCGCGAAGCGGCCGATGGGCCTGTGGGCCGAAGCACCGCGTCTGAATGGCTGTCGCTCATGTGTGGGCGGAGCTGTATGCAGCACCCTGGTCTCGCCTCGCCATTCCGGAGACCGGCCACCTCGTCACCACCGTCGTCGATTCGCCAGTCGCGCCCCTGCCACACAACTTCGCTGGTCAAGCCGGCGCAGACGGCACCAGGCAACAGCTCGGCGCAGCGACCACCGACGACGCTCGGCCGACGAACCCAGCGGATGGATCGCGAATCCGCACGGGAAGATCAGGGCTCCGGTGGACGGCGGGACGCCGCAGACTGCTGCCTGAACGTGGTCATCAGACTCATCCCGGCCAGTACCACCACCACACACAGACCGAAGGTGCCCTCACCCATCTCACCGTCCACGAGCAGCCTGACCAGGAACGGCAGCGCGGCCAGCGCGGCGCCGGTGGTGAGCAACCACGGCGGAAGAACGGTCTCTCCCGGCCGGTCAGGATCGAAGTGGAACACCGCCTTCCAAACAGCGCCGACGATCACCAGCGCAATGACCACGACCGGGTACCACCATCCGCCGGCGGCGGAGTCGAGCACATCCCTTGCATCCACGGTGCGCCTCCCCTCCCCTATATCAACCCCGAAGGAATCTATCCACCAGCGCCAAAGCCATTCCCGGAGTCATGAGTTGGGGTGCGATCCCCGGCGCACTCCCCCTCCGACGTGCCCGCTCAGCAATTATCGGCCCGCGGCCTACGCAGCCGTAGGAACGGCTCTCGTCAGAAGGGATGGCGCAACCTCTGTCTCGACGGCGCGCCGGTCAGCAGTCCAGCGCGGGCAGGTGGGTCAGGCCGGTGTCGGACATGATGCGGTCGACAGTCTTCCGCAGGGTGCTGTCGGCACCGATGACGGTCTCGAGCCCGTCGGGCAGGAGATCGCGTGGCCGGTACCAGTCACGCAGCTGCGTCTCGTTGACCTCATCGGCGATCGGCTTGGTGGCGTGCCGGGTGAGAGTGACCTCGAACGGCACGTCCAGGTAGTAACCGTGAGTCGGGCCGCGGTGATCGGCCCGCAACTGGGTGAGCATGTCGCCGTAGCGGTCCGCGTAGAGGATGCCTTCGACGACTACGTGATACCCCGCGTCAAGGGCGTAACGCGCCGTCAAGTCGATCAAGCCGATATTCGCCGCGCCGGGCCGGTCGCGCTCGCGGAGCACAACGCGGCGCAGGTTGTCCTGGCCGACCAAAGCCAGGCCACGACCGAACCTCTCGCGAAGGCCGGACGCGACGGACGACTTCCCCGACGCGCTGTTTCCGCGCAGCACGACCAGCCGGGTCTCTTCAGTTCCCACCATCACGGGGCTCACGCTACCGACGGCTGATGACGTCGGCCTTCCTGTTTCAGGAGGGTCAATGACGAGCCGGGTGAAGTGAGGGAGACCCTGGTGCGCTGCGACTGAGCGAGTTGTGACCGGGTGCGCAGATCGAAGTCGGCTTAGTAGCCGATGGCATTCAATCCATGAGCGACACCGTGGACATCACAGGCAGGGTCGCCTGGGAGAAGTAGTGGCTGCACCAGAGGCGATTCATCGGCCAAACGGAGTCCACTCATCGACCCGTCGCTGCTGGCTGCCCCCGAGTCCCGCCGGACGGCAAGGGGTGGATCACCAACAAGGGTGGCGTCGGGCCGTCACCACTCCTTCGTCGCGTCCTGGCCTCACGACTTGGACCCGCTGTTCGGCCACTGCCCCGCATCGCTGACGCGGTGGTCACCGCGTCACGCCGGAGTCGTAGAAGCAGCAGAGTCGCCGCTGGTGCACCGCCATACCTCCCAACTGACCGCGCCGCGACTGTTGAACTGCCAGTCCTGGATGGGAGATCGCGGACCGTAGCGTGGCCGACGGTAGTTTCAGGTGGAAGGGTATCGTGATCGTTGGAAGGAGCGAAGATCTCTCACAACAGGAATTCAGACCTTATCGAGCGGGTTCGACTCCGTCCGCTCCGGCCAGTCTCCTGCTGTCAACTTCGCCGCTGAGCAACCCGGTTTACGTTCGGCCTGGTCCCGGAGAAGGCGTACGAAGGACTTGGCAAAGCCAAGCCGGGGGTATGCCGCGACGAGCGCCTCCCGGAATTTCGGGTCGAAGTCCTCAAGGCCGGCCCCCGACACGTCCGCGCTGGTACCCACTTGCAAGAGTCGGCTCTCCACGTCCACTTCCGGGGCAACGTCGTCCCGCATGTGGAGAACGATCAGCTCGGCCGCCCGGTCGCGTCGCTGGACCGGCCAGCCGAGACCTGCCGTGAACACACGGGCCAGGTGGCCACCAGCCTCTTCGAACGGAAGCCTGTGGCTGTCGAAGGGCGGAACAAGAGCCAGATCGTGCAGCAACGCCGAGACGAAGAACAACTCGCGGTCGAAGTCCAACCCTCGCGCCTCCGCCCAGGCCGCGCCGAAGAAATACGACCGCACCGAGTGGTGATACAGCGCCGTGTCAGCATATTCCTCACAGACCAGCCGAGCCGCGTCTGCCGCCCGCCCACCAGGGGCGCGGACCCCCACAACCTCGCTCAGCATTCTGGCTGGCTCCTTCCATCGAACATGTTCCGCCCTTTTCCCATGCTTTGGCGAACGTCCTGCCTACATCGAGACCGGCCTGGCGGAGATGCGCTTTTAGTCTCCCCGGCACAGGCGATCAGCGGCAGGGACGCTCGCGCCAGCTATGCGAAGGATCGGGCCATCAGCGGCACATCGCCACACCATGGCCGGCGGTCCCGGGCGTACGCCGCCTCCGACCCACGGTCGATCAAAGGTCAACGGTAGTCGGCGAAGAAGGCGCGGAGGTCGTCCAGTAGGAGCTCGGGGGCCTCCATCGCGGCGAAGTGGCCGCCGCGGTCGGTCGTCCTCATCTGCGGTGGGGTAGGTCGTCCCACCGTTGACGTGCACGGCTACGACGTTCTCCGGAGCGGCCAAGCCGAGCGCGCGGGAGATCGTGCTGCCGAAGTCGCCGCCGTGTGCGCCGTAACGGTCGTAACCGAGTCTGCGCATGAGCTCGGCCCAGGCGGTGGCGATCCGCTGAGTCGTCCAGCCCTCGCTGCTGGTCGGCCCGGAGAATCCGAAGCCGGGAATGGAGGGGATGACGAGGTGGAAGTCGCGTGAGAGCGGCTCGATCAAGTCGAGGAATTCCGCGACCGACCCGGGCCGGCCGTGGGTGAGAAGCAGCGGCAGGGCCGAACGGGAAGCGGAGCGGACGTGGAGAAAGTGGATGTCCTGCCCGTCGATCTCGGTGACGAACTGCGGGCGGGCGTTCAGTTTCGCCTCCCACCGGCGCCAGTCGTAGCCGTCCGCCCAGTAGGCCGCCAGCTCCTTCGGGTAGGACACCGGGACGCCGCGGCTCCAGCCCTGCCCGGGGATCTCGCTGGGCCAGCGGGTGCGGCCGAGGCGCTCGCGCAGGTCGTCCAGCTCGGCCTGGGGAACGTCGATGGCCAGGGGATGGATCAGGGGCGTATGGATCAGGGGCCTCGGGAAGCAGGACGTGGTGCGCCTCTACGTAGTGCGGGAAGTCCTTGCGCCAGAGCCAGGCGCCGTCGGTGACCAGTGATGAGCAGCCCAGGGAGTGGCGGTGCGCGCTGCCGGTGATGACGTCGTGGCCCGCCTGCATGACGTCGACGAGGACGTGACCGGCGTCCAGGTAGGCCACCAGGTCAGCCTCGTCCGGCTCGCCGGCGGGGTGGACGGCATCGCGGATGGGGCCGTTCGGCCGATCGTCCCCGAGGTGGTTGTCGAGTTCGTCGTAGAAGCCCAGCAATCCCAGCACCGGGCTGGAGTACTAGGCGTCCCGGTATTGATCGCGGACCTGGGGGCGTTGCTTGAAGCCGGCTGACTCGTAGGTCGCGACGGCGCCGACGTTGGAGCTCGGAGTGGAGACGAGCGCGCTCGACGAGCCCAGCTCTCGGAGTGCGGCCGCCGCGGCGAGGCTGATCGCCTTGCCGTAGCCGTGACGGCGATGGTCCCGGTGCACGCCCATCGGTTCGAGCAACCCGGGCCTGCCCGGGCCGGCCGACCACACCGTCACCGCCGCCACCGCGTCGCCCCGGTCGTCGTACGCGATCAGGCAGCGGGCGTCGGCGAACGGCAGTCCGGCCGCCATCGCGTGCCAGCGCTCGGCCGTGAACCTCGATCCGTCGAACGCTGCCCGCTGTACGGCGGCGACCGCGTGCGCCCGCTCCGGCCCGGCCACCTCGATCCGTACGCCCGGGTCCTTCACCGGTTCCGTGAGGTCGCGGCGCAGCGGTGTCCACGGCTCGTCGGCGTTCCAGCCGTCCTCGACCAGCAGCTCCTGGACCAGCGCACCCGTCGGCGCCTCGATGCTCACCCTCCCTGCGGGCAGTACGCCACGCTCCGGCTCGGTCACATCGTCGGCCAACCGTCGCGCCAGCTCTTCGTCCCGTCGAGCGTCGGGCGCGATCGTCAGGCGCAGCAGGCCGGGGCCGTCCAGCAGCCCGACGGCGAGCATCCGCCCGTCCCTGCTCCACGTCCTGACCGCCTCGGCGGTCGCCTGCGCACCCGACCGCCAGAACCAGCCCAGGTCCCCCGGATGCAGTTGCACCGGCGCCCCCTCGTACTGCCACTCCCGCAGCACGCCCACAACCTCGCCCAGCCCGTCGACTCCCGGCCTGCCCAGCCCCATCGTCATAGCGCCTATCAGACCCCACGGGACAGGCACTCCGCACCCGGTTTACGAGCGGCGGCGTGGTGTCGGTCGGGGCTCGATCGCAGGTGATTTCGGCGCTCAGTCTCAAGCGGGCCGGCCGGCGTGGCTACGGACCGGGACGGGGGCGTTCCAGCGATGCGTCACGTGGTGCGATGGTCCCGGAACCACTGGGCCACCTCGTCGGCGTGGGTGTCCGGCGGGACGACCGGGTAGAAGACGTGCTCGATCGTGGCGCCGCGCAGTACGAGGGTCAGGCGCCGGTAGAGCGTCTGACCTCCCGCCTCGAACGTCGGGAGCTTCAGCTCCTCGGCGAGCGTGAGCCGGGGGTCGGAGAGCATCGGGTAGGGCAGGTGCAGGCGGTCCACGAGAGCCTGTTGGTAGTCGGCGCGGTCCGAGGACAGGGCGAGGACACGGTCGACGCCTTCGGCCCGTAGCGCGTCCAGGTTGTCACGGAAGCTGCAGGCTTCCTGGCTGCAGCCACGGGCGCCGGGAATCTCGTTCCAGCCTTCCGGGATATCGGCTGCCGGGTCCCCGGTGAGCGGGTAGAGGAAAAGCACCCAGCGGCCTTCGGAGACCGAGTCCAGGCGGATGGCGCTGCCGTCCGTGCCGGTGAACGACAGAGCGGGGAGTGTACGACCCGGAAGGTGGGCGGCGGCGCCGTCGTCCACCGGGGCCGGCAGGTCGGCGGGCAGGGGGTCGGCTGTGGGCAGCATCTCGTCAAATTCCTTCGCTGGTTCGGTGGCCGAGGGGAATCCTCGGCGGGCCGCCGCGTCCCGGCGGCGGATCAACTGGTCCCGGGTGCGGCTCAGTCGGGTGACGAGAAGGTTCAGCGCTTCGATCTTCTGCTGGTAGGCGGCCAGGGACTCCACACAGTGGTCGCCCTCCTCGTGGCCCGCGCGCAGGCATGCGAGAAACGGGCGGGTCTCCTGCGGGGTGAGGCCGAGCGCCCCGAGGCTGCGAATCTCCTCGGCCAGCCGGACGTCCTCCGCGGTGTAGTCGCGGTAGCCGTTGGCCGTACGCCCCGGGCTGAGCAGACCACAATCCTCGTAGTAGCGCAGCGCCTTGATCGTCACACCGGCAGCCGTGGCAGCCTCACCTGCACGCATGTGCACCTCCTCGTCGTCCCGAACGCTAAACCCGGACCTTGGGGGACGGGTCAAGCGCCCACGTCAGGCCCTTCCTTCACTCCATCTCCCCCATCCGGGCAACCCAGCATGTGAGTGGGCAGGCCGCGGACGCCGTTCCGCGAGAGGAGGCCCCGGAGTAGCTTTCTATCGTCTCGGTTTCGGGTGCCGGATCGAACTGACGCGGGCTAGGTGCCGTCCGCCCGGTGGAAGAGGTGCACATGCGTATGTTCGTTTCGATCCTCGTCCTCATCTGCGGCGTCGGACTCGCGGCTGCCAGTCTCCCGTTCGTGCTGATAGGCCTTCTGGAAGAGCGCAGCGCCGGGAACATGTACGAGGTCGCGTTCCAGCGTGTCGGTGACGAGTGCAGCGGCGGGCACGAGCTGCACCTCGACGTCGAGAGCGGGGAGCCCATGGATTGCCTGCCCCACTACTTCATGGGGGGATCTCCACGTGTCGACCTGCCTGGCTTCACGGATGCGCAGAACAAGGAGGTGGCCGAGCTCAGCGGACAACTCGGCAGCGGGGGGGCTGACGGATGCCGAGCAGAACCGCATCCAGGATCTGGTGGACAAGATCTCAGCCGCGATCCCGGAGGCTGATCGGCCACTCCCTGCCTCAGCCACGGTGTGGCCTGCTGAGGCGGGTGTGTGGGGCGCTCGCCGGGCTTGGCTGGGAGTTGGAGCGACCGCGGTCGGCGCTCTGTGCGTCGTCGCCGGCTTCCGGTTGGCACGCTGACCTGCGCGGACGGTTGACACCGCGTCCTCGCTCACCTCGACGCCCGACTGGACACCGCCCATGCGCACGTCGTCCTCCGCACCCGTCTCCCGCACCGCCTCGGGCACCTGCCCGCTCCACCGGGAGCCGCGCGAAGAGCCTCTGCTCAGTCGATGACCGCCGTGGCTTCGATCTCGACCAGATGGTCGGGTACGTCCAGTGCCGCGACGCCCAGCAGTGTGGCCGGCGGGACCGGGGTTCCCCCCAGCTTCGCGGCCGCTCGGGAGATCCCGTCCAGGAGCAGAGGCATTTTGTCGGGGGTCCAGTCGACGACGTAGACGGTCAGTTTCGCCACGTCGTCGAAGGAACCACCGGCCCCGGCGAGGGCGGTGGCGACGTTGAGGTAGCACTGCTCGACCTGGGCGGCGAGATCGCCCTGCCCGACCGTAACCCGGTCGGCATCCCAGGCGACCTGCCCGGCGACGAAGACCAGGTTCGATCCGGATGCGATGGACACCTGCCGGTAGGCGTCGATCGTGGGGAGTCCTGTGGGGTTCACCAGGGTGATGGCCATGTTGCTGCCTCCTTGTCGGGAGCCCGTGGGCCCGCCACCGGACCAAGTGGCCCTTGGTCTCTTGTGGTTACTCAGAAACCGTAGGAGAGTGACGGCTGACGTGGAAGAACGCACTTTTCAGTGACTGGGGAACCTCATGGTGACCAAGCAGTTCGCGGGCTCGCCCGACGAAGCGGATCTACGGCGCGCCGACTCTCTGGCGCGGGAGATCTTCTCGGACGTCGCCAACAAATGGGCGCTGCTGATCATCGAGGCCCTGGGGGAGGAAACCCTGCGCTTCAGCGAGTTGCGGAACGCGGTCGAGGGCATCAGCCACAAGATGCTCACGCAGAACCTGCGCATGCTGGAGCGCAACGGTTTGATCGACCGCACGGTGTACCCCGTCGTGCCGCCGCGGGTCGAGTACACCCTCACCGAGCCGGGCCAGGCCCTTCGGGTGACCATCGACGGGCTGTGCGACTGGACCCACCGGTACCTCGGGCACATCGAGACCTCGCGCCACCGCTTCGACGCCTGACCGGACGGGGTGTCGCCAGCGCGGCAACCGCCTCGTACCGGGTGAGGCCAGTTCCTCGATGCCGCGGTTCCGTGTATCGCGGGCTTATATCGCGGGCGTATCGAAAATCGCATACGCCACCGCAACGGCCCTCCGTCTCCAATGGGGGCATGAACCACAACGCGTCCCTGTCAGCACCGCCCCGCCGCACGCGCGGGATCGTGCTTCTCAGCCTGGTGATCCTCGGTGTGGCGAGCGCCCTGTTCGTCGTACGGCGGCCGCTCATGATGTCCGCTCCGAGGTGTATGGCCGGGCAGTGGCACGGCTGCTTCGACACGTTCAACGGTGTCGTGTTCATGACGCTGGTCACGCTGCCGTTGGCCTTGCTCGTGGCGTGGGCTCTGGCGAGCCGTCGGCGGGCCCGGGGCGTGCCCTCGGCGTGTCGGATGTCGGTGGCCGAGGTGGGCATGGTCCACGGGACGGTGCCGTTCCTGTGGATGACCATGATGCCGGGCGGCGGGGCCGGCATCGTCCCCGCCCGGGTGAGCCTCGTTCCGCTGCGGGACCTGGTCACGATGGGGCCCCTCGGGATCGCCGGCAATCTGCTGGTCCTCGCGGCGCTGGGGTTCTTCGCCCCGATGCGGTTCGCGGCGCTGGCGTCCGTGCCGCGGATCCTGGCGTTCGGGGCGGGCTGCTCGGTTCTGGTCGAAACCGCGCAGTACGTCCTGCGCCTGGACCGGGTGTCCTCCGTGGACGACGTACTGGTCAACGCCGCCGGCGCCGTGCTGGCCGCGCTGGCGTCGCGCCGCTGGTGGCGTACGACGGCGGAAGCGTCGTCGGACCGGCCGCACCCCGCGCCGGCAACGGCACCGGCGGGCTGAGTCGCGTGTCCGCTGCGCACTCGAATCCGCATACGTCTCCGTATGCGTCCCGGCACACGTCTCCGTATGCGTCCCGGCACACGTCTCCGTCCCTGCGTACGTCTCCGCATACGTCGGCGATACGCGGGGTTGCTTAGGCTTCCGGCATGCGTGTACTGATCGTGGAGGACGAGCCCTACCTGGCCGAAGCCGTCCGTGACGGGCTCCGGCTGGAGGCCATCGCCGCCGACATCGCCGGTGACGGTGACTCCGCCCTGGAACTGCTCGGGGTGAACTCGTACGATCTCGCGGTCCTCGACCGCGACATCCCCGGCCCCTCGGGCGATGAGGTCGCCCGGCGCATCGTCGCCTCGGGCAGCGGCATCCCGATCCTCATGCTCACCGCCGCCGACCGGATCGACGACAAGGCGTCCGGGTTCGAGCTCGGGGCCGACGACTACCTCACCAAGCCGTTCGAGCTGCGGGAGCTCGTCATGCGGCTGCGGGCGCTCGATCGCAGGCGCGCGTACGCCCGTCCCCCGGTCCGGGAGATCGCGGGCCTGCGGCTCGACCCCTTCCGCCGGGAGGTCTTCCGCGACGGACGCTACGTGGCACTCACCCGTAAACAGTTCGCCGTGCTGGAAGTCCTGGTCGCCGCCGAGGGCGGGGTGGTGAGCACCGAAGAGCTCCTGGAACGGGCCTGGGACGGGAACGCCGACCCCTTCACCAACGCCGTCCGTATCACCGTCTCCGCTTTGCGCAAACGGCTCGGCGAACCGTGGATCATCGCCACGGTGCCGGGTGTCGGCTACCGCATCGACAACGGACCCGACACCACACGGTCCGGTCGTACGCGTGCGTAGACGCCCAGGGTTCAGCGTCCGGCTGAGGCTCACCCTCAGCTATGCCGGGTTCCTCGCCGTCGCCGGTGCTCTCCTGCTGGCCGTGGTGTGGGGGTTCCTGCTGCGCTACGTACCCGACAACCCTCAGGGCCTTCTCGGGATCTCGCCCAACCGCTACCTCCTTGTGCGCACCTTCGCCCCCGCCGCGGCCGTGGCGATGGCCTTCCTGCTCGTGTTCGGCCTCGTCGGGGGATGGATCCTCGCCGGCCGGATGCTCGCACCGCTCACCCGGATCACGGCCGCGGCACGGATGGCGGGGAGCGGGTCGCTGTCCCACCGGATCGGCATGGAGGGCCGCCAGGACGAGTTCAGGGAACTCGCCGACGCCTTCGACACCATGCTCGAACGACTCGAGTCGCACGTCGCCGAGCAGCAGAGGTTCGCCGCGAACGCCTCCCACGAACTGCGCACCCCGCTGGCCATCTCGCGGACGCTGCTCGACCTCGCCCGTCGGGACCCGCCGCGGGACAAGGAGGAACTCTTCGACCGCCTGCAGGCCGTCAACACGCGCGCGATCGCCCTCACCGAGGCTCTCCTGCTGCTCAGCCGCAGCGACGGCGGGAACGTCACCCGTGAGAGCGTCGACCTCTCCCTCGTCGCCGAGGAGGCCGCCGAGACGCTGCTCCCCCTCGCCGAACAGCGCGGGATCACGCTCGATGTCACCGGCGGAGCGGCACGGACCAGCGGCTCCGCGGAGCTTCTGCTGCGGATGGTGACGAACCTCGTCCAGAACGCCATCGTCCACAACCTCCCCGCAGGCGGCGCCGTGACGGTCCACACGGAATCGCAGGGCGACGCGAGCGTGGTGCGGGTCGAGAACACGGGTCATCGGCTGCCACCGGAACTGGTACCGACCCTCACCGAGCCCTTCCAGCGCGGCACGGAACGCGCTCGCACCGACGAGCACGCCGGCGTCGGCCTCGGCCTTGCCATCGTGCACAGCATCGTTCGCGCACACGACGGGACCCTCGACCTCGCGCCCCGCCCGGTCGGCGGTCTCCTGGTCACGGTCCGGCTGCCCAGGGTGCCGTAGGCGCCTGGCGGCTGGTGAGCGCGTTGCTCTCGATGAGCAACGGCTCGGGCGGCGGCTGCCGCTGCCCGAGTGGCGCTCTCGGACGAGGCTGCTCGGGAGGGCGGGACGGGCGTCTTCTCGGTTGCGGGACTTCAGGGCTGGTAGACGCACTGAGCCAGCGTCGCGTAGCTTCTTCCAGCCCAGCGACTCGTAGAGCGCGCGCCCGGCGTCGGTCGCGCCGAGGACGCCGAGGGTCGCGCCCTCCTCCACCGCGCGGTCGGCGAGCGTACGCATCACCAGAGCGCCCGGCCCGCGGCGTCGATGGGCTTCCTGGGTCTGCACTTGGTCGACGACCACGGCCTCCCCGACGGCTGCCATCTGGCCCTTGGCCGCCTGCCCGCCGGCGGCGTCCAGCACCCGCACGTGAGTCACGGCTCCGATGGTCTCCACCGTCACGGCGTACCCCTCGGGTGGGACGGGGCGTGTGGTCGTCAGGTCCATGGCCATCAGGTGTTGGTGTCCGCCCAGGCCACCACCCACCCCCGGGGCATCCAGGGCTCGACCACCTCCGGCTCCGCGGGCATCTTCATCCAGGTACGCGGCACGGACACCGAGCGGCCGCTGCCCTGACCAACGACTCCTCGGCCTGAGGTAGGACGAAGCGTCCCACCTCGCCGGGTTTGTCGGGCACTTCGACGTACACACCCCACGGCTCCTGGGGTGGTGATCCGGGGTGGTCAGCCGTGGCGCTGTCCACCTCACATCGTCGTCGGCTGTTCGGGCTGCGGCGCCCGGTCGCGGGTGAGCTGTCCGTCCGGCCTGTGAACCGAGGTCGATTGTCAGTGGTGGGTGAGAAGGTAGGAACGTCGAACCGGAAAGAGGGGGAGCAGTCATGTCGGGGAATCAGAACTACATCAATCACGTCGCTCTTGTGCTGGATGCCAGTTCTTCCATGTCGAGCCTGAGCCGCAAGGTCGTCGAAGTCGCCGATCAGCAGATCGCCTATCTTGCCCGCCGATCGAGGGAACTGGACCAGGAAACCCGCGTCACGGTGTACGTCTTCGCCGACAAGGTGGAGTGCGTCATCTACGACAAGGACGTGCTGCGTATGCCGTCGCTGAAGCACTTGTATCGGGTCGGTGGAATGACGGCTCTGCTGGCGGCCGCGGTGAAGTCGCAGCGGGAGCTGGCGCAGACGGCTCAACTGTACGGCGACCACAGCTTCCTGACGTTCGTGCTCACCGACGGGCAGGAGAACGCAAGTCATCGCTGCCCGGGTGCTCCCACCAGGGATCCTCGTGAACTGGTCGAGGCCGTGGCCCAGATGATCGAGACACAGGAGGACAACTGGACGTTGGCCGTCCTTGTGCCGGACCAGGTGGGCAAGCGGGAGGCCATGCGGTGCGGTTTCCCGAAGGACAACATCGCTGTCTGGGACGCCACGAGCACGCAGGGACTGGAGGAGGCCGGGCAGGTCATCCGAGAGGCGACCGAGAAATTCATGGTGGGCCGGTCCCAGGGAATCCGGGGATCGCGGGCGGTATTCTCCACGGGTGCCGAGACGGTCAACAAGGAGACCATCAAGGCAGCCGGTCTCACTCCGGTGAATCCGTCCGAGTACCAGCTCATTCCGGTGGCTCGTGACGCGGCGATACGGGAATGGGTCGTCGAATGCGGACACACGTACCGTACCGGTGGTGCTTTCTATCAGCTGAGCAAGTCGGAGAAGGTCCAGGCGCGGAAACAGATCGCGGTGCTGGAGAAGAAGACGGACCGGGTGTACACGGGGCCGGAGGCGCGCGCCCTTCTCGGCCTGCCGGACACAGAGGTCCGTCTCAAGCCGGACCACAACGACGACTTCACCATCTTCGTGCAGAGCACCAGCGTGAACCGGAAGCTGGTACCGCACACGCGGCTGCTGCTGATGTCCTGACGCCTTGGCAGCCCCGCCGGTCGGGCCGGCGGGGCGCGGGGCTCCAGACGCGGGGCTTGCTCGCGTTCATGGGTCCTGACGTGGAATCGGCGATGTCAGGGGCCGACGTTGATCACCCGAACAGGGCGTGATCTCATGAGCGCCGATTGAACGAGGGTGCGATCCGGGGGGGCTGCCGCCCCGTCCGTACGTACCCCGATACGGACACCCCCGGAGGTCCCCATGATGCGCCGTCGGCTGCTGCCACTCCTCGCGGCCCTGCTGTCGGTCCTGTGGCCCATGTGGCCCGCGACGCCAGCCAGTGCGGCGGTGGCGTCGGACTGCACCGTCCCCGGCATACAGAACCATGCCATCGCCTCCTCGACCTGGGCGATCAGTGGCTCCCTCGTGCACGACGGCCGCGCCTTCGTCACGAGCCGCGGCCGCCAGCCCGTGGTGATCGCCGAGTACGACCTCGCGCAGAAGAAGGTCGTGCCCGGGAGCGAGGTCGAGATCCCGGACGGCCCGGGCGCGGGCGTGCCCGAGGGCGCCTACGGCCTCGCGGCGTACGGCGGCAAGGTCTACATCGGCACGTACGTCGAGGCCGCCCTCTACAGCTACGACCTGGCCACCCGCCAGGTGAAGCACCTGAAGACCTTCGGCGGGAACGGCGACTTCATCTGGAGCCTCGCCGCGGCCTCGGACGGGACGCTCTACGCGGGTACCTACAACGACGGCAAGGTGTACGAGTACAAGCCCTCGACCGGCGCGGTCCGGGACTTCGGGGTGCTGGCCACGGGCGAGCGCTACGTGCGGTCCCTGGACGTCGACGACACGAACGTCTACGCCGGCCTGCTCGACACCAAGAAGATGGTCGCCATCAACCGGTCCACCGGCGCCGTCCGCGTCCTGGCCCAGGGTGGCACCGGCTTCACCACGGTCTCCGTCGGCCGGACGCGCGTGCGCGGTACCAGCGGCAGCACGCTGTACGACGTGAAGACCGACGGCACCGACCTGCGGACGGTTCCGATCACCAGCCCCGAGGGCAACGCCGAGTCGGCCGACATGGTCACCCTCGCCCCGGACTACACGATGTACCTGTCGACCCGTCCGGACGGCAACATCTACGAGTACAAGACGGGCTACGCGCAGCCCAGGCACCTGGGCAAGCCGGTACCCCAGGACGAGACCCGCGGTCTCTCCATCGACGGCACCACCCTCACCGGATTCGCGGGCTTCGGCAAGGTCTGGCAGCTGGACATCACCACCGGCGCGTCGTCGTACACCACGCTGAAGGAGGCCGGGTTCAGCGAGGGCGCGGAGCGCCCCCAGTCCATCCTGCGCGCCTCCGACGGCGCGGTGTGGGTCGGTGGCCACTTCATCATGAACGTCCACAAGCCCGACGGGGGCAAGGAGTTCATCGAGATCCCCGGTGAAGCCAAGACGCTGGTGGAGCGCAACGGCAAGATCTACTCGGCGCTGTACCCCAGCGGTCGCGTCATCATGATCGACCCGGCGGCGACGGACCCGGTGACGGGGGCGAAGACGTATCCGGTCAGCATCGTCGGCCAGCTCCCCAGCGGTCAGCAGCGGCCGTGGGACATGGAGTACGACGCCGCCCGCGACCGGATCCTCGTGGCGACCTCTCCGCTCGGCACCGGACTGCAGGGCGCTCTGAACGTCTTCAGGTTCCCCGATCCGACCGCGTCGGAGCCGACGGAGACGCCCGACTCGTTCCCCGTCGTCACCAACGAGAGCCTGATGAGCCTCACCGTGGGCCCGGACGGGACCGTCTACGTGGGCACCGACGTACGCGGCGGTGGCGGCGCTCCGTCGACCTCGTGGAACACCGCCGCCAGCGTCGCGGCCTTCGACGCGGACTACGTCGACCCGGCGACCGGCAAGAAGGGCAGGCTCCTCTGGGCGAAGGACCCCTACACGGCCGACGCCTACGACACCCTGCAGGACATCACCATCCACAACAACGTTCTGTACGGCCTCTACAAACGCGGCCCCGTGCCCACCACCGCGGTGCCGGAGCCGCCGCGCTGGTTCGCCATGGACCTGTCCACGAGCACGCGTCCGATCATCAGCCAGGGCTACCTGCCCGGCTACGGTGAGGTCCAGGTGCACAACGAGAAGGTCTTCGCCTCGACCTTCTTCAACGGGGACATCTACCAGATCGGCCCCGGCCTCACCCAGGCCAAGCACCTCGCCACCGCCCTCGACGACGAGTGGTACACCAACCCCCAGCTCGCGTTCATCCCGGGCACGTGGCAGGCCTACGGCCTGGTGGGCCGCCAGCTCGCCACGCTGCGGGTCGACCCGTCCTGCCCCAAGGTGACCGGCCCCTTCCCCTCCTGAGCCGAACGGGCGGGGCCGTCCTCGACGGCCCCGCCCGCCCACCCGTACGTCACCGCGCCGCCCCGGCGTGCCCACCATGGAGTGAATCTTCGCGCCCCTTCACGGCCGGCGGGCGGCGGTCATCGGCGGTCGGCCACGTACGCGGGCCCTGCTCGTCGTCGCTCGAGAAGGCACACGCCCTGTGAAGGGAGCGGGACCGATGGCACGATAGCCGGACAAGCCGGTCGACGGTCGGTTCCACCTCTCCTGGGGCACGTATGAAGATCTCGCTCCCGTTTCGACTCTTCGCCGCGGCAGCGGCGCTGGCCCTGTCGCTCACCGCGTGCGGTGGCACCGGCGGCTCCCCGAGCGCATCGGGATCGACGCCCGCCGCGCCCGGCACGCCCTCGCCTTCGCGCACGTCGCCCACGCCCTCGACACCCTCGGCGGCCACGTCGTCGGCGACCGAGGTCCCGACCTCGCCCACACCCACGCCGACGCCGACCTCCGAGGGCACGCCGCCTCTGGGTTCCTGGGGCCTTCAGCCGGTATGGCCGTTCGCGACGCTCGCGCAGGCGCAGGAGTGGGAGCGCGCCTACCGCGAGAGCGGCCACCAGCCCTGGCACCGTGACCCCGAGCAGACCGCGCTGGCCTTCACCCGTGGCTATCTGGGCTTCAAGGAGATCGACCGGGTCTCCCTGCGCAAGGTCAGCGGCCGGCACGCTCGTATCGGCGTCGCACCGACGGGACCCGAGGGCGGCACCGCGGCGGTGATCCACCTCGTGCGGTTCGGGACCGGCCCGGATGCCCCGTGGGAGGTCGTCGGCACCGACGACACGACGTTCTCCCTGACCACGCCCGCGTACGGGTCGCGCGTGCGCTCGCCCCTGACGGTCGGCGGGAGGATCACCGGGGTGGACGAGAGCGTCCGTGTGGAGGTGCGCCAGCCGTCCTCCGAGGCGCCGCTGGGCACCTCCCCCTGCTGCATCTCCGCGGGCGGCGAGGACCAGCCCTGGAGCGCGAAAATTTCCTTCTCCGGGGCCACCGACCCGGTGCTCACGATCGTCGCCTCCACGGGCGGGCACGTCGCCGCCGTCGAACGCTTCACCGTCACGGCGGTACGCGCCGGGTAGCCGCATGACGGAACCTCAACACCCCAGTACAGGGCGCACGCCGGTACGTGCGCGGCAGCCGGCCGCGCCCCGATGCGCTACCGCGCCCCGTACACCGGCTGTGGGGTCTCGGCCGCGGCCAGGAGCTTCAGGGTGGTCTCGCCCGCCTCCGCCGGTGTCCAGCGGGCGCCCTTGTCGGCGGTGGGGCCGGGTCGCCAGCCCTCCATGACGGTGATCCGGCCGGCCTCGGCCTCGAAGACCCGGCCCGTCACCCCGGCGCAGGCGGCCGAGCCCAGCCAGACGACGAGCGGCGAGACGTTCTCCGGAGCCATGGCGTCGAACGCGTCGCCTTCGGGGGCCGCCATGGTGCCGGCGAAGGTCCGTTCGGTCATCCGGGTGCGGGCGGCCGGGGCGATGGCGTTGACCTGGACGCCGTAGCGCGCCAACTCCGCCGAGGCGACCAGCGTCAGGCCGACGATCCCGGCCTTGGCGGCGGCGTAGTTGCCCTGGCCGACGCTGCCGAGCAGGCCGGCTCCCGAACTGGTGTGGATGACGCGGGCCTCGGGCATGCGGCCGGCCCTCGCCTCGGCGCGCCAGTGCGCGGCGGCGTACTTGAGCGGCAGGAAGTGGCCCTTGAGGTGGACGCGCACGACGGCGTCCCAGTCGTCCTCGTCGAGATTGACGAGCATGCGGTCGCGGAGGAATCCGGCGTTGCCGACGAGGGTGTCGAGGCGGCCGAACGCGTCCAGGGCGGTGGTGATGAGCGAGGCGGCGCCGTCGGCGGTGGCGATGTCCCCGTCGTGGGCGACCGCCTGTCCGCCGAGCGCGCGGATCTCCGCGGCGACCCGCTGGGCGGGCCTGTCGGCCCGGCCGGTGCCGTCGAGGCCGACGCCGAGGTCGTTGACGACGACGCGCGCGCCCTCGGCGGCGAAGGCGAGGGCGTGCGCGCGGCCGAGGCCGCGGCCCGCTCCGGTGACGACGGCGACGCGGCCGGCGCAGATTCCGGTGGTCATGGCGTGTCCTTTCGCTGGGGCGAAGTCCCTTGTGGGAGGCGGCCGGAGGGGCGGTCGTCGACGGTGGCGGCGTCGAGGAACACGGGGCGTTCCCCGCCGCCGTGGATGTGCAGGGCGGCGCCGCTGATGTAGGCGGCCCGGTCGGAGGCGAGGAAGACGCAGGCGTCGCCGATGTCGGCGGGGTCGGCGAGCCGGCCGAGCGGTACGGTGCGGCCGACGGCGGCGATGCCGTCCTCGTCGCCGTAGTGCAGGGCGGCCAGTTCGGTGCGGACCATGCCGAGGACGAGCGTGTTGACGCGGATCCGGGGCGCCCATTCCACGGCCATGGTGCGCGCGAGATTCTCCAGTCCCGCCTTGGCCGCTCCGTACGCCGCGGTGCCCGGGGAGGGGCGGGTCCCGCTGACGCTGCCGATCATCAGGATCGATCCGCCGCCGGCCTGCCGGCGCATCACGTCGTAGGCGGCGACCGAGGCGTTCAGCGGCGCGAGCAGGTTCAACTCGACCACCCGGGCGTGCCGTTCCGCCCCGCCCTCGTCGAGCATCCGGAACGGGGTTCCGCCGGCGTTGTTGACCAGGGTGTCCAGCCGCCCGTACTCGTCACGTACGCGGGCGAAGAACTCCCCGGTCGCTTCCGGGTCACGGAGGTCGACGGGGAGGAAGCGGGCGGTGCGCCCCGCCGCCTCGACGGGCTGGTCCGGAGCGTGTCGGGCGCAGGTGACGACCTGCGCACCGGCGTGGAGCAGGGCGCGGGCGATGCCCGCGCCGATGCCCCGGGTTCCGCCGGTGACGACGGCGACGGAACCCGAGAGATCGATGATCGCTGCCAATGCGCACCTCCCGCGGCGCGGGGACCGCTGCTATCTTCCGCCTAACAAACGTTTGGTGGAAAGGTAGCTGATCTGCTCATGGGTGTCTCCACCTCGGCCCCGCACGAGGGCATCGCCGTCGTCACCGTCGACTTCCCCCCGGTCAACGCCCTTCCCGTGCGGGGCTGGTACGACCTCGCCGCCGCGGTGCGCGCCGCGGGCGCCGACCCGACGGTGCGCTGTGTGGTGCTCACCGCCGCGGGCCGCGGCTTCAACGCCGGCGTGGACATCAAGGAGATACGGCGCACGCCCGGGCACGGCGCCCTGATCGGCGCCAACCGGGGCTGCTACGAGGCGTTCGCCGCGGTCTACGACTGCGAGGTCCCGGTGGTCGCCGCCGTGCACGGGTTCTGCCTCGGCGGCGGCATCGGACTGGTCGGCAACGCCGACGCCATCGTCGCCGCCGACGACGCGACCTTCGGACTGCCCGAGCTGGACCGGGGCGCGCTCGGCGCGGCGACCCACCTCGCCCGGCTGGTCCCCCAGCATCTGATGCGGACGCTGTACTACACCTCGCGCACCGTCACCGCCGAGGAGCTGCGGCGGCACGGCTCGGTGTGGCGGGTCGTCCCGCGCGAGCGGCTGCACGACGCCGCGCTGGAACTGGCGCGGGAGATCGCCGCCAAGGACGGGAGCCTGATCCGCCTCGCGAAGGCCGCGATCAACGGCATCGACCCGGTGGACGTCCGCCGCAGCTACCGCTTCGAACAGGGCTTCACCTTCGAGGCCAACCTCAGCGGCGTCGCCGACGAACACCGCGAGGCGTTCGTGGACTCCAAGGAGGGCCGACGGTGAGCGACAAGACGATGACGGCCGAGGAGGTCGTCGGCCGGCTCCGGAGCGGGATGACGATCGGCATCGGCGGCTGGGGCTCGCGGCGCAAGCCTATGGCGCTGGTGCGCGCGCTGCTGCGCTCGGATGTCACCGACCTGACCGTGGTCTCGTACGGCGGGCCGGACGTCGGGCTGCTCGCCGCCGCGGGACGGATCCGCACGCTGGTCGCGGCGTTCGCCACCCTCGACTCCGTCCCTCTGGAGCCGCACTTCGGGGCGGCCCGGCAGAGCGCCGCGTTCGAGATGGCGGAGCTGGACGAGGCCATGATCATGTGGGGTCTGACCGCCGCCGTGCACCGGTTGCCGTTCATGCCCGTCCGGGCCGGTCTCGCCTCGGACGTGATGAGCGTCAACCCGTCGCTGCGCACGGTGACCTCCCCGTACGGGGACGGCGAGGAGCTCGTCGCGGTGCCCGCCCTGCGGCTGGACGCCGCGCTGGTCCACGTCAATCGGGCCGACGCGCAGGGCAACGGTCAGTACCTGGGACCCGACCCGTACTTCGACGACCTGTTCTGCGGGGCCGCCGACGAGGCGTACGTCTCCTGCGAACGCGTGGTGGACACCGCGGACCTGCTCAAGGAGGCGGGACCGCAGTCCGTGCTGCTCAAGCGCGCCTTCGTCAGCGGTGTCGTCGAGGCCCCGAACGGAGCGCACTTCACCTCCTGCGTCCCCGACCACGACCGCGACGAGGCGTTCCAGCGCGCCTACGCCTGGGCGGCACGTACCCCGGAGACCTGGCGGGTCTTCGCCGAGCGGTTCCTGTCGGGTGACGAGGACGCGTACCAGGCCGCGGTGGCGGCGTTCCACGGGGAGGAGGCATGAGCAGCGGTACGCCGGCGGTGACGCGGGCCGAGTACTGCGTGGTGGCGTGCGCCGAGGCCTGGCGGGGCGCGGGCGAGGTGCTGGCGAGCCCGATGGGCACCGTCCCGACGATCGGCGCCCGGCTGGCGAAGCTCACCTTCTCCCCCGACCTGCTGCTGACGGACGGCGAAGCGCTGCTCATCGGCGACGTGCCGGCGGTCGGGGCCCCGGCGGGGGTGGTGGAGGGCTGGCTGCCGTACCGGCAGCACCTGGCCCTGGTCGCGACCGGTCGGCGCCACGTGATGATGGGCGCGAGCCAGATCGACCGGTACGGCAACCAGAACATCTCGTGCATCGGCCCCTGGGAGCGGCCCGAGCGGCAGTTGCTGGGCGTGCGCGGCGCGCCCGTGAACACCCTCAACAACCCGACCAGTTACTGGATCCCCCGGCACCTGCCCCGGATCTTCGTCGAGCGGGTCGACATGGTGTGCGGGGTCGGCTACGACCGCGCCGCCGCGGCCGGTCCCTCCGCGACCCGCTACCACCGCATCCCGGAGGTCGTCAGCGATCTGGGCGTGTTCGACTTCGAGACCCCGGACCGGACGATGCGGCTGCGCTCGCTTCACCCCGGCGTCACGGTCGAGCAGGTCGCCCGGTCCACCGGCTTCACGCTCACCGTCCCGGACGACGTCCCGTACACCCGCGAGCCCACCGCCGAGGAGCTGCGGCTGATCAGGGATGTCGTCGACCCGAAGGGGCTGCGCGAGCGGGAGGTGCCGACCGCATGAGCGAGATCACCCTGCGCACCGCGCTCACCGAACTGGCCGGCGTCCGGCACCCCCTCGTGCAGACGGGCATGGGATGGGTGGCCGGCCCCCGTCTCGTGTCGGCCACCGCCCAGGCGGGCGCCCTCGGGATCCTCGCCTCCGCCACCATGACGGTCGACCAGCTCCGCTCCGCCGTGCGCGAGGTCAAGTCCCGTACGGACGCGCCGTTCGGGGTCAATCTGCGGGCGGACGCGGGGGACGCGGCCGAGCGCGTACGCGTCATCGTCGACGAGGGCGTGAGGGTCGCCTCGTTCGCGCTCGCGCCGTCCCGGGACCTGATCGCCCGGCTGAAGGACGCCGGGGTCGTCGTCATCCCGTCCGTCGGCGCCAGGCGGCACGCCGAGAAGGTCGCCGCGTGGGGCGCCGACGCGGTGCTGGTGCAGGGCGGCGAGGGCGGCGGGCACACCGGCGACATCGCCACGACCGTTCTGCTGCCCCAGGTCGTGGACGCCGTCGACATCCCGGTCATCGCGGCGGGCGGCTTCCACGACGGGCGCGGGCTGGTCGCCGCGCTCGCCTACGGAGCCGCCGGAATCGCCATGGGCACCCGTTTTCTGCTCACCTCCGACAGCACCGTCCCGGACGCGGTGAAAGCCGCGTACCTGTCCGCGACCGTCAAGGACGTCACCGTCACCACCAAGGTGGACGGCCTGCCGCACCGGATGCTCCGCACGGAGCTGGTCGACTCGCTGGAGCGCTCGGGCCGCGCCGCCGCGCTGCTGCGGGCGGTCCGGCACGCCGCGGTCTTCCGTCGCGAGAGCGGCCTGAGCTGGGCGCAGATGGTCCGGGACGGTCTGGCGATGAAACACGGCAGGGAACTGACCTGGAGTCAGGTGCTCCTTGCCGCCAACACTCCCCTGTTGCTGAAGGCCTCGATGGTCGAGGGCCGTACCGATCTCGGTGTGATGGCCGCCGGTCAGGTCGCGGGGCTGATCGACGACCTGCCGTCCTGCGCCGAGCTCGTCGACCGCGTGATGGCCGAAGCCCACGCCACCCTCCGCGCCCTCCCCCTCACGGGCTGAGGCCCCGTCCGGTGCGCGGGTACGAGGGTGGGAGCGTCAGAGGCGCTCGATGATCGTCACGTTCGCCTGGCCGCCGCCCTCGCACATGGTCTGGAGGCCGTACCGGCCGCCGGTGCGCTCCAGCTCGTGCAGGAGGGTCGTCATCAGCTTGACGCCGGTGGCGCCGAGCGGGTGGCCGAGGGCGATGGCGCCGCCGTTGACGTTCACGCGGTCCGGGTCGGCTCCGGTCTCCTTCAGCCAGGCGAGGACGACCGGGGCGAAGGCCTCGTTGATCTCGACCAGGTCGATGTCGTCGATGGTCAGGCCCGTCTTCTTCAGGGCGTGCGCGGTGGCCGGGATCGGCGCGGACAGCATCCGGATCGGGTCCTCGCCGCGTACCGAGAGGTGGTGGACGCGGGCGCGCGGGGTGAGCCCGTGCTCCCGTACCGCGCGCTCGCTCGCGAGCAGCATCGCGGCGGCCCCGTCGGAGACCTGCGAGGAAACGGCGGCGGTCAGTAGGCCGCCCTCGACCAGCGGGTTCAGGGCCGCCATCTTCTCCAGGGTGGTGTCGCGGCGCGGGCCCTCGTCGACGGTCACGTCGCCGTAGGGGACGGTCTCCCGGTCGAAGCGGCCCTCGTCGATGGCGCGGAGCGCCCGCTGGTGCGAGCGGAGCGCGAACTCCTCCATGTCGCGCCGGGAGACGTCCCATTTCCGCGCGATCAGCTCGGCGCCGTGGAACTGGTTGACCGGTGCGTCGCCGTAGCGGGCGCGCCAGCCTTGGGAGCCGGCGTACGGGCCGTCGGTCAGGCCGAGCGGCTCGGCGGCCTGGCGGCTCGCGAAGGCGATCGGGATCATCGACATGTTCTGGACGCCGCCCGCGACGACCAGGTCCTGGGTGCCGGAGAGCACGCCTTGGGCGGCGAAGTGGACGGCCTGCTGGGAGGAGCCGCACTGGCGGTCCACGGTGACGCCGGGGACCGCTTCGGGGAGCCCGGCGGCGAGCCAGGCCGTACGGGCGATGTCGCCGGCCTGCGGGCCGACCGTGTCCAGGCAGCCGAGGACCACGTCGTCGACGGCCGCCGGGTCGATACCGGAGCGGGCGACGAGGGCGTTCAGGACGTGTGCGCCGAGGTCGGCCGGGTGGACGGCGGACAGCCCTCCGTTCCGCCGGCCGACGGGGGTACGTACCGCTTCGACGATGTAGGCCTCGGACATGGCTGCTCCCTTTTCCAGAGCTCTTCTAGGGTGTCAGGTGCGTACGGCGATTCCGTCCAGGACCATCGAGAGGTACTGGCGGGCGATCTCCTCCGGGCTGTGCTGTCCGCCCGCCCGGTACCAGGACGCGGCGACCCAGACGGTGTCGCGCACGAACCGGTAGGTGAGCCGGACATCGAGGTCGGCCCGGAACACCCCGGCCTCGACGCCCCGCTCCAGCGTGCCGAGCCACGCCTTCTCGAACTTCTGCCGCGAGTCGGCGAGGTAGCCGAAGCGGTGCTGCCCGGTGAGGTGTCGGGACTCCTTCTGGTAGATGGCGACGGCGGCGCGGTGCCGGTCGATCTCCCGGAAGGACTCGGTGACCAGGGCCTCGATGGTCGCCCTGGGCCCGAGCCCGGCGGCGAGGACGGCGTCGTACCCCTCCCACAGCTCGGTCAGGAAAGCGGAGAGGATCTCGTCGAGCATCGATTCCTTGGAATCGAAGTGGTAGTAGAGGCTGCCCGCGAGCATCCCCGCCGCGTCCGCGATCTCGCGGACGGTGGTGGCGTTGTAGCCCTGGGCGGCGAACACCTCGGCCGCGGTGGCGAGGAGCTCCTCACGCCGCTCGGGCGAGGCGGTCGCCGGGGTCTTCCTGCTGCTGTTCGTCGGCACGTCACCATTCTCGTCTCACGGGTGCTGGCTGCTGACGGACAGGACCTCTCCGGTGAGGTACGAGGCGTAGCCGCTGGCCAGGAAGACGATGACGTTGGCCACCTCCCACGGCTCGGCGTAGCGGCCGAACGCCTCGCGGGAGGTCAGCTCCGCCAGCAGTTCGGGCGTGGTGACCTTCACCAGGTGCGGGTGCATGGCGAGGCTGGGCGCGACGGCGTTGACGCGTACGCCGTAGTCGGCTGCCTCCAGCGCGGCGCAGCGGGTGAGCGCCATGACCCCGGCCTTGGCGGCGGCGTAGTGCGCCTGGCCGCGCTGCGCCCGCCAGCCGATCACCGAGGCGTTGTTCACGATGACGCCTCCGGCGCCCGCGGCCTTCATGCGGCGCAGAGCGGCGCGGGTGCAGCGGAAGGTGCCGTTCAGGGTGACGTCGAGGACCTTGTCCCACTGTTCATCGGGCATGTCGACAAGAGAGGCCGTGCCGCCGAGCCCGGCGTTGTTGACCACGATGTCGAGGCGCCCGTGCCGTTCCTGGGCCGCGTCGAAGAGCGCACCGACCTGGGCGTCGTCGGTGACGTCGCAGGGCAGCGCGGTCACGCGGTCCGCCCCGAACTCGGCGGCGAGCCGCGCCTCGGACTCCTTCAGTCTGCGGGCGTGCGCATCGGAGACGACGACACTCGCGCCCTCCTCCAGGAGCCGCCTCGCGGTCGCGCCGCCGATCCCGGCGCCGGCCGCGGCGGTGACGACGGCGGTCCGGCCGGCGAGCAGGCGGTGACCGGGCTCGTACGGCGGCGGGGCCGGGGTCATGGGCGGTGGGGCCGGGGTCATGGGCGGGGCTCCTTGGGCAGGCCGAGCACGTGCTCGGCGATGATGTCGCGCTGGATCTCGTTCGATCCGGCGTAGATGGTGTCGGAGCGGGAGAAGAGGAACAGCCGCTGGAAGTCGTCGAGGTCGTAGGGCTCGCCGGCCGCGAGCATGCCGTCGGCGCCGCAGACGTCCATGGCGAGTTCGCCGAGCTCGCGGTGCCAGGTGGCCCAGAAGATCTTGCCGATGGATGTCTCGGGGCCCGGTGCGCCGGCCGCGACGCCGTCGAGCGTCCGCAGCGCGTTGACGCGGATGATCTCGAGGCCGATCCAGGCGCGGGCGATCCGGTCGCGGATCAGCGGGTCCTCGGCCGCGCCGTTGCGCCTGGCCCGTTCGATGACGGCCTCCAGCTCGCGGCGGAAGCCGACCTGCTGGCCGAGCGTCGAGACGCCGCGCTCGAAGCCGAGGGTGGCCATGGCGACCTTCCAGCCCTCGCCCGGCGCTCCGACGATGTTCGCCGCCGGGGTGCGGGCGCCGTCGAAGAAGAGCTCGTTGAACTCGTGGGTGCCGGTCAGCTGCTTGATCGGGCGGACCTCGACGCCGGGCTGGTCCAGCGGGACCAGCAGATAGGACAGTCCTCGGTGGCGGGTGGAACCTGGCTCGGTGCGGGCGAGGACGAAGCACCAGTCGGACTCGTGCGCGAGTGACGTCCAGGTCTTCTGGCCGGTGACCGTCCACTCCTCGCCGTCGCGTTCGGCCCGCGTCCGTACGCCTGCCAAATCGGACCCGGCGTCCGGCTCGCTGTATCCCTGGCACCAGAGCTCCTCGACGGCGGCGATCCGGGGGAGGAAGCGCTCGCGCTGACCGGGCGTGCCGAAGGCGATGAGGGTGGGGCCGAGCAGCTGCTCCCCGATGTGGTTGACGCGGGCGGGGGCGTCGGCGAGTGCGTACTCCTCGTGGAAGGCGACCTGCTGTTCGAGGGTGGCGCCGCGGCCGCCGTACTCCTTCGGCCAGCCGACGCAGGTCCAGCCGGCGGCGGCCATGTGCCGCTCCCAGGCGAGGCGTTCGGCGAATGCCTCGTGTTCCCTGCCGGGTCCGCCGCGGCCGCGCAGGGGCGCGAACTGCCCCGTGAGGTTGGCCCGCAGCCAGTCGCGGACCTCGGTACGGAACTCCTCGACGCTGCGCATGGCGGCTCCGGACGGCTCTCGGAGGGAGGGCGGACTGGGCTTCTCGACGGCCGACGGCCCGTACGTTAACCTACCAAACACTTGTTAGGGAAGGAGGACGAATGTCCGCTGTCCACACCGAGTCAGCGGGGCCTGGTGCGTCCGCGGGGTCTGGCGGGTCTGGCCGATCCGCTGGGTCCGCTGGGTCCGCCGAGCCTGCCGGGGCGGCCGAGCATGCCGGGTCCGCCGAGCCTGTCCGGTACGAGCGCCGTGAAGCCGTCGCCCTGATCACCCTGGACCGACCCGAATACCGCAACGCCCAGAACTCCGCGATGACCTACGCCCTGGACCGGGCCTTCTACCGCGCCGCCGACGACGACGCGGTGAAGGTCGTGGTCCTCGCGGGAGCGGGAGAGCACTTCTCGGCCGGCCATGACATCGGCACCCCCGAGCGGGACGCCCATCTCCCGTTCGACCGGAAGGCGGGCCTGTGGTGGGATCACTCGGACAAGCGGGGCGCGGAGAGCCGCTATGCCCGCGAGTCGGAGGTCTATCTCGGCATGTGCCGGCGCTGGCGCGAACTGCCCAAGCCGGTGATCGCGTCGGTGCAGGGCGCGTGCGTCGCGGGCGGCCTGATGCTGGCCTGGGTCTGCGACCTGATCATCGCCTCCGAGGACGCGTTCTTCGCCGATCCGGTGGTACGCATGGGCATACCGGGGGTGGAGTACTTCGCCCACCCGTGGGTGATGCCGCCGCGGATCGCCAAGGAGTTCCTCTTCACCGGTGACCGGATGAGCGCCCGGCGCGCGTATGAGGTCGGGATGGTCAACCGGGTTGTACCGCGCGCCGAACTGGCGGCCCTGACCATGGAGTTGGCGAACCGGATCGCCGGCATGCCGCGCCTGGGCCTGGCGCTGACCAAACGGGCCGTCAACCAGGCCGAGGACCTCCAGGGCATGCACGCCGGAATGGACGCGGTCTTCGGGCTGCACCACCTGGCGCACGCGCACAACGCCGAGACCGGCCGTGACGCGCTCGGCGGCATGGACGTCCGCGCGATGAAGGAGGCCTCGGCCTGATGGATCTCGACTTCACCGCCGAGGAGGAGGCGTTCCGCGCCGAGGCCCGCGCCTGGCTCGCCACCCACGTCCCGGCCGCGCCCCTGCCCTCCCTGGAGACCGCCGAGGGGTTCGCCGCCCACCGCGCATGGGAGCGCACCCTGGCCGCGGATCGCTGGTCGGCGGTCTCCTGGCCCGAGGAGTACGGCGGCCGGGGCGCCTCCATCCTCCAGTGGCTCATCTTCGAGGAGGAGTACTACGCCGCGGGTGCACCCGGTCGGGTCGGCCAGAACGGCATCAGCCTCCTCGCACCCACGCTCCTGGAGCACGGCACGCCCGAGCAGCTGGCCCGGATCCTGCCGCCGATGGCGAGCGGCGAGGTGATCTGGGCCCAGGCCTGGTCCGAGCCGGAGTCCGGCTCCGACCTCGCGAGCCTGCGCTCCACGGCCGAACGGACCGACGGCGGCTGGCGGCTGAACGGCCAGAAGACCTGGTCGTCCCGGGCGGCCTTCGCCGACCGCGCGTTCGGCCTCTTCCGCAGCGACCCGGGCGCCGACCGGACCCACCGCGGACTGACGTACCTCATGTTCCCGCTGGACGCGGACGGGGTGACGGTACGGCCCATCGGCCGGCTCGACGGCAAGCCCGCCTTCGCCGAACTCTTCCTCGACGACGTCTTCGTCCCGGACCGGGACGTGATCGGCGAGCCGGGTCAGGGCTGGCGCGTCGCGATGAGCACCGCGGGCAACGAGCGCGGGCTGACTCTGCGCAGCCCCGGGCGGTTCACCGCGGCGGCCGACCGCCTGGCGGCGCTGTGGCGCGCGACCGCGGACCCGGCCGACACGGCCCTGCGCGACCGGGTCGCGGACGCCGTCATCGGCGCCCGCGCGTACCGGCTCTTCGCGTTCGCGGGTGCCTCGCGGATCGCCGCCGGGGAGGCGAGCGGAGCCTCACGGGTCGGGGCCGGGGAGGCGGTCGGTGCCGTAAAGACGGCCGGTATCGGCGATCCGATCGGTGCCGAGTCGAGTCTCAACAAGGTCTTCTGGTCCGAGCTGGACCTCGCCCTCCACGAGACCGCGCTGGACCTGCTGGGCCCGTACGGTGAACTGGCCGACACCGCCGGCGAGGCGCCCGCGCACGGCAGCTGGGCCGAGGGGTACACCTTCGCCCTCGCAGGGCCGATCTACGCCGGCACCAACGAGATCCAGCGCGACATCATCGCCGAGCGGCTGCTCGGCCTGCCGAAGGGACGCCGGTGATGCGGTTTCTCCTCGACGCCGAGCAGCAGGCGTTCGCCCGCTCCCTGGACGGCATGCTCGGCGCGGCCGGCACCCCCGCCGTCGTACGGGCCTGGGCCGCGGGAGACCCCTCGCCCGGCCGCGAGCTGTGGGCGAAGCTCGCCGAGGCCGGCGTGTTCGCCCTCGCCGTGCCCGAGCGGCACGACGGTCTCGGCCCGCTCCCCGTCGAACTCGCCGTCGAACTCGCCGTCGCCTTCACCGAGTTGGGACGTCACGCGGTGCCGGGCCCGCTGGTGGAGACGGTGGCCGCGGCGGCACTGCTCGACCGGTCGGGAGACGCAACGGCGGCCACCGCGTGGCTGCCGGGCATCGCGGCCGGCAAGACGGTCGCCTCGCTGTGCCTGCTCTCCGACGACAGCCCGTACGCCCTGGACGCCCATGCCGCCGACGCGGTCTTCGTCGTGGACGGCGATGCCGTACGCCTGGCGGAGGCGACGGGGCCCGTCCAGCCGTCAGCCGACCCGGCCCGCCTGCTGGCCCGCCCGCTGGGCGGAACCGTCCTGGCGCGCGGTCCGGAGGTGGCCGCCGCGGCCGCGCACGCCGCGGACGTCGCGGCACTGGCGACGGCGGCCCAGGCCCTCGGGCTGGGCCGCGCCCTGCTCGTACGGACCGTCGCGTACGCCCGGCAGCGCACCCAGTTCGGGGTGGCCATCGGCTCGTTCCAGGCGGTGAAGCACCGGCTGGCCGACGTACTCCTCGCGCTGGAGTTCGCCCAGCCGCTGCTCCACGGCGCGGCCGTGGCGCTGGCCGGGGAGGACGCGGCCGCCGGGCGCGACGTCGCGGCGGCGAAGGTCGCGGCGTGCGAGGCGGCCTGCGCCGCCGCCCGTACCGCGCTGCAGATCCACGGTGCGCTCGGCTACACCGACGAACTCGACCTGTCCCTGTGGATCCGCAAGGCCCGCGCGCTGCGGTCCGCCTGGGGCACGCCGGGCGCCTGCCGCGCGCGCGTGCTCGCCACCTGAACCGGCGGATCGCCGTTCCCGCCTCGCCGACGCTGTACGCACCGCTGGCGCCGCTGAGGTCAGTCATCTTCGGCGCCCGGAAGAAGGGAAACGACCGGTGAGGCCCACCGAAGAAGAGAAGGAGCTGCGGTCCGCAGTGCGGGCGTCCCTGGCACGGCACGAGGGCGCCGCGGCCTGGCGGCCGTTGACCGGGCAGATCGGCGTCGCCGGGCTCGCCGTCCCCGAGGAGTACGGCGGTGCGGGCCGGGGCGCCCGCGAAGTCCACGTCGTCATGGAGGAGTTGGGTCGGCACCTGAGCCCCGTCCCTTATCTCGGCTCGGCGGTGCTCGCGGTGCGGGCCCTGCTCGCCTCCGGTGACGCGAGGGCCCGCGCGCACCTGCTGCCGGGCCTCGCCGAGGGCCGGACGGTGGGGGCGCTGGCGTGGGCCGAGCGCGGTTCCTGGGAGCCTGCGGCCATCCGGACCGACGCGGCCCGTGGCCCGGGGGGCGGCTGGCGGCTCACCGGGACGAAGGAGTTCGTACTGCACGGCGCCGAGGCGGATGTGCTGCTCGTGGCGGCCCGCACGGAGGGCGGGACGGAGGGCGGGATCTCCCTCTTCCAGGTGCCCGTCGACGGCGCGGGGGTACGCCGCGTCGCGACCGTGCCCATGGACCGGACCCGGGCGCAGGCGCGCCTCGTGCTCGACGGGGCTGAGGGCCGGCTCATCGGCGCGGACGGCGACGGCGTCCGGGTCCTGCGGCACGTACGGGACCTGGCCTGCACGGCGCTCGCCGCGGAGCAGGTCGGCGCGGCCCAGCGCTGCCTGGAGCTCACGGTCGCCTACGCCAAGGAGCGTATCCAGTTCGGCCGGCCGATAGGTTCCTTCCAGGCGGTCAGGCACCGGCTGGCGGACGCGTACGTACGGGTGGAGTCGGCGCGGTCGGCCGCGCTGGGCGCGGCGTTCGCGGCGGACGCCGGCGCCCCGGAGCTGTCGCGACGCGCGGCCGCCGCGAAGTCCGCCTGCTCGGAGGCGTTCGCGGCGGTGGCGGGCGAGATGATCCAGCTGCACGGCGGCATCGGCATCACCTGGGAGCACGATGCCCACCGCTACTTCAAGCGGGCGCACGGCTCGGCTCAGCTGTTCGGCCCGCCGGCGGCGCACCGGCGCCGGCTCGCCGAGGAACTGGGGCTGACATCGGCCGCAGGCACAGCCACGGCCACGGCGCCGGCGACGTCCCCGTGACCCGTGGAAACAAGGCCGGCGCGCGCCCTGGTCACCGACCGCGACGTCGTCAGTACGCCCCGAAGACAGCGAGGGCGCGGCATGGGCGATACGTCGGCACCCGGCTGGTGCATGGCGGCGGTGGTCGGGTCGGGGCCGGGGCCGGGGCCGGCCCGGCCATCCCGCTTGCCCGTCGTACACCGGCGCGCCGCCGCCGCCCGCACGTGCGGCCCGCCACCCACCGGCGCATCACCGCTGCCCGCACGTGCGCCCTTATCGGGCGTGAATGTCGCCAGGGCGGGCACCTGCGGGTTCCCGAAGGAGGTCGCCATGAGCAGTTACAGTCACCACCACGTCACCAGGGATCAGGAAACGGCAGAGCGTTTCCGTCATGCGCTGCACGACGAACTGCTGACCCTGCCGATGCTCCTCGCGGCCGTGGCTCTCACGGTCGGCCCGTTCGTCTCCCAGCTCGGCCCCAAGGACGCGCAGGTGAACGAGGCGCTCGTCGGCTTGATCCTGCTGTTCGTGGTGGGCCGGCGCCTCTACCGGGGCAGCGGACTCCGCTCCGACATCGTGGTCGGCGTGCTGGGGGCTTGGATGATCGCTTCCCCCTTCGTGCTGGACCTGCAGAACACCGCCGTGGCGGAGGGCAACTGGATCCTGGACCTGACCGCGGGCAGTGTTCTCGTCGTCTTCGCCGGTGCGTCCATGCTGACGATGAGGCAACGGCGCGAGGGCGCGGGCCACAGCCGGGTGACTCCACGGTGATGCGGGTGCTCCATGGTGCCCGAAGGTGCCCGGGCCCGTCCGAGCCGGACGAAGCCTGAACCGGCCTCGCGGTCAACGGCACACTCGCCGGGTGGCCTACCGCACCCGGTCACCATTCGGGATGGACGTCGTGGCTGTCGTAGCGGACGCCGGCGGTGGTGATCCATGGCCGGAAGCGGCCGGGGCCGGTGTGCTCGTGGGCGTAGGTGACCGGTTCGTCGGTGTCGTCAGTGACGATGACGGCCCCGCTCTTCTGCGCGCTGCGCAGCGCGTGGGTCCACAGCCGGCCGCGATGACCGGTGCGGTAGTCGGGGATCTTGCACTGGGACATCGGGTTCTGCCTCGAAGCTGCTGGGTATGGGCCTGCCCGTCGGCGAGCAGGCGTCACGGCGGATGCCGAACAGAGCGCTATACCCGTTCTACGGCCTTTCGAACTGGCTCGGGCGCCCTGCGGGTCCGCTGGGGATCCGGGGGTGCGGCTACGCGCGGCATCTCGCGCCGCGTCCGTCCAGCAGCCGAAGGGGCACTGGGGCGCGTATCGAGTCGTCCGGCGTGGCGGTGCCCGCGCTCGCACCGGCCGGAATACGCACCGGCGGTGGCCGGTTGCAGCGGAACATGCACCAGCCTCAGGAGCCGTCCCGCGGCATACACCCACTGCTCGCCGGGCGCTTCAGCCCCTACCGGTTCGATCCGTCGGCGGTTGTGGACGACCACGCCCTCGGGCTGCTGCTGGAAGCGGCGCGGTGGGCGCCGTCGGCGGGGAACTCCCAGCCGTGGGGCTTCTTCATCGGCAGGCCCGGTGAGCCGGAGTACGACCGGGTGCTCCCTCACCTTGCGCCGAGCTCGGCCCGGTGGGCGACGGATGCGGGCCTGCTCGTCGTCACGCTGACGCGTCGGCACGTCGATGACACGCAGCTGCTCTACTCCGAGTTCGCGGACTACGACCTCGGCCAGGCCATCGCCCACATGACTGTCCAGGCCCAGGCCATGGGACTGGCCGCACACCAATTCCGGGCCTTCGACCTGGAAGGGCTCACCAAGGAGCTGGACCCGAACCCAGGCTGGGTGATCGTCTCCATGGTCGCGGTCGGCAAGGCGGTCGACGGACCTCCGGAGTGCCGTGACCGGCGCAGCGTCGCGCACTTGCGCTCCGCTCCTTGGTCGCCGGCGGGGTAGCAGCCGAGTCGTGATCATTGAGCGGCCCGGGCGAGGCCTTCGCCCGTGGCACGCCGGGATCCGTTTACGGGGCCCGAGTCGTCGAAGTCGTTCCTCCCCTCAGCGGGCGTCACCGGCTCCTGCGATGGCTGGACCAAGACCTACCGGAAGGTGGGCAACCGCCAGGACGACTGCCCGGTTCTTCCCTTGCCCCCCAGGCGACTCCCGCCCGCACGGCGTCCGCGAGTTCCGATGTGGCTCCCGTGATGAGTTCCACCCCTTGGCTCCAGCCGGACACACTGAAGAGGCGACGCTCGGCTCCGATGCGAACGGACAGCGCGGCGGCCAAGCTGCCCGCAGCGATCACATCGGGATAGAGGTCGGGGTCCACCTCAGCAGTGTGACGCGTCAGAACCGCGAAAAGCGCGATGCCTTAGGAGAGCACCCATCGGGGCGGGTGGCCGGGATCGGACGGGCAGGTGAAGACGTGGAGGTCCCGGTCCCGGCCGAAGCGGAGCCGGGTGGGTCGGGCGACGGACCGGCCGCCCCTGATCGAGGCCTTGCCGTGCAGGGTCGGGTCGCGGTCTTCCAGGGGCACCCAGCTGTGCGAGTCGGCGTCCATCTCCTCGCCGCCCGCGGTCAGCAGCAGCCCCCTACACCCCCGCCGCGTCCCCCACGCCCTGGGCGGCCTCGGCTGCGGTGTAGGAGGAGGCGAAGGTGAACGCGCGCGGGGAGGGCCCGTTCGCCCGCAGGTGGGCCAGTCGCTCCAGGGCCTCGTCGACCGTCGGAAGGTGGCCGGCGGGAACCCACCAGAGCACCATGTACGCCTCGACGTGCCGCTCGAACCATTCGCGGCGCCGCCGCATCACCTCCAGGTGGCCGCTGCGGTAGGTGAAGTCCCACAGAGCCTCCTGCGACTCCCACACCGACAGGTTGACGATGACGTTCTCGCCCGCCGGGCGCAGGCCGGTGGCGTCGGCGGCGCCCTCCTCGGCGAGCCGCCACACGAAGCCGGGCGTGCCGTCGGCCGCGGCGTTGACGGGGTCGAGCATCTCGACGAACGGCGCCATGCGCGGGTCGTCGAGGGGGTGGCGAAGTGTGGCGACGTTGAGCTCGGCGAGGTGGGCGGCGGCAGGCACGGATGCGGTCATGGCCTCATCCCAGCATGGCCCGCATTTCTATGTCAATGAGAATTGTTTTTAGAAGGCTCGACCACCACGCAGCACTCCCCCGGCCGTGCGTCCATGCGGGCACGCACGGGACCGTCCGTGCCCAGCAGCCCTTCCAGCAAGGCGAGGTTCATGCCGCAGACGAGCGGCGGGAAGCGTTCGGCGACGGCGTGGAAGGGGCAGTTGCGCATCCGGACGACGCGCGCGGGCGCCCCGTTCTCCCCCTCGGCGTCCTCGGCTTCCTCCAGGTGCGGTTCGTAGCCGCGGGCGGCCAGCGTCTCCATGGCCTCCTCAAGGCCGCCGCAGGGCACCGTCGAGCCGCGCAGTGATTCGCCCCGGCGGCGTGCGGCTTCGCAGAGCCCGGCGTCCAGGCCGGCCTGCTCGGCGGCCTCGGCGAGCAGCTCGGCGGCGGTGCGGTAGTCGCGGGCGGGCAGCGAGACCGCGCGCTCCGTCCGCGTCCGCGTGTACACCTTGGCGGGACGGCCCGCCCCCGGCCCCGAACGGCCCGTAAGGCGGCGGCTTCCGCTCTCCAGCAGCCCGGCCTCGGTCAGCCTGTCCAGATGGTGCGCGGCGAGCGTGCGCGCCACCCCGGCCGCTTCGGCGGCCTCGTTGCGGCCGACCTCGCGGCCCTGCGCCGCCACGTACTCGTACAGGCGGCGGCGCACCGGGTCCTGCAGTGCCGCGATCGCGTCGATGTCCTCCATCCACCCATTCTAGGAACAACAGAGGTTGGAGATAGAAAGCGCACGCCACCCCGTGAACGGCGCACCTCGCACCTCGCCGACTGGCTGGGCGACTGGAGGTCCTGACCGTCCGCCTCAGTGAACGGCAGGCGAGATGGGGCCGGCCGGGGAACCGGAGCCCCGGGGGTGGCGTCGTCCTGATCATGATTGCGGATGCCGAAGAGTGGGCCGATGACTGGGAGTCGATCAGGGAGGGGTACTTCCTCGGTGAGCCCGACGAGTCCCTGCTGCAATGCGTGGAGCAACTCCGCGTGGCACGGGCCGCCGTCCCGCAGGACCCCGATGCCACGGCGTTCTTCACATACGGACTCGTGCTGATGCACGGCCACGCCGCGTCGGAGGCCGATCCCCAAGTCGCCGACGTGACCGTGGAGGCACTGCTGGCCGCGGCTTCGGATCCGGCCCTCGTCGGCCGCGCGTGCGGTCATGAGACTCATCCGTGCGACGAGAGTGACGTCGACGAGCAACTGGAGTCCTTCGGGACGCTGCTGTCGTCGCTGGCCGGGGGCTCGGAGTACACGTGGGACGACCTCGACGGGAAGGGACGGGAATCCGAGGAGGAGTCCCGATGGCGTTGTCCGCGCAACGTGGCGGGCTTCGCTCGGTGGGCCGCGGCGGCGATCCGTTGACCCACCTGGCGCCGGAGTCGACCCTCCCCCGCGCACAGTCGACCGTGGCCGTCGACGGCTGAGCGGGCGGGCGTCGGAGGTGTGAAGGGGTGGCCCTTCACGCGCAGCAGGAGGTGTCCGAACGGGAGGCGCAGGCGTCGGTCGACTGGGGGGTGGCGCCGGGACCACCGGTAGCCCCCACACGGGTGGGTGCGCAGCAGCCCCTGCCGTGCCAGGCTTCGCGGCCTTCCTTGACGGCGACGGCGGCGATGACGAGGGCGGCGATCGGGTCGGCCCAGGACCAGCCGAGGGTGGCGTTGAGGATGAGGCCGACGAGGAGGACGGCGGAGAGGTAGGTGCACAGCAGGGTCTGCCTGGAGTCCGCGACCGCGCTGGCGGAGCCGAGTTCCTTCCCCGCGCGGCGTTGGGCGGTGGAGAGGAACGGCATGATCGCCAGGGAGAGGGCGGCGAGCACGATGCCGGGGATCGAGCGGTCGGCCTCACCGGTTCCGGCCAGCGCGCGGACGGCGTCGACGCTCACGTAGGCGGCCAGCGCGAAGAAGGAGAACGCGATGATCCGCAGGGTGGTCCTCTCCCGGGCTTCGCGAGCGGCATGGTCGCGGGCGGAGAACTGCCAAGCGACCGCGGTCGCGGAGGAGACCTCGATGACGGAGTCCAGGCCGAAGCCGACCAGCGCGGTGGAGGAGGCCATGGTGCCGGCGGTGATCGCGACCACGGCCTCGATGACGTTGTAGGCGATGGTCGCGGCGACCAGCAGCCGTATGCGCCGGGTGAGCGCGTCGCGGCGGGCCGGGGACGGCCCGATCGATATCGCGGTCATCGGCAGCAGTCCTTCGTCGCGGCGTCCGGGCAGGTCTTGTCCGACTCGACCGCCACCACCGAGGTCAGCAGGTGGTCCAGGGCGTGCCCGAGGCGAGGGTCGGCGAGTTCGTAGCGGGTGCGGCGCCCGTCGGGGACGGTCACGACGAGGCCGCAGTCACGCAGGCAGGCGAGGTGGTTCGACAGTCTGGTGCGGGAGATGCCGAGCGCGTCGGCGAGGTCGGCCGGGTAGGCCGGCGCCTGGCGCAGAGCGAGCAGGATCCGGCAGCGGATCGGGTCGGCGAGCGCGCGGCCGAAGCGGGCCAGCACGTCGATGTCGGAGGCAACGGTCAGCACCCTCCTGACAGTACACCCAACCCTGAATTCAGGAAAACGTGGATTCAGACTGGGGTGCCGGTCGATCCCATGGCGGTGAGCCCTGGGCGACCAACGCCCAGGGCTCACCGCCTGGTCCGTCAGCGGCAGGCCGCCGTCGCGTCCGACGTGCCCGGGTACGCCGCGGCCCGCACCTGGTCGAAGTTGGTGACGAACGCGTCGTACACCGAAGGCGTCGTGATCCGCAGCATCGCCTCGTCGTTGTCGCGCAGGGCCGGACCGCTCCAGTTGTGGCTGCCGGTGAAGACCAGCCTCTCCCTCGCCCCCGCGTACATCCCGTCGATCATCAGGTTCTTGGAGTGCACGATCCGGTTCGGTGTGCCGGTGTCGCCGTCGTGGTCGTGCTGGTAGCAGCGCGTCGCGAGCCGGGTCTGGCCGTGCAGGGCGTTCCACGTACCGGTGTCGGTCTCGCTGTAGACGATGTCGACCGTGCACCCGGCCGCCGCGAGCGCGCGCAGCTTGTCGGCGACCGCCTGCCGGGTGATCTTCAGCATCGCCACACGGATCGCGGTGCGGTGGGTTCCGGACGAGTCGCTCCACGTGCAGCCCACGTTGTCCAGGGCGTTGACGACGGTGTCGGTGCCCCCCGTGGCCTCGGCGCGCGGGAAGAAGTACACCTTGTAGTCGCCCGCGCCCGCGTACGTGTAGTCCCAGTTGACCCGGTCCTGCTTCGCCAGCTTGGTGAAGTACGAGGTGTAGGCCGCGTACAAGGTGGAGTTGCCGGCGAAGCCCACTGAGCTGTTCCAGTAGCGGGAGTAGTTCGACGGCGTCAGGTTGGACGTCAGCTGCAGCACCGCCTGGGTCACCGCGCCGCCGCCGACGCTGCTGAACAGCAGGAACTTGTTGTGGTTGATCCCGCTCGTGCTCGATCCCAGGCACGACCGGCCCTTCGCGCACAGAGTGACGTACGAACTCCTGGTGATGTCCGTCCCGAGCGCCGCCTTGAGCGTGTGGTACGAGTCCGGGTTTCCGGCGGGGTCGCTGACGGTCGACTCGTCGAGGACGACCTGGACGTCGACCCCCCGGGCACTGTGGGCGTTCGACAGGTCCTGGGCGACGGTGTTGTCCCACAGGTGGTACATCGCCATCCGGATGGTCGAACCGCTGTCCGCGGCGGCGATGAACTCGCGCACGCGATTCCTGATGGCGTTCTGCCGGGCCGGATCGGCGGACGTCGGGTCGTTGAACACAGGCCCCATCGCGGGCACGGCGGCGACCTCGGCCGGCGGCGCCTCGTCGGCGGTCGCGCTCTGCGCGGAACCGAGCACGCCCGCCGCCGCCAGCGTCAGTGCCATCCCGGCCGCGTACACGCGCCTGCGGATGCTGGAAAGCATGAATCCCCCCTCGGTGATCACGAGTTGCGGCCCTGAGCCTAAGGCCTCTCGTGTGGATCGCGCCGGGCGCGGGGGCCCCGGCGCTTCGGTCAGGTTCCGACGTAGGCCGCGAGGTGTTCGCCGGTGAGGGTCGAGCGGGCGGTGACCAGGTCGGCGGGTGTGCCCTCGAAGACGATCCGGCCGCCGTCGTGGCCGGCACCGGGGCCGAGGTCGATGATCCAGTCGGCGTGCGCCATGACCGCCTGGTGGTGCTCGACGACGATGACGGACTTGCCGGAGTCCACGAGCCGGTCGAGCAGGCCGAGGAGCTGCTCGACATCGGCGAGGTGGAGACCGGTGGTGGGCTCGTCGAGGATGTAGACACCGCCCTTGTCGGCCATGTGCGTGGCCAGCTTGAGGCGTTGCCGCTCGCCTCCGGACAGCGTGGTGAGCGGCTGGCCGAGGCTGATGTAGCCGAGCCCGACGTCGGCGAGCCGGCCGAGGATGCCGTGCGCGGCCGGTGTGCGCGCCTCGCCGGCGCCGAAGAACTCCTCCGCCTCGGTCACCGGCATCGCGAGCACCTCGCTGATGTCGCGGCCGCCGAGGTGGTACTCGAGGACCGATGCCTGGAACCGCTTGCCCTCGCACTCCTCGCACGGGGTGGCGACGCCCGCCATCATCGCCAGGTCCATGTAGATGACGCCCGCGCCGTTGCAGGTGGGGCAGGCACCCTCGGAGTTGGCGCTGAACAGCGCCGGCTTCACGCCGTTGGCCTTCGCGAACGCCTTGCGGATCGGGTCGAGCAGTCCGGTGTACGTCGCCGGGTTGCTCCGCCTGGAGCCGCGGATCGGGGTCTGGTCGATCGACACCACCCCCTCGGCGGCGGGGATCGAGCCGTGTACGAGCGAGCTCTTGCCGGAGCCGGCGACGCCGGTGATGACGGTGAGCACCCCGAGCGGGATGTCGACGTCGACGTCGCGCAGGTTGTTCGCCGTCGCGCCGCGGATCTCCAGCGTCCCGGTGGGCTCGCGCACCGTCTTCTTGAGGGCCGCCCGGTCGTCGAAATGGCGTCCGGTGACGGTGCCGCCCGCCCGCAGCCCCTCGACGGTGCCTTGGAAGCAGACGGTGCCTCCCGCCGTACCGGCGCCGGGACCGAGGTCGACGATGTGGTCGGCGATCGCGATCGTCTCCGGCTTGTGCTCCACGACGAGCACGGTGTTGCCCTTGTCGCGCAGCCGCAGCAGCAGGTCGTTCATCCGCTGGATGTCGTGGGGGTGCAGACCGATGGTGGGCTCGTCGAAGACATAGGTGACGTCGGTGAGCGAGGAGCCGAGGTGGCGGATCATCTTGACGCGCTGCGCCTCGCCGCCCGACAGCGTGCCCGACGGGCGGTCGAGCGAGAGATAGCCGAGTCCAATCTCGACGAAGGAGTCGAGCGTCCGCCGCAGCGTGGCGAGCAGCGGCGCCACCGACGGCTCGTCGAGGCCGCGGACCCACTCGGCCAGGTCGCTGATCTGCATCGCGCAGGCGTCGGCGATGGTGGTGTCGCCGATCCTCACCGACCGTGCTTCCGCGCTCAGCCGGGTGCCCTCGCAGTCGGGGCAGGTGGTGAAGGTGACCGCCCGGTCCACGAACGCCCGGATGTGCGGCTGCATCGCCTCCCGGTCCTTGGAGAGGAAGGACTTCTTGAGCTTGGGGATCAGGCCCTCGTACGTGAGGTTGACTCCCTCGACCTTCACCTTGGTCGGCTCCCGGTGGAGGAAGTCCTGCATCTCCTTCTTGGTGTACTCGCGGATCGGCTTGTGCGGGTCGAGGAAGCCGGACTCGGCGTAGAGCCGCACCGTCCAGAAGCTGTCCGACTTCCAGCCGGGGATGGTGAACGCGCCCTCGGCGATCGACTTGGAGTCGTCGTACAGCTGGGTGAGGTCGATGTCGGAGACCGCGCCCCGGCCTTCGCAGCGCGGACACATGCCGCCGGTACGGGAGAAGGTCGCCTTCACGGTCTTCGCGGCACCGCGCTCGACGGTGATCGCCCCGCTCGCCCGAACGGAGGGGACGTTGAAGGCGAAGGCGCTCGGCGGGCCGATGTGCGGCTTGCCGAGTCGGCTGAAGAGGATGCGCAGCAGGGCGTTGGCGTCGGTGGCGGTGCCGACCGTGGAGCGGGGGTCGGCGCCCATCCGCTGCTGGTCGACGGTGATCACGGTGGTGAGGCCGTCCAGGACGTCGACCTCGGGCCGGGCGAGCGTCGGCATGAAGCCCTGGACGAAGGCGCTGTAGGTCTCGTTGATCAGCCGCTGCGACTCCGCGGCGATCGTGTCGAAGACCAGCGAGCTCTTGCCGGAGCCGGAGACGCCGGTGAAGACCGTCAGCCGACGCTTCGGGATCTCGATGCTGACGTCCTTGAGGTTGTTCTCGCGCGCCCCGTGCACACGGATCAGATCGTGGCTGTCCGCGGCGTGCGGCGCGGGCGGCCGGGGATCGGTCCTCTTGGCCTTGCTCATCGCGTCTCCCTCTCCTGGGCTGGGCGCCTTCGCCGTCTCCGTCGGTCGGGCGACCTTACTGCGCGGCCGGGCGGGGACGGCGGAAGGTTCTCACTCCGGGTCGGCCCGGGGCGCGGCTTGGGGCAGGGCCCGGGGCGTGGCCTCGGGCGTGGCCGGCGGCCCGGCCTCGGGCATGGCCTGGGACATGGCCGATCGCGCGAGCGCGGTGATGAGGTGCTCGAGCGCGGCGGTGGCGGCGGCGCCGGTGGCCGCGACCTCGGGCACGACGTCGACGGCGGAGCGGCGCAGTTCGACCCAGCCGAGGTAGGCGGCGTAGGTGGTGACCGCGTGGCGGCGGGCGGTTGCGGGAGCCATGCCGAGGTCGGTGTAGAGGTCGGTGAGGTAGGCGATCCGCTGTTCGGTGACCCGGCGCAGGACCGGGGCGACGGCCGGGTGGTCGGCGTGGGCCACGATCGCGGGCTCCAGGCCGTCGATGTCCTCCTCTCCCAGCGCGGTGGTGAACAGGGCGGTCAGCCGCTGCAGCGGGTCGGTGATGTCGCCGAGTTCGGCGATCAGCGCTGCGGTGTGCTGCTGCTCCCACGTCTCCAGGGCGGCGGTCAGAAGTGCGTCGCGGTGCTTGAAGTGCCAGTAGAAGCTTCCCCGGGTCGCCCCCAGCTCGCCCGCGAGCGCGTTGACCGATACGGCGGCGACTCCACCGCGCGCCATCGCGCGCAGCGCCGCGATCGACCAGTCCTGGGGGGTGAGTTGCTTTCTCGCCATGTCCGTACAGTACTGTACGGACACATCCATACAGGGGTGTACGGAGTGATGGGGTGAGCGGGATGACGCTGACGAGAATCACCGGTGGGGCGGCCGCGGTCGGCCTCGGCGCGACGGGGGTGCTGCACGGGATCTGGACGGTCTCTCCTTGGCCGCTGACCGGCCGGGCGGAGTTCGCCCGTACGATCGTCGGGGTCGCCGAGGCGGACCTGCCCTCGCCGGAGTTGACGGCGGCGGTCGCGGTGGCGCTCGGTGCGGCCTCCTACGCGGTGGCGGCCCAGGCCGATCTGGTCCCCCGGGTGGGGCCACCGCGTCTGCTTCGCCGGGGCGTGTGGGGTGTGGCGGGCGTGCTGCTCCTGCGAGGCGCGGCCGGTCTGGTGTCGTCCGGCCTGACCAGCCGGCCGAGCGAGTTCACCCGCTGGGACCTGGCGCTGTACTCCCCGCTGTCCCTGGCGCTGGGCGGACTGACGGCGCACGTCGCCGCCACCGCGCGCGCTCCTCGCGGCCGGGACCGGCGCGCCGAGGTCACGCGGCCGGCGACGCCCTCCCCCGCCACGGGGGCGTGATGCGGACGCCTCGCGCCATGAGCGCCCGGCCACCGCACGGATCGGGGCCGTCGTCACTGACCCGGGCGATTCCGCTCCTGGTGATCGCACTGACCGCGGTGCACTTCGCGGTCTTCGTGGTCGCCTCCACCACCGTCGGTGCGGTGGCCCGCGACGGATTCTGGAACGCCGTCACGGGCAATCCGCGGCGAGAGTTCGAGATGTGGTTCTTCCTGGCGGGCTTCGGCCTGCTGGCGCTCGGCACACTGAGCCGGCGCGTCGTCCGGGACACGGGCAGGCTCCCGGCGCAGCTGGGCTGGTATCTGCTCGCCACCGGAGTGCCGCTGCAGATCCTCTCCCCCGTCTCCGGCGCCCCGGGGCTGATCGCCCTCGGCGTCCTCGCCCTGATCGCGGCCCGGCGGGACAGCGCCGCGGCGCGAGCCGGGCACATCCCACCGCCTTGAGAGAGGCGCATGGATCCGCGGCCGACGGGAGATGCCCGTCGGCCGCGGTCGTGCGGGAGGGGGTCAGTGGGTTCTGATACGGAGGAAGGTGATCGAGTGGGCGGGGAAGGTGTACGTGAACTCCGGGCCGGCGAGGGGGATGTTCGTCGTCCGGGGGCGGACGGGACGGGCGGTGGCGGTGTTCTCCGCGTCCGGGGGCGCCTCGACGGTCGTCACCCTGGCCCGGGGACCGGTCCTCGTGTCCGCGCCCAGGTCGATCCGGGTCCGGGCCGTGTGCTCCTGGGCGTTGACGACCTTGACGATCAGCTCGCCGGTCCTGGTGTCCCGGGTGACGACCTGCCGGAAGGGCTCGGCGGCCTTGTCGTCGGTGAACCGGGCCCATTCACGGCCGTCGAGGAAGAGCGTGACCTGGCGGCCGCGGACCTGGACGTTCACGTCGTAGGTGCGGCCCGTCTCGATCCGGGTGCCGTCCTGGACCAGGGTCTGCTTGCCGCCGCCGGTCGCCTTCTCCACGGCGGAGGCCGTGTTGTTCCAGCCGCCGAGGTTCCACCAGTAGTAGTTGCCGGTGTCCCGGACGCCGAAGGCGATCAGGAACCCTTCCGCGCCCGCCTTCTTGGTGGCCTTGACCTTGAGGTCGTAGTTCTGCCAGCCGGGGTCGCCCGCGGTGACCATGGTGTCGGTGGCGGCCGTGTCGGTCTGGACGAGCGCTCCGTCCTCCACGGTCCAGTCGCCCCTGCCGGTGGCGTGGGTCCAGGCGTCGCGACCCGCGGAGAAGTCGTCGCGCAGCAGGGTCGTGCCGTCGGCGGCGGTCACCTCGACATCGTCGTACGCGGCGCTCGTGGCCCAGGTGGACAGGCCCACGGCTCCGGTGATCGGGCCACTGACGACCGGGGTCCCGGACGCCCGGCTGGGCACGACGTGGTTCCCGGGGTTGTTCATGAAGAGCTTCTGCACTTCGTAGTTGGCGCTGCCCCATGACCGGGTGTTGTCGAACCAGATCATGTCCGGCTGCCACTGCGGCTTGTCGGTGCGGGCGAGCAGTGGGGCGTACGAGGCGAGCTTGACGACGTCCGCGTTGCGTTCGAGGCCGGTCATGAAGGCGGCCTCGGCGAGGGCGTTGGAGAAGCGGTTGCCGAGGGAGGCGTACTCGCCGAGGAAGACCTTCGGGCCGCCGCGGTCGTAGGAGTCGTAGCGTTCGTTGTTCTCCAGGAACCACTGCGGGCTGTTGTAGTAGTGCTCGTCGACTATGGCCACGCCGCCGGACCGGTTGAGTTCCCAGGCGCGGTCGAAGACGGGACCGGCGTCGTCGGGTCCGGAGTTGCTGATCACCGTGATCTCCGGGTGGCGCTCCTCGATGGCGTCCCGGAACCGGGTGAAGCGGGCGAAGAACGCGTCGGGCAGGTTCTCCTCGTTGCCGACTTCGAGGTGGGTGAGGCCGAAGGGCTTCGGGTGTCCCATCTCGGCGCGCTTGCGTCCCCAGGTGGAGGTGACGGGTCCGTTGGCGAACTCGATGAGGTCCAGGGTGTCCTGGATGTGCCGGCGCAGCAGGGCCGGGTCGTCGGTGGCCTTGTTCTGTCCGCAGCCGGTCACGAGGGCGGGGACGACCGGCAGGGGCATGGCGCCGATGTCCTCGGCGAACTGGAAGTACTCGAAGTAGCCGAGGCCGTAGGTCTGGTGGTAGCCCCAGAAGTTGGCGTTGGCGGCACGCTGTTCGACGGGGCCGACGGTGTCCTTCCACTGGTAGGAGCGGGCGCGTTCGTAGTGGGGTGCCTCGTAGCCCTGGTGGCTGCCGGTGTTGACGAGGCAGCCGCCGGGGAAGCGCAGGAAGCCGGGGCTGAGGGCCTCGATCTTCTCCGCCAGGTCCTTGCGCAGGCCGTTCGGCCGTCCCTTGTAGGTGTCCCTCGGGAAGAGGGAGACCATGTCGAGCCGGAGTGTGCCGGAGCCGCCGGCCGTGACGGAGAGCCGGGCGGCCGCGCCGCTGCCGCGCGCGGTGAGGGTCCCGGTGTACTTCGTCCACCGGTCGCCGCGGACGGTGAGGGTCAGCGGCGCGGACAGCGCGGTGCCGGCGTCGTCGCGCAGGGCGACGGTGAGCGGGGTGCCGGCCGGCTGGTCCGTGCGGGCCCAGACGGAGAAGTCGTGACGCCTGCCGGAGTCCACGGCGATGCCGGCGGCGAAGCCGCTGTTGACGACGCCGTACCGGCCGTCAGGTCCGCCCTTCCCGTCGAGGCGCAGACGCAGGTGGCGGCGGTTGCGTTCGTTGAGTCGCCCCTCGTCGTCGATGACCTCGGCCGCGCCTCCGGCGCCGCCGGACGCGGTGGGGGTCCATGCCGTCATCGGGTGGTAGGCGGGGTTGTCCACCCGGTCGAACTCGAAAGAGCGGTTCTGGACGAGCTCGGCGTACAGTCCGCCGTCGGCCGCGTTGTTGATGTCCTCGTAGAAGACTCCGTACATCGTCGGGTCGATGGCGGGTCCCTTGCGGGACGCGTCGACGTCGAGTGTGTAGTCCACCCCCGCGGACGCCGGTGTGCTCCGTGCGTCGGCGGGCGCGGTGAGGCAGGCGCCGGCGAGGAGCAGACCGGCGAGGAGGGTGACCCCTGTTCTCGCTCGTGGCATGGCTGTTCCCGTTCCCTTCGGCTCTGGGGATCAGTGGCTGCGCTTACGGAGGTGGTACGGGTACGGTCCGGCGCCAAGGCGCGTTCTCAGGCGTCGCGGCGGCCGTCGACGCGGCGGGGCAGGCCCAGCGGGTTGGCGTCGCGCAGCTCCGCGGGGAGGAGCGCCTCGGGGGTGTTCTGGTAGACGACGGGGCGCAGCCAGCGCTCGACGGCCGTGGAGCCGACGGAGGTGGCGGTGGAGGTGGTGGCCGGGTAGGGGCCGCCGTGGTGCTGGGCGGGCGCGACGGCGACGCCGGTGGGCCAGGCGTCGACGAGGACCCGGCCGGCGAGGGGCACCAGGGCCTCCAGGAGGCGCGCGCCGTCCCCCCGGCCCGCCTTCTCCTCCGAGGACAGGTGGACGGTGGCGGTGAGGTTGCCGGGCAGTCGGGCGAGGACGGCGTGTGCCTCGTCGTCGTTCTCGTAGCGGGCGACGACCGTGACGGGGCCGAAGCACTCCTCCAGGAGCAGGTCGTGGTCGCCCTCCTCGGCCAGGGTGGCGGCGGGCACGGTGAGGACGCCCGCCCGGACCGTACGGTCGGACGCGGCACCGGCGGGGACGGGCGCCGACACGCCGGGCAGTGCGGTGCGCGCGGTGACCCCTTCGACGAAGTTCTCGTGCATGCGCTGGTCGAGGAGGACTCCGGGCCCGGTGGCCGCCACGGACTCCTCAAGGGACGTGAGCAGGCGGTCGCCGCCGGGATTCGCCGGGACGAGCACCAGTCCCGGCTTCACGCAGAACTGGCCGGCGCCGAGCGTCATGGAGCCGGCGAGTCCGGCGCCGAGCTCCTCGGCCCGCTCCCCCGCTGCCGCCTCGGTGATCACGACCGGGTTGAGGGAGCCGAGTTCGCCGTGGAAGGGGATGGGTACGGGGCGCGCCGCGGCCGCGTCGAACAGCGCCCTTCCGCCCCGTATCGAGCCGGTGAACCCCGCCGCCGCGACCAGCGGGTGACGGACCAGCCGGACGCCGGCGTCGAAGCCGTGCACCAGACCGATCACCTCGGCAGGCACCCCCAGGCTGCGGGCGGCCTCGCGCAGCAGCCGGGCGGCGAGTTCCGAGGTGGCCGGGTGGTCGGGGTGTGCCTTGATCACCACGGGGCAGCCGGCCGCGAGCGCACTGGCGGTGTCGCCGCCCGGCACGGAGAAGGCGAAGGGGAAGTTGGACGCGGCGTACACCGCCACGACGCCGAGCGGCACCTTGTACCGGCGCAGGTCCGGAACGGGCGGCGTCACCGTGTCGTCGGGGTGGTCGATGATCACGTCGAGGAAGGCGCCCTCGTCGACGAGGTGCGCGAAGCCGCGCAACTGGTGGCAGCTTCGGGCGAGTTCTCCCCGGAGGCGGGCGGGGCCGAGGGCCGTCTCCGCGTCCGCCGTCGCCACCAGCGCGTCGGCCTCCCGCTCCAGCAGCGCGGCGGCCTCGCGCAGCAGAGCCGCTCGCACCGTACGGTCGGCCAGCGCGGGCAGGGAGGCGGCGGCTCCCCGTACCGCCGCGTCGACCTCCTCGGGCGACGCCTCCAGCGCCACCCGCTCCCGCCGCTCCCCGGTGCGGGGATCGAGGCTCCAGACCGGTGCTGTCGTCATGCCGCCCTCCTCACTGTTCGTCATATCGAACGTCGTTCTCAATGTCGGCCGTGGCAGGCTAGGCGCCCCTCTCGGTGCGGTCAAGAGTCACTCGTTGCCCGCCGAACGCCCCGTTCTCGTCGACCCGTTGACACCGACCGGCCACGCTTCGTACTGTCGCGGCAAGATTTCGAACGTTGGTCGATATACCGAACATGAGGAGTCCCTCCCTTGCGGATCACGGGAATCACCACACACGTCGTCGGAACACCCTGGCGGAACCTGACCTACGTCCAGGTCCACACCGACGAGGGCCTGACCGGGGTC
>NZ_JBIWIU010000017.1:0-114067 GCF_044764755.1 Streptomyces sp. NPDC093600
CCAGCCAGCCGGCCGCGTCCTGGAGGATCTCCTCGTCCGCGCGGGCCTGCCGTTCCAGTACGTCGCGTTCTCTGGCGATCTCGGCGGCGCGCCGCGCGGCGCGGCGCGCGGGTTCGAGGCCGCCGAGCTCTTCACGCAGCCGCCGCTCCAGCGCGGAGAGCTGTTCCGCGCCCGCGTCGGCCAGGTCGGCCGGGAGCAGACCGCGCGACCGCTCGCGTGCCGTGCTCGCCGAGCCGTGCTCGCGCTCGGCGTCGGCACGCAGGTTCAGAGCGGGCGCCACGAGGGCGGCCTTGCGCGCGCGTTCGAGCGTGGCCTCCCAGCGGTCCCGCTCGGGCCTGCTCGCCTCCAGCTCCTCGTGCCGGCGCCGGGCCTCGGCGTACCGCTCCTGACGGGTGGCGAGTTCCCGTGCGGCGTCGAGCGCTCGGCGGGCGGCGGCCTGCCGCTCCTCCGCCGCGGACACCGCCACGCGCGCGATGTCGAGATGTTCGCGCGCGTCCGAGCGCGCCTCGGCCGCCCGGGTCTGGACGGCTTCGGCGAGTCCCGGCTCACCGGGCCGCTCGTCGACGACGGTGCCGCCCGCCTCCTGCGCCATCCGGTGGGCGAGCGCGAGGAGCCGCTCGTCACCCTCCCGTACCTGCTGTTCGGCCGCGCGCCGCAGCTCGGCGAGCCGCTCCTCGACGGCGGCGAACCGCCGGGTGTCGAAGAGCCTTCCGAGGAGCTTCCCGCGTGACTCCGCGTCGGAGCGCAGAAAGCGCGCGAAGTCGCCCTGCGGCAGGAGCACGACCTGGCAGAACTGCTCCCGGCTCATGCCGACGAGCTGGGTGATCTCCTCGCCGATCTCCTGGTGGGAACGGCTGAGCCCGGCCCATTCACCGGTCGCGGGGTCGTACTCACGCAGCCAGGTCTGGGCCTTCTCGGTGGTGAAGCCGCCGCCGCGCTTCTTGGGGCGGGACTGGGCCGGGCGGCGGGTGATCTCCAGTCGTCGGTCGCCCACGGTCAGATCGAGGGTCACCTCGGTGAACGTGCCAGCCGGCGCGTGGTCGCTGCGCAGCGAGGCGCCGGGGGTCTGCCGGGCGCCGGGCACGGCGCCGTAGAGGGCGTAGCAGACGGCGTCGAGGACGGATGTCTTGCCGGCGCCGGTCGGACCGTGGAGGAGGAAGAGCCCGGCGGACGACAGGGCGTCGAAGTCGACCTCCTGGGTGGTGCCGAAGGGCCCGAAGGCGGTGATCGCGAGGCGGTGGAGTCTCACCGGCCCACCTCGCGGCGCTCCGCGTCGACGCGTACGTCGTCGAGGGCGCCGTACAGGACCGCTCGCTCGGAACCGTCCGGTCCGGCGCCGCCGCGCACGTGGGCCACGAAGTCCTCCGCGATCTGCTGGTCGCTGCGGTCCCGGAGCCGCTGGGCGTAGGAGGCGAGCGGGTCGCCCTCGGTGCGTTCCGGCTCGAAGACGAGGTTGAGGGTGTGCGGGAAGCGTTCGGTGAGCCGGGCCATCGGCTCGGCCGGCCGTACGGGGTCGGTGAGCGTCGCCTCGATCCAGGAGTCCTCGTGGTGTACGAGAGCGGGGTCGGCCAGCAGGTCGTCGAGGCGGCCCCTGATGCGGGCGAGCGCTCTGGGCACGGGGCAGTCGATCCGTTCGGCGGCCGCGATCTCGCCTCGCGGTCCGAGGTCGATCAGCCACATCGTCTTGCGGTGCTCGGCCTCGGAGAAGGAGTACGCGAGCGGGGAGCCGGAGTAGCGCACGCGCGGGGTGACGGTCTGGCTGCCGTGCAGATGGCCGAGGGCGACGTAGTCGACGCCGTCGAAGACTCCGGCGGGGACGGCCGCGACCCCGCCGACGGTGATGTCGCGTTCGCTGTCGCTGGGCTCGCCTCCCGCGACGAAGGCGTGTGCGAGGACCACGGAACGTGTTCCGGCGGGCCGTTCGGCGAGGTCGGCCCGGACGCGTTCCATGGCGGCACCGAGAACCGCCTCGTGTCCCGCCTTCGCGGCGCCGAACTGCTCCCGTACGAGGGCGGGTTCGAGGTAGGGCAGGCCGTAGAGGGCGACGTCTCCATGGGTGTCGGCGAGGACGACGGGGGTGCCGATCCCCGCCGGGTCGGTACGGAGGTGGATCCCGGCGCGTTCGATGAGCCCGGCGCCGACGCCGAGGCGGCGCGCCGAGTCGTGGTTGCCGGAGATCATCACGGTCGGCACCCCGGCGTCGGCGAGCCGGTGCAGGGCGGTGTCGAACAGTTCCACGGCGGGCAGCGGCGGGACGGCCCGGTCGTAGACGTCGCCGGCCACGAGGACCGCGTCCACCTCGTGCTCGCGCACCGTCCTCACCAGGTGGTCGAGGAAGGCGGCCTGGGCGTCGAGGAGGCCGACCCGGTGGAAGGAACGGCCCAGGTGCCAGTCCGACGTATGCAGAAGTCTCAACGTGCCGCCCCGCCCCACACGTCCCCGTCACCGCGCACGTCTCCGCGACCCCGCACGTCTCCGCCGCCCCGCACGTCTCCGTCACCCCGCATGTCGTGCCCGCCCCGCATGTCTCCGGCCCCTGCCTGTCCTGCCCCGCCTGTGTTTCCGTTCTTCCGCCCCGGCCGTCACGGCACCCGCACGCGCGGGCTCACGGGCAGCGGACAGCAGCGACCACGCTAGCGCCCCTGAGGACCTGTTCCCGCACGGACGCCCGATCCCGGCCGATCACGTGTCGCCGTATCACGTCTCGCCCTATCACATGTCGCCGTACGCCTCGCCGCCGAGCTCCAGGGTCGCCGCGCCGGCCGTCACATGGGCGAGCCATGCCCGGAACGCCTCCACGTCGGCGTCCGGCAGACCGATCTCGATGGCGACCGCCTCGCCGTACCGCACCTCGCGCACTCCGCGCCCGGTCGCCCGCAGATCGTTCTCCAGCCTGCCCGCCCGCTGGTGGTCCACGGTGACCGTGGCCAGACGGAAGCGCTGCCGGGTGAGGGTGCCGAGGGCGTCGAGGGCCTCCCCGACCACACCGCCGTACGCCCTGATCAGCCCGCCCGCGCCGAGCTTGACGCCGCCGTAGTAGCGAGTGACGACGGCCGCGACGTAGCGCATCTCGCGCCGCATCAGCATCTGGAGCATCGGGGTACCGGCGGTGCCGCCCGGCTCGCCGTCGTCGCTGGCCTTCTGGACGGAGGCGTCGGCGCCGATGACGTACGCGAAGCAGTTGTGCGTGGCGGTCGGGTGCTCCTTGCGGACGCGGGCGACGAAGTCCTGCGCCTCCTGCTCGGTCGCGACGGGCGCCAGCGCGCAGATGAAGCGCGAGCGGTTGATCTCGGTCTCGTGCACACCCTCCCGGGCGAGCGTGCGGTACTGCTCCTGCATCCCGCCACCCTATGCGTCCGCCGGACGGCGGGAATCCTCCGGGAGCCCAGCTCGTTCAGCGAGGGACCAGACAGGACCGGCCACAGACCAGCCAGGGACGAGCGAGCCATCGGAGGCGGCGCATGAGCGGCGAGACCACGACCACCGAAGCGGACACCGTACGGAAGATCCTCACCGACAGCGGCGACACCTGGGCCGTCGTGGGCCTGTCGTCGAACCAGGCGCGCGCGGCGTACGGCGTGGCGGCCGTGCTCCAGCGCCACGGGAAGCGGATCGTGCCCGTCCACCCGAAGGCGGAGACGGTGCACGGGGAGCGGGGCTACGCCACGCTCGCCGACATCCCGTTCCCGGTGGACGTGGTCGACGTCTTCGTCAACAGCGAGCACGCCGGGCAGATCGCGGACGAGGCGGTGGCCGTCGGTGCGAAGGCGGTCTGGTTCCAGCTCGGCGTGATCGACGAGGCGGCGTACGCCCGGACCCGCGGGGCGGGCCTCGACATGGTCATGGACCGCTGCCCCGCGATCGAGCTGCCGCGCCTCAGCTGACGGGGACGCCCAGCCCCTCCAGGACGACGGCGCCGGGCAGCTCGGCGAAGGCCTTGCCCGGGACGATGAGCTTGCCGCGGCGTCGGCCACTGCCGATCAGGACCCACGGGGTGTCGACGACGGTGGCGTCGACGAGGACCGGCCAGTCGGCCGGGAGGCCGACCGGGGTGACGCCGCCGTACTCCATGCCGGTCGCGCCGGTCGCCGTGTCCATCGGCGCGAACCGCACCTTGCGCGAGCCCAGATGCCTGCGGACGGCCCCGTTGACGTCCACGCGGGTCGCCGAGCGGACCACGCAGGCGGCGAGCGTCGTCGACTCGCCGCGCTTCCCGGCGACGATCACGCAGTTCGCCGACGTGTCGAGCAGCCGGGAGCCGTGGTGCGCCACGAAGACGGCCGTGTCGGCGATCTCCGGATCGGTGTCGACGTACAGCAGCTGGTCGGCCGGTACGGCCCCCTGCCAGCCGCGGACGGCCGCGGCGACCGGCTCGGTCAGCAGCTCCAGGCAGTCGGGGGCGGGCCGGGCGTCGTCGAAGTCTCCGATGGGGGCGCGCATGCCGGCCAGGCTAACAAGCCCGTCGGGGCCCGGGGTTGGGCGTCTCAGCGTACGGGCGGGATGGAGACGGCCATCGTCATCTCCACCCGCTCCTCGCCGTCGTTGCGGTAGGCATGCGGCACATTGCCCTCGAAGACGGCCGAGGTGCCGGCCGGGAGGGTGTGCTCCGTGCCCTCGACCACGAGGGTGAGCACGCCCCGGGTGACGTGCAGGAGCTCGGTCGTCCCCTCGGGGTGCGGGTCGGAGGCGCTGCCGTCACCGGGCATCAGCGTCCAGGACCAGAGCTCCAGCGGACCGCGGGCCTCGGTGCCGGCGAGGAGCGTGGTGTGGCTGCCGGTGGAGGTGGACCACATGCGCACCGCCTGGTCCGGCGGGACGAGGCGGACCTGGGGGCCCTGGTCGTAGTCGAGGAGGGTGGTGATCGAGACCCCGAGGGCGTCGGCGAGCTTCACCGTGGTGCCGACGCTGGGATTGGTACGGGCCTGCTCGATCTGGATGATCATGCCGCGGCTGACCCCGGCCCGAGCGGCCAGCGCGTCCAGCGTGAACCCGCGTTCGTGGCGCCACCGCTTCAGGTTCCGCGCGAGCGACTGCGTGAGCTGATCGAGGTCCGACACAATCCGTCCAATATTCTGGATGACAGAGTTCAACAGACTGAACTACGGTGTGGTCTACCGCGGTGTACTCAGCTGTCCACCGCACTGTACTGCCAGACCGCACCCTGCGAGGATCCCATGACCGCCCTGTTCGCCCTGGCCACCGCGCTGCTCTGGGGGCTGGCCGACTTCGGCGGCGGGCTGCTCACCCGGCGCATACCGGCCCTGACCGTCGTCGTCGCCTCGCAGGCGATCGCGGTCGTCGTCCTCGGCGCGATCGTGGTCGCCACCGGCGGCTGGAGCGAGACCGGCCCGGACCTCTGGTACGCGGTCGCGGCCGGCGTGGTCGGCCCGGTGGCGATGCTCTGCTTCTACAAGGCGCTCGCCCTCGGACCCATGGGCGTCGTCTCCCCGCTCGGCTCGCTCGGTGTCGTGGTCCCCGTCTCGGTGGGCCTGCTGATCGGCGACCGGCCCGGGCTGCTCCAGTTCGCCGGAATCGGCGTGGCCGTCGTCGGCATCGTCCTCGCGGGCGGGCCCGAGCTGCGCGGTGCGCCCGTCCAGCGCCAGGCGGTGCTGCTCACCCTCGTGGCGGCCTTCGGCTTCGGCTCGGTGATGGCGTTGATCGCGGAGGCGTCGTCGACGCTCACCGGACTCTTCCTGGCGCTGTTCGTCCAGCGCGTCACCAACGTGCTGGTCGGCGGCGGCGCGCTCTACGTCTCCGTCAAGCGGGGCGGGCGGGCGCTGCCCGAGGGCGGCGGCGGGATGCGGGTCGTCTGGGCCGCGGCCCCGGCCCTCGCCTTCGTCGGCCTGGCGGACGTCGCCGCCAACGGCACGTACTCGATCGCGGCGCAGAACGGACCCGTCACCGTCGCCGCCGTGCTCGCCAACCTCTACCCCGTCGTGACGGCGCTCGCCGCACGCGGAGTCCTCAAGGAACGCCTGCGCGCCGTCCAGGCGGCGGGCGCTGGCCTCGCCCTGGTCGGCACGGTCCTGCTCGCCACGGGCTGACCGCCCGCCCACCCCGGCGCGCGGGGGCGGGCGGATGTCGAGGCGCGGGCGGATGTCTCAGACGCGAAAGGCCGTCGGTCAGGCGCCCTTCAGGGCGTCGGTCACCTGCTCCTCGATCTCGTCGGCGAGTTCCAGTGCCGCGAGCGCGGCGAGCTGTTCGGGCGTCACGCTGTCCGGTATCGGCACCGGCGCCGGCGTCCGCAGCGGTGGCTGCCAGCCCTTCTCGGGGTCCCAGCGGCGCACGACGCGGGCCGGGGCTCCGGCCACCACCGAGTGGTCGGGCACCTCTCCCCGTACGATCGCGCCCGCCGCGACCACCACGTTGCGGCCGAGCCGCGCTCCCGGCAGGATCACCGCGCCCGTGCCCAGCCAGCAGCCGGGCCCGATGACCACGGGTTCCGAGCGCGGCCACTGCCGGCCGACGGGCTCGTGAGGATCGTCGTAACTGTGGTTGGTCGAGGTGATGTAGACGTACGGCCCGCAGTACGTGTCGGAGCCGATGGTCACCGTCGTGTCCGCGATGACGTGGCTGCCGCGTCCCAGGACCACGCCGTTGCCGAGCGTCAGGACCGTCTCCGCGCCGAGGTCGAGGCCGGGCATCATTCCGGCGGTGAGCGTGACCTGTTCGGCGATGATGCAGTGCTCGCCGATCTCGATCCAGGGCTCGCCGAAGACGGTGCCCTGCGGGAAGGCCAGCCGGGTGCCCGCCCCGAGACGGCGGAAACGCAGCCGCCCGGGGGAATCGGCGGTCACCGCACCGGCCTCCCGCACCCAGCGCCAGCCGGCCTGCACGGCGCGGCCGACGACACGGCGCCGCAAGCCGGCGAGAGACGAGAACGTGTTTCTGTTCCTGGGCACCCGCACACGGTAGTCGCCGGGGCCGCACCTGATCGGGGCGGTGCTCTGTGATGTCCGTTACGGGTGTTCGTCAGGGTGTTCGTCACGGGCGTCCCGGCGACGAACGCGGCGGTCGGCGGAGGCCGGGCAGGGGGCGTCTCGTAGGGTTCCCCCAGGCGCGACCGAAGAGCGAGCGAGCAGGAGCGGACGATGACCCAGCAGGCGTTGATCAAGGGCGTGGGCGGCAAGGAGCCGCGGGTCGACCCCACGGCCTTCACGGCCCCCACCTCCGTGGTGCTCGGCGACGTCACCCTCGGCGCCCGCGCCAGTGTCTGGTACCACGCCGTCCTCCGGGCGGACTGCGGTCCGATCTCGATCGGCGAGGACTCCAACATCCAGGACAACTGCACGGTGCACGTCGACCCGGGTTTCCCGGTGACGATCGGCGACCGGGTCACGGTCGGCCACAACGCGACGATCCACGGCTGCACGGTCGAGGACGACGTCCTGGTGGGGATGGGCGCGACGGTCCTCAACGGCGCGCGCGTCGGGGCCGGTTCGCTCGTCGCCGCGCAGGCGCTCGTGCCTCAGGGGATGGAGATCCCGCCGGGTTCGCTCGTCGCCGGCGTCCCGGCGAAGGTGCGCCGCGAGCTGACGGAGGAGGAGCGGGCGGGCATCCGCCTCAACGCGGAGATGTACCTGCACCTGGCGAAGGGCCACGCGGAGGTCTTCGAGGACGGCCCCGAGGACCGGACCGACTGAGCCGCCCGAACCGGCGCACCGCCTCAACGCGCCCGAACCCGGCACCCAACCGGCCCGCCGGCCGACTCGGCCGACCGGCCGGGAGCGAGCGAAGGGCGCGGCACCGTCACCGGCGCCGCGCCCTTCGTCGTACCACCCTCGCTCAGTCCCCGACCGCCACGGGCTCCTTCGCCGCCGGCACGGCGGACGCCGGAGCCTGGGACTCCGCCCTGGCCGCCGCCTTCTTGGCGCGGTTCTTCAGGACGAGCATCGAGGTGAGGCCGATCGCCACCGCGAGCACCAGCCCCAGCCAGGAGAAGCGCTTCAGCCACGCCTCGGCGACCACACCCACCGAGTAGACGACGGCGGTGGTCCCGCCGGCCCAGAGGATGCCGCCGAAGACGTTGGCGAGCAGGAACTTCCAGTACGGCATGCGCAGCACGCCGGCGAGCGGTCCGGCGAAGATCCGCAGCAGGGCGACGAAGCGGCCGAAGAAGACCGCCCACACGCCCCACTTCTCGAAGGACCGCTCGGCCAGGGCGATGTTGGCCTCGCTGAAGTGCTTGGGGAACTTCTTCCCCAGCCAGGCGAGCAGCGGCCGCCCGCCCTTGCGGCCGATCGCGTAGCCGATGGAGTCACCGATGATCGCGCCGGCCGTGGCGCAGGCGCCGAGGACGTACGGGTTGATGTCGCCGTGCTGCGAGGCCAGCAGGGCCGAGCTGACGAGGACGATCTCGCCGGGGAGGGGGATGCCCAGGCTCTCCAGCCCGATCACCACTCCCACCAGTGCGTAGATGGCGACCGCGGGGATCGTCTCCAGCCACTCCTGGACGTGCAACGCGAGTTCCTCCCGTATCGACCGTCGACGCCGGGCCCGCCTTGTCGGCCCGAGGTCGCGGCGTGCGCGGCGCCGCCCACGCCGGGGCAGCCTACCTGCTCAGGCGGTACGGACCTCGACAGCGACGGCGGGCCCCCTCACCGGAGCGGTGGGCCCTGAGACCGTGCGGTCAGGAGTTCGGGCGCAGGGTCCAGACGACGGTCATCTCGCCCGTCACGGCCCCGTCCTCACGGGTGATCGCGATGTGGACGGGGAACTCGGGGCGTTCGCCGGCGTCGAGTTCGGCGACGACCTCGGCGGCGGGGCGGCCCAGCGTGGCCGTGGCGGTGACGACGCCCATGGCGAGCTTCTTGTAGCCGATCTCCGCCTTGACGGCGAGCGGCACGGCGCGGTTCAGCTGGTCGCCGAAGGCGGCGAGGACGATCGCTCCGCTGGCGGACTCGGCCAGCGTGAACATGGCTCCGGCATGCGGTCCGCCGACGTGGTTGTGGTAGTCGGCCTGGTCCGGCATGCGGACGACGGCACGCTCGGAACTGGTCTCCAGGAACTCCAGGTTGAGGGTCCTGGCCATGGGAACCGTGGCGGCGAGCATCTCGCCGACGGACATCTGGTCTGCGCTCATGCGCCGAGGTTACCCGCGAGTAGCAGAGATGGCCATCCCCGTCGCGCCCCGTCGGCGCGGGGGCGGGCGTAGCCGGGGTCCCGCCGCACCTCTATGGTTACTGGCCATGTGGCCAGGACAGCAGCCGCCCGGGGGCGAGCAGAACCCGCAGGACCAGAACCAGAACCCGTACCAGCAGCCGGATTACCAGCAGCCGAACCCGTACCAGCAGCCGCCGACGCAGCCGCAGGGACAGGGGCAGGGGCAGCCTCCGCTGCCGCCGACGCAGCCGATGGGACAGCCCGGGTATCCGCAGCAGCCTCAGGGGCAGCCTCCGCTGCCGCCCACGCAGCCGCAGGGCTATCCCCAGCAGCCGGCCCCGCCCGGCTACCCGCAGCCCAACCCGTATCAGCAGCCGACGGTGCCCCAGTACGGGATCCCCGGCCCCGCCCAGCCCGGTGACGGCTCCGGCGGCGGCGGGAACAAGCAGACGACGCTCATCGCGATCATCGCCGCGACCGCCGTGGTCGTCGCCGCGGGCGTCACCGGCTACCTCGTGCTCGACAAGGACGACGACAAGAACACCACCGCCGCCGACCCCAAGCAGTCGACGTCGGCCGCCCCGTCCACCCAGCGGTCCGCGCCGCCGCTCGACAACCCGCGCGACGACGCCGCGCAGCAGCCGACGATCCCGGGCTGGAAGGTCGTGCACAACCCGAAGTACGGGACGCTGTTCGACGTACCGCCCGATTGGGAGCTGCTCAAGCCCGGCTCGGTCACGTTCTTCGAGGACGAGAAGAAGAACGACGGCACCCCCGTCGTCACGATGTCCGCGCCCGCCCGCTACAAGAGCAAGTGGTGCACCTTCGACACCGACAAGAACGGCACCGAGGAGTCCTGGGGCCTCAGCAGCGTGGGCACCAAGGGCGGCCAGGGCGCCAAGAACACCGAGGAAGCGGCGTACAACGAGGCCGGCAACTGGGTGTGGGCGGGCTATGCCCAGCACATGCCCAAGGGCACCATCAAGATCACCAAGGCCGTGCCGTACAAAACGAAGTCCGGACTCGTGGGAAGTCTCTCGACGGCGACCGCCCCCGGCATCAAGAAGCGGAACAAGTGCGAGTCGGACGGCAAGTCCATCGCGTTCTCCTTCAAGAACGCCCAGGGCGACTTCTCCTCCTGGGTGCTCTACGGGGCAGCCGGGGTGAAGGAGGAGCTGTCGGACGCCACGATCCGGCAGATCCTCTCCACCGTGCGCCTGGCACCGACCTCCTGACCGGAGAAGCAGCCCAGGCCGCTTCCGGATATCGGTTTGGCAGGAGGCGGCGGCGCCAGGGATAGTCCCGGAGTGAGAACTCCCGCCGCCTCCGCCCGTACGCCGCTGCGCTCCCGCCGCCCCGAGTGGGCGGGCCGCAACTACGTCCTGCTGACCGCCGCCGCGATCATCACCAACCTCGGTACGCACGGGGCCCTGATCGCGGCGGCGTTCGCCGTTCTCCAGGCCGGCGGGGACGGCGGCGACGTGGGCCTGGTGGCGGCGGCCCGCACTCTCCCGCTCGTCCTCTTCCTGCTCATCGGCGGCGCTGTGGCCGACCGCATACCCCGGCACCGCGTGATGGTCGCCGCCAACGCCCTCAACTGCGTCTCGCAGGGCGCATTCGCCCTCCTCGTCCTGGCGGGCGAGCCGCAGCTGTGGCAGATGATGGTCCTGACCGCGCTGTGCGGCACGGGCCAGGCCTTCTTCAGCCCGGCCGCCGAGGGCATGCTGCTGTCCAGCGTCAGCGGCGAGCAGGCCAGCCGGGCCTTCGCCCTCTTCCGGATGGCCATGCACGGCGCGGGGATCGGCGGTGCCGCCCTGGGCGGGGCGATGATCGCCGCCGTCGGCCCCGGCTGGGTCCTCGCCATCGACGCAGCCGCCTTCGCCCTCGCGGGCGCGCTGCGCGCGTTCCTCGACGTCAGTCATATCGCCGAACGTGAGGCGGGCGGCGGCCTCCTCTCCGATCTGCGGGAGGGCTGGCAGGAGTTCATCGGCCGCCCGTGGCTGTGGTCGATCGTGGCCCAGTTCTCCATCGTGGTGGCGCTGGTCGGCGCGGCCGAGTCGGTGTACGGACCGCTGGTCGCCCGGGACCATCTGGGCGGGGCCCGGCCGTGGGGGCTCGCCCTGGCCGCGTTCGGTGTCGGCACGCTCGCGGGGGCGTTCCTGATGATGCGCTGGAAGCCGCGGCGGATGCTGCTGGTCGGCACGTTGGGCGTCTTTCCGATCGCACTGCCGTCGGCGGCGCTCGCGGTGCCGCTGGACGTGGTGGGCCTGTCGGCGGCGATGTTCGTCAGCGGTGTGGCGATCGAGGTGTTCGGCGTGGCCTGGATGACGACGCTGCACCAGGAGATCCCGGAGGACAAGCTGTCGCGGGTCTCGGCCTACGACTGGTTCGGCTCGACGGCCATGCTGCCGCTGTCCACGGCGCTCGCGGGGCCGGCGGAGAGCCTGTTCGGCCGCCGGGAGGCGTTGTGGGGCTCGGCGGCGCTGATCGTGCTCGTGACGGCGCTGGTGCTGCTGGTGCCGGACGTACGGAATCTCACGCGCCGTACGAAGCGGGTGGCCGGCCCCGTCGACGGCGCCGCCGCCCTTCCGAACACGGCCCTTCCGGACACCGCCCTCGTGGCACGCCCGGCCACGGTCACCGACGGCCCGCCGGACCGCTCCGGCACCTGACGAGGACCGCTGCCGCCGGGTCTCAGCCGATGCCTCAGCCGATGCCTCAGCCGATGCTGAACGCGCCGTCCGGTGGTACGGGCGAGGGCACCGCGTCCTCGTCGTGCACCGGCCGGGCGTCGCCGGTGAAGCGGGCGAGCGAGGCGCCGTACTCCACCCGGGCCGGAAACGCGTCCGCGGCCGTGCGGCGGGCCAGGCGGGCGGTGTCGATCTCCGCGTCGGAGGCGACGAGGACGGCGTTGCCGAAGCGGCGGCCGCGCAGCACGGCCGGTTCGGCGATCAGGGCCAGTTCCCCGAAGAAGGCGGCGAAGGTGGCCAGTTGGGAGCGGAGGAAGGCGAAGGGCGCGCCGTCGGCCAGGTTGGCGACGTAGGTCCCGCCCGGCCTCAGCACCCGTCGGGCCGCACGCGCGTACTCCGCCGAGGTCAGATGCGCGGGAACCCGGGAGCCGCCGAAGACGTCGGCGATCAGCACGTCGGCCGAGGCTGCCGGGGCGGCCTCCAGCCAGGCACGGGCGTCCGCCCCGTGCACGGTGACGCCCGAGCCGGCCGGCAGCGGAAGGTGCTCGGTGACCAGGGCGAGCAGTCCCCGGTCCGCCTCGACCACGTCCTGGCGGGAGCCGGGACGGGTCGCGGCGACGTAGCGGGGCAGGGTGAGCGCCCCGCCGCCGAGGTGCAGGACGTCGAGGGGCGCCCCCTCGTCGGCGGCGCTGTCGAGCACATGGGCGAGCCGGCGCGCGTACTCGAACTCGAGATGCGTCGGCTCGTCCAGGTCGATGTACGACTGGGGCGCGTCGTCGACGGTGAGCAGCCAGGCCCGCTCCCGGTCGACATCGGGCATGAGCCGGGCGGTGCCCTGGTCGACGTCCCGGATGACGGGGATCTGCTCGTTCACGCTCTCATTGTGCCCACAGGGCTCCGGCCGCTTCCGCGCGGGCGGCGGCCGGAGCCCGCCGGGCGCGGCCGGTGAGGCCCGTGTCCCGCCGGGAACGGGACACGGCCTCCGGTCTTCGGCGGGGCCGGCTCAGCCGACGGACGTGACCGTGCCGGCGCCGACCGTGCGGCCGCCCTCGCGGATCGCGAAGCCGAGACCCGGCTCCAGCGGTACGTCACGGCCGAGTTCGACGGTCATGGTGACCGTCTCGCCGGGACGCGCCACCGCGCTCTCGCCGAGGTCGACGTCGCCGACGACGTCCGCGGTCCGGATGTAGAACTGCGGCCGGTAGCCGGTGGAGACCGGGGTGGTACGACCGCCCTCCTTGCCCGACAGGACGTACACCTGGGCGGTGAACCGCCGGTTCGGCACGACGCTGCCCGGCGCCGCCACCACATGGCCTCGGCGGACGGCGTCCCGTGGGACTCCGCGCAGCAGCAGCGCCACGTTGTCCCCCGCCTCCGCCGACTCCATCGGCTTGCCGAAGGTCTCGACGCCGGTGACGACCGTCTCGGTGGCCGCGCCGAGGACCTCCACGCGGTCGCCCACGCGCACCGTGCCCCGCTCGATCGCGCCCGTGACGACGGTGCCGCGCCCGGTGATGGTGAGCACGTTCTCGACGGACATGAGGAAGGGCGCCTCCACATAACGCACCGGCATCGGCACGTACGTGTCCACGGCGTCGAGGAGCGCCTCGATCGCCCCGGTCCACCGCGCGTCCCCCTCCAGGGCCTTGAGCCCGGAGACGCGTACGACGGGGACGGAGTCGCCGCCGTAGCCGTGCGCGGTCAGCAGCTCGCGTACCTCCAGCTCGACCAGGTCGGTCAGCTCCTCGTCCCCGGCGTCGGCCTTGTTGAGGGCGACGACGATGTGGTCGACGCCGACCTGACGGGCCAGCAGGACGTGCTCGGCGGTCTGCGGCATGACCCCGTCGAGCGCGGAGACGACGAGGATCGCCCCGTCGAGCTGGGCCGCGCCCGTGACCATGTTCTTGACGTAGTCGGCGTGGCCGGGCATGTCGACATGGGCGTAGTGCCGCGTGTCGGTCTCGTACTCGACGTGCGCGATGTTGATGGTGATGCCGCGCTGGGCCTCCTCGGGCGCGCGGTCGATGCGGTCGAACGGCACGAAGGTGCCGGTCCCGCGCTCGCTGAGGACCTTGGTGATGGCGGCGGTCAGGGTGGTCTTGCCGTGGTCGACATGGCCCATGGTGCCGATGTTCAGGTGCGGCTTGGTGCGCACGTATGCCGTCTTGGGCATGGTTCGCTCGTTCCTTGAGCTCGAAGCGTGAGGGGACCCCGGGGCCGGACCGACCCTCCCCCTACGGGGTCCGCCGGACGATCCGGGGAGGGTCAGCTTCGGGCGCCGTCAAGGGTGGCGAAGGAAGCGGCGACAGGAGCCGCTCCGGAGTCGGCGGCAGCCTTCGGCGCGGCCGCGTCTGCGGGCCGTGCTGCGAGGAAGGCGTACCGGAACATGCCCACGATCATGTCGTGGCGGACCGCCGCCGTCGAACGATTTTCGGGCTGCGGGAGCCTGCGGGTGCGGACGTCCGGCGTCGCACGGTTTTCGCTCCGGCCCTCAGGAAGGGGGCAGGTTCTTGAGCGCCTCGCGCGCGGAGAGGGGCGAGAGGCGGTGCCGGTTCTCCTCGACGAAGGCGCGTACCCCGTCGGGGTCGGTCTTGGCGTACTCGCGCAGGGACCAGCCGATCGCCTTGCGGATGAAGAAGTCGGGGTGGCCGGCCCGGCGCAGGCAGTGGGCGAAGAGCCGCTCGGTGTCGGTCGCGTCCTTGAACCGGAGTTGGTGCAGGAGTGCGGTGCGCGCCACCCACAGGTCGTCGTCGTCGATCCACGCGTCCATGCGGGCCGCGAGCGCCCGGTCGGCGGCGACGAGTCCGCCGACGACGTGTGCGGCGAGGTGGTCGACCGTGTCCCACCAGGAGCTGGTGGTCACGAGCCGCCGGGCGACGGGCAGGAAGCCGGAGGAGCAGCGCTTCACGTGCCGCCGCAGATAGTCGACGGCGAAGTAGTGGTACTCGCGCTCGGGGAGGGCGAAGCAGCGCAGCGCGACGGCCGCGCAGTCGTCCTCGCCGGGGCGCGGGGTGCCGGCCAGGACCGTACGGGACAGAGCGCGCCGTTCCGGGGTGGGGATGCCGAGGAACGGAGCGACGCCCTTCATGTACGCGCTCGCCTGCCGCGCCCGGACGGGATCGCCGGCGGCGGCGTACGTCTCCGTGAGGCGGGCCAGCAGGGTGTCGGCGAGAGCGCTGTCGGGGACGGCGGACGTCATACGTCTCACAGTACGGCGGATGACGCGCGTTACGGCGATCACATGTGCTTGTCGGTTAGTCTCCCCGGATGCTCGACCCCGTCACCCGGCCGCCGGGCTCTCTCGCTCTCCGCTGCTCCCGGGCCCTGCTCTCGCCCTGGTCGCGGCTGTCCCTGCTCGCCGTGCTGCTGCTGAGCGCGGCGACGACGGTGGTGCTGTACGAGCCGCAGCGCCTGCTCGCCGCGGGCTGGCCGCCGCAGGTGAGCGGCGCGGGGGCGGTGGTGCTGTTCGGCCTCGCGTACGGGCTGTGCACGGCGGCGTTCGTGCCCCGGCCGATCCTGAACCTGGCGGCGGGCGCGCTCTTCGGCACGCAGGCGGGGCTGGTGGCGGCGGTGGCGGGGACCGTCCTGGGGGCGGGGATCTCGTTCACGCTCGGGCGGCTGCTGGGGCAGGACGCGCTGCGGCCGTTGCTGCGGGGGCGCTGGCTGAAGGTGGTGGACGGGCAGTTGAGCCGGCACGGGTTCCGCTCGATGCTGGCGATCCGGCTCTTCCCCGGGATTCCGTTCGCCGCCGCCAACTACTGCGCGGCGGTCTCCCGTATGGGTTACGCGCCGTTCCTCCTCGCCACGGGGCTCGGATCGATCCCGAACACGGCGGCGTACGTGGTGGCGGGCAGCCAGGCCGGCTCCCCGACCTCGCCCGCCTTCCTGATATCGATGGGGTTCATCGTCGTGTCCGGCCTGGTCGCGGCGGTCGTCGCCTGGCGCAAGCGCCACGGCCTGCGCAGGACGGGCGACGCCGCCTCCGTTCCCGCGCCGGAGCGCGCTCTCGCGGGGGCGGGCGCGGCGGAACACCGGTGATCGCCCGGCAGCTCGCGGAAGTCCCCACCGGGCGTGCCTCCGCGGGCACTGCCCGGACAGTGCCTGGGAGACCTGAGATCGGCCCCGTCACCTGAGGGCGGTACGCTGCGCAGCGACCGGTGGTGGATCTCCGATCCGACCGCCGCGGGCTCGTGGCGTCACCCGTGTGGCGGCCTCGTCCCGATCTCTTCTGACCGCACGAGCACATTCGGGACGGCCCTAGCCCCATGAGTTGGTTCGAATCATTCATCCTCGGACTCGTCCAGGGGCTGACGGAGTTCCTTCCCATCTCCTCCAGCGCGCACCTCCGCCTCACCGCGGCGTTCGCGGGCTGGCACGACCCGGGCGCGGCCTTCACCGCGATCACCCAGATCGGCACGGAGACGGCCGTCCTGATCTACTTCCGCAAGGACATCGCGCGGATCGTCTCGGCCTGGTTCCGCTCGCTGCGCGACAAGTCGATGCGGCGCGACCACGACGCCCAGATGGGCTGGCTGGTCATCGTCGGCTCCATTCCCATCGGCGTTCTGGGCGTCACCTTCAAGGACCAGATCGAGGGCCCGTTCCGTGATCTGCGGCTGATCGCGACGACCCTCATCGTGATGGGCATCGTCCTCGGCGTGGCGGACCGGCTGGCGGCCCGCGACGAGATCGGCGGACGCCACCGCGCGATCCGCGAGCGCAAGACGCTCCAGGATCTCGGCGTGCGCGACGGCCTGATCTTCGGCTTCTGCCAGGCGATGGCGCTGATCCCGGGTGTCTCCCGCTCCGGCGCGACGATCTCGGGCGGTCTGCTCATGGGCTACACCCGCGAGGCGGCGGCCCGGTACTCGTTCCTGCTCGCCATCCCCGCCGTGCTGGCCTCCGGCGTCTTCGAACTGAAGGACGCGGGCGAGGGGCACGTCTCCTGGGGCCCGACGATCTTCGCGACGGTCATCGCGTTCGTGGTCGGATACGCCGTCATCGCCTGGTTCATGAAGTTCATCACGACCAAGAGTTTCATGCCGTTCGTGATCTACCGGATCCTCCTCGGCATCCTGCTCTTCGTCCTCGTGGGCACGGACGTGCTCAGCCCCCACGCGGGCGAGTCGGCGGGCTGATTGCGCCCCTTCGGCCGTGCCGTTCACACCCCGTGCGTCCGGGACGCGCCCCGCCACCAGGCGATCTTCGGGAGCGCGTCGCACCCTGGAACCATGGCCTGGCAACCGCCCATCGTCGTGCACCGCCCCTCCCCCGGCGGGGGCCGGCGCGTCACCGTGCGCGGGGAGATCCTGGGCCTCGCGCACAACGACACCGACCTGGTCGAGTTCCTGCGCCGCGCGGGGCTCGAGGACGCCGACATGATCCTGGACGACCCCCAGCTGGTGGAGTGGCGCGGCGGTCGCCCGCACCGCTGGGAGGCCGCCTGAAGCCGGGACCGCCGCACGGCCCCTGGCCCTGGGGCGCTTCCTGCCCGAGACTGAGCCGATGACGCAGCGCGTGGATCTCGCGACCGTGATGGACCGGCTGGCCATCGACGACCTGATCACCGGGTACGCGGTGGCCGTGGACGACTCCGACTGGGCGGGCTACCGGGCGCTGTTCGCCCGCGACGGCCGAGCCGACTACCGCGGGTCGGGCGGCGTCGAGGGCCCCGCCGCCGAGGTCGCCGACTGGCTGGCCGAGACGATGCGGCTCTTTCCCGTACGGCAGCACCTCATCGTGAACCGGCGCGTCCGCATCCAGGACCTCGGCGGGTATCCGGGCGACAGCGCGGACGTGCGCGCCGACTATGTGAACCCGATGCGGTTCGAGTCCGGCGAGGACTTCGTGTGCGGCGGGCGGTACGCCTTCGACCTGCTGCGTACGGACGCGGGCTGGCGACTCCGTTCGGTGGTCGTACGCGAGAAATGGCGCCGCGCGTAGCGCCGCACGCGCACACTGGAGGCAACAGCCGAAGGCGCGGGACCTGGAGGCGTGGGATGCGGATTCCGTTCGGCCGGCGCCGCCCCGGAGGGTCCGGGGCAGCGGAGCTCCAGGCGCCGGGGGCCACCTCCGGTGCCGCGCCGCGTCCCCCGTGGGTGTCGCGCCGTTCCGCCGCACGCTCCGCGCTCGCCGTCGCCTTCGGGGCGGTGCCCGCGCTCGCCTTCCCCGCGCCCTCCCTCTGGTGGCTCGCCTACGTCGCGCTCGTCCCGTGGCTGCTGCTGCTCCGTACGGCTCCGACCGCGCGCCGGGCCGCCCTGGAGGGCTGGCTGGGCGGCGTCGGTTTCGTACTGGCCGTGCACCACTGGCTGACGCCGAGCCTGCACGTCTTCATTCTCGTCCTGGCCGCTCTGCTCGGGCTGTTGTGGGTGCCCTGGGGGTGGCTGGCGCGGGCGATGCTCGGGGACGGGCCTCCGGGTCCGCGCGCCGCCGCGCTCCTCGTCCTGCCCTCCGGCTGGCTGCTGATCGAACTCGTCCGGTCCTGGGAGGGGTTGGGCGGCCCCTGGGGGCTGCTCGGCGCCAGCCAGTGGCAGGTGGCGCCCGCCCTGCGGCTCGCCTCCGTCGGCGGTGTCTGGCTGGTGACCCTGCTGGTGGTGGCGGTGAACACCGCGGTGGTCCTCCTGGTGTCGGCCGCGTCCACACGTCTCACCGCCCTCGTCGGACTCGTGGTGTGTGCCCTCACCCTGGGCGTGGTGTGGTGGGGGGTCGGCCCCCCACAGGAACAGGGGACGGTACGGGTCGCCGTCGTCCAGCCCGGGGTGTTCGACGGCTCCGGTGGCGCCGAGCGGAGGTTCGCCCGCGGCGAGGAGCTCACACGGGGCCTCGCGGGCCGGGGTCTCGACCTGGTCGTCTGGGGCGAGAGCAGCGTCGGCGCCGATCTGACCGCCCGGCCCGACCTCGCCGCGCGGCTGACCGCGCTCTCCCGGGCGGTGGACGCGCCGCTCCTGGTCAATGTGGACGCCCGCCGCTCGGACCGGCCCGGCATCTTCAAGAGCAGTGTCCTGATCGGCGAGAACGGTCCGACCGGGGACCGGTACGACAAGATGCGGCTCGTGCCGTTCGGTGAGTACATCCCGGCCCGGACAGTGCTCGGCTGGGTGACGTCGGTCGGCAAGGCGGCGGCGGAGGACCGCCGGCGGGGCAGCGCGCCGGTGGTGATGGCCCTGTCGGCCGAGGACGGCCGTCCGGCGCTGCGGATCGGCCCCCTCGTCTGCTTCGAGTCGGCGTTCCCCGACATGAGCCGTCGGCTGACCCGCGAAGGGTCCGAGCTGCTGATCGTCCAGTCGGCGACGTCGACCTTCCAGGACAGCTGGGCGCCCGCGCAGCACGCGTCGCTGGCGGCACTGCGCGCGGCGGAGACCGGCCGTCCGGTGGTGCACGCGACACTGACCGGCGTCAGCGCGGTCTACGCCCCCGACGGCCGGCGCGTCGGCGTGCCCCTGTCGACCGACACGAGCGCGGCCGTCGTGCACGAGCTGCCGCTGTCCGGGACCACCACCGGATACGTGCGCCACGGCGACTGGCCGCTCTGGGGCGCGCTCGTCGTCCTCGCCGTGCTCTGCGCCGCCGAGGGCATGGGCTCGCTCAGGAGGCCTGCGTCAGGGACTCGCGTACCACGCGCTCGCACAGCGCGTGGGTCAGCAGCGCGTCCCGTGCGCTGAGCCGCCTGCCCGCCCGTACGGCGTCGAGGAAGGCGATCACGGCCTGTTCGATCCCGCGCTGGCGGGCGACCGGGACCCAGTCCCCGCGGCGGCGGATCGTCGGCTGCCCCTTGTGGTCCACGACGTCGGCGATGTTGAGGACCTGGCGCTTGGTGTCCTGCCCGGAGACTTCCAGGATCTCCTCGGTGGAACCGTTCATCCGGTTCATGATGCCGATGGCGGTGAAGCCGTCGCCGGAGAGCTGGAGCACGACGTGGTGCATCAGCCCGTCGCGGACGCGAGCCCGTACGTCCGTGTGCTCGACCTCGCCGGGCAGCAGGAAGCGCAGCGTGTCGACGACGTGAATGAAGTCGTCGAGGACGAGGGTGCGCGGGTCCTCGGGCAGCCCGATCCGGTTCTTCTGCAGGAGGATCAGGTCCCGCGGGTGCTCCAGGCACTGCGCGTACGCCGGTGCCAGGCGGCGGTTGAAGCCGACGGCGAGGCTGACCCCGTGCTTCTCGGCCAGTTCGACGATCGCTTCGGAGTCGGCGTACTCGTAGGCCAGCGGCTTGTCGACGTAGGTGGCCACGCCGGCTTCGAGGAGCCGGGTGGCGATCTCGGCGTGGACGGCGGTCGGGGCGTGGACGAAGGCGGCGTCGAGGCCGGCCGCGAGCAGCGAGTCGAGGTCGCCGTGGCGGCGGGCGGCCGGCACATGATGGGCGTCGGCGACCCGCGCCAGGGTGGCGGACGTACGCGTCTGGAGATGGAGCTCGACGCCGGGGAGGGTGGCGAGGACGGGGAGATAGGCCTTCTGCGCGATGTCGCCGAGTCCGATGCAGCCGACCTTCACGGGGTCTCCTAGCGCTGGTCGAGGCGCGGTCCGACGGGCCCGGTGTTCCGTTGACCGTGGTCGTCGTGCCGCTGCCGGTGAGGGGTGTGCCGTTCGCGCGGGTCAGCATACGGGGGGCAACTCCCTGGCACCGCGCGCGATCGTCGGCGACGATGCAACGCATGACCACTGCGGACCGTACCGGAAGCACCGGAAGCACCGAAGGCGCCGAGAGCGACGACAGCGCCGGGACCACCGTCGAACGCACCATGCCGTCGATCACCGCGGGCGAGCGGGAGATGCTGGAGGGCTGGCTGGAGTACCACCGCGCGACGCTCGCCGTGAAGTGCGAGGGACTCGACGACACCCGGCTGCGCACGGCCTCGGCACCGCCCTCGGACCTCAGTCTGCTCGGTCTCGTCCGGCATATGGCCGAGGTCGAACGCGGCTGGTTCCGCCGGACCCTGGCCGGAGAGGAGACAACCCGGATCTACAGCACGAAGGAGGACCCCGACGGTGACATCCACGTCACCGAGTCCGACACCTGGCAGGACGCGTACGCCACCTGGCAGGAGGAGATCGAGCGCGCCCGCGCGATCGCGGCGGCCCACGGCCTCGACGATCTGAGCGCCCGCAAGTCCCGTCGCGGCGAGCGGTTCAACCTGCGCTGGATCTACACCCACATGATCGAGGAGTACGCCCGCCACAACGGCCACGCCGATCTGCTGCGCGAGCGGATCGACGGAGCGACCGGCGACTGAGCCCGGCAGGACGACCGGCCGTGGCCGTCACCCGTGCGGGGCATTCCTGGCGAGTAGGGGCGCGAAGATCACCGCCCGGCCAGCAGAGTTGCGCGGGTGCATGGAACGAGAACCACAGCGAAGGTCCTGGTCGGGATGGCGGTCGCCGCCCTCTCCGGCTGCGTCTCGGTGGAGACGCCGCCACCGGCCCCCGAACAGCCCCGGGAGATCAGCCGCCCCACCCAGGACGTGGCGCCGCAGATCGTCCAGGGACCGGCCCGTGAGGCCCTCGAAGCGGCGCTCCCCGCCCCGGAACCGCCGGCGCCGCGCGCCGGTTCCGGGGAGCGGAAGCGGAGCGCCGGGTCCGACGCGCGCAAGGGCGGCGAACCGCGCTCGTCCGTACCGAAGCAGAAGAGGGACAAGCCCGGTGTGAAGCCGCCCAAGCCGCCCAAGTGGCCGGAGCCGCCCCACTCCCGCGGTGACGTCTGCGACCTGGGCGAGCGGTACGGCGGCTGGCGACCCGGCAGCCAGGAGGCGAAGATCTGCCGGGGTGCGCACGGTCACTGACCCCGCGACGCGCTATGACGCAGGGCATGACGCAGCCGAGGAGGACGCCGCTCTCATCCGGAGCCGAGCCGTGCCTCCAGGCGCGCGATCGCGGCGCGCACCCCGTTGCCGTAACCGTCGTCGTCGAGGACGGCCGATGCCGCGCGGGCCCGGTCCAGATGGACCCGCGCCGCGTCGGGCCGCCGCAGCTTCACATAGTCGGCGGCGAGATTGAGATGCAGCGAGGGGTACAGGGCCCGCAGCGCGGCCGTCGCGTCATGCCGCGCCGGCCGTTCCTCCCCCAGCCCCTCGGCCACGAGCAGGGCGCGCAGATCCCAGGCCAGCTCGGCGTCGGGGTCGTCCTGCGCGTCGGCCATGTAGTGCGCGAGGGTGCAGCGGTGCACCGGGTCGCCGTCCAGGCCGATCTGCTCCCACAGCTGCCCGAAGCGGTTGCGCGCCTCCTCGCGGTCGCCGGCGTGGAGCAGCATCATCGTCTGCCCGATCCTGGTCAGGACGCCGTCGTCCGACACCTGCTGCTGCTCCGTCACTGCGGCCTCCGCGCGCTCTGGGTCCCGAGAACCCGACGCTAACCGCAGCCGTCACGGATCCGGCACAGGCTCGGGCGGGACCCCGAGCCTGTCAGCCGGGCGGGCTCAGCCGAGGTCCGGGATCCGCCAGTCGATCGGCTCGTGGCCCTGGGCCGCGATCGCCGCGTCGATCTGGGTGAAGGGGCGGGAGCCGAAGAACTTCTTCGCCGACAGCGGCGAGGGATGCGCGCCCTTCACCACCACATGGCGCTCCTCGTCGATCAGCGGAAGCTTCTTCTGCGCGTAATTCCCCCACAGGACGAAGACCGCCGGGTCCTTCCGCGAGGCCACCGCGCTGATCACCGCGTCCGTGAACTTCTCCCAGCCCTGGCCCTTGTGCGAGTTGGCCTCGCCGGCCCGGACGGTGAGCACGGCGTTGAGCAGCAGGACGCCCTGCTCGGCCCACGGCATCAGATAGCCGTTGTCCGGCACGGGGTGCCCCAGCTCCTCCTTCATCTCCTTGTAGATGTTGCGCAGGGAGGGCGGGGTCTTCACGCCCGGCCGCACGGAGAAGCAGAGGCCGTGCCCCTGGCCCTCGCCGTGGTACGGGTCCTGTCCGAGGATCAGGACCTTGACCTTGTCGTACGGCGTCGCCGCCAGGGCGGCGAAGACCTCCTCGCGCGGCGGATAGACCGGCCCCTTGGCCCGCTCGTCCTCGACGAACTCGGTGAGCTGCTTGAAGTACGGCTTCTGCAGCTCCTCACCGAGGACGTCGCGCCAGGACTCGGGCAGCATGTCGGTGTCGGTCACGTTCAACAACCTCCGGTAGGCCGGTATCTCTATGATCACAGAACCTACCGGGGGCCACTGACAACGCCTCCGCGCGGGCGACCCGCCGGTTCCCGGCGGGCCGGCCTCCTACCAGCTGGCCCTGCGGCTGAGCTCCCACATCTGCATGACGGTCTGCGGGTCGAGCGCGCGCTCGGCGCCGCCGATGTCCTCGCTGGCCGCGATGTAGAGCTTGCCCTGCCACAGGGGCAGCAGCCGGACGTCCTCCACCATGAGCTTCTGGGCCTTCTTGAACTCGTCCGTGGCCGCCCCGCGGTCGCTCTCGCGCCGGGACTTCGGGAGCAGCTGGTCGGTGATCTCGGGACGCAGGTACGGCGTTCCGAGCACGTTCTGCTTGCCCACGAACGGGGCGACGAAGTTGTCCGGGTCCGGGAAGTCGGGGAACCAGCCGCGGCCGAAGACCGGGTACTGGCCCTTCTGGTAGCCCGTCTGGAACTCCTTCCAGGGCTTGCTGTGGAGCGTGACCTGGAACAGGCCGGACGCCTCCAGCTGCCGCTTGAGCTCGGCGAACTCCGGCGCGGTGGAGGAGCCGTACCGGTCGGTGGTGAACCAGAAGTCGAGGGCCACCGGCTCGGTGATCCCGGCGCTCTTCAGGATGGCGCGGGCCTTGCTCACGCTGGGCTCGCCGAAGCGGTCGAAGAACTCGGTGGTGTGTCCCGCGATGCCCTTGGGGACCATGGAGTACAGCGGCTCGGCCGTCCCCTGGTACACCTTCGCGACGAGTTCGTCGCGGTCCACGAGCTGGGCGATCGCCTTGCGGACGGGCGCCTTGGCGACCGAGGGGTCCTGGCCGTTGAAGACGAGGTAGCGGATGTCGGCGCCGGTCGACTCGATCAGCTGGAGACCCTTGTTCTCGTCCTTGTTGGACTGCAGGTCGACGACCTCCTCGGCGGTCAGACCGCGGTAGGTGGCGTCGATCTCCTTCGCCTTCAGCGCGGCGACCATCGGCTCGGACTCCTTGAAGTACCGGATGGTCACGCCGCCGTTCTTGGAGTCGGCGAAGCCCTTGTAGGTGGGGTTCTTCGTCAGCTCCGCCTTCTCCCCCTCCTCGTACTCGTCGAGGACGTAGGGGCCGGAGCCCACCAGCTTGCCGTCCTCGCGGAGCTTGTCGGCGGGGTACTCGGCCGGGTCGACGAGCGACATGGCGGGGGTGGCGAGGACGAAGGGGAAGGTCGCGTCGGGCTTGTTCAGCCGGAAGACCACCGTGCGGTCGTCCGCGACCTCGATCTTGTCGAGGGAGCCGAGCATGCCGCTGGGGCCGCCGTCGACGTCGATCTTCCGGATGCGTTCGATGGAGTGCTGGACGGCCTTGGCGTCCAGTTTGTGCCCGTTGGAGAAGGCGAGGCCCTCGACGAGCTTGCACTCGAAGATGCGGCTGGCCGTGTCCTTGAATTCGCAGTTGGCGGCGTCGGGCTGCGGAGTCGTGCTGCCGGTCGGGAAGCTCACCAGCGTCTGGAAGACATTCCGGAACAATTCCCAGGAGTTGTCCCAGGCCGCGGCCGGATCAAGCGTGGTGGGAGAACTCGTCGTCCCGACGACGATTCTCTGCTCCCCGGCGGATTCACCGTCCGAAAACAGGCTGCATCCGGATACCAGGGATATGGACGCAAGGGCTGCAGCGGCCTGCAGACTGGTCCGGTTGAACACGTGCACGCTCCTCGTTCAGCCATGGGTCGGCCGACCATACCGCAGCACCCCGCCAGGTCAACGTTCGACCCGGGCGGGGCACTTGAGGCATTCGACGCGCAATCGGGGCCAATCCGGGCAGTTATTCCGGAAAGTGTCCGGATATCGGTCACCCGACTCCGGCGTTCAGGAAAATACCGCCGTCGACCACGAGAGTCTGGCCGGTGATCCAGTCCGACTGGCTGGAGGTGAGGAAGGCGGCCGCCCCACCGATGTCCTCGGGGACGCCGAGCCGGCCGAGCGGGTACGCCGCCGCCGCCTCCGCCTCCCTGCCTTCGTAGAGGGCCTGGGCGAACTTGGTCTTCACGACGGCCGGGGCGATCGCGTTGACCCGCACGGCGGGCGCGAATTCGTGCGCCAGCTGAAGGGTCAGATTGACCATGGCCGCCTTGCTCATTCCGTACGCGCCGATGAAGGGCGAGGCGGAGATCGCCGCGACGGAGGCGATGTTCACGATCGCCCCGCCGTGCTCCTTCTGCCAGGCGCGCCAGGTCTGTTGGGCGAACCCGAGTGCGGAGATCACATTGGTCTCGTAGACCTTGCGGGCCACATTCAGATCGAGTTCGGCGATCGGCCCGAAGACCGGATTCGTGCCGGCGTTGTTGACCAGGAAGTCGACCCGGCCGAAGGCGTCCATCGCCGCCTCGACCGCGGCGGCCTGGTGGGCCTCGTCATGGGCCTTGCCCGGCACGCCGACCACCCGGTCGGCGCCGAGGCGCTCCACGGCCTCCTTGAGGGCCTCCTCGCCGCGGCCGGTGATCACGACCCGGTCGCCTCGGGCGACCAGCGCCTCGGCCACGCCGTAGCCGATGCCCCGGCTGGCTCCGGTCACCAGCGCGACCTTGCCGGACAGTTCGGGAAGTTCCTTGGTGCTCATGTACGTCTCCTTCTCCGCTCGCGCGTCGGTGCGTCAGTGCGTCAGTTGAGCGGGCCGCCGGCCACGTACAGGACCTGGCCGGAGACGAAGCCGGCGTCGTCGCCCGTGAAGAAGGCGATCGCGTTGGCGATGTCCTCCGGCTTGCCGACCCGCTGGACCGGGATGGCGGAGGCGGCGGCGGCCTGGAACTCCTCGAAGCCCATGCCGACGCGCTCGGCGGTCTGCGCGGTCATCTCGGTGACGATGAAGCCGGGAGCGACGGCGTTGGCGGTGATGCCGAACTTGCCGAGCTCCTTGGCCAGGGTCTTGGTGAAGCCCTGCAGTCCGGCCTTGACGGCGGAGTAGTTGGCCTGGCCGCGGTTGCCGAGCGCCGAGGAGGAGGACAGCGAGACGATCCGGCCGAAGCCCGCGTCCACCATGTGCTTCTGGCAGGCCTTGGCCATCAGGAACGCGCCCTTGAGGTGCACGTTCATGACGGTGTCCCAGTCGGACTCGGACATCTTGAAGAGCAGGTTGTCGCGGAGCACGCCGGCGTTGTTGACGAGGATCGTCGGCGCGCCGAGCTCGGTGGCGACCCGCGCGACGGCCGCCTCCACCTGGGCGCTGTCGGAGACGTCGCAGCCGACGGCGAGGGCGGTGCCGCCCGCGGCGGTGATCTTCTCTACGGTGTCCTTGCAGGCAGCCTCGTCGAGGTCGAGTACGGCGACGGCGCGGCCTTCGGCGGCCAGCCGTACCGCGGTCGCGGCGCCAATGCCCCGCGCCGCGCCGGTGACGACGGCTACGCGCTGCTCGGTGGTGGACATGCTGATTCTCCTCGCCCTTGGATCATCCCTGGTGTGCGGCCCACACGCCGCGGCCGACCACATGAGCGACCGCTTAGTACCTTCCGCAGACGAGACGCTAGAAGCACTGGCACCCGGTGTCAACGGCCCACCGGGTGCACCCGCTCACTCCACCGTTCCACGCCGTCGCTCAGCGCACGAGGAGATCGAGCAGCCTTTCGACCTCGGCTTCGGGATCGGCGGTCAGGCCGGTGTGCACGGGGCCGGGCTGTACCACCGTCGAGCGCGGCGCGATCAGCCAGCGGAAGCGGCGCCCGGCGTCGTCGCGCGCCGCCTGACCCGCGTCGTCGCCGCCCAGGCACACCCCTTCGACCCCGTGCAGCGCCGCCCGCACACCGACGACGTCGGCATCCGGGTCGAGCGCGAGCAGCTTGTTCTCGTCGAGGTGCGTACGCGCGGCGACGAACGACTTGGCACGGCAGTAGACCACCACGCCCGCGTTGAGGAACTCGCCACGCTCGACACGGGGCACCACGCGCAGCACGGCGTACTCGAAGACATCGCGGTCGGTCACGTGGTGCGGTCCTTCTGGGTGGGGTGCGGCCGAGGGGGGAGGCGGTCGGCGAGCCAGCCGGGCGCCTGCGAGGGCTTGCGCCGGGTGGGCGGCCCGAGGGTGATCCGCTCGTGGATGGTCGCGGCGCGCGCGAGCAGCGCCTCCGCGTAGGCGCGGCGCACCGCGTCGGTCGTGTCGAAGCCGGGCTCGTCGACCAGCCACTCGTCGGGCACGTCGGCGGCGACCTCGTCGAGGAGCTCACGGGTGACCAGCGGCGCGAGTTCGGCGGCGGCGGAGACGACATCGGGGCCGTACGGCGCGAGCACGTGGTCGGACGCGTCGTACGGCTTGGCGGCGGACGCCTCGGCGCCGGGCCAGTTGTGGTGCCAGATCATGGTCGCACCGTGGTCGATCAGCCATACGTCGCCGTGCCAGACGAGCATGTTGGGGTTCCGCCAGGACCGGTCGACGTTGTTGATCACGGCGTCGAACCAGACGGCCTTCCCCGCCTCCCTCGGGTCCACCTCGTACGCCAGCGGGTCGAAGCCGAGGGAGCCGGGGAGGTAGTCCATCCCGAGATTGAGGCCACCGCTCGCCTTGAGCAGCTCCTGGACCTCCTGGTCGGGCTCGGAGAGGCCGATGACGGGGTCGAGCTGGATGGTGACGAGCTCGGGCACCCGCAGCCCGAGCCGACGGGCCAGCTGCCCGCAGATGACCTCGGCCACGAGGGTCTTGCGTCCCTGCCCGGCGCCGGTGAACTTCATGACGTACGTACCGAGATCGTCGGCCTCGACGATCCCGGGGAGCGAGCCGCCCTCACGCAAGGGCGTGACATAGCGGGTCGCTACGACCTCTTCCAACACTTTCCCAGGCCACCTAACTCTTCAACCTTGCAATCCATGGAAGGCTTCTCCGGAGCGTAGAGGCCGGGAACACGAGTCAACAGCGATGGGGAGAATCTGGGGAGTTTCGGCTAGCAAGCTGATCCCCCGCGCTCCCCAAGCAGACCGTCGATGGTGCCGCGCCCCTTGCTGCCGGCCTCCGGCATGAAGTGAGCATAGTAACCGAGAGTGATCGCAGGCGAGGAGTGTCCGAGCCACCGAGCCAGGGTCACGACGGACTCTCCGGCTTCCAACATGATCGAGGCGTAGGTGTGCCGAAGCACATGGAAGCCGTCCCTCGGGGCCGCCGCCCACTGCCAGGCTTTCGCCCCCTCGGCCCGCGGCGGGATGACGCCCGCCTTGGCCAAGGCAGGCTTCCAGGTGTAGGTGTTCCATGTGTTCACCGCGACAGCGTTGCCGAAGCGCGTGGTGAGCAGCAGGGAGAACTTCTTCCTCTCCCCCTCCGGCTTCCCCCACGGCAGCTCCACTTCTACCGGCGGGAACGCTTCGATGTGACGCTTGAGTTCCTCGGCTACCGAAGGGGGCAGATCCACCGTGCGGATCTTCTTCCCCTTCGGCAAGGCGAAGTACAACCTTCCGTGAATCGCCTGTACTTGGCGCCGAACGTGCAGCAGGCCGCGCCCATAGTCGATGTCCTCGGGACTGAGCCCGAAGACCTCCCCCTGGCGGAGTCCGCACCCCAGGCCGACTACGACGGCGATCCTGTTCCGCTCGCTGATGGCATCGCGGACTCGCAGTGCCGTGTCCATCGGCCACGCGTCGCGCCGCTCCCGTGGCGACTTGGGCCACCGCACGGATTTCGCGTGCATAGGGTTACGCGCGAGGCGCTTGTCGTCGACGGCCGCTTCCAGGATGGAGGAAAGCTCGGACAGGATGCCGCGCTGGTAGTCGACGGACGAAACTGTAGACTCCAGTTTGGTTACGAACGCGCGCAGATCCGTTGCGGCGATGCTCCTGAGCGGAAGCTGGCCCAGGTGCGGGACGATATGGAGACGCCACCTACGCTCCTGACTATCCTGGGTTTTCGGAGCACCGCCTCGCCCTGGTGCCCAGTGCGTCGCGATGTAGTCGGCCAGCGTGATGGACCCGTCGCGCGGGTCAACGAAATCGCCTCGCTCCTCGTCCGTGGCCGCCCGACGAAGCCACGCCTTGGCATCCTCCAGCACATCAAAGGATCGGTCTCGCACTCCAGGTATGCCGGCGACCTTATACCGCTTTCCCTTGCCGTAGCGAGCAGTCTTCTCCCTCCTCCCGGTGATCGGATCCTTCTTCTTCTTGAGCCAACGATCCTCGATATATCCGGCCAATCCAGCCCCTTTCAGAAGGATATAAGCAGCATTCAACGGCTCCGAGGCATCATGCGCTGGAGCCCACCCGTCTCTGCGGATGAGCGTTCAACGGGTTCAAGGCAGGGTTGGAGCGGGAGTCCGCGCGTTCCTGCTCATGGATCCAGGCGTCAAGGGCTGTCCACCGGTACATGACGCGCCCGCGAGGGCCCATACGGAAGCTCGGCGGCCCCTGCCGTCGGTGCCGCCAGACATAAAGCGTGTGCGGTGAAACTCCAAGGTATGCGGCGGCATCTTTGACGTTGAGGAACGGTGCATGCACTTCGCTCGTGGGGGCGGATTCCGCCCGAGGAGCGAGTGGCGATCGCGTAGGCAAGGACATGGCGTGCTCTCCGTGGGGACTAAGGAAGATGAGGCGCGTGCAGCTTCATTCGCGATGACTCCACCGCCAAGCGCAGTCGCGTACGAACATCTCAATGGTCCCCAGGATCGCCGTTTAGGCTAACCGGCGATCATCGGCTATGTTGCGCTCGACCCATCACCCCCCTCGTATACGCCACCCGTTGACATCGTCACGGCACGTTGAAGATTGACATGCATTCATCGGAGGTTCCAGTCGTAACCCGAACTCTCGTGTCTGCTATGGGCGAATGCATCTCCGCGCAGCCGAGAATGATTACGTCGACGAGAGTTCGTAGAGTCCCGGGGGTCGCCATCTGGCCCGGAAAGCCGGCAGTTACTCCATCACGCAGGCGCCTAAGGGCTGTCCCGTAAATGATCTCCTCGTTACCTCAGGCATGGTGGGCCACTGTGCGACCTGCTTGCCTATCCGGCGAGGGCGAGGTTGTGCATCCGGGCGATGCCGAGCATGGCGTGGTGGACGCCGTCGCCTTTGAGGCGGCAGTCGCGGAGGATCTTCCAGGTCTTCATGCGGGCGAAGACGTGCTCGACGCGGGCGCGGACCTGCTTGTGGGACTTGTTGTGTTCCTCCTTCCAGTCTGGCAGTTCGCTCTGGCCCCGCTCGCGGCGGTGCGGGATGACGAGTCCGGTGCCCGGGTAGCCGCCGTCGGCGATCGTGAGGGTATTGCCGACGGCGGCCTTGGCGCCGGACTCCTCCCACGCCTTGCAGTCGTTGCGGTTCCCGGCGAGGGGCCGGCCGACCACGACGACCAGGCGGGTGTCGGCGTCGATGACGACCTGGTGGTTGGTGGAGTACCGGTAGCTTTTCGACCGCTCGGCGATGGTGTGGTCCCGGGTGGGGACCAGGGTGCCATCCACGATGAGCACGGTGTTCTTGGCGAAGCGTTTGCGGGGCTGGAGCGCGAGCATCGGGCCCGAGGTGGTCGATGATGCGGTCCGCTGCGGATTTCGAGACGCCGAACAGCAGGGCGAGCTGGCGCATCGTGAGGTTCGTGCGCCAGTACGCCGTGACCAGCAGGACCCGGTCCTCCAGCGGCAGACTCCACGGTCGGCTCCTGCGAACTGCGTCCGCCCCATCACGCCGCAGCAGCGACACCAACTTGCTGAAACAACGTGGGCTCAGCCCGGTGAACGGATTTATCCACGCCGGCTGCGTAACCGTGATCACAGCAGTCACGGCTGGATGGTTCCAAACTCCGCCCTGCGCCGTTGGAAATTGGTGTGTGCGTCAAGGCGCCAGCGCGGTGGCCACCCGAGCCAGGCGATCGGCGGGCAGGGCGAAGAGGTTGGTGGGGTTGCGGTAGGAGTACTCGCCATCGTTCACAGAGAAACCGTGCACGGCTATCGTCCAGCGCGCGGGACCGGGGGCCCCTTGGTCCTCCAGGAGAGCAGAGGCGAGCGCCGCGGGGTCTTCCACGCTCGTGCGGGCGCGTAGCGCACCCGCCAGGCGGCCAACAGCATCGTCGGGCACTACATCGTCGCCGAACGCAGGCAGCAGGAGCAACAGGCGGGAGTGGGGATCGGTGGTGCTGCCGCCGGGCAGCGCGTTGTCCGCCGCTGCCACGAGTTCGGGCCAGGACAGGCCCGGACCCATGAAGTGCCCGTCATCCTGGGCGAGGACTTCGGCCTGGTCCCAGTCGGGGTGGTGGAGGAGGTAGTCGGTTCCGGTGTCGTCCGCGACAGTGCGGTAGACCACGTGGAGACGGTGATCAGCAGCGAGCGGAACCGTGAATGCTGGCCAATCGGCCCGTTCCCACAGTCGCCGCTGGAAGTCGCCGGCCGCGTCATAGTCCGCGCCGAACAGCAGATCCTCGGCTTCCTCGCTCTGGATACACGCGTAGAGGTGCCCCAGCCAGAAGAGCGGCTCGTCCAGAAGCCCGGCGTGGTACGTGAGGGGGCCACCGTCGTAACCCGGCATCCGGGCAGGCTGCAGGTCTGCACTGTTCATCACAGGGGACATCATGCCGCCCCGGCTCCGCGCCCTTGAGGCCGGGCGCACCAGCCGATCTTTGCGGGACAGCCCTTAGAGGTCGTCTCAACTGGCGTGATCGTTAGGTTGGGTGCCGTGATGGCGATGGTGGAACGTCTGGTGCCGGACGCGTTGTGGGAGTTGTTCCAGCAGGTGGTGCCGGCCGCTCCGGTGAGGCCGCAGGGCGGGGGCCGACGTCGGTATGGGGACCGGCAGGTGCTGGCGGCCATAGTGTTCGTGGCCACGACAGGCTGCACATGGCGGCAGCTGCCGCCGGGCTTCGGCCCGTCCGGGCCGACCGCGCACCGCCGCTTTACCGAGTGGAGCCGGGCCCGTGTGTGGGGCAAACTCCACCGCCTGGTCCTGGACGAGCTCGGCGCCAGAGGCGAGCTGGACTGGTCGCGGTGCGCCATCGACTCGGTGAACATGCGCGCGATGAAAGGGGGGACTTGACGGGTCCGAATCCCGTAGATCGCGGTAAGAAGGGTTCAAAGATCCACTTGATCACCGAGCGGACCGGTCTGCCGCTCTCGATCGGTATCTCCGCGGCGAACACGCACGACAGCCAGGGACTTGAACCCCTGGTACGGGGCATACCTCCCATCCGTTCCCGGCGCGGGCCCCGCCGACGGCGGCCCGCCAAGCTCCATGGAGACAAGGGCTACGACTACGACCACCTGCGGAAATGGCTCCGCTCGCGAAACATCACCCCACGCCTCGCCCGCAGAAACATCGAGTCCTCCCAGAAGCTGGGCCGCCACCGGTGGACCGTGGAGCGAACGGTGGCGTGGCTGTCTGGGTACCGCCGCCTGCACCGCCGCTACGAGCGCAAGGCCGAGCATTTCCTGGCCTTCGCCGGTATCGCGGCCACCCTGATCTGCTGCCGCCGACTCGGCGGCTGAGCCATTCCCCTATGATCTCGATCATGGGCAATTTCTCCTGAGCGGGCCGCGACGGTCCACAGGCATCCGCCCGGCAGGTGCCGGGCCCCGTCAGCGTGCCCGCACGCTCACCTCAGGAGACACGACCACACCATGTCCGTTCACTCTGCCCGTTCCACCCTGGACGACCGCATCGCACGCCTGCGACAGCTCGCCCACGCCGACACCCGGCTGGAGGGCGTACTGCTCTACGGCTCGTGGACCATGGGCGAGGCCGACGCACATTCCGACATCGAGGCATACCTCTACATCCAGGAAGACCACCTCGCCGACTTCGACGGCCCCGGCTTCCTGGCACAGCTCGCACCGCTCCAGCTCTCCTACACCAACATGTACGGCATCCTCGCCGTCGTCTTCGACGACCTGATGCGCGGCGAGTTCCACCTCACCCCGGCCGGTCCCGGCATCGACGAAGTCCCCACCTGGCAAGGGATGGTGCACCTGCCCCGCCCCGACGACGCCGTCCTGCTCGACCGCACCGGCAGGCTCACCCAGGCGGCCCGGCAGCTGGCCACCTTCCAGCCGCCCGAGCCTGTGACCACCGCCCAGCAGCTCACCGACGAGCTGACCAACTGGACGCTCATGCTCGCCCACGTCCTGGCCCGCGGCGAGATCGCCCGCGCCCACGCCCTGCTGCACACCGTCATCGCGCCCCAGCAACTCCAGCTCTGCCGCCTGTTGCGCAACAGCACAGCCCACTGGCTCACCCCCAGCCGCGCGCTCGAACAGGACCTGCCGGACACTGACCGCCATCGCTACGCATCCACAACGGCTACCGCTCGCGACCAGGACGTGCGCACGGCGGCACACAACAGCTGGCGCTGGAGCCGTGACCTGGCCGCCGAGGCCGCCGACCGCTGGTCCATCCACCTGCCGCACGAACTCCACGAACAGATCAGCAGCCGCCTGAACGACCCTCGCTGACCACATCCGGCTGGGGCCACCGGACTCATCCAGTGGGCCCAGCCTGGCGGCCACGGCCGCCGCACAACGCCAATTGAGATCATCTCTAAAGGGTGTCGCCCTCGGCGATTCGGCCAACCTCCTTGTCCGTCAGCGCCGTTGGAAGACCCGGGTCGATGCATCCGCCATGCTCCGACACGCGCCGAATCTCGGGGATCCCGCTGAGACCGAAAGACACCAGTTCGATATCCCGGCGCGGTCGTTGAGCTACCCGACCGCCCAACGCGACCGTCCAGGAGGAACCGCCGTTGACCTCGACTCCCGTGAACGATCAGCACAAGACCACACCGCCTCCTCCGCCGCCGGCGGAGATCACCTACACCGGGCAGTACTCCATCAACCCCCTCGCCGAGGTGTCCTTCCGGCGGATGTGCGCGCAGGTCCCCGCCGTCCTGGGCCGGATCGCGCGGCTGTCCTGGCGAATCGACCGGGGGGCCGTGCAGCTGCTTCTCGGCTGCCAGCTGGTCACTGGCGTCTCGGCCGCCGTGCTGCTGACGGCCACCGCCCGCGCCATGGAACCCGTGCTCGGAGCCGGGTCCGCCGGAGACCGCCTGCGGGGTGCCCTGCCGGCGCTGCTCGTGGTGACGGTCGCCGCCGCCGTGGCTCGGACAGCGAGAGCGGTGGCTTCGTACGCGGGGCGGCGGATCACGCCGCGGTTGACGACGGAGATGGATTCGGCGCTGGTCGAGGCGGTGTGCCGAGTGGAGGCGGCTGCGTACGCGGAGGACGGTTTCTCCGACCGGCGTGAGGCGGCCGAGATGGGGGTGATGCGCACCCACGTGATGGTGGCCGACGCGCAGCAGTTCGTGTCGGCGGTGATCCGCATGGTCACCGCCGGTGGCGTGCTGTCCGTGCTGAACCCTCTGATGCTGCCGCTGCTGCTGCTCGCCGTGCTGCCGGCCGGTGTCGGGGCCGTGCTGAGCGCGCGGGTGGACTACGAGATCCACTACGGCAACATCGCAGATCGCAACGTACGCGGGATGATGCGCTGGTGGGCCACCGAGTCCAAGTACAGCGACGAGGTCCGCGCGAACTCCATGGTCAACTATCTCGTCTACTGGTACCGGGCTCTGTCGGACCGGTGCGATCGGCGCACCCTGGCCGCCGCGCCACGAACCCTGCGGATCGCTCTGTTGTCCGCGCTCGCCGGCGGCATCTGCCTGGCGGCGACGTGGGGTGCACTGGCGTGGCTGGCGGTCGCCGCGACGGCCGTGATCGCGGTGCAGACCATGCTCGCCGCCTTGACCCAGGTCGTCACCGGCGGCGCCGCGGTCTTCCACACCAGCCTGTACCTCGGCGACATGCAGAGCTTCCTCGACGAGGCCGCCGACCGCGCGCCCCAGCGGGGTCCTTGCCGTCTGGCCGCGCCGGTAGACGAGATCCGTCTGGAAGAGGTGGTCTACCAGTACCCGGGCAAGGACAAGCCCGCCGTCGACGGCGTCTCGCTGACCCTGCGGCGCGGCCAGATCCTCGCGATCGTCGGGGCGAACGGTTCCGGGAAGAGCACCCTGACCCGGCTGCTGACCGGCATCTACCTGGCGGACAAGGGCACGGTCTCGTGGGTCGGCACCGACCTCGCCGACGCCGACCCGGCCTCGGTCTGGCGCCTGACCGGCCTGGTGCCGCAGATCTTCGGGCAGTGGCCGCTGCGCCTGCGCGAGAACGTGACCCTCGGCCAGCCGCGTACCCACGACGACGCCCCGGTGTGGGAGGCCATCGACGCGGTCGGGCTGCGCGACGCCGTCGAAGACCTCCCCGCCGGTCTCGACACCCTCCTCGCCCGGGACCTGTGGGGCGGCACGGAACTCTCCGGCGGTCAGTGGCAGCGCATCGCGTGTTCCAGGGCCCTGTACCGCCGGCCCGAACTGCTCATCCTCGACGAGCCCACCTCCCAGATGGACCCCCGGGGCGAACACCAGATCTTCGAACAGATCAAGGCCATCGCCGCCGACCGCATCACCATCGTGGTCACCCATCGCCTGGAGAACACCAAGATCGCCGACCACATCATCGTGATGGAGCACGGTCGGATCACCGAACAGGGCCGGTACGACGACCTCACCCACGGCGGCGGAACCTTCGCCGAACTCCTGGAACTCTCCCAGGACCGCTGACCGACCTCACCGGCCCCCCTGTCGCGCCCCGCCAGGCGGACAGGCCACATCAAGGAGGACCCATGCCCCCGTCCCCCGCCACCAGCGCCACCTGTGACTTGCGCTCCTCGTACGCGTCGCACCCGAGCGCGAGGTGCACGGCGTGAGGCAGACGAAATCCCTGCCCATCGCCGTGCAGCGCTGGGCGGAGCAGTTCGCCGGGCCGGTCGTGACCGTGCGCGACGCCTCGCACGACTGGCACCGCTCCCGAGTGTGGGAGCTCACCGGCGAGAGCGGGGCCCGCTGGTACGTGAAGGTCGCGCCCTCGGGGAAGTTCTTCGCCCGTGAGACCCGGGCCTATCGAGGAGTCGTTCCGGCGCTCGGGCACAGCCGGGCGCCCCGTCTCCTCGCCAGCCGCGCGGACGACTTGGCGTTGCTGCTCACCGTGGCGCCCGGCGGCCCGGCACCTGGGCTGGGACTGACCGCCGCCGAGTGGCGGGCCGTGCACGCGCAGGCCGGCATGCTGTGCGCCCGGCTCCACGACACCGGTGCGCTCGACCCCCGTGACCACACGGAAGCCGAGGCGTCGCTGGCGGCCGCGGCCGATGGCGCGGAGAAGTACCTGGGCCGCGCTGGGGACCGGCTTACCCCGGACGAGCAGCAGCTGGTCCGCGACTACGCGGCTCAGCTCCGCCGCGTCGGACCGGTGCCGCTCGGCTACATCCACGGCGACAACCAGCCGAGGAACTGGCTGTGGTCCGAGGCGGGGCTCGCGCTCGTCGACTTCGAGCGCACCCGCCCGGCCGCCCGCGTGCAGGACCTCGTCATCCTCGCCGTCACCGAGTGGCTCGACCACCCGGACCGCGAGAGAGCATTCCTCCAGGCGTACGGGCGCGACCTCACCGGCGCTGAACGGCACGCACTGCGCTGCCTGACCGCGCTGGACGCGGTCAACTGCCTGGCCTGGGGCCCGGACAACGGCCATCCCGAGGTCACCGCTAGAGGCCGGCGGACCCTGGAGCGGCTCATGAAGGAGGACCGGCCGTGAGCCACGTCCATCGCAGCATCACGCACGTCATGGTCCTGCTGCGCCACCCAGCCGACGGCCGGGTTCTCACCGTCCGGCACCAGCCGCGGTCGTGGCACTCCCCCGGGCTGCTCACCGTCGTCGGCGGCCGGCTCGAAGCCGACGAGTTCTTCGACGAGGGCGCCGCACGCGAGCTCGCTGAGGAGACTGGCATCCTCATCACCCCGGGCCGTCTCGAATTCTGCCAGCTGGTCCACCTTCACGCCGCGGACGGGGAACGGGTGACCGGCGTCGTCTTCCTGGCCAAGGAGTGGGAGGGCGAGCCGTACAACAGGGAGCCGGACACCCACAGCGAGCTCGTCTGGGTCGATCCCGCCAGCCCGCCCGACGACTGCCACCCTTTCACCCGCGAGATCCTCCGCTTCTTCGCCGCCGGGCACCGGTACGCCAACGTGATCGCCCCCGAGCTGGCCGTCGGGGATGAACCCCGATGACGGTCACCGCCGGGACCCGTAAGACGACCGCCTGGGCGATCCCGGCCTACCGATACCTGCTCGGCAGCGAGGCCGTGGCCCTGGCCGGGTCGGGGGTGAGCGCCGTCGCCCTGCCCGCGCTCGCGGTCCTGGAACTGCGCGCCACCGTCGGCCAGGTGGCGACACTCGCATTCCTCGGCCAGCTTCCCAGCACGCTCGCGCTGTGGGCCGGGGCCTTGTCGGACCGGCACGCCAAGCGTTTCCAGCTCCTCGTCTCGGACCTGGTGGCCGCCGCGGCGCTCACCACGATCCCGGCCGCCGCTCTGGCCGGGGTACTCACCATCGGCCAGCTGTACGGGGTGACGCTCGCGGTCGGCACGGCGAAGGTGGTCCGTGACGCCGCGGCGATCAGTCTCCTGTCGGCAGTCGTCGCCCCGCAGCTGCTGCACGACGCCAACTCCCGTCTGGGTGCGGCTTCCTCGGTGGCCGACAGCGCGGGCAGCAACGTCGGAGCCGCGTTCGTGGGCGCCGTCGGCGCCGCCCGGTCACTCCTCGTCGACGCCGCCTCCTTCCTCGCCTCCGCCTGTCTGGTCTGGCGCATCCGCGCGCCCGAGCCTCACGCCCCCGCGTCGGAGCCGAGAAGCAGCGCGGCCTCATCCGGGACATCGCCGCCGGCGTGCGCTACGTGATCGGGCAGCCGACGATCCGCACGGTGATCCGGCCCTGGCCGTGCTGTCCTTCGGCCTCGCGCTGATGAACACCTTATGGGCGTACTACCTGCTTGTTCCGGCTTAACGACAGTGTTGCTATCGACTCAGCGATACCCGTGACCTGCTTCTTTGCGCTTTGCAGTGAGCCGGGTTGCGTTGATAGGCATCGGCCATGCATCAAGCGATCTACTCCTCGGCGGAGTGGGAATCCTGGGGTCTCGAGTTCAAGCCGCCGATCCCCGAGGGCATGCCCTTGCTGTTCGACGACGACTTGCTCTTCGAGGACGGTAACGGCGGCCGCCCAGTCGTCGTGATCAACCGTTGGGTCTGTGAGCTGCCGATCAACGGGGTTCCGGCCGCGAAGTCGTGGCCGTACTACGTCCGTACGGTGCGGGAGTGGCTGGAGTTCATATCGGAGTACGGCGTGTCCTTGTTCGACACCCGCGCGCGCCTGAAGGCGGCGCTCGGGAGCTACTCCGTGTACCGAGCGCGAGGCCCGGCCAAGCACCGCTTCGCGGCGTCTACGTGGAACCAGAACATCGGCATCCTGTCAGGGTTCTACAAGTGGGCTGGCTGGTGGTGCGGCTCGTCGGCAACGTCGAAAAGCACCTGGACGGCGCCCAGGTCCGTGACATTGTCTGCACGGTGGTACGTGCACGAGCCGGTCGCCGCAGCCTCGCCCAGGCACTGCACGACGACCCGTCACTGTTGCGGACCGGGCGGCACCGGCGCCCTACTGCGTCGCGAAATTGCTGATGGCCCTGCACGAGGCCGGTGCCCAGAACGTCGCACTGCCCCGCTGCGGCGAATGCGGCCGTGCATGCCGCTACGTCGGCAGCAGCACCGGAGGACGGTGGGGATGTTCTCCCTGCTTCGACAAGCCAGCCGTCTGCGCGGGATGCCATGAAGAGCGACGCGTCGTCAGCCGGGACCGTCACGGCGAGCCCCGCTGCGCGAACTGCCCGGACACCGAGGGCGATCCGCTGCAGGAACTCACCGAACTCGTCACGAGCCTCGATCCCGCCCTCAACGACGACGTGGTCCTGGCCGCGCTCGGGCGAGCCACCGTCCGGCCCACCGGCCAGCGCCGCCTGGCTTGGGCCGTCGTCGCCCGTCTCGCGCTGCTGACCAGCGCCGGTTACGAAGCACCCACCCCGGCCGTCCTGCGTTCATCGACGAACTCGTCAAGGCCGGGGCGACCAAGGTCGTCCGACCGGCCTGCCCACGCTGCCAGGGAGTGAAGGCGCTGTCCAAGCTGCTGGACGGCAAGAGGATCTGCCGGGCCTGCTTCGCGCACCACGCGGCCGTCCCCTGCTTCGGCTGCGGCGCCGTGCGTGAGCCCGCCGCTCGCGACGCCGAGGGTCGGCCGCTGTGTCCGAACTGCATGATCCGACAGCCCGCGAACCTGGGGGAGTGCGTCGGCTGCGGCCGTCGCAAGCCCGTCGCGAACCGGCTGCCTGATGGCCCGCGCTGCCAGAACTGCCGACCGAGGATCACCGCGGAGTGCGGCATCTGCGGGCGGACGGCGCTCTGCGACATGTCCCGGGCCACCGGCCAGCCCTGGCGCGACCGCTGCCAGCAGCGATGGGTGGCCTGTAGCGGCTGCGGCACCGTCGCCCAGGCCCGCAGCGGCACCTGGGAGGCGCCGTTGTGCGCGAAGTGCACCAACCCCGACCCAAACTTCTGGGGCCGCTGTCCGGTCTGCACCATTACCTGGCAGCTCAGCACCCGCCCCTGCCAGCGATGCGTGCTCGACCAGCAAGTACGCGACCTCCTCGGCGACGCCACGGGGGCCATCCGCCCCGAACTCACCCCGTTCCACGAGGCATTGACCAGTGCCGAGCGACCGGACGTCGCCACGGCCTGGATCGCCCGCTCGAAAGCCCGAGAACTCCTGGAGCGTATAGGCCGCGACGAGCGGCCCGTCACGCACGCGGTCCTCGACGAGCTGCCCCGGGCAAGGTGCTGGCCCACCTGCGCAGTGTCCTGGTCGCGACCGGCGCCCTGCCACCGCGCGATGAGCGGCTCGTCACCCTAGAGAAATGGATCACCGCGACCGTCCAGGCCCGCACCGACCTCGCAGAGCGCCGGATCCTGCACGGCTACGCGGTCTGGCACCACATGCGCCGGCTCCGACGCCGCCTCGGCGATGACCACACCACCCGGCTCCAAGACCTGAACGTGCGCTGCCACGTCACCGCAGCGGACAACTTCCTCAACTGGCTCGGCGGCGAAGGGCTCACACTGGGGACCTGCACCCAGGCAGACCTGGAACGCTGGATGGCCGACCCCACGGTCAGCTACCGCGACGAGACAGGCCACTTCGTCCGCTGGTCGGTACAGCACCGGCATGCCCATGACCTGACCTACGGCACCGTCCGCTGGACCGGCCCGCTCAGCACCATCGATAGCGAGAAACGTTGGGCCGACGCCCGCCGCCTCCTCAACGACGACAGCCTGCCGACTCCGGACCGCGTCGCGGGACTGCTGTTGATCCTCTACGCACAGAAGATCGCCACCATCAGCCAACTCACCGTCGACGACGTCCACTTCGACGGCGACACCGTCTCCATCACGTTCGGCACCTCGCCGGTCGTCCTCCCCGCGCCGCTGGCCGCCCTGGTCCGCGAGCTCGTCGGGACCCGCCGCGGCAAGGCCAAGATCGGCACCTCGGAGGACGCTCCCTGGCTTTTCCCCGGAGGCCAGCCAGGACGCCCCCTCGGCGACGACCGGATCGGCCAGCGCCTCCACAAGATCGGGATCCGGCCCAAGCAGGACCGCTCCACCGCACTGTTCACCCTCGCCACCGAAGTCCCCGCAGCGATCCTCGCCCGCATGCTCGGCGTCCACATCAAAGTCGCCGTCCAGTGGCAGCAAGCATCAGCCGGAGACTGGGCCGCCTATGCCGCCGACGTCAGCCAGAGGACACAACCGTGACCTTAGGCATTGAGAGAATATAGATTTAGCGTCGTGTCGGGTCAACGGAAGTAAGCATCTTCCACAAGAGGCCGTCCCTCCCCTGAACGACTTCAACGCAGGAGCGGTATTCGGCATGGGAAAGCAACGCCGTATGCGCTGCTGGGTTTCTGTAATTTTTGGTCAGCGTCCGCACTTTGGCTACAAAGCCGTCCGCTTCGAACAGCCAATCGGATCGGGGCCACTGAAGAGCGAGAGACCGAAGCGCGGATGCAAGCGGACTGGTCCTAGTATTCTGCGACCTAGTCGTGGCTTCCATGAAGTGGGCGAGGGTTCCAAGTTCAATTGGCTTCCCTCTCTTGCAGAACTGTGCCATCCGGCGAAAGTCCCTGTCAGCAAGGTCGGTCGCCAGGTCCAGGTCGGACACTGCATGGCGCAGAGGATCGCAGATCAGGCGGAGAGCCTCCAACTCGACGGCCTTGCACAGGCCGATGATCGCAGCTGACCAGTCGAGCTCGGTGGCCATTTTCACTGCGAACCCATCCGCGACAGCCTCCGCCGTTGCCAGCATTGTGAGTGCGGGCGCCGAAAGCAGGGTGGATCGAGAATCGCGAGCAAGAAGAACAGTACGTGCCTGCTCAACATCTGCCTCGCCAGACAACCCAACCAGTAGGCGAATCAACTCGGCGTGGCGATCTGAATCTTCAAGATCCCCGGCCTTAATTTCCCAGATCGAGAGCAACCGCCCATAGCAGCCGTTACACAAGAGGAGGCCCCATTCGTCGTGAATGGAGACCACGAGTTTAGATCTCTTATCTCTCCCGCATCGGGAGCAAGTGAATGTCGTTGCTGCAGCGAGCCGGTACTGATGCAAAGGCCCTCGTGGAGGGTACTTCTTGATTACCTCGAAACGAAACGGAGCCGATCCGCGATCGCCGATTCCCATAGATCCCCCCGTGACACGGCAATTGATTGGGATCCTACCTTCTGCGCCTCATCGCCCGCTGCTCTATTGGCCACGATCGACTGAGCCCGGGTGGGGGTGACTCCACGGAACGGCACTCCGCCATCCCTCAACTAGCCTTTTCAGCGGGTATCTGCGACGAAACGGGCGATTCATGACAATGCGCACATCTGATGTCTCGACCGTCGGGTGGCTCACGCGCTCCCAGGCTGCCTACCAATGTGGAGCTGCTGCCGGGGCATTCAGACAGTTCCAATACCCGACTCCACCATTAAATAGGCCCGGCGGAGCCCAGTCCGTGCTGCTGGCCGAGTTCGGACGTGAAGAGCGGGAGCACAAGATGCGCGCCATTCTGGATGCCTACCGGGACTACCAGGACGGCCTACGGCCCGCCGGGCCCGGCGCCAAGGAGCTCATCGACTTCTTCGACTTCGTCGACGGCAACCTTGGCCAGCCCGGGGCGCCGAACGTCAAGCGCAGTGACAGGGAGGTGAGCAACCTGCTCGCCAGGCGGGCGGGCGTGCTGCATCTGGGGCAGGCGAACCACTGCTGGTTCCTCGACCCGTCCAAGGCTCTCTGCCTCAAGCTCGCCGGGCGTAGCGCCCGCGACGCCACCGCGCCCCTGATCGGCATGTGTGACTCGGCCCGCTGTCCGCAGGCCACGCATCACGTCGGCCACCGCCCGGTGTGGGCAGCGAGCGCGGAGAACAAGAAGGTCTTCATCGCCTCCATCGGCCGAGCGCAGAAGACCGAGAAGGCGCGCCTCGCCGCAGACCTCGCCCGCGACGAACGGGTGCTGTCCGAGATCGATGCCGCCGTCGGATCGGGGGCATGACATGGCCCGCATCACTGATGAGGCCCGCCACAGCAACGAGGCGGCGATCCGCGCCGTCATGGACCGGCTTCTCGCCGGCGACGTACCCGAAGGCGGCAAGTGCGACATCAAAACCCTCGCCGCGTTGGTCGAGGTCGCACGCACCGGCTTCTACCCGAAGAAGAACCGGGACGGCTCCCCGTGGCCCGGCCCGTACCAGCACCTGGCCGAGGAGTTCGAGCGCCGGCTGGCCGCACTGCGCAATGCCGGCGCCACGCCCGACCCACGAGCCGCCCAGGTCGAACGCCTCAAGAATCAGGTAGCCGGATTGAAGGACCGGCTCGACGAGCGGCAGGAGCAACTCACCGAGCTCAGCGAGTTCAAGCAGCGAGCGCTTTCCCGAATCGCCGCACAGCAGCTGGAGATCCAACGGCTCCGGGAGGCCCTGGCCGCCCAGTCCAATATCCGGGCACTTCCCCGCGTCCAGAAAGCGACCGCGCCGTACGGATCATGCAGCTGATCTCAGAGACGCAGGCGCCCCCACCGACAGCTCTCAGCCCGCTGCGGCTGTGCGAGCACGGTGGGCAGCGAGTTCACGCCAGGCCAGGGCGATGGCGGCGATGTTGAGTGGAAAGGCGATCAGGTTGGCCGGTTGAGGTATGTCGATGGCCCTCAGCATGCTGGCTGCGGTCGCGGTCAGCAGGAGGGCCAAGGGCAGGAACCTGCGCCAGGGCGGGATGTCGGGCAGGCGGGCAGCCTTGATCGTGTATCGCAGGGCGAGAAGCAAGAGGGCGGCGAACAGGACGAAAGGCAGCAGCACGTGCGGCTCTCCGGGACAGGGGTTGGGACGGTGGAAGGCTGGTTACGGTTCGATGAGGCCGACGCGGATGGCGTAGCGGGTGAGTTCCAGGCGGTCGCGTAGGCCGAGTTTCTGGAGCAGGTTCGCGCGGTGGCGCTCGACGGTTTTGGCGCTGATGACGAGGAGGTCGCCGATCTCTTTGGAGGTGTGGCCTTCGGCGACGAGTTTGAGGATCTCCTCCTCGCGTTCGGTGATGGGGCGGGCGGGCAGGGCCTCGCCTCTGCGGGCGCGGTCGAGGTAGGTGCGGATGAGGGTGGTCTCGGCGCCTGGGTAGATGAAGGGTTCGTCACGCAGGGCAGCGCGGCAGGCTTCAACGAGGTCGCGGTCGGCGACGGACTTCAGGACGTAGCCGGAGGCCCCAGCGCGGAGCGCTTCGAAGAAGTACTGCTCGTTGTCGTACATGGTCAGCATCAGGGTGCGCAGGCCCGGGCGGAGGCGGGCGAGTTCGCGGGCGGCTTGGAGTCCGGTCTGGCGGGGCATGGCGATGTCGAGGATGGCCAGGTCGATGTGTTGGTCGCGGGCCTGGGCGACGGCTTCGGCTCCGTCGGCCGCCTCGGCGACGACGGTCAGGTCCGGTTCGGCGTCGAGGATGAGGCGTACGCCGCGGCGGACCAGGGCGTGATCGTCGGCGAGCAGGATGCGGGCCGGTGCGGTCATCGGGCGCTCTCCCGGGGGTGGTCTTCGGCGGTGTGGACTGTGACGTTCAGACGTACTTGGGTTCCGCCGCTCGGTCCGGCGCCGATCAGGAGCTCCGCGCCGATAAGCAGGGCGCGTTCGCGCATGCCGCGGATACCGGCTCCTTCAGGCGCCGATCCGAGTCCCCGACCGTTGTCGCGGACCAGCAGACCCACACCACCGCCGGGCAGCGGGCGCAGGTGGAGTTCGACCGTGCGGGCGCCGGAGTGGCGGGCGGTGTTGGTCAGCGCCTCCTGGGCGACGCGGTAGAAGACGAGTTCGGTTGCCGGGTCGAGCTGTGGCAGGCCGGGCGTGATGTGGGTGGTCACGCTCAGGCGGGAGGTGGTGAACTCGGCGGCCAAGGCGCGCAGGGCGCTGTGCAGGCCGAGTTCCTCCAGCACTCCGGGGCGCAGGCGGCGGGCAATGCGGCGGATCTCGTCCAGGCTGGCGCGGGTGGTCTCCTGGGCCTGGTGAAGGTCCTCGCGTACCGGCGCGGGGGCGTGGTCGGCTGCGTGTTTGAGCTGGAGAAGTACGGCGGTGAGGGTCTGGCCGACCTCGTCGTGGAGTTCCTGGGCGATGCGCCGGCGTTCGCCTTCCTGTGCGGACAGGACCCGGCCCGAGCTGGCGGCGCGTTCGGCTTCGAGGCGGCCGAGCATCGCGTTGAACGTTTTCGTGAGTTCGGCGATCTCGCCGGTGCCGGTGACCGTGGTGCGGTGGCCGGGCTGGAGGAGGTCAGCTGTGGCCATGGCCCGGGTCAGGCGCTGCAGTGGGGCGAGGCCGATCCGCAGCAGTACAGCGTTGGCGATCAGCATGGCCACCAGCCCGGCGAGCAGGACCAGGGCTTCGCCGAGCAGCACGGGGGTGGAGACGGTCACGGGGCCGAGAAGCAGCAGGACGGCCGCGACAAGGACGGCGGCGTTGAGGAGGAAGATCCGCCAGTACAGCGACATGGTCCCGTGCCTTTCTCGGTGGGCCCCCACCTTCACTGTCGCCGCCTCGCGTGCGGGCGTCATCCGGGCACTGACCTGCGGTTGCACCTACTGCCCCGCCCCACCCTGCCGGGGGACGGCACCGCTTGTCCATCCGTGGCGACACCCATATCCCGGCCCTGTTCGCACCTGGCAACATGACCCCTTGCCGCGCCGGATCACCTGCCCGATCCCGCCGCGCTTCGCACCACCATCGCAAAGATCGAACAGAGGGGGATGGGCTGTGCCTGCTCCACGGATGCGCACGACGCCACTGCCCGGCATCGGGGTCCAATACGACCTCACCACACGCGAACACCGGCACCTGTCGGTGATCGCCCACCGGGACGGAACCCGGACGGTGAACGTCTACCGCGCCGACGACCCGGACGCCTGCGCGCAGTCCCTGCACCTCACGGGCGCGGAGACCGCGTCCCTGATCGACGCGCTGATGCCCGCCCACCACAGCCCGAACCTGCTCCACACCACCGACCTCGGCCTGGTCGCCGAGCGGATCGAACTGTCCGCCCACTCGTACTGGAATGGCCGCGTGCTGGGCGAGACCCGGATGCGCACCGAGACTGGGGTGTCGGTGGTCGCGGTCCTGCGCCGGGCCGAGGCCCGGCCCTCCCCTGCACCGGATTTCCGCCTCGCCGGCGGGGACACCCTCATCGTGATCGGCACCCGTGAGGGCGTCGACGCGGCCGCCGCGATACTCGGTCGGGAGTGACGCCTGTGCACTCCGCTGTGTTTCTGATCGAGTTCGGTGCGATCATCCTCGGTCTCGGCCTGCTGGGCCGGGTCGCGGGCCGGCTCAAGTTCTCGCCGATCCCGCTGTACCTGCTGGCCGGTCTCGCCTTCGGCGAGGGCGGCTTGCTTCCGCTGCCCGCCAGCGAGGAGTTCGTCGCGATCGGCGCCGAGATCGGCGTCATCCTGCTCCTGCTGATGCTGGGGCTGGAGTACACCGCCAGTGACCTGGTCTCCAACCTCAAGACGCAGTACCCGGCGGGCCTGGTCGACTTCACCTTGAACGCCGTGCCCGGTGCGGTGGCCGCGCTGCTGATGGGCTGGGGGCCGGTCGCCGCGGTGGTGCTCGCCGGGGTGACCTGGATCTCGTCCTCCAGGGTCATCGCCAAGGTGATGGGCGACCTGGGCCGCCTCGGCAACCGCGAGACCCCGGTCATTCTCAGCATCCTGGTCCTCGAGGACCTCGCCATGGCCGTCTACCTGCCGATCATCACCGCCCTGCTGGCAGGGGTGAGCCTGGCGGCCGGCAGCGCCACCCTGGCGATCGCCCTCGGCGTCGCCGGTGCAGTGCTGTTCGTCGCCGTCCGCTATGGACGGCTGATCTCCCGGTTCGTCTCCAGCGACGACCCCGAGAAGCTCCTTCTCGTGGTCCTCGGCCTGACCCTGCTGGTGGCCGGCATCGCGCAGCAGCTCCAGGTCTCCGCCGCCGTCGGTGCGTTCCTGGTCGGCATCGCCCTGTCCGGCGAGGTCGCCGAGGGCACCCACACGCTGCTGAGCCCGCTGCGGGACCTGTTCGCCGCGGTGTTCTTCGTCTTCTTCGGCCTGCACACCGACCCGGCCAGCATCCCGCCCGTGCTGCTGCCCGCGCTCGCGCTGGCCGTCGTCACCGCCCTCACGAAAATCGCCACCGGGTACTGGGCAGCGAAGCGCGCCGGGGTCGGCGTCAAGGGCCGCTGGCGTGCCGGCGGCACCCTGGTCGCCCGCGGTGAGTTCTCCATCGTGATTGCCGGTCTCGCCGTCACCGCCGGCATCGAACCGGCGCTGGGGCCGCTGGCGACCGCGTACGTTCTGATCCTGGTCGTGATCGGGCCTCTGACCGCCCGCTACACCGAGCCCGTGGCCGCCTGGATCAGCAAGCGCCGCACCCCTGACGGGCCGCGCCCGGCCACGATGCCGTCCCCGGCGAAGCAGCCGGAGGCCGTACCTGACCAGGGCCCGGCCGGCCGCGCGTGAGCGAGGACGACTGGGCGGCGCTCACCAACACGGACACCGTGCTGCTGCTCGCTGCCCTGGCCGTCTACCTCGGCGGCGCCATCAGCTTCGCCCGCCACCTCCCACGCATCATGATGCGTAGCCCCAACTGGCAGGCCGACACGGAACGGCACCCCGTCTCCAGCGCGGCCACTCTGACCGTTCTGATCGTGCTGTGGCCGGTGAGCATCGTGTATCTGACCTGCCGTATCGCTGCCCGCCGCCGCAGGCGCTGATCACTCACCCTCCGCCACTCGGGGCGGTGGTTCGAGGTGTCCGTGCTCGCCGAGCCAGCGGGCGAGTTTGCCCCGCCGACCGATGGCACGCAGGCGCTGTTCCGCGGCTCCCCGCACGCTGGGTGTGGTGACCAGGAGCAGCTCATCACCGGTTTGCAGGACAGTCTCCGGACGGGGAACGAGGGTGATGCCGTCGCGGACGATGAGGGTGATCACCGTGGGTGGTGGCAGGCGGAGCTCGGCGACGGTGACGCCGTGGAGCCGTGAGCCGGGCGGGATGGCGACGGTGAGGAGGTCGGCGTCCAGGATGTCCAGGGGCGCGGCTTCGACCTGGATCTCGCGCAGCGCGCCGGGGCGGGTCAGCCCCAGTCTGCGGGCCACGGTGGGCAGGGCGGGGCCCTGGATCAGAGTGAAGACCACCACGAGGACGAAGACGATGTTGAGCAGGTGCCGGGCGCCGTCGACGGCCGCGACGATGGGGAAGGTCGCGAGCACGATGGGGACGGCGCCTCGCAGACCGGCCCAGGAGATAAACGCCTGCTCCCGCCATGGGGTGCGGAAAAAGGCAAGGCAGGCGGCGACCGACACCGGCCGTGCGACGAGCAGGAGGACGAGGCCGGCGCCGAGGGCGGGCAGGACGGCTGAGGGGAGTTCGCTGGGGTCGACGAGCAGGCCGAGCATGACGAACAGGCCGATCTGGGCGAGCCAGCCGGTGCCCTCGGCGAACGAGCGGGTCGCGGCCCGGTGCGGGAGGCTGGAGTTCCCCAGGACCAGCCCGGCCAGGTAGGCGGCGATGATGCCGCTGGCGTTCACGGCGCCGCCCGCGGCGAAGGCGATGATGCCGAAACCGACGGTGGCCAGTGGATAGAGGCCGGTGGCGGGCAGGGCGATGTGCCGCAGCGCCGCAACCCCGATCCGGCCGACCACCAGCCCCAGCACACCGCCGACCACCAGCTGGTAGATCACGTTCCCGGCGATGTAGGCGGGCTCGGGCAGGTCGGCCGCCGCGGTGGAGAACACCAGCACCAGGATGATGGTCGGGGCGTCGTTGAATCCGGATTCCGCCTCCAGCAGCCCGGTGACCTTCTGGGGCAGCGGCAGAGAGCGCAGCACGGCGAAGACGGCGGCGGCATCGGTGGAGGAGACGATCGCGCCGAGCAGAAGGGCCAGGTGCCAGTCCATGCCGAGAAGGAAGTGCGCTCCGGCACCGGTGACGGCGACCGAGACGGCGACACCGGCGGTAGCCAGGACTCCGGCCGGTGCCAGCAGGCGCCGAACGTCGGCCCACTGGGTGGTCAGGCCGCCTTCGACGAGAATGACCGCCAGGCCGGCGGTCCCGAGGGACTGCGCGAACTGCGCGTCGTCGAACTCGATGCCGATGACGTCCTCACCGGCGAGGACTCCGACCGCAAGGAAGAACAGCAGGCTGGGCAGACCGATCCGGTGCGCGGCGCGCGCGGCGACGATGCTGGCCATGAGCACCGTGCCGCCGACCAGCAGGACCAGGTACAGCTGCTGCAGCGTCACCGTTACTCCTGACGTACGGCCCCGAACCGGCTCATGACCCGGGCGGCCGAATACGGCGCCCGCGGGCGGACTCGAAGAGGTTCACCGCCATCGCGGTCATGACCAGGCCCGCCGCGAGCAGCAGTCCCTGCGGCAAGACGACACCGGTAACCACAGCGGCGAGCGCGATCGCCAAAGCGAGCCAGGCACGACCCCGCCGGTACTCCCGGGGCCGCCGGGGGCGGCCCTTGCCCAAACCGCGGGCGAACCGTGGATCGTCGTGCCAGAGGACGGCTTCCAGATCGGCGATCTTCTCGTCGTCGGATTCGGGCATGGTCCCCACCTCCTCAGCGTGGGCTCGGGGTTCAGGCGAGCGCAAAGTAGCGCAGCCACACATACAGGCCGGCGATAGCAGTGGTGACAGCGGTGACGACCAGCCCGTACCGGCTGAACTGCCAGAACGAGATGTGATGGCCCGCGCGGTCGGCGATGCCGACGGTCACGACGTTGGCGGAGGACGCGATGATCGTGGCGTTACCGGCCAGGTCGGCCCCCAGCGCGAAGGACCACCACAGCACCGCGGCGTGTTCCAGGCCGCCGGAGGCTGTGACTATCTCGGAGACGACCGGGCTGACGGAGGCGACGAAGGGGATGTTGTCGATCACGGCCGAGGGCACCACCGAGCCGAACAGCAGTGCCATCGACGCCCCGAACAACTGCCCCTCGGTCGCCCGGGCGGCGGCCTGCCCGAGGTCGGTGATCACCCCGATCTGCACCATCGCGCCGACCATGACGAACAGGCCGGTGAAGAACGCTAGCGTCTCCCACTCCACATCGCGCGCGACGTCCCTGGCGTTGAGCCGGGAGAGGGCCAGGAGCACCAAGCCGCCGCTGATGGCCACCACGGAAGGCTCCAGGTGCAGCGTGGTGTGGAGCACGAAGCAGACCATCACGATCACGATGACCGCGCCGCTGACAGCCAGCAGCCGCCTGTCCTTAATCGCGTCCCGCTCGCGCATCTCCATTACCTGCGCCGCCCGTTTGGCGTCGTACACAAAGGCGGAGCGGAACATCCACCGGGCCATCACCGCGAACACGACGACCAGCAGCGTGGCGATCGGTGCCATGTGGAGCAGGAAGTCGTTGAAGGACAGCCCGGCCCGCGAGCCGATCATGATGTTGGGCGGGTCACCGATCAGGGTGGCGGCGCCGCCGATGTTGCATGCCATCACCTCGGCGATCAGGTACGGCACAGTCGGCAGGCCCAGCCGCCTGCACACCACGATCGTCACCGGCGCGAGCAACAGGACGGTGGTGACGTTGTCCAGCCACGCGGACAGGAACGCGGTCGCCAGGATCAGCAGGACCATCAGCCGATACGGCCGCCCGCGGGCACGTTTCGCCGCCCAGATCGCCACGTACTCGAAAATGCCGGTCCGTTTGAGGACGGCGACAATCAGCATCATGCCGAGCAGCAGGAAGATGACGTCCCAGTCGATCCCCGCACGCTTGGAGAAGAACGCGTGCTCGGCGCTGGTCACCCCGAGGACCAGCATGACCACCGCACCCCCGAGCGCAGCAGCCACCCGGTGAACCCGCTCGGTCGCGATCAGCACATAGACGATGCCGAAGACCGCCAAGGCCAACCACATCGTCACGCTCACGGCGGCACCACACCGACGTCACGGCGGAACAGGACGAGCCGGTCACCACGGAAGAGGGGACGCGGGAAAGTAGTCATCGGCGCGGACTCCGTTCGTGCCGTGGCCACGAACACGCAGGCTGCCAACCCGGCGCCGCGCTACGAGCCGACGCCGAGAGGCATCAGGAGTGCTCCTCCACCTCACCATCACCCGCCCCGCCAATCGCGTGCATCGGGGCGGACACCCATCTTCGGCCGCCCCTCAGCCGGGGCGGCCGGCAGCGGGCGTGCAGAACCGACCCAGGCTGTGAACAGGGGTGCCGACCTGCCTCTCAGAGCACGACAGGCCATGGCCATGTCGCCCCTCCGCATGCACTGGTCGGCGGCGATTCACAGGGCGTAGATGCCGCCATCGGCCGCCGGGCGCTTGCCCGGTGCCCTGACCCGTCGCGGACGCGTGCCGAGGGCCTGAACTCGTATGGTGGAGAGGTAAAGGTCCGCCCGCGAACCGGGCAGCGGGTGAAAGGCACGCGACGTACCCGGCCTGCGGCGTCGAAGCCCCGGTGATCAAGGGCGAGTCGTGGTGGGACGTCGTCCCGGCCGAGTGCGGCTATCACTCTGGTTGCCGTCACGCCTGGACCTCAAAGGGCGAGGAGGCGGTTGTGCGCGCCCGTAATCTGGCCGAGCCGTACCCCTTCGTCACGACCGACGACGACGCGGTGGCTGCGGCGCGGATGCTTGCGGAGAAGTCGCTGCCTGCTCTGCTCGTGCTCGACGCGGACGGCGGGCCATACGCGATCGTGCCCGGCTCCCAGGTACTGCGCCAGGCACTTCCCGAATACGTGGTGGACGACCCCCTGCTGGCCCCTGCCATCGGCGGCCGCGCTGATGCGGAGATCGCGGAACGGCTCGAAGGGCTCACCGTCGCAGAGTGGCTGCCACGCCAGCTGTTCCCGCCCCCGTACGTTGGCCCGGACGCACTGCCCATGGAGGTGGCCGCTCTCATGGCCCGCACGCCCAGCCCGCTGATCGCGGTGATCGAGCGCGATGCCGACCACGTGCAGCTGGTAGGCACCGTGACCGCGGCCCGGCTGATGGGCTGCTTCCCTTTCTGAGCCAGAAGCCGCCGCCTGACAGCCGCCCTCACACGCTGAATAAGGCCCAGGGCGCACCGGAGGCGGCCGAGGATTGCCGCCGTACGGTCCCCGCCCTGGCGGCTCACCGACTGCCGGAGGGGGCCGGCCCGGACGGGCACCATACCTGGAGCCCCGGCGCCGACCGTCCGATCCCCCTTCCGCAGACCAGAAGGTGCCCAAGGGGGCGGCTCCGGCGCACCACAGCAACTACGCGCCCCGCCGTATTTCGCCATTCCTCAACAGTCCACAAGCCGGGCACGGCCCGGACGGTTTCCGCAGGTGGAGCACACTCAGCACGCCACCCAGACGAAGCCCAGCAGGGGCCTTGAGGAGGCCGTACCAGGACGGGGAAGCACGTTATCCAAGGTCAGCCGCTTCAGGCGGCCGGTCTCAGATGCGGCCCGCCCGGATGCGGTACGTGGCCAGATGGCGCCCTGGCCGAGCTCCAGGCCGTGATGATCCATCAGTTTCTGTCAGTGCCCGCTGCTACACCGATTTCTTGAGCGGGCGCACATGGCGGCCGACGGCGGGAGGGGAAGGCATGTCGAAGGTACCGGACGGGTTCCACTACGTTCGCGGACACATCCGTCGCAATCCAAAGCCCAGGAGCGCGAAGCGGATGAGCGGCTGGATGATCGCCGGCCTGTTGGCAGGTGTCTGGCTGTGGGGACAGTTATTCGGCTTCGGGGAGGCGGCAACCAAGACGCCGCCGGCGAACCCGCAGTCGGCCACCAGCGCGCCGGCCGTCCGCTGATGGGACGGTTGCGCCTACGGCGCCCGCGCGGTCCGGCCGAGATGTTCTCCGCAGGCATCGTGGCCCTGGCCGTGCTGGTCCTGGTTGCGCGGATGGTCAACGCCGCGACTGACACCCTCGAGGAAGCCTGGCCGGCACTGCTGGGCCTTGTTCTGCTCGCGGGGGCCGTCGCTGCCTGGCGAGTCAGGCAGGCGGCCGCAACGCGGCGCCTGGACAGGGCGCGGCTTGCCACCCTGCGCATCACCCTCGCAGATGTCGACGCGATGGACGACCGGCGCTTCGAGCACGCGCTGCGGGATCTGCTGATCCGAGACGGCTGGCCGGCCCGGAGGGTCGGTGGCGGCGGGGACCAGGCCGCCGACGTCATCGGTGACCATCCGCAGCGCGGCCGGATCGTCGTGCAGGCCAAGCACACCCGCGTTGGTGGAAAGGTCGGGTCGTCGGTGATGTACGCGGTGAAGGGGACAGCCGGGCCCGCTCACAAAGCCCATCACGCTGTCGTCGTCACCAACGGCACCTTCACCCGGGACGCCATGGCGTGGGGTGACCGGCACGGCGTCCACTGGGTCGACCGCGAGAAGTTGAGGCGTTGGGCTGAGAACGGAGCGGCCCTGCACGAGCTCCTCGGTCTGTCCGCGCGCTCCCGCACCAGCAGGTTCAAGCGCGCAGCTTGACCGGCAGGCTCGCTGATCATCATCCGACATGTCTGGGGGTGTGGTGTTCGACGAAGACGGGTCACTCGATCCGACGCTGAAGTTCCTGCTGTACACAGTTCTTGCGCTGGCCGTCGGCAAGATGCTGTGGGAGTGGCTCACCGAGGACGTCAGCCGGTGGATCACCGTGGACCTGTGGGGCCTGATCACCGATCATCCCTGGTGGAGCGGGCTCATCGTGGTCGGGGGCGTGGTCTTGCTCGTCCTGCTTTGCAAGCTCCTGCTGTTCGTGTTCGGCCCCCACACCTATACCTATGCCGGCCCGGACGACACGTTCGTGGCGCCGCTTGACGATGCGCCCGACCCGGACGTGCTGACTTTCAAGATGAAGCAGCTTGCCGCGATGAGCGCCACAGGCTTCGAGCAGGCGTGCGCTGATCTCCTGGCCCGGGACGGCTTCCGAGGTGCGCGCCGGGTCGGCGGCGCTGGGGACCTCGGCGTTGACGTCACCGCCCGTGACGACGAAGACCGTCTCCTGATCCTGCAGTGCAAGCAGTACCAGAACACGGTCGGCTCAGGACACGTCCAGAAGTTCAACGGGACAGCCCGCTTGCACCACGGAGCAGACGTCCCGATCATGATCGCCCTCAACGGCTTCACCCAGCCGGCGATCGACTTCGCTCAGCACCATCAGCTCATCCTCATGGGCCGACCCGAACTGAAGAAGTGGGCGCACGGCCAGCACCTGTACGACGTCCTCGGCATCCAGAGCGCAACGCAGTGACCCCAGCTCAGCACCCATCGCGCTACCGGGCCAGTGCGCACACCGCATCAGCAGCCATGCTGCCGACCTTGTCCCGCCGATTCTCGGACATCTTCGTCCGTCTATTTCCGCGCGCAGTCGATGCGCGATGGCCCTGCGGCGCCGGTCCGCCGTGCAACGGGAACATTTCCCGGGATCGTTCGGTGCCCATCCAACATGCCGTGCGACACGGCCACTTACATCGTCAGTTGTGTGCCCTTCCTCACAAGGCCGGACGAGGACGGCAACACGATGCGCTACCGCAACGCGACACGACCCACGGCAGCAGCCGTCCTGTAAAGCGACACGACCTGCGGGGGACACGGGCTCTGCAGAAACAAACCTGCTCACCGCGCTCGGTGTCTCCCCGACCGCGTTCGGGGTGATCATGGGTGCCGGAGGTATGGGCAGTCTGGCCGGTGCGCTGCTCACCTCACGGATGACGGACCGGTTCGGCGTCGGCCCGGTGATCATCACCGGGTTCGCGGTCAGCCCCCTCGCCCAGGTGCCGCTCCTGCTGGCCGGGCCCGGCCGCGGCTGGCGGATCGTCCTGGCCGCGACGCTCACCGTCCAGTTGTTCTGGGCGACAGCGGCAGGAGTCAGCCAGCGCACCCTGCGCCAGATCCTGTGCGACCCGACCTTTCAGGGCCGGATGCAGGCGGTCAGCACCACCGTGACCGCCGGAAGCCGCCCCCTGGCCACCGCGACCGCCGGCACACTCGCGCTCGTCCTGGACGTGCCGGCCGTCCTCGCCGTCGGCGCTCTCCTCCAGGTCGTGCCGGTCCTCCTGCTGCTGGCCTCCCCCGTACGCGCTCTGCGAGCCATGCCCGTCCTGCCCGCCCCGGCGGCCGTGCCGCCCGCCCGAAAGGGAACCTCGTGACCGCCATCGCATCCACCGCGAGCCCGGCCTTCTGGGAGCCACTCTGGGCCGAGGGCGGCCGGCGCTACCGGCCGCTGTGCCAGGCCGAGAAGCAGCTGATGGCCGAGCACCTCGGCCCCGGCGAGGGCCGCCCCGCCCTCGACATCGGCAGCGGCGACGGCGGCCTCGCCCGCCACCTCCACCACGAGCTCGGCTACCGCACGACCGGCATCGACTGCTCCCCCAGCGCCATCGCCCTCGCCGCCTCCCAGGACACCACGCCCGGACCGACGTGGCAGTGCGCGGACATCGCCACCGGCGACCTCACGACGCTCCCGGACGCGGCCTACGCCGTCATCACCTGCCGCTTGGTCTACCGGTGGATGGACGACAAGCCCGGCTTCCTCAGCCGGGTCCGCCGCCTCCTCGCGCCCGGCGGAATCTTCTGGGTCGTCACCGAGTTCGCCGGCCAACGCACGACCACCAACCCGACCCTCCTCGGACTCGGCATCTCGCCCTCGGACGCCGAACTGCTCACGGCCGGCTGGTCCGTCGCGCGGACCGCCGACCTCGACGTCCTGCGCTGCTACGCCCTGCGCCCCTGATCATCCGCCCGCGAACGAATGGAAGTACCTCGTGCCGGACGTCGAGAAAACCATCGGCGAGATCTGGACCCTCTACGGCCGCCATCAGCTCAGCCGGACCTTCGACCTGCCGGAACTGGACGAATGGGCCTGGGACATGTCGCAGGCCGGGCCCGGAATCAGCGTGCTCGGCGAGGTCGCCGGCCTGCGCGTCCTGGACCTGGGATCCGGAGTTGGCCGATACGCAGCTCACCTGGCCGCCCTCGGCGCCGACGTCACCGCCGTCGACGCCTCCCCCACCCAGCACCAGCGCGCCCTCACCCGCTACCCCGACACCCCCGGCCTGCGTCTGGTGTGCGCCGACGCCGTCGACCACTGCGGGAAGCCGAGCCCTACGATCTGATCTACTCCGTCAGCGGCGTGCCCTTCGTGGATCCGCACCGCCTTCTGCCCGCCCTGGCCAACAGCCTCAGGCCCGGTGGCTGGCTTCTGTTCAGCGCGCTGCACACCAACTCGAACGGCGACGGTCCCTCCGTCTCCGTCACGGCCCGCCCCGAAATCCTGCGGCTCCCTGGCACGGACATTGAGCACCAGATGCACATGTGGGTCCTCGAACCGCAGCTGTGGGAGGACCTCCTCGTCGACCACGGCCTTGTCATGGAGACGGTCACGACGATCGACTCCCCGCAGCCCGACCAGCCCCTGTCGTACCGGCTGTACGCAGCTCGCCGCCCGGAACGGATCCGCAGCCGGCCCCGGACGTCGGCGCCGCCCGCACCCCACGCAGCGCTGGGGGTCGGCATCATCGTGCACGGCCCGGACGGCGTCCTGCTGGGGCGCCACAGGCTCGGCACATGGGAAATGCCCGGCGGATCGCTGGAGCCGGGCGAGACGTTCGCCGAGGCCGTGATCCGAGAGCTCGCCGAGGAAACCGGCCTGATCGCGCAGCCCGGCGACGTGCAGGTGCTCGGCACGCTTCTCGACCATGTGGGCGGCGTCCTGCGGCTCACGGTGCCCGCGCTGATCACCCGCTGGTCCGGCACACCACAGGAGTTGGAGAAAACCATCGGGTCGTGGCGGTTCTGGAGCCTCGACGCGCTGCCCCAGCCCCTCTTCGTGCCAAGCAGCCAGTGCCTGACGGCGTGGAAGCAGGAACTCCCCCTCGACCACCCGCCCGCCGACTTCCAGCCCTACAACACCCGCCTCGCCTAGCCCGGCGGCCACCACCTCAGGAAAGGAGCCCCGTCATGGCCCGCCCATCGCGCCCTTCACTCCTCGCCGTCTTCGGCCATCCCGACGACGAAGCGCTGCTGGCAGGAGGCGTCCTGGCGCAGCACGCCGCCGCAGGAGCGGACACGGCCGTCGTCACTGCGACGTGGGCCTCCGATACCCATCGAGCCGCAGAGCTGGCCGATGCCTTGGCTGTTCTCGGCGCCGGGGAACCGCGGATGCTCGGCTACGCCGATGCGCGCGTCCCCGAGTCGGCCCCCGGCCGCCCGCGGCTGTGCGACGCGCCGATCGACGAGCTGGCCGAGGCGATCGTCGCGCACATCAGGGCGGTACGCCCGCAGATCATGATCACCCACGACGCGTACGGTCAGCAGACCGGGCATCCCGATCACGTCCGCACCCACCAGGCGACCGTCCTCGCTTTTCACGCCGCCAGCCTCGAACACCGCTACCCGGACGCGGGACCGCCCTGGCACCCCCAGGCCCTGTACGCGGCCACGCACCCGCACTCGCGTGCCGGGACGCTGAGCGCGCTCATGAAGCGGGTCGGCAAGACAACACTGAGCGTCCCGGACGAGCAGGTCACCACGGCGGTCGACGTGGGCAGCTACCTCGACCAGAAGTGGAGAGCCATCCTCGCCCACAGGAGCCAAGTCGCCAGGGAACGCCCTTTGCCCGGCATCCTCTCCCGTCTCGCTCCCGTCGACCGCGAGCCGCTCATCCGGACCGAGTACTTCACTCGCCTCTCCCCCGGCCTCGTGCCCGGCATGCTGCCGGAACTGACCAGCTGAAGAGCGCGATGACCACAAACCGAATCACCGTCGCGCTGCGCGCCGAACCTGCTCAGGGCGAGAGCGGGAGGCGGGTGGCGTCGGTGCGGGAGAAGACCAGGTCGGTCATGTCCTTCGGGGTCGTGGTGCACCGGATGGGCGGCTGCGGCCGGCACATGGCCCGGGGGTAGGTGGCCGGGTCGTAGTCGTTGGTGAGCGTGTACGGGTGGAAGCCGTGCTCACGCAGGGTGGCGATGATGGCGGCGGCGCTCTCGCCCTGCTTGGCCAGGAGCCGGGGGGGGTGACCTCGATGACGAGTTCGGCGTCGTCGCGCAGGTGCGGGAGCGCGGGGGTGAGTCCGCGGACCGCGGCGGCTTCGGCGCCTTCGACGTCGATCTTGATGACGCGCGCGGTCGCGAGGTCGGCCCGGCCTACCAGATCGGCCAGGGACGCGGTGGGGACCTCGACGGTCGCGTGGACGTGGCGGGGGCGGACGGCGGTGGTGTGGCCCAGGTTGGAGGGGTCCTCCACGTACAGGACCACGACGCCGGTGGAGTCGGAGGCGGCGGAGCGGACGGTGCGGATGTTGGTGCGATGGTTGGCGGCGGCTACGACGGCCAGGTCGTCGTGGAAGCGGGGGTGGGGTTCGATGGCGACGACGCGGCCGTGGGGCCCGACGGCGTGGGAGGCCAGGAGGCTGAAGGCGCCGCGGTGGGCGCCGACGTCGATGAAGGTGTCCCCGGGGCGGAGCCGGTCGCGCAGGAAGGCCGACAGGTTGGGCTCCCACTCGCCGAACAGGTACTGGAAGCGCTGGATGACGTCGCTGGTGGTGACGGGAACCGTGTCGCCGGACCGCAGCCGGACAGTGGCATGCACGGGGTGGGTACGCAGGTGCTCGTCGAGGAAGTGGTCGACGAGCCGGGCCTTGCCGAGGGTGCCGGGGGCGTAGCGGACGTAAGCGCGCAGCATGCGGGCGAGGGCGGAGGCGGGCACGGACGGCTCCTTCGGGTGGCGGCGGCCGGGATCGGGAGTCCGGCCTGGCCAGCGGTGGCAGACTGCCGGGAACGACGGCGAAGCTGAGGGGAGTTGATGGTGGTCGAGAGCGGGGCTCCGACGGTCTTCCTGCTGGTGGGGCTCACCGGATCGGGGAAGACGACCTATGCCCAGCGGGTGCTGGAGCCTCGGGGGGCGGTGCGGCTGTCGGTGGACGAGGTGGTCTTCGAGCGGCACGGCCGGTACGGCGTCGACTACCCGGAGAACACCTATTTCGAGAAAGAGGCTCCGGTTGTCGCCGAGCTGCACGAGCGGCTGGCCGAGCTGGTTGCGGAGGGGCGGGACGTGGTGTGGGACCACGGGCTGTGGCCTCGCAAGGACCGCGAGGCGATGAAGACGCTGGTGGAGTCGGCCGGCGGGCGGTGGCGGCTGCTGTACTTCCCCGTGACCCGTGACGAGCTGCTGCGCCGGCTGGCGGAACGCAACGCTCGTGGGGACGCGAATGCCTTGCTCGTGACGCCGGAGGCGCTGGACGACTTCTTCGCGCGGTTCGAGGAGCCTCAGGGCGAGGGCGAGGAGATCGTGGAGCCGGGCTGGTTCTGAGGCGCCGGCGGGCGCCAGCCGATGGTGATCATGGCTGCCTCGGCGGCCCAGCCGTCGGGGAGCCGGTCGAGGGTGACGTGGCGGAAGGCGAGGCGGGGGTCGGCGACGTCGATGCGGCCGGAGTGCCGGCCGGTGTGCTCCAGCAGGCGAGACGCCTCGCTGCGGACGGCCGGCGTGTGCTCGACCCAGGTGCCGGAGGAGAACCGCTCGACGCGTCGGCGCAGGTCGTCCAGGACGCCCGAGCGCCACTTGAAGTGGTGCACACACGCGAGCGTGTCCGGGTCCGGCTTGTGGCCGGAGGCGCGGTGGTTGCCGGAGGCCACGGTCACCGAGGAGTGGGCGAGGACGATCTTGCGCGGGTCGCCCTGGAGTAGCCGGTGGGTGAGGTGCCCGCCGAGGGGGAAGGCCCGCTCCAGCCCGGGGCCCGGGCGCCAGGGGGCGAGGCTCCCGTCGGCCGCGACGCGGTCGAGCATCAGCCCGCCCACCACCTTCCGTCCGGCATCCTCGGCCTGGCCGATCACGTCGGCCAGCGGGGCGGGGTAGGTCTGGAACTCGTCGGCGTCGGCGATCAGGTGCCAGCCGGGCCCGGCCTTCTCGCGCAGCCCGTCGCGCAGCAGGGTGTAGGTGTGCTCGTGCCACGGGCCGGTGCTGACCTGGGTGGGGACGATGCCGAGAGCGTGGCTGGCGGCGAGAAGCTCGTGGCGCTGGGCGTCGGGGAAGTGGAAGGCGAGGAGGAACCGTTCGATGCCGAGCCGGCGGTAGTGGGCGGTCCAGGCGGCCAGCAGCGCGGGCTCGACGGGGCCGACGACCGCGACCGGGGTGGGAGGGATGAACGTCATCGGCGGCACTCCTTGAGCAGGCGGGCGTAGGTGGTGGTGAGGAAGGCGGCCTGCTCGGCCGCCGGGGACAGGTCCAGCACCGCCCGTGCCGACGGCCCCGGCCGGGCGGGGACCTCGGCCGAGAGCTTGTCCAGCGTCTCGGCGAGCGCGCCGGCGTCGCCGGCCGGGAAGGACCGGACCCACGGCTGGCCGGCGAGCCGGGCAGTCAGGTCGGGGTCGTGGTCGGAGACAAGGAGCGGAACACCGAGGCGGGCGGCGTCCATGACGAGCCCCGACTCCTTGCCCACGCCCGCGTGCCGGGCGACGAAGGCCGCGTCGGCGGCGCCGTAGACGAGCCGCAGGATCTCGTCGGCGACCGGACCGGGCACGGTGTGGAGGCGGACCTGGGGCAGTCGGTGCCAGCGGGCGAGGACGGCGTCGTCCAGAGGGGTGCCGCACACCAGGACGTGCAGCGGAGTGGTGAGGCGGGCGAGGGCGGCGTCGATGACGGCGATGTCCTTGTACGGCCACCAGCCGCCGACCACGCACACCGCCGTTGCGTCGTCGGGAATGGCGAAGGCGGTCCGGCCGCCGTCGCGTTCCGCCTGCGTCAGCCGCCGCCCGTCGTCGACCGCGAACGCCCGCACTTCGCCGGGCAGGTGGGGGAAGGCTGCGGTGGTCTGGTCGCGGACGGCCGTGGTCGGGTACAGCGCGACCACCCGCTCCTCTCCCCGGAGGGCGAGCTGGCCCAGCCACCGTGCGGGGCGGTCCTCGGTGGTGACCAGCTCGTGGACGAACCGCAGGTGCGGGGTGCCGCCGAGGACGGCGGCCAGGCCGTGCAGGGCCTCGCTCGCGCTGAGGATCACCACCGCCGACGCCCGCGGGGCGAGGCGGCGCGCGGTGCGTAGGCAGGCGGCCTCGGTCAGACATCGCGCGAGAAGTGGTGACCTGGTGCGGGAGCCGACGGACCGGCCGGGGCCAGCGCCGGGAGGCGAAGGCCCGCCGGCCGGGCGTCGAGACGCGCTCCGCCGCCCGCGCGGCGGCCAGCAGGAACCGCGCCGCTGCCCCGTCCGGGCCGGCCGCGATCCGGGCGCCGGAGCGGGCCAGCGGACCCAGCCCTTCGCCCAGGCCGGCCGGGACGATGACCAGGCTCGCCCCGGTGGCGGCGAGCGCGGTCAGCGTGTGCTGATGGTGCCCGCCGCCCCGGTGCGCGTACGGCTCGATCAGCACCAGCGCCCCCGGCGCGGTGCTCATCCGGCGACCGCCTGCTCGTCGCGCAGCACGGTGAAGTGCTGCAGCAGCCAGGCCGGGTCGTTGATCGCCTCGAAGCGCTCGGGGTCGCGGCCGACGGCCTGGGCGAAGTCGATCCCGTCGAGGGCGCCAGCCGCCGCGTAGGCAGCGAAGTCGCCGGTGCTGCTGGCCTTCCAGGCGTCGATCCGTTCCTGGGCGGAGGCGTCGGTCATGCCGTACTCGCTGCCGCGGGCGAGCATCGCGCACTCCCGGAAGCCCGCCTTCCACGCGTGGAACGGCGACTGGTTGAACCGCGTGACCCCGGCGGTCTGGCGGCAGAACTCCACCCGTCCGGGCAGCGCGGCCAGCACGTCGACGGCCTGGCCCATCTCCCGCAGCACCGACCGGCGGACCAACTTGAGCCCGCCGTAGCCGTAGACCAGGCCGTTGACCGGGTTGGCGGCCTGCCAGACCCTCATCGCCACCCCGTCGGCCAGCGGCTCCACCTCGCCGGCGCAGAAGTCCTCGTCGATGGCGAAGTCGCCGTCGGCGAGGAAGAACTGCTCGGTGTCGACCAGCTCGGCGGTGAGCCGGTAGGCCCGCCGCATCCCGCGCACGCCGTGCAGGCGCTTGACCGGACGGCCCAGCACATGGACGAGCCGGGTGTGCAAGGAGTCGGCCTGCGGCTCGTCATAGGAGAGCAGGACGGCATCGAAGCCGGTTATCGGATCGCCTCCAGGTAGCGGGCGGCCACCGCGGCCGGGGTGAGGTCGGCGGTGGAGGCGTACGCGCGCTTGGCGTGCAGCAGGTAGAACTCCGGGTCCGTGGCGAGGCGTGCGGCGATCTGGACGGCCTGCTCGTCGGTGTCGAACAGCAGCTCGTCATCGATGTGCTCGGCCAGCCAGCCGGTGCGCGGGGCGATCACGGGCAGGCCCATGGCCTGGCAGTCGATGACCGACATGGACCAGGACAGCCGGGCCGGAAGGGGGCGATGCCGAAGTGGGCGCTGGCCAGGATGTTGTGGTAGCGGACGCGGTCGCCGCGGTCGGAGGCGATCGTGACGCCGTCCGTGATCGCCAGCTCCTCCAGGTGCCGCTCGGGGCTGGGATCGAGGCGGATCCGCTCGGGGCTGCGGGTGCCGAACAGGTCCATCACCGTCAGCCGCACCGTGCCGCCGGCGACGAGGCGGCGGGCCAGCTCGGTGAAGCGGGCGGTGCCGTAGTGCCGGTAGAGGCGGTGGTTGTAGAGGCCGGTGGCCCGACCGTCGGGCGCGGTGATGCCGGCCGGGTCGCGTACCAGCCGTACGTCCCTGGGGGCGGGGAGGATGTGCAGCTTGTCGCCGAGGTCAACGCCGGTACGGGCGGCGGCAGCGGTGGTCCAGGAGGCGGCGGTGGAGGAGTGGACCAGGACGCGGTCGCAGGCCGCGAGGCCGGCGGCGAAGGCCAACAGCACGCTCCGGCCCAGACCCCGGTCGTCCATCGCCGGGTCCAGCTCCAGGCCGCCGCCGTCGCTGAAGGAGAACGGCAGGTAGTGGCAGTAGCCGACGACCAGTGCGTCCACCCCGGCCTCCAGGAGCGCGGCCCGGATCGCGGGAGCGGCCTCGACCTGGTTGGCCACCACCACCTCGGGCCGCCGCTCACGGAACAGGGCGACCAAGGCGTCCATCCCGGGGTCGAACCGGGCCCGGTACTTCGTGGACGGCGAGACGGTGGGCGCGAAGCGGACCCGTGCGAGCGGGGGTGTTCCGACACCTGCGGGCGCGTCCCCCACACAAACGACGTGGTCCCCGCGCGAGCGGGGGTGTTCCGCGCGGCCGCCGCATACGAGCAGCTCGTGACCGGTGGTCCCCGCGCGAGCGGGGGTGTTCCGGAACCAGAGGGACTTCGGGTTCCGGCAGGTCAGTGGTCCCCGCGCGAGCGGGGGTGTTCCGCTGGTGTGTGTGGTCCGGCCCCGCTCCTCGGTGTGGTCCCCGCGCGAGCGGGGGTGTTCCGACGTAATCAATCGTTCCGGTCATCCGCTCGTGGTGGTCCCCGCGCGAGCGGGGGTGTTCCGTCGGCCACCACGCCCGCACCCGGCTCACCCTGTGGTCCCCGCGCGAGCGGGGGTGTTCCGCCGCGGAGTCGGTACGACGGTAAGAGCCTGGCGTGGTCCCCGCGCGAGCGGGGGTGTTCCGGAGATGTCGGTGCGGCGGGCGCCGAGGCGGGGGTGGTCCCCGCGCGAGCGGGGGTGTTCCGGTGGTGGCCCGCCAGCTCCTACAGGGGGCTGGGTGGTCCCCGCGCGAGCGGGGGTGTTCCGTCGTCATACAGACCGAGGGGCAGCCATGTGCTGTGGTCCCCGCGCGAGCGGGGGTGTTCCGCACCTTTCAGGTGCCGCTTGGTGAGGCTAGGGGTGGTCCCCGCGCGAGCGGGGGTGTTCCGTACCGCGTGACGTACGCCCGTGTCGGTCGGCAGTGGTCCCCGCGCGAGCGGGGGTGTTCCGAGCGTGGGTCCGATCCTCGTCTCCCTGCTGAAGTGGTCCCCGCGCGAGCGGGGGTGTTCCGCACTTCGAGCCCGTAGTCAGCCGCCACCGACCGTGGTCCCCGCGCGAGCGGGGGTGTTCCGCGACATCAGCGGATACCGACAGGCGAGCCGTCGTGGTCCCCGCGCGAGCGGGGGTGTTCCGCCGACCGGTGACCCGTTGGACCGTAGAGGTGCGTGGTCCCCGCGCGAGCGGGGGTGTTCCGTGTTGTCGGGTGCTCATAAATGCGGAGTGCACGTGGTCCCCGCGCGAGCGGGGGTGTTCCGATCGACGACCACTCGGCGGACGCCCTCAGGTAGTGGTCCCCGCGCGAGCGGGGGTGTTCCGAGCAGCGGAACGCCCTCGTGAGCCACTCCTTCGTGGTCCCCGCGCGAGCGGGGGTGTTCCGAAGCCCGCGCCCGCCGACACCCGCCCGTACCGGTGGTCCCCGCGCGAGCGGGGGTGTTCCGGTGCAGTTGCCCCGTGACGACTTCCCGCTCCCGTGGTCCCCGCGCGAGCGGGGGTGTTCCGCTATGGGTGGACGACTGGACGGCCCGGCTGTGGTGGTCCCCGCGCGAGCGGGGGTGTTCCGAACGCCAAGCCCGCCGTGGACATCCTCGGTAAGTGGTCCCCGCGCGAGCGGGGGTGTTCCGGTCGTGGTCGGCTCGGCGCCGGCCTTGGGCGCGTGGTCCCCGCGCGAGCGGGGGTGTTCCGACGGCTGAGGAACTGGACGCGCTCAAGGGCCAGTGGTCCCCGCGCGAGCGGGGGTGTTCCGGCGACGAGTGGAACCACGTGCGCTCCGTCTGGGTGGTCCCCGCGCGAGCGGGGGTGTTCCGGCCAGGACGGCGTTCCAGCGGTTGCTGCGGCAGTGGTCCCCGCGCGAGCGGGGGTGTTCCGGCAAGAGGGTCACGTGCACCACATGCACCCGAGTGGTCCCCGCGCGAGCGGGGGTGTTCCGACGCCGTCGAAGCCCTCCAGGACTGGGCCGACGTGGTCCCCGCGCGAGCGGGGGTGTTCCGGCCAGGACGGCGTTCCAGCGGTTGCTGCGGCAGTGGTCCCCGCGCGAGCGGGGGTGTTCCCCGGTCGCCCGGTCGTGGACGACGCCGACCGACGTGGTCCCCGCGCGAGCGGGGGTGTTCCGCTGACGAGCTCGGCGGCGACGACCCACTTGGTGTGGTCCCCGCGCGAGCGGGGGTGTTCCGCCCTACGTCCTGCTCCGCAAGGCCCTCGAGCGGTGGTCCCCGCGCGAGCGGGGGTGTTCCGTACGGCCTCCGCGTCCTGGACGCCCTGAACGAGTGGTCCCCGCGCGAGCGGGGGTGTTCCGCTGGCTGGCAAAGAGCTGGAGATCGTGCCCCCGTGGTCCCCGCGCGAGCGGGGGTGTTCCGTAGTTGCCGAGGTCCTCGTGTGCCTTCCGGTCGTGGTCCCCGCGCGAGCGGGGGTGTTCCGCCGCGCAGGCCCTCATGCCGCGCATCGACTGGGTGGTCCCCGCGCGAGCGGGGGTGTTCCGCGTTGCCGAAGTGCTCGTGTGGCGACTCCAACGTGGTCCCCGCGCGAGCGGGGGTGTTCCACAGCAAGGGCCCGGGAGCAGACTCCCGGGCCCGTGGTCCCCGCGCGAGCGGGGGTGTTCCGCGCCACATGACGGTCTTCTACCGCCGGTTCGCGTGGTCCCCGCGCGAGCGGGGGTGTTCCGGCCGCCGCGAAGAAGGCGCCGGCATCGACACCGTGGTCCCCGCGCGAGCGGGGGTGTTCCGGTGGTCGCGCCCATCTCCTTGAGGACACTGTCGTGGTCCCCGCGCGAGCGGGGGTGTTCCGGGTGCTCGTCAGGGAATGTCGCCCTGGTGACAGTAGTCCCCGCGCGAGCGGGGGTGTTCCGGCCGACCGATGGACTGGCACGCCGTCGCCCGGGTGGTCCCCGCGCGAGCGGGGGTGTTCCATCTGGATGGCGTAGACGTCGGTGGTGACGACCGTGGTCCCCGCGCGAGCGGGGGTGTTCCGCGAACTGCGGAACCCGATTCAGCTCCGTCTCCGTGGTCCCCGCGCGAGCGGGGGTGTTCCGGAGCAGTAGTGACCTGGTGTCCGGAGGATTGGGTGGTCCCCGCGCGAGCGGGGGTGTTCCGCACCCGCAGCCGCGCACGCGGCAGGCCACGTAGTGGTCCCCGCGCGAGCGGGGGTGTTCCGATCCGTCGGGACGGACCGGTGTTGCTCTCTTCGTGGTCCCCGCGCGAGCGGGGGTGTTCCGGGCGATTACGCAGGAGCGACCCGCCCCGGCTCGTGGTCCCCGCGCGAGCGGGGGTGTTCCGTGGACCGCGAGGTTCTCCATCACGGACACCCCGTGGTCCCCGCGCGAGCGGGGGTGTTCCGCCGCAAGCTCCTGCTCGACGTGCGTCGCCTCGGTGGTCCCCGCGCGAGCGGAGGTGTTCCGACCAGCGGGCGCGCCCCACACGGTGCCACCACGTGGTCCCCGCGCGAGCGGGGCGTTCTGCGCCGCACCTACGTGGCGTCCGTCCTGAACCTGGAGTCCTCGCGCGAGCGGGGGTGTTCCGGCCCCGATCGCGACGCGGGCTTGGCCCCGCCGTGGTCCCTACGCGAGCGAGGGGTGCGATTCCGGCGACAGCCCCTATAGCGTCGAGTCCGAATGGGTGCTCCTGACCAGGTGAACACCTCACGGGCAGCGTAACGCTTGAGGCATCGGACGATTTTTCGCGCCGGGTCTTGCCCTGCCGGATACGGCGCTCGTAGTACTCCTGGGTGCGCGGGTCGAAACGCAGGCGGGTCTGCACGATCCGGTACAGGGCTGCGTTGGCCTGCCGGTCGCCTCCGCGGTTGAGGCGACGGTACTGCCTCGCGCCCGAGGACCGCTCGACGGGACTGACCCCGCACAACGCGGCAAAAGACGCCTCACTGCCCAGACGCTCGGGGTTGTCCCCCATCGTGATCAGCAAAGTCACGGCGGTATCCGGGCCGATGCCCGCCACGTCGAGGAATTGCGGGGCATGGCGTTTCGCGAGCCGGGCCAGGCGCGCGTCCACGTCCCGGATCTGCTCGGAGAGCTGGCCGATCCGGTCGGCCAGCAGACGCAGGATGATACGGGTGGCCTGCGCCACCGACTCATCACCGCCCTCTTCATGACTGCTCACATCGGCGAACCGCGCACAGGTACGGAAGAGCTCGGCATTACCCAGTCCGGCCAGCTCTTCCCGCAGAGCGGGGTCAGCAGTGACGAGAACGGCCTTGAGCTGGTTGACGGCTTGCGTGCGGGCCTTGACCGCCGACGCCTTCGTGAGTCTGTACAGTCTCGCGATCTGTACCGGTCCGTCGCCCGATTTTGCCCGGGCGCGGGCCCGCCCGCTTAGTACGGCTCGCGCTGCGTTCTGGGCATCGAACGGATCCGAGGCGCCCAAACCGGTGGACGCGTGGTGACTCCACCGCACCGCAAGTTCAAGAAGAACACCCCGGACTGGTACGAGGAAATGCACGAGCGACAGCGCAAGGCGCACTCCTCACGACGCATCCGCGTCGAGCACGGCATCGCCCACATGAAGAACTGGCGGGCCCTGGCCCGCCACCTCGGCCGCCTCGAGCACATGAGCGACATGATCCAGGCCGTCGCTGGCCTGCTCTCCCACCAGCAGACTGCAGACCTGGGCCCGCGACGACAGCGGTGAGCACCGGCGCTACCGAAGCCCTCGACGTCTCACCGCTAACCGTGCACGAGCTCGTTAGGGGCCATGGATCCTGCCGCTAATCCGGTGACGGGGTGTGTAGCCGTCTCGCGGCGCGATGACGTTGCCTCACCAGCGGAAGATGCCGTCCCGAACAGGCTGGGCTGGGGAGAATCTGGGGAGTATGAGCGGCCCTGGGGAGCGGCTGGGGAGAATCGACGACACAACGCGGGACGACTCTGAAAGACGCTGAAAGGGCCATCGACACAGGTCAGAGAGGGCGCAAACCCCATCACTGCAGGTCAGAGCGGCTCGGTAGTGGACTTCATGACGTACGTGCCGAGATCGTCGGCCTCGACGATCCCGGGGAGCGAGCCGCCCTCACGCAGGGGCGTGACATAGCGGGTCGCTACGACCTCTTTCAACATTCTCCTAGGCCACCCATCTGTTCAGCCTTGCAATCAACGGACGGCTTCTTCGGGGGCGTAGAGGCGGGAGTCTCCGGTCGACGGCGCCGGGGGCATCCGGGGAGTCTCGACCGGTAAGCCGGTCTCCCCGCTCCCCGAGCAGTCCGTCGATGGTGCCGCGCCCCTTGCTGCCGGCCTCCGGCATGAAGTGAGCATAGTAACCGGGGGCGGCCGCGGGGCCGTGGGCGAAGCCGCTCCCGCCCCCGCCCACGGTGCGGTCACTTCCGGCTGAGTGCCTTCAGGGCGATGTTCAGCTTCAGGACGTTGACCCGGGGCTCGCCCATGAAGCCCAGAACGCGTCCGTCGGTGTGGTCGGCGACCAGCTTCTCCACCTGGGCGACGTCGAGACGGTTCCGTTCGGCGACCCGGTGGACCTGGAGCTCGGCGTACTCCGGGGAGATGTGGGGGTCCAGGCCGGAGCCGGAGGAGGTGACGGCGTCGGCGGGGACATCCGTCGGCCTCACCTTGTGGTCGGCGGTGGAGTTGTCCTTCACCACGGCCGCCTTGGCGTCCGTCACCCACTTGATCAGGTCGGCGTTGTCGCCGGAGCGGTTGGTCGCGCCGGACAGGAGGATCGAGTACTGGGTGTTGACGGAGTTGGTGCCCAGGCCGTTCGAGGGGCGTGGCTGGAACCAGCGGAGGTCCGGGGCCGGTGTCTCCTCGCCGTCCTTGAGCGGGAGGTCGTAGCGCTGGCCGATGAGTTCCGAGCCGACGACCTTCCCGCTCGCGTCCTTGATCTCGGAGCCGTTCGCCCGGTAGGGGAAGGCCGCCTGGGCGATGCCGGTGACGGCGAGCGGGTAGAGGATGCCCGTGATCACGGTCAGGACGAGCAGGGCGCGCAGGCCCGCCCAGAGCACACGCCCGGTGTTTCCTACGGAGTTGTTCATCGTGGATCAACCGATTCCGGGGATGAGGGAGAGGAGCAGGTCGATGAGTTTGATGCCGATGAACGGGGCGACCAGGCCGCCGAGTCCGTACAGGCCGAGGTTGCGGCGGAGCATCGAGTCGGCGCTGGAGGGGCGGTAGCCCACGCCCTTCAGCGCGAGCGGCACCAGCGCGATGATGATCAGCGCGTTGAAGACGACCGCGGAGAGGATCGCGGACTCGGGCGAGGTCAGGCCCATGATGTTGAGCTTGTCGAGGCTCGGGTAGGCGACGGCGAACATGGCGGGGATGATCGCGAAGTACTTGGCGACGTCGTTGGCGATGGAGAAGGTGGTCAACGCCCCGCGCGTGATCAGGAGTTGCTTGCCGATCTCGACGATCTCGATGAGCTTGGTCGGGTTGGAGTCGAGGTCGACCATGTTGCCGGCCTCCTTCGCGGCCGACGTGCCCGTGTTCATCGCCACGCCGACATCGGCCTGAGCGAGGGCGGGGGCGTCGTTCGTGCCGTCACCGGTCATCGCGACCAGCTTTCCGCCGGCCTGCTCGCGCTTGATCAGCGCCATCTTGTCCTCGGGCGTCGCCTCGGCGAGGAAGTCGTCGACCCCCGCCTCCTCGGCGATCGCCTTCGCGGTCAGCGGGTTGTCACCCGTGATCATGACCGTCTTGATGCCCATGCGGCGCAGCTCGTCGAACCGCTCCCGCATGCCCTCCTTGACGACGTCCTTCAGATGGATCACGCCGAGGACGCGCGCGCCCTTGCCGTCCTCCGCGGCCACAAGGAGCGGCGTGCCACCAGCCTCGGAAATCCGGTCCGTGAGCGCCTGGGCGTCCTCGGCGACGGTGCCGCCCCGCTCCTCCACCCACGCCACGACCGAACCCGTCGCGCCCTTGCGGATCTTCCTGCCGTCGACGTCCACGCCCGACATGCGGGTCTGGGCGGTGAACTCGATCCACGTGGCGTGCGCCGGCTCGCCCTGGTGACGTTCGCGCAGGCCGTACGTCTCCTTGGCGAGGACGACGATCGAGCGGCCCTCGGGCGTCTCGTCGGCGAGGGAGGAGAGCTGAGCGGCGTCGGCGAGCTCGGCCTCCGTGGTCCCCCTGACCGGGACGAACTCCGCCGCCTGCCGGTTGCCCAGGGTGATGGTGCCGGTCTTGTCCAGCAGCAGCGTGGACACATCGCCGGCCGCCTCGACAGCCCGGCCGGACATGGCGAGGACGTTGCGCTGGACGAGCCGGTCCATGCCCGCGATGCCGATGGCCGAGAGCAGGGCCCCGATCGTCGTCGGGATGAGGCAGACGAGGAGCGCCGTCAGGACGATCAGGGAGGTCTGCTCGTCGGCACCGGCGTAGATCGCGAACGGCTTCAGCGTGACGACGGCGAGCAGGAAGACGATCGTCAGCGACGCGAGGAGGATGTTGAGGGCGATCTCGTTCGGCGTCTTCTGCCGGGCCGCGCCCTCGACCAGGTTGATCATCCGGTCGATGAACGTCTCGCCGGGCTTCGTCGTGATCTTGATGACGATGCGGTCGGACAGGACCTTCGTGCCGCCGGTGACCGCGGACCGGTCGCCGCCGGACTCGCGGATGACCGGGGCGGACTCGCCGGTGATGGCGGACTCGTCGACCGAGGCGACGCCCTCGACGACATCACCGTCGCCGGGGATGACGTCGCCGGCCTCGCAGACCACGAGGTCACCGATGCGCAGCCCGGTGCCCGGGACCCGCTCCTCGTCCGTGCCGACGAGACGGCGGGCGACGGTGTCGGTCTTGGCCTTGCGCAGGGTGTCCGCCTGGGCCTTGCCGCGGCCCTCGGCGACCGCCTCCGCCAGGTTCGCGAAGATGGTCGTCAGCCACAGCCAGGCGGTGATCGCCCAGCCGAACCAGTCCCCCGGGTTCTTGACCGCCAGCACGGTGGTGACCACCGAGCCGACGAGGACCACGAACATCACGGGCGACGTGACCATCACGCGCGGGTCGAGCTTCTTGATCGCGTCCGGGAAGGAGGCCAGCAGCTGCCTGGGGTCGAAGAACCCGCCGCCGACCCGGCCCGGCGTCGGCTTGTGGCCGGTGGGGACGTCACTGTGCGGAGCCACTGAGGGTGAGGCCGTGGGGGGCATGGTGTCCTGCTGCTTCTCTACGTCGATGGTCATGCCGCGAGCCCTTCGGCGAGCGGGCCAAGCGCGAGGGCCGGGAAGTAGGTGAGACCGGTGATGATCATGATTGTGCCGACCAGAAGGCCCGTGAACAGCGGCTTCTCCGTCCGCAGCGTGCCCGCCGTCTCGGGTACCGGCGTCTGCTCGGCGAGCGAGCCGGCCAGGGCGAGGACGAACACCATCGGCAGGAAGCGGCCCAGCAGCATCGCGATGCCGATGGCCGAGTTGAACCACTGGGTGTCGGCGTTCAGGCCGGCGAAGGCCGAGCCGTTGTTGTTGGCGCCCGAGGTGAAGGCGTACAGGATCTCGGAGAAGCCGTGCGCGCCGGAGTTGGTCATCGAGTTCACCGGGGTGTCGAGGACGAACGAGGCGGCGGTGAAGCACAGCACCAGGGCCGGGGTGATCAGGATGTAGCAGGCGGCGAACCCGATCTCGCGGGTGCCGATCTTCTTGCCCAGGTACTCGGGGGTGCGGCCGACCATCAGACCGGCGATGAAGACGGCGATGACCGCCATGATCAGCATGCCGTAGAGGCCGGAGCCCACACCGCCGGGCGCGATCTCGCCGAGCTGCATGCCCAGCATGGTGATGCCGCCGCCGAAACCGGTGTACGAGGAGTGGAAGGAGTTGACCGCACCCGTCGACGTCAGCGTGGTGGCCACCGCGAAGATCGACGAGCCGCCGATCCCGAACCGGGTCTCCTTGCCCTCCATCGCACCGCCGGCGAGCTCGAACGCGGGACCGTGGTGGGCGGACTCGGTCCACATCATCAGCGCGGTGAAGCCGAGCCAGATCGTGGCCATCGTGCCGAGGATCGCGTACCCCTGCCTGAGGCTGCCGACCATCCGCCCGAAGGTGCGTGTGAGGGCGAACGGAATCACCAGGATGAGGAAGATCTCGAAGAGGTTCGACAGCGCGTCGGGGTTCTCGAAGGGGTGGGCGGAGTTGGCGTTGAAGTAACCACCGCCGTTCGTGCCCAGCTCCTTGATGACCTCCTGCGAGGCCACCGCCCCGCCGTTCCACTGCCGCGTCCCGCCCATGAACTGCCCGACCCCGTGGATGCCGGAGAAGTTCTGGATCGCACCACACGCGACGAGGACGAGCGCGCCGACCACGGAGATCGGCAGCAGGATCCGTACGACGCCGCGGACCAGGTCGGCCCAGAAGTTGCCCAGCTCACCGGTACGGGAGCGGGCGAAGCCGCGCACCAGTGCCACCGCCACCGCGATGCCCACCGCCGCCGAGACGAAGTTCTGCACCGCCAGGCCGCCGGTCTGCACGACGTGGCCCATGGCCTGCTCGCCGTAGTACGACTGCCAGTTGGTGTTGGCGACGAACGAGGCGGCGGTGTTGAACGCCTGGTCGGGGTCGATCGACACGAAGCCGAGCGAGCCGGGCAGGGAGCCCTGCGCCCGCTGCAGCACGTACAGGAACAGCACGCTCACCGCGGAGAAGGCGAGGACTCCGCGCAGGTAGGCGGGCCATCGCATCTCCACCGACGGATTCGCGCCGATCGCCTTGTAGATCCACTTCTCGGGCCTGTAGTGCCGCTCCGAGGAGTAGACGCGCGCCATGTGGTCGCCCAGCGGCCGGTACGAGAGACCGAGCGCGACGACGAGCGCCAGAAGCTGGAGAATCCCAGCCAGAACAGGACTCATATCCGGGCTCAGAACCTCTCCGGCTTGACCAGCGCGAGGACGAGGTATCCCAGCAGGGCGGCGGCGACGAGCAGACCGACCACGTTCTCGGCACTCACAGCTTCGCCACCCCCTTGGCGATGAACGCCACCAGCGCGAAGACCGCGATCGTGGTGACGACGAAGGCCACGTCGGCCATCGTGAACTCCCGGAAGAAAGGAAGAGCGGATTCTCTGACGAAATGAGGAAATAGCCTTTTCAGCCACACTTCGTCGTCGTTGACGCCTCTCTGACGCCCTTGACACCCCTCTTGACGCATCCCCTACGCGACACACCGGCGGCCGGTGCCCAGCGTGACGACGGGCGGTTCACACGGTCGGGCGCGTGCCGCGCGCGAAGGCGTGGGGTCGGCGTGGGTGGGGGCGTGTGCCTGACCGGGGTCGGCTGCTTCCCTACCGCGACAAGGGCGGGTCAGAGCCAGTCGCGGCGCTTGAAGACCACGTACAGGCTCGCGCACACCACGCCCATCAGCAGCAGAGCGAAGGGGTAGCCGAACACCCAGCCCAATTCGGGCATGTGGTCGAAGTTCATGCCGTAGATCGTGCCGACCAGGGTCGGGGCGAACAGGATCGCCGCCCACGAGGAGATCTTCTTGATCTCCTCGTTCTGCGCGTGGCCGGCCTGTGCCAGCGCCTTCATCTCCTCGTTCTGCTGCTGGGTCACGAGGGTGGTGTTGACGGTGAGGATGTCCTGAAGGGCCTGCTTGAACCCTTCGACGCGTTCGGTGACATGCGTGGCGTGGTCGGCCACGTCCCGCAGATAGCGCCGCAGCTCCTCGTCGATGTTGTACTTCTCGAACCCGGCCGAAAGGCCGCCGACGATCCCGGCCAGGGGGCGGGTGGCACGCTGGAACTCGACCACCTCGCGGGAGAGTTCGTAGATGCGGCGTGAGACGCCCGGGGCGTTGCCGAAGACCTCGGTCTCGATCTCGTCGATGTCGTTCTCCAGACCGGCGACGACGGGGGCGTAGCCGTCGACGACCGCGTCCAGGATGGCGTAGAGGACGGCCTCCGGGCCGCGGCCCAGGAGGTCGGGGCTGTCCTCCATCCGGCGGCGGACCGCTGCCAGGTCGGGGGCCGCGCCGTGGCGGACGGTGATCACGAAGTCCGGTCCGACGAACATGTGCAGTTCCCCGAAGTCGACCTCCTCGGCGGCGTCCATGTAGCGGGCCGCGCGCAGCACGACGAAGAGGGTGTCGCCGTAGCGCTCCAGCTTGGGCCGCTGGTGCGCCTCCAACGCGTCCTCGATCGCCAGGGGGTGGAGATCGAACTCCGCGGCCAGAGAGTGCAGTTCCTCCGGGTCGGGCCGGTACAGGCCGATCCACGCCATGCCGCCGGGCCGCTTGCGCAGCTGCCGGTAGGTCTCCGCCAGCGAGTCGGGGGTGCTGACGCGCCGCCCGTCCTCGTAGAGCGCGGCGGCGATCACACTGCCCTCACGCCCCGGCGTCCCGGCCTGCGGCGGGGCCGCGGCGTGCTCGTCCGCAGCGCGGTCGGGGACGGAGCGCCTGGGCGGCATGGAGGGGGTGAACGCGCGCAGACGGCGCGGACGACGCTCGAACATCGAGGGACCCTTTCCGGGGCGGGAAGATCGGGAAGCGACGGAAGCGGCATGCCGCTGACGCCACCGCCGGATCTCCTGCTCAGGTCCCGGTTCGGGCGGCGCCGTGCGGCATGCGACTGGGAGGTTCACCACTCATCGCGGACTCCACCACCTTTCGACGCGAACACACACGGGGCCACTGGGCAGCGTATATCCCCTCGCGGGCGGCCAGGACCGCCGCCGCCACGCTCGTACGCGATCCTTACGGTGGGCGGCCGTCGCGGGTCCTCGTCCCGTAGGGCACGCGCGGGGCCCCTGGGACAGCGGCCGCTCTCCGCGCGCGTTCAGAGGCGCAGGCGGAGCCGGCAGATCGTCGCGTCCGCAGCCTCCCGGTCACCTGGGACGAGAAGTGAGCACGTCGCGGCTGAGCGTCGACCGCGAGCGCTGCATCGGTGCCGGGATGTGCGCCATGACCGCCCCCGACGTCTTCGACCAGGACCCCGACGACGGCCTCGTGCTCCTGCTGCAAGCCGAGCCGCCCACGGTCCATCGCGCGGCCGCACAGATGGCCGCCGGCCTCTGCCCCTCCGGGGCGATCACCCTCCACGAGCCGAAATCCGGCGCCTCCTAGAGGCCCTTCACCGCCGCCATGGAGCCGTCGGCGGGGCGGTCAGGGGCGGTCTCCCGGGCTCTGCCCCCGCGGCGTCGTGCTCGGAGCCGGGCTCGGGGTCACGGTGGGGGGCCCGGTAGGGGTCGCGCCCCGGGATGTACCCGGAGTCGGGGACGTCATCGCGGGCGGGACGGCCGGCGGCACGGGGCGCGGGTCGGCAGGGGCCGGGGCCAGCGTCAGATAGGCGAGGCCGGCCACGGCTGCGGTCGCGAGGCCGGCCAGACCGGTGCGGCCGGCCCGGGACACGGGGGCGCGCCTCCACCACGGCCGCGGGCGGGCCGGCCGGGGCGGGGCGGCCGGGCGCAGATCCCGTACGGTCACCGACTCCGCTCGGGCTTCGAGCGCCTGCCGGAGCCGGTGTTCCACGAGACGTTCGCGTTGCCCTTCGGCCGTCATACGCGTCCCTCCAGGATCTTCTCCAGCGCGTCCAGGGCGCGGCTGGCGTTCGATTTGACGGCCCCTCGGCTGATGCCCAGCGTCTCGGCGATCTCCGCCTCGCTGAGGTCGGCCCAGTACCGCAGGACCAGGACCTGGCGGCGGCGCGGGGTGAGCCTGCCCAACGCGGCGAGCACCTCGCGGTGCGCCTCGTCCAGCACGACGTGCTCCTCGGCGGAGGGGATGTCGGTGGGGGCCGGCGGCGTCCAGGCGCGGACGGTCCGGCGGCGTCGCAGCACCGAACGGGAGGTGTTCACGACCGCCGTACGCAGATAGCCCAGCGCGTTGTCCACCTCCGTGATGTGCTCGCCATGGCGCCGGTAGAGGGCGGTGAAGGCGTCCTGGACGACGTCCTCGGCGGTGGCGAGGTCATCGACGAGGAGCACCGCGAGGCGGACCATGCCGAGGCGGTGGGCGTGGTAGAGGTCGGTGACGGTGGGAGGCCGGTGGGCCGACGTGTCGTACGAGGGCGTGGGCGGACGGTGGGCCGCGGTGCCGTACGAGGGCGTGGACGGGCGGTGGCTCGCGGGCGGGCGGTCGACGGGTGGGGCCGACCGGTCGCGGCGCTGCAGCAGGTCGCGCAGCGCCGCACGCACGCCCCGCGCACCGCCGAGCCGCACCCGGGGGAATCCGGGCGCGGCAGGGCGGAACGGCAGGGCATGGTGCGGCACAAGGCTTCTCGGGTCGAGCACGTCAGCGAAGAGCACGCCGCCGTACGACGAACAGGGTGCCGGCTCCGAGCCCGACAAGCCCGACGGCGACGGCGCCCAGGGCGGCGTTGGTGGAATCGGAGCCACCAGTATGCGCGAGCTCGGGGGCGGCGGAGGGCTGCGGGGCCCCGGGGGCGGCAGGTGCCGGCGTGGCGGACGGGTCACCGGGGGCGGCAGGCTCCGGCGCGGCGGTCGGCGCGCCGCTGGTCGCCGGTGCCGGTACGGCGGACGGTCCGGTGTTCGCCGGACCACGGGTGGCCGGTGCGGAAGGCACCGGTGTGGCGCGCGGCGCACTGCCGGTGACGGAGGTCGGCGCGGCGGACGGCGCGGCGCTCGGCCCGGCCGCCGCCCACGCGGGGACGGCGGCGGTGACGATCGCACCGGTGGCGGCGGCGATGACGACTGCGCGCTTCAGATGGGACACGGTGGTTCTCCCGACTCGGGTACGAGGGCGCGGGATCACGCCCCTTCATCCCGCACGACGTGCGAGTGGCCGGGAGGTTGCCGCCTCCGGCGAAGATTTTTTCGAGACGGAGGGTGGGACGGGGTGGGGTGGGACGGAGGGCGGGGCGGCGCGGTGGGGCTGCGCCGTCATCCCAAAGCGCGGCCCGGTCTTTGGGCCACGGGACCGAGAGCCGCGTGCGGGTGTGCGGGTTGGCTGGGGTGCGTGGCCGGCCGAACCACCGGCTCCGGACGGCGAAGTGCCGCCGGGCGGATCACCGGATCCCCTGATCTCTCCTCGATGCGGAGGTGTGCGCCATGCGCACAGCCAATCTCAATGACCGTCTGACGCTCGTGTTCGACGACGGCGTGGTGGACGTGGAGACGGCCAGCGGCGGCCTCTTCCCGGCCGACCCGCAGGTTGTCTTCGACCGGTGGCCGGAGTTCCGCGCCTGGGCGGACTCCGCGGCGGCGGCCGGTCACGAGCGCGCCCCGTTCGACCCTCGGGACCTGGGCGCGCCCGTACCGCGACCGCGGCAGGTGTTCGCCGTCGCCCTGAACTACTCGGACCATGTGGAGGAGTCGGCGGCCACGGCGCCCGCCCAGCCGGCCGTCTTCACCAAGTACCCCACCTCGCTGGCCGGCCCCCACGACACGATCGAGCTGCCCAGCACCCTCGTGGACTGGGAGGTGGAGCTGGTGGCGGTGATCGGGGCCAAGGCCCACCAGGTGGCGGCCGAGGACGCGTGGCGGTACGTCGCGGGGCTCACCGCCGGCCAGGACCTGTCCGAGCGGCGCATCCAACTGGAGGGACCCGCACCGCAGTTCTCCCTCGGCAAGTCGTTCCCCGGGTTCAGCCCGACCGGACCGGTCATGGTCACCCCCGACGAGTTCGCGGACCCCGACGACCTGGCGCTCGGCTGCGCGCTGGGCGGGGAGACGATGCAGGAGTCGCGCACCAGCCGGATGATCTTCCCGGTGTCCGAGCAGATCGCCTGGATCTCAAGGATCTGCCCGCTGCTGCCCGGTGATCTGGTCTTCACCGGTACCCCTGCCGGCGTGGGTGGCGCCCGGGACCCGCGCCGCTTCCTCGCGCCCGGCGAGGAACTGCGCAGCTGGGTCGAAGGTGTCGGGGAACTCCGCAATCCGCTGATCGCCGGCCCGGCCCACCCCCACGGCCCGCACGGCCCCGACAGCCGCTGACAGCCACCACGGCCGGAGCACACCACCTCCCCACCATTCGTTTTCTCGAGGAGCCCGCCATGCCTCTGCACCGTCTCGCCCGCATCACCATGGGCGTCCCCGACGTCGACGCGACCTCGGCCTACTACGCCGACTTCGGCCTCACCCCCCTGGGTGACGGACGCTTCGCCTCCACCGACGGCGGCGAGCAGCTGAAGATCGTCCACGCCCGCCGTCGCCGCCTGGAGGAGCTGGTCGTCGGCACCGACGACGCCGACGACCTGGGCCGGATCGGCGCGGCCCTGGACCGGCTGGAGGTGCCGTTCATCCGCGACGCGCACTCCCTGCGCACCGTGGACAGCGGCACCGAGGTCACCGTCACCGTCGAGGTCCAGCCCCGTACCGTCCAGCCCGCCCCCGCCCCCGTCCCGTACAACGCGCCCGGTCGAGCCGAACGCCCCGACGTGCGCGCCCCCGGCGTGCTGCGTGAGGGCGCCGTCCGTCCGCGCCGGCTCGGCCACGTCGTCCTCGGGTCGACGGACCAGGAGGCGTCCCAGCGGTTCTTCACCGAGGGACTCGGCTTCAAGGCCAGTGACCTGGTGCCCGGCGCGGCGTTCCTGCGCTGCTCCACCGACCACCACAACGTCCTCGTCCAGCGAGCCCCGATCGCGTTCCTGCACCACTCCTCCTGGCAGGTGGACGACGTGGACGAGGTCGGCCGCGGCGCCACCCGCATGCTGGAGGGCCACCCCGAGCGGCATGTGTGGGGGTTGGGCCGCCACCACCTGGGCTCCAACTTCTTCTGGTACCTCAAGGACCCGGCCGGCAACTTCTCCGAGTACTTCGCCGACATGGACTGCATCGTCGACGACCAGCTGTGGACGCCGCGCGTGTGGGAGGACGTCCGCGCGCTCTACAGCTGGGGCCCGCCCGTGCCTCCGTCCTTCCTCCACCCCGAAGACCTCGCCGCTCTCATGACCGGCGCCCACGACGCCGGCTGACGGGAGTACGGGACACCATGCGCACCGAGCACGACACGAGCACAGACACAACCACGGACACGGGCGTGACGTACCCATACGACGTTCTGGTCGTCGGCGCGGGGCCCGTCGGGCTCACCACCGCCATCCAACTGGCCGTGCGCGGCCGCCGCGTCGGTGTGGTCGAACGCTGGCCGCGGCCATACCCGCTGCCGCGCGCCGTGGTCTTCGACCACGAGATCGCCCGCGTCCTCGCCTCACTCGGGCTGGCCGACGTCCTGCCGGCCCTCAGCGAGCCCGCCGAGGACTACGAGTGGCGCAACGGCGAGGGCCGGACCCTGCTCCGCCTCGCCTTCGACGACACCGGCCACTCCGGCTGGCCGTTCATGAGCGTCTTCACCCAGCCCTGCCTCGAAGCCGCCCTGGAGGAACGGGCCCGCGCCCTGCCCGGCATCGACGTCCTGCGCGGCTGGGAGGCCGTGGACCTGACCGAGGAGCCCGCAGGCGTCGCGCTGACCGTGGCCGAGAGCGCCGGTGACCGGCCGCTGCTCCGCAACGGCGAACGGGAGCACCGCACATGGCGGGCCGCGTACGTCGTCGGCTGTGACGGCGCCAACAGCTTCGTACGCTCGCGCATGCGGACGGCGATGACGGACCTCGGTTTCCGGTACGACTGGCTCGTCCTCGACGTCGTCCCGCACGACCGGGACCGGGTGTGGTCCCCCCGTAACCTCCAGGTGTGTGACCCGGCGCGGCCCAGCACGGTCGTGTCGGGAGGCCCCGGCCGGCGGCGGTGGGAGTTCATGCGGCTGCCCGGTGAGACGGTCGACGAGCTCAGCCGGGCGGAGACGGCGTGGAGGCTGCTCGAACCGTGGGACGTGCACCCCGGCAACGCCACCCTGGAGCGGCACACCGTCTACACCTTCCAGGCCCGCTGGGCGGACACCTGGCGCGAAGGCCGGCTGCTGCTCGCCGGTGACGCCGCCCACCAGATGCCCCCGTTCGCCGGACAGGGCATGTGCTCGGGCATCCGGGACGCCGCCAACCTCGGCTGGAAGCTCGATCTCGTCCTGTCCGGCCACGCCGACGAGGCGCTGCTGGACACCTACACCACCGAACGCTCCCAGCACCTGCGGCACGCCATCGAGCTCTCGGTGCACCTGGGCCGGATCATCTGCGAGCCGGACCCGGCGGCGGCCGCCGAGCGCGACGCGCGGATGCTCGCCGACCAGCGGGCTCGCCGCGATCCCCTGGCGGGCATGCCGCCGCAGACGCTCACGGGTGGTCTCCTCGTGCGCCGGGCGGACGGCAGCCCGGCGGAACCGGCCGGGGAACTCGGCCGTCAGGGCCGGGTGCGTTTCCGCGGTCGTACGGGCTTGTTCGACCAGGCGGTGGGTACGGGGTTCACCCTGCTGGCGGTCGAGGACCCGGGCCGTGTGCTGGACTCCGACACGGCCGCGTGGTGCGAGCTGGTCGGGATGCGTCTGCTGAGGATCACCGACGACCCGACGGCCGACGGCCCGGGGGATGTCGTGGACCTGGACGGCACGTATCTTCCCCACCTGGCCCAGGCCGGGCTGGGGGCCCTGCTGCTGCGCCCTGATCACTACGTCTTCGGCGCGGCGGCGCACATGGAGGACGTGCCCGCCCTGGTGAGCGCCCTCCGCGACGGGCTCTCCCCCGCCTCGCCCGTCCGGTGAGCCGGCCGGGCGGGGGCTGGGCCGGGCCGGCGAGCGGCTTGTCATGCTTGAAGGACGGGGCACGCGCGGGTACGCACCCGACCACTCCACCACCCGAGGGCACGGTTCATGACGCGACAGTGGCTCCAGCGGCTCCGGCCGGACCCCGATGGGGCGGTCGACCCGGCGATGCCGTCGGCGGCCATCGCCGGTGCGGTCGAACTCCTGGGCACGGGCCCGGCCCGGTGGGCGGTCCAGACCGCCGAGGCCATCGCCGCGGAGATCCTGGAGCAGGTCCCGGAGCACGGCGGCGGCCATGGCCCCGTGGCCACCCTGCGGCGCTCCACCGAGTCGGCCGTCCTGGCCGCTCTGCGGCTGCTCCTCTCGGAGTCCCCGCGCGGTATCTCGGAGCTGACCGACGAGACGCTGGCGGGGTGCCGCGAGTTCGCCCGCCGTGGTATCCCTCTCGCCCAGGTGCTGCGGGGCGTACGGCTCGGCCACGCGCGGCTGGCGCACGACCTGGCCGCGGCGATCGAGGAGCACGTGCCGGCCGACCAGCGCCTGGCGGAGGTGCGCCGGGTCAACGACCTGCTGTTCACCTACGCCGACAGCCACGCGAGCATGATGGCCGAGGAGTACATCGCCGAACGCGACCGCTGGCGCGGCAGCGACGAGGCCGCCCGCCGCGCGATCGTCGACGACGTCCTCGCCGGACGTCCGGTGGACGCGGTGACGGCGGCCCGGCGTCTGCGCTACGACATCTCACGCACCCACCTCGCCGCCGTCCTGTGGTGCGACGACGCCGACGGCCGGACGCCCGTGGCGGAGCGACTGCACCGGACGGCCATGGCGATGACACGCACCATGGAAGCGGCCGGCATGCTGCTGATCCCCGCCGACAGCGTGAGCGCCTGGGTCTGGTTCGCCCTCACCGACGAGGACTCCGCCGACTTCCCCGGCCGGGCGGAGCGCCTGCGGGCCGGTCCCGGCCGGGCGCACGGCGTGCGGGCGGCCCTCGGCTCGCCCGGTGCCGGCCCGCAGGGCATGCGCCGAAGCCACCTGGGAGCCCTCCAGGCAGAGCGCGTCGCACGCGGCTCGGGGCAGTCGGGGCAGTGGCTGTGCGACTTCCGGGAGGTCCGTCTGCTGGCCCTGGCGACGGCGGACCCCGAACAGGCCCACTGGTTCGTCCAGGACGTCCTCGGCCCCCTGGCGTCCAGTGGAGACAGAGTGCGGGAACTGCGGGAGACCTTGCGTGTCTACCTCGCCGAGGAGCGCGGTCTGCGCGCGGCCGCCGACCGCCTGCACGTGGCCCGCAACACCGTCACCTACCGCGTCAGACGCGCCGAGGAGCTCCTGCCCACCGCCACCACGGCGAGCGACTCGCTGGAACTGCGCCTGGCCCTGGAGATCGCCCGGCACCTCGACACCTGACGCGAGGGAGCGGCTCGGCTCCGTAGATGGCACCGGAGATGACACCGGAGATGTCCGTCTACACGGTGCGTTTCCGCTTCTCGGTCGTGCGGCGCCGCGCGTCCGCGGTCTCCGACTTCGCCAGCTCACGGCACCAGGGACAGTCGTCGAGCGGATGTCCGTCCGTGAAATCTCCTGTCAGTCCCCGGGTACCGGTGAACTCGGCCCGCACACCGGAGATGTACTCATCGTGTTCGCGGCGTTGCTGGTTCATGGCCAGCCCAACGCGGTCGAGGACGATTCGTGCATGTTCCTGACCGAGCTGCCGTGGACCAGTGACAGGACGATCACAAACGGCCACGATTGTCGCATCTGCGACATGCCGATTGTCATCAACTGCTACCGGACGCCCTCCGTCCAGCCGCCGACCGACCCCGCACACAGCGGAGGCCCCGGCGGAAAGGAATCCGCCGGGGCCCACCGCCCGGATGTGCCGGGCCCGCGGCCCAGGTGTGTACGCCCGACGGCCGGCCGCCGTCAGTCCGTGCCGGACTCCATCGCGGCACGGTCCAGCATGGTCTCCTCGTCCGTGGCCGCGCCGCGCGACGCGATCGCCTCGGCGCCGCCCCGGTCCATGGCGCCGATCAGCCCCGTCGCCGCCGCCTGCGCGGCGCCGATCGGCGTCGGGTGGGCGGTGCCGACCAGGCCGAGCCCCACGTACTGCTCGAGCCGGGCCCGCGAGTCCGCGATGTCGAGGTTCCGCATGGTGAGCTGGCCGATGCGGTCCACCGGACCGAACGCCGAGTCCTCGGTCCGCTCCATGGAGAGCTTGTCCGGGTGGTAGCTGAGCGCCGGTCCCCGGGTGTCGAGGATCGAGTAGTCCTCGCCGCGCCGCAGCCGCAGGGTCACCTCGCCGGTGATCGCCGCGCCGACCCAGCGCTGCAGCGACTCGCGCACCATCAGCGCCTGCGGGTCCAGCCAGCGGCCCTCGTAGAGCAGCCGGCCGAGCCGCCGGCCCTCGTTGTGGTACGCGGCCACGGTGTCCTCGTTGTGGATCGCGTTGACCAGGCGCTCGTAGGCGATGTGCAGCAGTGCCATGCCCGGCGCCTCGTAGATGCCGCGGCTCTTGGCCTCGATCACCCGGTTCTCGATCTGGTCGGACATGCCCAGGCCGTGCCGGCCGCCGATGGCGTTGGCCTCCATGACGAGGTCGACCGGGGAGCCGAACTCCTTGCCGTTGATGGTGACCGGGCGGCCCTGGTCGAAGCCGACCGTCACGTCCTCCGTGGCGATCTCCACCGACGGGTCCCAGAACCGCACACCCATGATCGGCTCGACCGTCTCGATGCCGGTGTCGAGGTGCTCCAGGGTCTTCGCCTCGTGCGTGGCGCCCCAGATGTTGGCGTCCGTGGAGTACGCCTTCTCCGTCGAGTCCCGGTACGGCAGCCCGTGGGCGAGCAGCCACTCCGACATCTCCTTGCGGCCGCCGAGCTCGCTCACGAAGTCGGCGTCCAGCCAGGGCTTGTAGATCCGCAGGTGCGGGTTGGCGAGCAGCCCGTACCGGTAGAACCGCTCGATGTCGTTGCCCTTGAACGTGGAGCCGTCGCCCCAGATCTGCACGCCGTCCTCGAGCATGGCCCGCACCAGCAGCGTGCCGGTGACGGCCCGGCCCAGCGGCGTGGTGTTGAAGTACGGGCGGCCGCCGGACTTGATGTGGAACGCGCCGCACGCGAGCGCCGCGAGGCCCTCCTCGACCAGTGCGGCACGGCAGTCGACGAGCCGGGTGATCTCGGCGCCGTACGCGGAGGCACGGCCGGGCACGGACGCGATGTCGGGCTCGTCGTACTGACCGATGTCGGCGGTGTACGTGCAGGGGACGGCGCCCTTGTCACGCATCCAGGCGACGGCGACGGAGGTGTCGAGCCCGCCGGAGAAGGCGATGCCGACGCGCTCGCCGGCCGGAAGGGAGGTGAGGACCTTGGACATGGCAAAAGTATGCATGAAACCGCATGACCATGCAACGTCGGCGGTTCGACGGGTGTCATCGAACATGCGGAGCCCCTCGTTGAACATGTGGACCCCGTCGTTGAACATTCCGAGCCCCTCGCCCGTACTCCCCCCTGACAGGTCGACGTGTCGACCGGACGGGAACCCGAAGGGGAGCGCATGAGCACAGTGGCACGGCGAACGGTGGTCTCGGCGGCGGGCGGCGCAGGGCTGGTGGTGGCACTCACCGCGTGCGGCGCCGGCTCGGACGGCAAGGCCGGCGCGGACACGGGCGGCAAGCCGGACGGGGGAACGTCCGACGCCCCCCAGGGCGCGGGGGCGCCGCTCGCGCGGACCGCGGACATCCCGGTGGGCGGCGGCAAGGTGCTCGCCGATCAGGGGGTGGTCATCACGCAGCCGACCGCCGGCGAGTTCAAGGCGTTCTCGTCGAAGTGCACCCACCAGGGCTGCGCCGTCAGCGGCGTCGGCGACGGGGTCATCACCTGCCCCTGCCACCAGAGCCTCTTCGACGTGTCGGACGGCAGCGTGAAGGGCGGACCCGCGACCTCTCCGCTGCCTCCCACACCGATCAAGGTCGAGGGGGACGCGATCACCCTGGCGTGACGCGCCCCGGGCTCCTCCAGCAGCGCAGCACCTCCTCGGTGGTGGCGATGGTGGAGACGAGCGCGAGCGTATGGCGGATCATCGCGGGGGTGTAGTCGGCCGGCACCCCCGCGATGGCGTCAGCGGGCACGACCACGGTGTAGCCGAGGTTGACGGCGTCGAAGACCGCGTTGGGGATGGCGACGTTGGCCGAGACTCCGGTCACGACCAGGGTGCGGCAGCCGAGGTTGCGCAGTAGCGGGTCGACATCGGTCCCGGCCATGGGCGAAAGCCCGTGCAGCCGTCGTACGACGAGGTCCTCGTCCGCGACCTCGATCGGTGCGGCGATCCGTACCGCCGTGCTGCCGCTGTACTGCTGCACGGGAAGCCGGGCGGCGGCGCGGAAGAGCCGGGCGTTGCGGTTGGCGCCCCGCCCGTCGGGCCGGCGCTCGGCGACCGCGTGCAGCACCTGCACGTCGGCCTCGTGCGCGGCCGCGACCAGCCGCGCGACGTTCCGGAGCGCCCCCGAAGACCGGGCCGCGGCGGCGAGTTCGGGCAGTGCGCCGTCCCGGCCGACCACACCCTGCTGGCACTCGACGGTGAGCAGCACCGTGCCGGCCGGTGCGAGCTGCTCCCGCAGCTGTTTCCACTGAGCGGCGCCGGTCATGTCTCCCCCTCCGTGCCGGTGCGATCGGGCGCCGCCCCGGGCGGGCGAGGCTAGCCACCCTTGCCCGTGGAAGGAAGAGCCTCCATTCTTTCTGACACATCATCAGAACAATTGAAGGGGGCGGACGATGGCCGTGACGCAGCGCCGGGGGCGCCGGATCATGATGACCCCGGCCGAGCTGGACACCTTCCTCACCGAGCAGCGCACCTGCCGGGTCGCGACCGTCTCCGCCGACGGCCGGCCGCATGTCGGCGCGCTCTGGTTCGTCTGGGACGGCACCTCGCTCTGGCTGTACTCGATCACCCGCAGCCGCCGCTGGACGCAGCTGCGCGCCGACCCCCGGATCGCGGTGGTGGTGGACGACGGCGAGGAGTACGGGGAGCTGCGCGGCGCCGAACTGTCGGGTACCGCCGTCTTCGTCGGCGAAGCCCCGCGCACGGGCGAGCCCTGCCCCGAGCTCGACGTCCCGGAGCGGCTCTTCGCGGCCAAGTACTTCGGCCTGGCGTCCATGCCGCACGACGGTCTGCACGCGTGGCTCAAGCTGACTCCGACCGCGATCGCCTCCTGGGACTTCCGCAAGCTGGCGCACCTCTGAAGGAACCCGGCGAGGACGGTCGGGCGCGGTCCGGCCGCGGGCCGTTCGCAGCACCCACCACTCTCGTACGCCGCCCAGTCGCCCACGCACTCAGCCGTTCACGTACTCAGCCGTTCACGTACTCAGCCGTTCACGTACTCGGTTGCTCGCGTACTCAGCTGCTCAGCGAGGCGCCCGCCTCCCGCAGCGCCTCCACCGCGGCCCGGATCGACGGCCGCCGGGCGGCGTCCGTGCGCCAGGTCGCGTAGATGTGCCGCCGCACCTTCTGCCGTACAGGCACGAAAGCCACGCCGTCCGGGGCGCGGCCGCGCCCGAGGCGGGGGGTCAGGCAGACGCCGAGCCCCGCGGCGATCAGCACGAGCTGGGTGTGGTGCTCCCCGGCGCAGTGGGTGATGCGCGGCTCGATGCCCTGCGAGCGCAGGGTGAATATCAGCCAGTCGTGGCAGAACTCGCCCTCCGGCCAGGACACCCAGTCCTCGTCGCCGAAGTCCTCCAGGTCCACCTCCGCGCGTCCGGCCAGCGGATGATCGACGGGCAGGGCGACGTCGGCGGCGTCGTCGAGAAGATGGACCCGCTCCAGTCCGCCGGGGACCGGAGCCCGCTTGTTGCTCCAGTCGAGCACGATCGCGAGGTCGGCATCGCCCCGGAGCACCTCCCGAATGCCCTGCTCCGGTTCCATCTCACTGGTACGCACCCGCAGTTCGGGGTGGGCGGCGCGCAGCGCGCGGAGCGTACCGGGGAACAGCCCGCGGGCGGCCGTGGGGAACGCGGCGATCCGCACCTCGCCGACGACCTGGCCGCGCTGGGCCTCGATGTCGGACTGGGCGAGCTCCACCTGGGAGAGGATCCGCGCGGCGTGCTCGGCGAGGAGCAGTCCGGCGTCGGTGAGCCGCACACCCCGTCCGTTCTTCGCGAGCAGCTGCTGGCCGATCTCGCGCTCCAGCTTGGACAGCTGCTGCGAGACGGCCGAGGTGGTGACATGCAGACCGTCGGCCGCGCCGCTGACCGAGCCGTGCCGCGCGACGGCGTCCAGGGTCCGCAGGCGCTCCAGATTCAACATGTAAGCGATGCTAAGGCATGAGGTCCAAATAATCTCGCTTGTTCTACGAGATCGGAGCGGTCAGTCTGTACGGCATGAGCTCCGCCGCCCCGTCCCGGGCCCTCCTTCCCGCCGCCCACCACCCTCGCCGCACGCTGGACTGGCGCGTCCGCTTCGGCATCCTCGCCCTGATCTGGGGCTTCAGCTTTCTGCTCATCAAGGTCGGTACGGAAGGGTTCGCCCCCTTCCAAGTGACGTTCGGGCGGCTGCTGTTCGGTACGGCGGTGCTCGCCACCGTCATGGCGATCAAGCGTGAGCGGCTGCCGCGAGGTGCCCGCACATGGCTCCATCTCACGGTCGCCGCGTTCCTCCTCAACGCGCTCCCGTTCTCGCTCTTCGCCTACTCCGAGCTGACGATCCCGTCGACCCTCGCGGGCATCTGCAACGCGACGACGCCCCTGTGGGGCATGGCGCTGTCCCTGGTGGCGCTCTCCGAGGACCGCCCGACGCGGGTGCGCGCGGCGGGTCTGGGCATCGGTTTCATCGGGGTCCTGACGGTGCTCGGCGCCTGGCAGGGTTTCTCCGGCCTCGATGTCTCGGGCACGGCGATGGCGCTGCTCGCCTCGTTCAGTTACGCGGTGGGCTGGATCTACGTCCGCCGCACGCTGGCGGGGACCGGCGCCTCCCATCTCTCCCTCGCGGGTTCCCAGGTGGGCCTTGCGACACTGCAACTGGCCGTGGTCACCCCGCTGTTCACCACGCTTCCGGCGTCCGTCGAGATCGTTCCGCTGCTCGCCGTGATCGCGCTGGGGGCGCTGGGCACGGGGTACGCGATGCTGCTGCAGTACGGGGTCGTGGCCGAGGTGGGCCCGACGACGGCCTCGATGGTCACGTACTTCATCCCCGTCATCGCCACGACGGCGGGCGTCGCGCTCCTGGACGAACAGCTGACGTGGAACACCCCGATCGGCGCCGTCATCGTCCTCGCCGGCGCCGCCCTCACCCAGACACGCGGCCCTCGCCGCCGGTCGGCGACGAGCCCGGCCAGCACGGGTACGGCGGTCGCCGGTACGGCAGCCGCGGGTACGGCGGCCGCGGCCGGGTCCTCCGGCCCGCACGGCCCCGCCAACGGCCCCGCCCCGGCAGGCCCGGTTCCGGCAGAACCCGTCGTCACGGAGCCGCCCGTGCCGACGCCCGCAGACCACCCCTCCCCCTCGCCCGTGGCATGCACCTCGGGCACCACGACGGGCCGCCCGTGAGGACGGCCTGCCCGCCCGGAGGACAGCCCGGCCTTCTCCCCGCCTCAGCCGTAACTCCGCGCCGGCGCCGGTCCCGCCGCGGCGGCGACGGCGTCGGCCAGGGGCTCGATGTCGTCCATGGTCAGGCCGGAGACGGTCAGCCGGACGGCCGGCCCGGCGTTCATCCGGAAGCGGGCTCCCGGAGCCACCGCCCAGCCCGCGCCGAGGAGCCGCGCCACGGCTCCCGTCTCGTCGGCGACCGGCACCCACACGTTCATTCCGCTGCGCCCGTGCGCCTCGACCCCGCGTCGTCCAAGGGCGCGCACGAGCCCGTCGCGCCGCCGGGCGTAGGAGCCCGCGACGGCCGCCGCGTCCACGGCGCCGGTGGCCCACAGATGTGCGACGGCGCTCTGGAGCAGTCCACTGACCCAGCCGGGCCCGAGCTGTTGGCGCCCCAGCACCCGGTCGACGGTCTCCGCGTCCCCGGTCAGCGTGGCGATCCGCAGATCCGGTCCGTACGCCTTGGCGACCGAGCGGACCATCGCCCAGCGGTCGGTCGCACCGGCCAACGGGTGCAGCGGAAGGTCGACGATGCCGTGGCCGTGGTCGTCCTCGATGAGCAGCACGTCCGGGTGGGCGCCGAGGAGGCGCCGCAGCTCCTCGGCGCGGCGCGCGGTCACCGCCGCGCCGGTCGGGTTCTGCGCCCGAGCGGTGACGATCACGGCCCGCGCCCCTTGCCGCAGCGCCCGCGCCATGTCGTCCGGCAGCGGCCCCTCGTCGTCGACCGCGACCGGCACCGGACGCAGCCCGAGCGCCGGAACCAGGTCGAGCAGACTCCCCCACCCGGGGTCCTCGACGGCGACCCCGTCCCCCGGCCTGAGGTGGACGGCGAGGACCCGCTCGATGGCGTCGAGCGACCCCGATGTGACGGCGATCGGCCCGTCGGGCACCCCGTCCGCGTCCAGCGCGGCCCGCGCGAGCCGGGCGAACTCCTCGTCGACCGGCGCCTCGCCGTACAGCCTGGGCCGCTCGGCCGCCTGGCGGGCCGCCTCCGCGAGCGCGGGCCCCAGCGCCGGCAGCAGCGCGGGGTCCGGGTTGCCCTTGCCCGCGTCCCGGACACCGGCCGGTGACTCCACGCGGATGGACCCGCGAGCCGTGGTCGCGGGCCTGGGCCGCACCCGGCTGCCGCGCCGGCCGTCCGTCTCGATCACCCCGCGCTCGCGCAGGATGCGGTACGCGGCCGCGACCGTATTGGCGTTCACCCCGAGGCTGCCGGCCAACTCTCGCATGGGAGGGATCAGTTGCCCTGGTTCCAGCGCACCCGTGGCCACTCCCCGCTCCACGCTCGCGGCAATCTCCGATGCGCGACGACCTTCGATCCGATACTCTCCTAGCACAAACCACATTATGCACTAGTGCAATGGAGAGCGCAATGACGGACACCTACGAGCGGACCGAGCGGACCTTCCCCACGCGGGGACGCGACCGTGCCTCGTACGACCGCGCCCTGGTGCACTCGATACTCGACGAGGCGTACGTCTGCCACCTCGGCTTCGTCCGCGACGGCGCCCCGGTCGTGCTGCCGACCCTGTACGGCCGGATCGGTGAACGCCTCTATGTCCACGGTTCGACCGGCTCCCGCCCATTGCGCATGGCGGGCAAGGGCGCCGAGACCGCCGGGCTGCCCGTCTGCCTCACCGTCACCCATGTCGACGGCCTGGTCCTGGCCCGGTCCGCCTTCCACCACTCGATCAACTACCGCTCCGTCATGGTCCACGGCACCGCCCACCAGGTGACCGACCCCGAGGAACGGCGCACCGCGCTGGACGCCCTGGTCGACCATGTCGTCCCCGGCCGCTCCCACGACGCGCGCCCGGCCGACGCCAAGGAGCTCGCCGCCACGGCCGTCCTCCGTCTCGACCTCGACCAGGTCTCCGCCAAGGTCCGCACCGGCGGCCCCAACGACGAGCCCGAGGACCTCACGCTCCCCCACTGGGCCGGTGTGATCCCCGTACGCCCGGCCTACGGCACCCCGATCCCGTCCGACGACCTCGATCCGGTGATCGCCCTGCCCGACTACCTCTCCCTCGGCTGAGGGCCGCGCCATGCTGATCCATCCCTGGGACTCCGTTCAGGACGACGACGAGTGGCGCTCCTGGCTGAGCGGCCACGACTTCGGCCAGCTCGCGGTCAACGGCCTGCCCGGCGAACCGCCGTGGGTGCAGCCGATGCACTTCCGCTACGACTCCGAGCCGGGCCGGTACGGGCAGGTGATCGCCCACCTCGCCCGCCCGAACCCGATGTGGGCGGCGCTGGAGGAGAACCCGACGGTCCTGTTGAGCGTGGTGGACGACTATGTGTTCGTTCCCGGCCCCTGGGCGGCCCCCGAGGGGACCCCGGCCGAGCACGGCACCCCCACGTCCTTCTACGCCGCCGTCCAGCTGCGCTGCACCGCGCGGGTGGTCGACGACCCGGCGGAGAAGGCGGAGCTGCTCGACCGCCAGGTCGCCCACTTCCAGCCGGAGGGCGGCACGGCCCCCGTCACGGCCGGCGAGGCGCCCTTCGGACGGCTGCTGTCGGGCCTGCGGGTGCTGCGCCTCGAAGTGACGGACGTCCGCGCCAAGTTCAAGTACGCGAACCACAAGCCGGAGGCGGTCCAGAACCGGATCGCCGAGGGTCTCGCGCGCCGCGCCGCCCCCGGCGACGCGGCGGCCCGCACCCACCAACTCCGCCGCCGCGCCCGCTCCGGCACCACGACGTGACGGGCGGGGCCCGGCGAACGCCGGACGGACCGTTCCGGGCCGGGTGGCCCGGACGGACCGTTCCGGGCAGGGTGGCCCGGACCCCGCCCCGGAACGGTCCGCCGCGCGTCGATACAGCTAGCCCCGCACCTCCTCGCGGGACGCGGGCGCCGTCCGGCTCTCCGAGACCGACAGGCCCACGACGGCCGCGAGCAGCAGCAGGGTGCCCGTCACGGTGGCGGCGGTGAGTCGCTCACCGAGGGCCGTGACCGCGATCAGCGACGCGCTCACCGGCTCCAGGAGCATGATCACGGAGACCGTCGCGGCGCGGACGGCGGCCGCTCCGGTGAAGTAGAGCGCGTACGCCAGCGCCGTCGGGACGGCCGCCACGTACACCAGCAGGCCCAGCACCCGCAGCGGCTCGGCCGTGTGCGGCACGAGCCCCTCGACGATCGCGGCCGGCAGCAGCCCGGCCGCTCCGATCGCGAAGGCCCACGCGGTCGTCGACAGGGCGTCCGACGGCCCGCCGTCCCGCCCCCGCCACCGGGTGAGCAGGGTGACCGCCGAGTACCCGGCCGCCGAAAGGAGCGCGAAGGCCACGCCCAGCGGCCGGACGCCACCGCCGTCGCCGCCCAGGACCAGGACGGCGAGCCCGGCGAGCGCCCCGGCGACGGCGGCGATCCCGCCGCGCCCGAGCCGTTCGCCGAGGGTCAGCCGGGCGCCGACGGCGATCAGGACCGGCCCCGCGCCCAGCGTGACCAGGGTGCCGACCGCGAGGCCGGTCGCCTCGACGGCGGCGAAGTAGGCGCCCTGGAAGACGCCCATGGAGATCCCCGTACCGAGGATGCGGATCAGCCGCCGGCTGCGGGGCTCGGTCGGCCGGACTCCGGCGCGCCGAGGCCGCAGGGCCAGCGCCCCGAGCAGCAGAACCAGGCCGCCGGCCGAGCGCCAGAAGGACAGGGCGAGCGGCCCCAGGTCGCTGCCCCGGAAGATCAGCGAGGCGGCGGCACCGGCCGTGCCCCAGGCGATTCCGGCGACGGCGAGACAGAGGAGGCTCCGCCCGACGGCGGGCGCGGCCGCAGCCGGGGCCCCAGAAGCGGACCGGGCCCCAGACGCGGACGCGTCCGCGAAAGTGAGAGCGGAGGAGGGAGATTTCGACACGTGCTTCTCCGTGTGAAGACGGGTGATGTGGTCGCTCGACTGCGCACGGGGGCAGCGAGGACCCGCTCGGGGACTGCCCGAGCCCGGTCTTCGTCAGGGAGAGTGCCGCCCGCGCCTAGGCGGCCGGCGGCGAAAGTACGGTCTTCATCATGATCGTGACCCTAGAGGGAGGCCCGGTCGGCCGACAACTCCGTTTCCCGGCCGGCCGGACCGGTCCCGGCCACCGGGCCCGGCGACGCGGCCTTCGGTGTCGACGACTGGGCGATGAACGCGCCGACCAGGACCACCGCGCCGCCGAGGATCTGCGGGGCCGCGAGGTGTTCGCCGAGCAGCACCCAGGCGAGGACGGTCGCGATCACGGCCTCCAGGCAGGCGACGACGCCCGCCACCTGCGGTGAGAGCCTGCGCACCGAGATGACTCCGGTGACATAGGCGAGCACGGTGGCGATCAGCACGATCCAGCCGAGGAGCAGCCAGGCCGGCGCGTCGGTGCCGTTCATGTCGGCGGTGCCGCCGAGGACCGACCACTCCATGCCCCACGGGCGGGCGACGACGGTCAGGACGAGGGCGCCGAAGAGCAGTCCGTAGGCGATGACGCCGAGCGGATCGGCCGGGTCCGACTCGTCGCCGCTCTGGTCGGAGAGGACGAAGTAGCCGACCTGGCAGCAGGCGGCGCCGAGGGCGAGGAGCAGCCCGAGCAGGTCGAAGCTCAGCCCGGACCAGATCTGCACCACGCAGGCGAGTCCGCCGACGGCGAGGACGACGCCGAGAGCGGCGGCGCGGGTCACCGGGCGGCGCTGGACGAAGCGGACCCAGCCGAGCACGAGGGCGGGTGCGAGGTACTCGATGAGGAGCGCGACCCCGACCGGAATGCGGGACAGGGAGGCGAAGTAGAAGGCTTGGACACCGGCGACGGCGAGGAGGCCGAAGCCGGCGAGCAGCGCGGGCTTGCGTCGCAGAAGGTCGCGGTGGCGCCAGGCGACGGGCAGCATGACGAGCGCGGCACCGGTCACCCGGAGCCATACGACATGCAGCGGGTCGAGTCCCGCCTCGATGAGCGGCTTGGCCGCCACTCCTGAACCACCGAATGCGAAGGCCGAGGCCAGGGCGAGTCCCAGGCCGGCGCTTCTCCCCTGAGACGCGTGCATCGGGCCATCATGACAGGATGGCGTCAGGTGCGTAACCCCCGTTACACCTGTTGAGACAGCGCCCCGATCCGGTCCCCCAGCGCGCACGGATCCACCCGTGCCCTGCGGAGCACCTCGACGGCCCGGCTGCCCGGATCAGCGGCGATGGCGGCGAGCAGATCCAGGCCACGGGCGCACGGCTCACCGCGCGACGCGGCCCGCTCGAAGGCGCTCGCCATGGCCGCGGCGGCCGAGGGCGACCACTCCGCCGTGCCGCCCCCCAGGTCTGCCCGCCGTACGAGATGTCCGCCGCCGGGCTCCTCGACCGAGCCCTGCCAGCGCAGCCCGTATCCGATGGAGCGCTGAACCAGATAGCCGAGGAGGCGGGCGCGCTGCGAAGCGTCCTCGAAAGCGGCGCCCACCTCGGGGTCGGACTCGACGAGCGAGTGCAGCAGATGGGCGGTGTCGATCTGCCGGTCGCCGTCCCGGAGCGCTCTCCGGCGCGCACCCGCCACGACCGCCGCGAGTTCGGCGGTGAGGCCGGCGGCCATCTCCGCGCGCCGGATCGGCGACTGCGGGGGCACGCGGTGGACGGGTCTTTGCACCCTCCCACCTCATCAGCCGGCGGCGGCCGGAGCATCCCCGGTGAGAAGCATGTGCGCGTCCCACCGGAGTTGTGCGTACCCGAGCGGTTCCTCCTTCTCGGGGATGAGATCGCGCCGGTTCGGTGTCCGGGGCGCGCGCCGCCTTGCCTCGCGCCCCGGACGCAACCACAGCCCCCTCCCGTAACGTCTCCCGTACATGTTCTGGATGGTCGCCCTTCTCGCGCTCGACGGGCGGCAGTACGTGTACCGCGTGTACGCACCGCGGGAGGCACTGCCGGCCGACCTGTTCTGGGCCGCGTTCCACTGCCACGACGAGAGCGGCGGGCCCCGGGCCTCCGACTGGTTCGACTCGGCGCAGATCTGGTGGATCGGAGACGTCGAGGAACTGGCACGCAACTGACGGTTCATCAGTATTGAATGTTCACGGCCGTACGGCTACGTTCCGCGACACCGGATGCCAACCAGCGAACGTGGACGCGTGAAGGGGTGGTCGCATGGCCGAAGTCAGCGCGGAGGCACGACTCGATGCGCCGGCCGAGAAGGTCTGGGCACGGCTGACGGACTTCTCCTCGTACGGCGAGTGGAACGCCACCCACACCGACTTTCCGAACGGCGGCCCGGCCTCGCTCGAAACGGGCGCCACCTTCGCGGAGAACATGAAGCTGATGGGATTCCCGGCCGAGGTGACATGGACGGTCGAGGAGCTGGAGACCGCCCGGGTGCTGGCCATCCGGGGCAAGGGCCCGATGGGGGTCATGGTCGGGACGCGCTACTCACTGGCGGCGGACGGTGACGCGACGACCGTGCGCATCGACGGGGAGTTCACGGGCGCGGCGGTCTCCTTGATGGCGGGCAAGCTCAAGGACTCGGCGACGGCGGCGCTGAACGAGTCGCTGCGCAAGCTGGCGGGCCTGGTGACCTGACGCGCATCGGCACGCACCGGACGAGCACAGAGGCGCACCGACGCTCTCACGGCATACGCGAAAGGGGCCCCGCGGCGGATCGCCGCGAGGCCCCTCCCCCCCGGCCGCTCAGTGCTCGTCGGCCAGGATCAGATACATCTTCTTGCGGGCGTCGTTGATGACCTCGACGGCCTTCTGCCGCTGCTCGGGGCTGCCGGTCTTCCAGACCTGCCCGAACGCCTCCATCAGGCCGAAGCCGGCCTGCCGGATCTCGTTCAGGGCGTCCCAGTCGACACCGCGCCCGGCCTCCTCCCAGGGGGCCTCCGGCCCCGACTCGGCCTCGGCGCGACCGGCGCCCGTGAGCGTGAACAGCTTCTTTCCGCCGTCGCTCGCGCTGGCGATCAGCCCCTCGTCCTCGAGCAGCTGCAGGGTCGGATAGACGGAGCCGGGGCTGGGCTTCCACGCCCCGCCGCTGCGCTCACCGATCTCCCGGATCATTTCGTAGCCGTGCATCGGACGGTCCTTGAGCAGCGCGAGGATCGAGGCCCGCACGTCTCCGCGCCGGGCCCTCCCCCGTCCACCGCCCCCGCGGCCGCGGCCTCCGAAGGGCCCCCCGAACGGTCCGCCACCGAAGCCGGGCCCGAAGGGCCCGAAGGCAGCGCGCCGGCGCTCGAAGTCACCGCGCCCGAATTCCCCACGGCCGCGGTGGCCGGGCCCGCAGTCCCCATGACCATGCCCGTGCTCGTGTCCATGTGTACGCATCGCAACGCTCCTTCCGTCGGGTTACATCGTTGCACTGTCGCGATGCGTCAACGATATATCGGAACTATTCGTTTGCCAAGCGGTCCCGGGCCGCGCCGCTGTCCGGTGCCACGGAACTCCGGTGCCACTGAACGGTGACTATTTGGTGACACCCGCCGCGACGACGTGGTGTACGCGCGCTTCACCAACGGCAGGACGTACTGCGCCCCGCCCAACAGCACCACCACGTTCAACTCCTGGGTGGTCGACAAGATCCGCATCAGCTCCGCTTCCAGCTGCTGACCTGACCCACGCCGGCGCAGCGACGGCCCGCACTCACCCGAAGGAGAGTGCGGGCCGTCCGCGACTGCCGGCCGCGTTCGCGAGCCACGCCGGATTCCGTCCCACCTCACGGCTCAACCGGTCCACTCACCCGCGATTGGCCTTGGCCCGCCGCTTCGCACCGGCGGTACGTTCCGGGGCATGCGGATTCGAATCGTCGACGCCTTCACCGACCGACCCTTCTCCGGCAATCCGGCGGGGGTCCTGCTGCTCGACTCCTTCCCGGACGACCACTGGCTCCAGAAGGTGGCCGCGGAGGTCAACCTCTCCGAGACCGCCTTCGCCCACCCCCTCCCGGCGGGCGGCGAGGCCGACTGGGCGCTGCGCTGGTTCACCCCGACCACCGAGGTCGACATGTGCGGTCACGCCACGCTCGCCACCGCGCACGTCCTGCACACGACCGGCGCGGCGACCGGCACCGTCCGGTTCGCGGCCCGGTGCGGCGTCCTCAGCGCCACGGCCGAGGAGGACGGCACCATCACGATGGACTTCCCGACCTCGCCGGTGACGCCCGTGCCGGTCCCGGACGGCCTGGAGAAGGCACTGGGCGTCGAGGTGGTCTCCGTCCACGACACCGCCGCCCACATCGGTGATCTGGTCGTGGAGCTGCGCGACGAGGAGACCGTGCGCTCGGTCAGGCCCGACTTCGCGGCTCTCGCCCACCTCTCCGACCGGGGTGTCATCGTGACCGCCGCCGCCCAGCGGCCCGAGCGCGGCTACGACTTCGTCTCCCGCGGCTTCTTCCCCGGCGTCGGCATCGACGAGGACCCCGTCACCGGCAGCGCCCACACGGCGCTCGCCCCCTACTGGTCCGCCCGCTTCGGCCGCGACGAGCTGACCGGATTCCAGGGCGGCGCCCGCACCGGCCTCGTCCGCACCCGGCTGCGCGGCGACCGCACCCTTCTGACCGGCCACGCCGTGACGGTCATCGAAGGCGAGCTGCGCGCCTGACCCCGTACACCCCGAAGGGGCGCACGGCCACCGCCGTACGCCCCTTCCCGCACCCTAGGTTCCGTACCCCCTACGGGGTGGGCAGCCAGTCGACCTTCCCGGCCAGCAGGCCGTATCCCACGAAGGCCACGATGTCGAGCAGCGCGTGGGCCACGACGAGCGGTCCGACCCGGCCCCAGCGCCGGTAGAGCCAGACGAAGACGACGCCCATCACCATGTTCCCGACGAAGCCACCGACGCCCTGGTAGAGGTGGTACGAGCCGCGCAGCACCGAGCTCGCCGCCAGGGCGGCTGCCGGCGACCATCCCAACTGGTCGAGCCGGCGCAGCAGATAGCCGACGACGATGACCTCCTCCAGGACGGAGTTCTGCACCGCCGAGAGGATCAGTACCGGGTACTTCCACCACACCTCGGGCAGCGCCTCGGGCACCACCGTCAGGTTGAACCCCGACGCTCGCGCGATCAGGTAGAAGGCGAGCCCGGCGCTCCCGATCCCTGCCGCCACCAGCGCGCCCCGCCCGAGATCCGGCCACGGCCTCGTCCGGTCGAAGCCGATCGCCCGCAGCCCGGAGCCCTCGCGCAGCAGCAGATGTGCGACGAGGAGGACCGGCACGAGCGCCGAGGCGATGCCGAAGAGCTGCCAGGCGAGGTCGAGCCAGGGGCGCCCCGGAGCGTACGAGCCGTTGAGCGTCGCCGCCTGGTCCTTCAGCCCTCCCGGCTTGGTCAGCGACCCGATGAAGCTGATGAGGGCCGAGACCCCGCTCGCTCCGAGCGAGAGCGCGAGCACGACCACCGTCTCGGACCGCAGGATCCTGCGCGAGGGCTCCTCAGGGGGAAGAGAACCGGCCACCACTCGTTGCTCCGACACCACACCTGTCTCCACTTCCCCATCGCTTCCCGGGTACGGAGATCATGCGTGACGCTCCTGGCCGGACGCCATTCCCCCGCTTCTGCCGACCGTCGGCCGCCCCGCCGCGCGCGGGGCCCGGCCCTTACGGGATCCCCACCGGCCAGGTGTGGACCGGCTCCCCCGCCCGCATCAGCTCGGCGTAACGCACGGTCGTGGCCGCGAGCGCCGCCTCCCGGTCGAGGCCGGAGTCGAGCGCCCGGTGGAAGGTGTCGGCCTGCCATGACGCCCCGTTGATCCGCCCGCGGCAGCGCTCCTCGATCACGCCGAGGTAGAAGTCGCGGTCCGCCGGCTCGACGCGCCAGGCGTCGAGGCCTGCCGCGGCCAGCGGCAGCAGCTCGTCCAGGACCAGCCGTACCGCCGGAATCGCCGCCACCCCGCCCGACCGGCCGGGCCGCGGCCAGCGCAGCTCCGCGTCGATCCCGTGGCGGCACGCGGTCTCGAAGTTCACGGCCGCGTCCTCGAACGGCAGCCGCTTCCACACCGGCCGGGCCTCCTCGGCCAGCGCCCGCACCAGGCCGTAGTAGAAGGCCGCGTTGGCGACGACGTCGGTGACGGTCGGCCCGGCCGGCAGGACGCGGTTCTCCACCCGCAGATGCGGGACCCCGTCCACCCAGCCGTACACCGGGCGGTTCCAGCGGTAGACGGTGCCGTTGTGCAGCACGAGCTCGCGCAGCCGCGGCACCCCGCCCCGGTCGAGGACGAGCAGCGGGTCCTCCTCGTCGCAGATCGGCAGCAGCGGGGGGAAGTAGCGCAGGTTCTCCTCGAAGAGGTCGTACGCGGAATCCACCCACCGCTCCCCGAACCAGGTCCTCGGGCGCACCCCCTGCGCCTGGAGCTCCGGCGGCCTCGTGTCCGTGGCCTGCTGGAAGAGCGGCGGCCGGGACTCGCGCCACAGCTCGCGCCCGAAGAGGAACGGCGAGTTGGCTCCCACCGCGATCTGGACCGCGGCCACGGCCTGCGCCGCGTTCCAGACGGCGGCGAAACGCTGCGGGGTGACCTGGAGGTGCAGCTGTACGGAGGTGCAGGCCGCCTCCGGCACGATCGACGTGGCGGTGCACGTCAGCCGCTCCACGCCGTGGATGTCGAGGGTGAAGTCCTCGCCCCTGGCGGCGACGATCTGGTCGTTGAGGAGGGTGTAGCGGTCGACCGAGGAGAGGTTCTCGGAGACGAGGTCGTCCTGGGTGAGCGTGGGCAGAATTCCGATCATGACCACGCTCGCGTCGACTTCACGGGCTTTGCGGTCGGCATATCCTAGACTGGTGGTGAGCTCCTCCCCGAGGCGGTCGAATACCCGTCCGTCGAGACGGTGCGGGGCGATGTTCACTTCGAGATTGAACATTCCCAGTTCCGTCTGGAAATCCGGGCTCGCGATCCGCTCCAGCACCGGCTGATTGACCATCCTGGGCATACCGTCGCGCCCGGCGAGATTGAGTTCGATCTCCAGACCCATGAGATTCCGCGGCCGGTCGAACCTCTTCTCCGCCAGAAGCCTCGCGAGCCCCGCGAGGCACTGCTGGAGCTTCCTGCGATATCGCTGCCGGTCAGACAGGCCGAACCCGTCTGTCTCGACCTTCTCCCCCATCGAAGCGTCCCTCCAGCATGGGCGGCCGCGGCGACGGCCGCGAGTGTCACGGACGATGATGCCCCAGCCTACTGATCCATAACGCCTGCGCGACAACCCCGTGGACCGATAGGCTGAAGAGATTCCCGTCCGGCACATCCCCGAGGCACCGATCAGAGACATATTCCATCGACATAATTGTCGGAACCATGGGATCGATATCCGGCCGTCCGCAGCGGGAACAACGCCGCAGGCCGGCGCCTAGGAACCCACCGGGAAGCCGCCGAATCGCCGCACGAAAAGGACCGGATAGGACCTTGCTTGTAATATCGGCGAGCGCTAGCGGAAACACTGTGTGAACACCTCTCGTATAAACTCCGCGAACGAGGCAGAGTGTTGGCGCCCGGCCATGGCCTCCTGGCCCCCCTTCCGGCCCGGCAGCTGACAGCGCCGTCGTACCTGCCCACGCGTCACCGTGTCTCCTGAGCGAGAGGCGACCCACCATGCTCCGACCCTCACCGGCCCCTGCGCCGGCCCTGCGCAGTGTCCTCGCGGCCCTCGGTTCCCCCACCGCCGTCCGCGAGGCGCGAACGCCCGCCCTCCGAACCGCCCAGGGCCCGCTGAGCCCCGAACTCCCGCTGCCCGTACACGTCCTCGACGTACGGGACCAGGTCGTCCCCCCGGGACAGGCTCCGCGCACCCGGCTCGCCGGCTGGCGCTTCCTCATCCGGGGCACCGACAGGGCCGTCGCCGCCGCGGACACCATGCTCACCCCCGACGGCTGGTCGTTCTCGCATTTCTTCGAAGGGCCGTACGTCACCGCCACGGAACGCGCGCTGCTCCAGGCCGACGCCCTGCCCACGCCGTACCAGCCCCGGCTGCTGTCCATACCGGAGCTGTACATGCTGACGCTCTGGCTGCACGGCGACACCGAGGCCGACGGCGCCTCGGGCCCGCCCGCACCCACCGACCTGCTGGTCCCGCTCGCCCCCGCGCCGCCGGGAATCGCCGCCCATCGCCCGCACCGGGTCGCCGACCTGCTGCCCGTCCTCACCCTGCGCCTGGCGCCGCCGCCGCTGTTCGGCACGCCGGCGCCGGCCTGATCCGTCCCCCCTCCCCGCCCCGCGGCCGGCCCGGTCGCGGGGCGGAATTCCGTCCGGACCAGGTCGAACACCTTCGTCGAACGACTCCCCCCGTACGGACTAGCCCTTTGGTGCTACTCCGAACCACCCGAAGTGACCGCCCAGTTGAGCTGAACCGCCCGCGAGAGTGATACGTCTTCATGCAGTAGGAAGAGCTGCCGCGAAATCCCTGCGGATCGACGTCCGTAGGGGAACACTGGACCAACCGAACCGACAACGGGGGGCGGCCATGAGCACCGCATCGAGCCGCAGGACGACACTCATCACGACGCAGCGAAAGAACCCACCCATGTGCCAGCACCAGCCAGCCTGTCCCACCGCCGACTCCGCCGACCGGGAGGCGGCCCGCCTCATGGCGCACCACCCGGAGCAGGGCTGGAGCCTGCTGTGCAACGGGGTCCTGCTCTTCGAGGACACCGGTGAACTGCTGCCGGACGGGCAGATCATCGCCCCGCACCGCCCGCTGAGGGTGGGGCAGGTGACGACCGCCGCCTGACGACGAGGCGGTTCAGGCACCAGGACCCGTACGAGGGACCGAGAACACGACAAGGGCCGGCCCGGAGGAGACCTCCGAACCGGCCCTGACTCATGCTCGGTCCCTGATCAGTTGTCGTACTCGTCCAGCGGCGGGCAGGAGCAGACCAGGTTGCGGTCGCCGAACGCCCCGTCGATGCGGCGGACCGGCGGCCAGTACTTGTCCGCGGCCGAGACACCGGCCGGGAAGACCGCCTCGTCACGGGTGTACGGGTGGTTCCACTCGCCGCCCAGCGCGGCCGCGGTGTGCGGCGCGTTGTGGAGCGGGTTGTCGTCGGCGGGCCACTCGCCCGAGGCGACCTTCTCGATCTCGCCGCGGATCGCGATCATCGTGTCGCAGAAGCGGTCGAGCTCGGTCAGGTCCTCGGACTCGGTCGGCTCGATCATCAGCGTGCCGGCCACCGGGAACGACATCGTCGGCGCGTGGAAGCCGTAGTCGATCAGGCGCTTGGCGATGTCGTCGACGCTGACACCGGTCGACTTGGACAGCGCGCGCAGGTCGACGATGCACTCGTGGGCGACCAGACCGGCCGGACCCGTGTAGAGCACCGGGTAGTGCGGCTCCAGGCGCTTGGCGATGTAGTTCGCGGCGAGGACGGCGACCTGCGTGGCCCGCTTGAGGCCCTCGCCACCCATCAGCCGCACGTACGACCACGAGATCGGCAGGATGCCGGCCGAGCCCCACGGGGCGGCCGAGATCGGGCCGACGCCCGTCTCGGGGCCCGCGGTGGGCTGCAGCGGGTGGTTCGGCAGGTACGGAGCGAGGTGCGCGCGCACCCCGACCGGCCCGACGCCCGGCCCGCCACCGCCGTGCGGGATGCAGAAGGTCTTGTGCAGGTTCAGGTGCGAGACGTCGCCGCCGAACTTGCCGGGCTTGGCGAGTCCCACCAGCGCGTTGAGGTTGGCGCCGTCGACGTACACCTGGCCGCCGGCATCGTGCACCTGGGCGCAGATGTCGGCGACGTGCTCCTCGAAGACACCGTGCGTGGAGGGGTAGGTGATCATCAGCACGGACAGCTCGTCGCGGTACTGCTCGATCTTGGCGCGCAGGTCCTCGACGTCCACCTCGCCGTCGTCGGCGGTCTTGACGACGACGACCTTCATGCCGGCCATCACCGCGCTGGCGGCGTTGGTGCCGTGCGCGGAGGACGGGATGAGGCAGACCGTGCGCTGCAGGTCGCCGTTGGCGCGGTGGTAGGCGCGGACGGCCAGCAGACCGGCCAGCTCGCCCTGCGATCCGGCGTTGGGCTGGATCGACACCTTGTCGTAGCCGGTGACCTCGGCGAGGCGCTCCTCCAGCTCGGTGATGAGCGTGAGGTAGCCCTGCGCCTGCTCGACGGGGGCGAAGGGGTGGATCTGGCCGAACTCGGGCCAGGTCACCGGCTCCATCTCGGTGGTCGCGTTCAGCTTCATGGTGCAGGAGCCGAGCGGGATCATGCCGCGGTCGAGGGCGTAGTCGCGGTCGGCGAGCCTGCGCAGGTAGCGCAGCATCGACGTCTCGGAGCGGTGCGCGTGGAAGACCGGGTGGGTCAGGTACGCGTCGGTGCGCAGGAGCCCGTCGGGCAGCGTCTCCTCGGCGGCGGCGTCCAGGGCCTCGATGTCGGCGTCGACACCGAAGGCGCCCCACACGGCGGCGAGCTGGGCGCGGCCGGTGGTCTCGTCGCAGGAGATCGACACGTGGTCGGCGTCGACGAGGTACAGGTTGACGCCGGCCTCACGGGCGGCGGCGACGGCCTCGGCGGCCTTGCCGGGCACGCGGACGGTGAGGGTGTCGAAGTACGAGCCGTGCACGATCTCGACGCCACCGGCCCTGAGGCCCTCGGCGAGGACCGTGGCGTACCGGTGGACGCGCTGGGCGATCTGCTTCAGACCGTCGGGACCGTGGTAGACGGCGTACATGCCGGCCATCACGGCGAGCAGCACCTGCGCGGTGCAGATGTTGCTGGTGGCCTTCTCGCGGCGGATGTGCTGCTCGCGGGTCTGCAGGGCCAGGCGGTAGGCGCGGTTGCCGTCGGCGTCGACGGAGACGCCGACGAGGCGGCCGGGAAGGGAGCGGGCGTGCTTGTCCTGGACGGCCATGTAGCCGGCGTGGGGCCCGCCGAAGCCCATCGGGACGCCGAAGCGCTGGGTCGTGCCGACGGCGATGTCCGCGCCCAGCTCGCCGGGCGAGGTGAGCAGCGTGAGCGCCAGCAGGTCGGCGGCGACGGTGACGATCGCGCCGAGCTCGTGGGCGGCGTCGATGACCGGCTTGATGTCCCGGACGGCGCCGGAGGCCCCCGGGTACTGGATCAGCACACCGAAGACACCGCGCTCGGCGATGTCGGCGGGGATTCCCTCGCTCAGATCGGCGACGACGACCTCGACGCCGGTCGGCTCGGCCCGGGTCTCGATGACGGCGATGGTCTGGGGCAGGGCGTCGGCGTCCACGAGGAAGACGCCGTTCTTGACCTTGCCGACGCGCCGGGACAGGGCCATGGCCTCGGCGGCCGCGGTGCCCTCGTCGAGCAGCGAGGCGCCGGAGGTGGGCAGACCGGTGAGGTCGGCGACCATGGTCTGGAAGTTGAGCAACGCCTCCAGACGGCCCTGCGAGATCTCCGGCTGGTAGGGCGTGTACGCGGTGTACCAGGCGGGGTTCTCCATGACGTTCCGGAGAATCACCGGCGGGGTGAAGGTGCCGTAGTAGCCCAGGCCGATCATCGGGGCGAGGACCTGGTTGCGGTCGGCGAGCCCGCGCAGCTCGGCGAGGACCTCGGCCTCGGTGCGGGCGGCGGGAAGGCCGAGCGCCTCGGCGCTCTTGATCACGTCCGGCACGGCGGCGGCCGTGAGCTCGTCGAGGGAGCCGTAGCCGACCTGCGCGAGCATCTTGGCCCGGGCTTCGGCGTCGGGCCCGATGTGCCGCTGTTCGAACGGGATGCCCTGCTCGAGCTCGGAGAGCGGAATGCGGTGGGCGGTCATGTACGGAGGCCTCCTGGTCGTCACGACCTGCGAGGGGCACCACGGCGCGGGTGCCCGGACGGCCTCCCCCTCTGTCATCTCAACCTGAGAGTTTCACCGGCACGCCGAAGGGCACGCCGGCTTTCACCGTCGGTGAGAGCGGATGCCGTCGGACGCCCGCCCTGCTTTCCAGAGTGACCTCGTCCGTGCGGTACAGGGGCCTGAGAGATTCCGGGGAGGATTTGCTCCTTCGGCGCCTCCGGAATTTCTCTCCGGAGGACTCTCCCGCACGGGGTCGACAGCCACAGCCAGCCTACCAGCGCGGTTCCCGCTCCCATCGCTCAAGTGGCCGACATCCCAGATGTGCACTTTCGTAGTCTTTGAAGACCAGTCGCGACAGTTGGAGGGACCGTGCAGACCGACATCGATCCGCGCAGCCTGATCGGCCGCAAGGCGTTCGACCGCGACGGCAACAAGATCGGCACCGTGGACGAGGTGTACCTCGACGACGCGACGGGCGTGCCGGAGTGGGCCGCGGTCCGCACGGGCCTGTTCAGCCGGGACGCCTTCGTCCCTCTGGAGCCCAGCGAACTGGTCGAGGACGGCCTCCACGTCCCGTACGAGCGGGCTCTGATCAAGGACGCCCCCGACTTCGGCGTGGGCCGCCATCTCTCCCCGGAGCAGGAGCTCCAGCTCTACCGCCACTACAACATCGCCCTGCCGCCGGTGCCGGACCACGACTTCGGCCACCTGGCGGGCCAGGAGGAGGCCTGACCGGCCCCTCCGGCATCTCCAGCCCCGTTCGCCCCGGGGGCCGCGCGTCGCGGCCTTCCGGGGCGACCGCTTGCCCGCGGGAGCAACCCTCCCTGTCGGCACACCCGTGTGCGGCAGGCCGGCTCCTAGGCGACCGCCGCCGTCCCCGCCCCGCCCCCCACCAGCGGCAGCGGGTCCGCCGGCTCCAGGTCCGGGTCGTCGACGGGGAAGGTCCGCACCCGGCCCGGCCCCGACCCCGGCTCCTCGAAGCGCACGGTGACCCGCCCGACCCCGCTTCCCTGCACCCACCCGGCGCCGTACACCGCGTGCCGTACGTCGTGCCCGGGCGCCCAGCGCCGCTCGGCCGGCGCCTCCGGCTCGACCGCCTCCGGCGCCACGGACGCCTCCCCCGGCTCGTCCTCCGACGGCGGCTCCGCCGCCTCCGCCTGCGCGAACAGGTCCTCCTGCGTGTAGTCCGCCAGCCCGCTGACCCCCACGCCCAGCAGCCGCACCCCGCCCGTCGTGTCCACCCCCTCGAGCAGCCGGCCCGCCGCCTCCCGCACCACCACCGGATCGTCCGTGGGCCCGCGCAACGTCTCCGACCGCGTCAAGGTCGAGAAGTCGTACCGCCGCACCTTGAGCACGATCGTCCGTCCCGAGTGCCCCGAGCCCCGCAGCCTGCCCACGCACCGCTCCGCGAGCCGCTCCACCTCCATCCGGATCCGCACCCGGTCGTGCAGGTCCACGTCGAAGGTGTCCTCCACCGACACGGACTTCGCGTCCCTCTCGGCCACCACGGGGCGGTCGTCGTACCCCTGGGCCATCCGGTACAGGGAGGCCCCATGCGCCCGCCCCAGCAGCCGTACAAGCTCGTCCTCACCCGCTTCCGCGAGGTCCGACACCGTCGTCATCCCCGCCCTGCGCAGATGCTCCCCCGTGGCCGGCCCGACGCCCGGCAGAATCCGCACCGACCTCGGTCCGAGCAGCTCCCGCTCCGTACCCGGCTCTATGAGCACCAGCCCGTCGGGTTTCGCCTCCTCCGACGCGATCTTCGCCAGCATCTTGGATCCCGCGAGCCCCACCGACCCCGTCAGTCCCGTCGTCGCGAGGATGTCCCGGCGCAGCAGCTCCCCCGCCCTGCGGGCGCTCGCGCTGTCGTCGGCGACGCCCCCCGCCTCCAGGTCCACGAACGCCTCGTCGAGGCTGAGCGGCTCCACGAGGGGCGACAGCCGTCCGAGCAACTCCATGACCTGCTCGCTGATGGACCGGTAGAACGCGAACCGGGGCACGAGATAGGCGGCGTTCGGCGCCCGCCTGCGCGCCTGCGCCATGGGCATCGCCGAATGGACGCCGAAGCGCCGTGCCTCGTACGAGGCGGTGGCAACGACTCCGCGCGGCCCGAGACCGCCGACGACCACCGGTTTTCCGCGCAGGCTCGGTTTCGCCGCCTGCTCGGCGGCGGCGAAGAAGGCATCCATGTCCAGATGCAGAATCGTCGGCGCGGCTCTCACATCTCCGATGCTGCCCTACGCCACTGACAATCGGCTCGCACTCCCGTGCGGACGCGCCCGGCAGGCGGTCCCCAGGGGCCGGCTCTCCGGCCCGAGCACCATCCAGGGCGTCCAGGTCTCAGACGGCCCGGTCCCGCCGGCGTCGCGCCAGCTCGTCGCCGGGGTTGTGCCCGATCAGCGTCTCGCCGGTGTCCACACGCTCACCGTGCAGTTGCGAGAGCGCGGCCTCCACGTCTCGCCAGACCACTCCCACCGCGATCCCGAAGACGCCCTGCCCCCCTTGGAGCAGATCCACGACCTCGTCGGGCGAGGAGCACTCGTACACGGTCGCGCCGTCGCTCATCAGCGTCATCCGCTCCAGATCGCGAAAGCCGTGGGCCCGCAGATGCTGCACGGCCGCCCGGATGTTCTGAAGCGCGACCCCGGTGTCCAGGAAACGTTTGACGATCTTGAGGACGACGACGTCACGGAAGCTGTACAGCCGCTGCGTCCCCGAGCCGTAGGCGGGCCGAACGCTCGGCTCGACAAGGCCGGTACGCGCCCAGTAGTCCAACTGGCGGTAGGTGATCCCCGCCGCCGCGCACGCGGTGGGCCCGCGGTATCCCACGGTCTCCGTATCCGCGTCCGCACCCGTGGCCGCGTCCGCACTCGCGTCCGTACCGAAGTCGCTCACACCGCCGTGAAGCGGATACGGACCGTTCTCACCGGGCGCACGCCCGAGGGAGCCCCCTGCCGTACCGTCGCCGCTGCTCATCACGCCGACCCTCCGTCCTTGACCTGCCCACACGAAGGTAGGCAGTCACTCGGGGTGCGTCAACGATCGCCACACTCGGCACGCCGAGTGATAATCACCCTGAGAGTGGTTTCCCGTATCTCTCTTCGGGGAAAGGCTACTCGAATGCGCTGACGCGCCCTCGGATCAGCGCCCGCGCGGGACGGCACTTCGCCGCTTCGTCCGCCGGGACAGAGCCTCGCCGGAACGCCTCACTGGCTGCTGGAACCGAAGTCCTCCGGGGAGATCTGGTCGAGGAATTCGCGGAACTTCTCCACCTCGTCCTCCTGCTCGTCCGGAATCGCGATACCGGCGTCGTCCAGGACACCGTCACTGCCGAAGATCGGCGTCCCGGTGCGCAGGGCCAGCGCTATCGCGTCGGACGGCCTGGCGCTCACCTCGACGCCGCTGGCGAAGACCAGCTCCGCGTAGAAGACCCCTTCACGGAGGTCGGTGATGCGGACCTCGGTGAGCTCCTGGCCCACCGCCTCAAGGACGTCCTTGAAGAGGTCGTGCGTCAGCGGCCTGGCAGGAGCCATGCCCTGCTGAGCGAAGGCGATCGCGGTCGCCTCACCCGGTCCGATCCAGATGGGGAGGTACCGATCGCCTCCCACTTCACGCAGGAGCACGATCGGTTGGTTGGAGGGCATTTCGACCCGGACACCCACAACGTCGAGCTCGTTCACACAGCAACCCTAGGACGTGCTCGACCGGTTTGGGTAGTCGGGACCCCCCAAGATCACTGCAACCGGATGCCCAGCGCCGTCTGCACCAGTGCCGCGTGCAGCCTCACGGAGAGCCCGGCGAGCTCCTTGGCGGTGGCCTCCGCATGCGCTCTGGTCTGCGGATTACGGTGCCGGCGCAACGGCGCGACCATCTGTTCGACCAGCCCGGCCTCCCGGTCCGCGGCCGCTTTCACCGCCCGAAGATGGCGCGGTTCCAGACCGAATCTCCCCAAGTCCGCGACAAGTCTCGCGACGGTGACCGCCTCGGCGTCGTACCCGCCCTCGGCTGCCGGAGCGATGAGCCCGTACGACTCCCACTCCGCGAGCTCCTCCTCGCTCACCTCGGCGGCGGCGAGCAGCTCGGCCCGGCCCACCCGGGTGGCGGTCGGACGGTCGCCCTCCACCTCCCAGGCACCGTCCAGCAGGTCCCGCTGGGGGCTCGGGGCGGGCAGCGTGACCTGTTCACCCCGGGCGAGGGCGTCGAGATGCTCGCGGATGACTTTCAGCGGAAGATAGTGGTCACGCTGCATCCGCAGGATCTGAGCGAGCCGCTCCACGTCCTGCGGGCTGAACTTCCGGTACCCGGAGGCCGTCCGCCGGGGCTCGACGAGCCCCTCGGCCTCCAGGAACCGGATCTTGGAGATGGTCACTTCGGGAAACTCGTCGCGCAGCTGATTCAGCACCGCGCCGATGCTGACCAGCCGGTCGCCCGCGGCGGCGGCACCGTGTCCGGCACCGCCCGTCGGTGTTCGCAGCATGGACCTTCCCTGAAGGCTTCTCCGAGGCGTTACGCGCCCCGCTGGCTCGAGTAGAACACCAGCCGGTACTTGCCGATCTGCACCTCGTCGCCGTTGGACAGAACGGCCGAGTCGATCGGCTCACGGTTGACGTACGTACCGTTCAGGCTGCCGACATCGGCGACCGTGAAACTGCCGTCCTGCGCCCGCCGGAACTCCACATGCCGCCGCGACACCGTCACGTCGTCCAGGAAGATGTCGCTCTGCGGGTGACGGCCGGCCGTGGTCAGTTCGCCGTCCAGCAGGAAGCGGCTGCCGGAGTTCGGGCCACGACGCACGACGAGGAGCGCCGAACCGGTCGGCAGCGCCTCGACGGCCGCCAGCGCCTCGGGCGACAGCGACGGAACGGCGGTCTGGCCGGTGACCTCGGAGTCGTACGCCTCAAGACCCGAGATCGAGATCGTGGACGTCGTCTCGGACGCGCGCTCCACGGGCACACCGGCACGCAGTGGCGCACCGCAGTGGGAGCAGAAACGGCTGTCCGCGGTGTTGCGGTGACCGCACCTCGTACACACCGGCATGGACGCATCCTCCTGCCGCGGCTGGCCCGCGGAGGTCTGGGTCGCATACGGGTCGGGGGTGAACCCTCCACCCGCACTCGAGGTCGATGGTTCTCCGAAACCTATGCGGCCGGCACCGGCAGGGTCAACAGACGACGCGCCCTGTCCGCCCGGAATGTCACCGCCCTGGCCATCGACCTCATCACGGAAGAGGGGGCGCTCGCCACCCTGTTCCTCACTCTGGGCATGGCGCGGCGCGCGGTGCTTGGCGTTGCCGCCGTCCTCGCGTGCGCTCTTGCCGAACAACTTCGCAAACAACTTCACGGGCGATTCCCCTTGACCGAAACAGACCCGCCCGTGGGGCAGGACGAACCCTGAATGAACACACCTGCCGACCCGGACATTCTCACAACGTCCGTATCCTCCGGACAGTTTCCACCACGCACCACGCTTGTGGTGCGGCGACCCCCCGCAACCTCTTGCCCTTGTCGCGTGACCGTCATGCACCCCGCCTCACTGCGAGGACGACTGAGCGTAGTCAGGCCGCTTCGCAGGTCGCAAGGCATCCACGACGATCTTCTCGGACCGGGCCACAGTGGCTGTGGCCTGCTCCTTCTCCAGGGTCTGGACGACTCCACCGGGGATGTTGAGCGCGGGCTCGAGATCCTCGGGCTTGCCGATGACCTTGAAGACGTACGGAGCGGCCACCTTCGTTCCATCGATCTCTATCGAACCGTCACCGCCCGAGAAATAGCTGTCCGCCACCACCCGTACGTCGTTGACCTGGATCGCCTCGGCACCGGCGGCGCGCAGCTCCTGGATGGCGTCGAGCAGCATGTCCGACTCGACCGCGCCCGAACCGTCCGCGATGGTCAGTGTGATCCCCGGCCCCTCGGCCGCGACCGTGCCGGCCAGGATGCCGAGCTGCCGCTCCTTCTCCTGCGTCTGCTTCCGCGCCTCCTCGGCCTGGTCCGAACTGGACTCCAGCTCCGAGCGCTGGCTCTCCAGCCGCGCCTTCTCGTCCTCGAGTCGCTGCGTACGGTCGTCGAGCTCGTCCAGGATCCGCACCAGGTCCTCCTGGCGGGCGCCGCGCAGCGCGCTGTTGTCACTGGTCGAGCGCACCTGGATGGCGAGGCCGAGGCCCAGGACGAACAGCAGGACGGCGACGATGAGCTGAGCCCGGCTCACGCGCGGCGGCCACAGGCCGGCCTTCAGCCGCTGCCGTCCCGTCATGCCGTTCCCGGCAGCCGCCTCCTGCGGAGCTTCGTCGTGGGGAGCCGGCTCCGGAGGAGCGGCGTTCCTCGAAGTCGGGGGCGGCGTCCCGTTCGAGGGGTTCTCAGGGGTTTCGTTCTGAGGGGTTTCGTTCTGGGGAGTCTCGTCGTTGCTCATCGGCCTCACGCCCGGAACACATGGCGCCGGATGGCGGCCGCGTTGGAGAAGATCCGGATACCGAGGACGACGACCACGCCGGTCGACAGCTGGGCGCCGACGCCCAGCTTGTCGCCCAGGAAGACGATCAGCGCGGCCACGACCACGTTGGAGAGGAAGGAGACCACGAAGACCTTGTCGACGAAGATCCCGTCGAGCATGGCCCGCAGGCCGCCGAAGACCGCGTCGAGGGCGGCGACCACGGCGATCGGAAGATAGGGCTCGACCACCGCCGGAACCTCGGGCCGGACCAACAGTCCGACCACGACTCCCACGATCAGGCCCAGTACGGCGATCAAGATGTGCCCTTCCCTGTGTCGGCCGTGGCCCGCCCGGTGGCGTCGGCCGCCCCGGCTCCCCTCGGCACTGCTGTACGTACGATCAGGCTCGGCGCGGCCGGCAGACGCACCTCGGCCTGGACCGAGATGCTCGTCCGGATCCCGAAGTTCTCCTTCAGCGCGTGCAGGTACTGCCCATCGGCGCTGTCCTGGAACGCGGTGCTCAGCCGCTGCCCGTCCCCCACCGCCAGCACGGTGTACGGCGGCACCAGCGGCTTGTTGTCGACCAGTATGGCGTCGCCGGCCGCCCGGATCGCGGACAGGGACGTCAGCCGCTGCCCGTTGATCGCGACGGCCTCCGCGCCGGACTCCCACAGACCGTTGACGATCCGCTGCATGTCCCGGTCACGTACGCGCCCGGTGTCGGCGAACCCGCTGCTCTCCCGGGGGCCTCCGCCGCCCTGGTCGGTGCCCTTGGCGTCGTCGACGACGAGCCGCACGCCAGGGCCTCGCACCGGCGTGGCACCGGACAGCAGCGCCACGAGCTCGGCCTGGTCTCCACCGTGCTGCTCCAACGCCTTGCGCTGCCGCTCCCCCACCTCGGCACGGATCTTCTCGACGTCCCGCTCCAGCTTGTCGGCCGCCGCGGTCTCCGCGTCGATCCTGCCGATCAGCTCCTGCCGCTCCTTGGCGACGACGGGCGCCGAGATCCGCGCCTCGGCGGCGCCGACGGTCACCACGGCCGCCGCCAGGACCAGTCCGGCCGCCAGGCCGAGCTTGGCCCGTAGGGTACGGGGGAGACCGCCGCCCTCCGCCTCCCGCCGGGCTGACGCCTCCGCGTAGCCGTCGTCGAGCGCGTGGTCCGTCACGTTGTTCAGCAGCGACATGGACGCGTCCGGACGCGGGGCGGGTGATCCGGTGCTCCGAACGGGGTGCTGCTGCGACATGCCGCACATCGTCGCACGTCGTACGGCCTACCGCCGAATGGCCCCACCGATGAGCCGGGAGGCGTCTCACGACACCTCCCGGCTCACCCGTGCGGTCGGTCAGTGACCTGCGCTCTCGACCACACCCGCCCATTCGTCGAGCAGGGCCTGCGCCGAGGTGTCGTCGGGGCCCTCCGCCCACAGATGGGTGACGGCCTCGGCCGGGTCGGGCAGGACCATCACCCAGCGCCCGTCCGCCTCCACGACACGTACACCGTCGGTGGTGTCCACGGACCGGTCCCCGGCCGCCTCGACCACGCGCCGCATGACCAGGCCCTTCACGGCCCACGGGGTCGCGACGTCGCGCTTCAGCACATGCGCCCGCGGGATACGCGCGTCGATCTGGCTGAGCGTGAGCTGTGTCCGCGCGACCAGACCGATCAGCCGCACGAAAGCGGCCGCACCGTCGAAGACGCTGCTGAACTCGGGAATGATGAAGCCACCGCGGCCGTCACCGCCGAAGATCGTGGACTCCTCGCGGCCGACCCGGGTCAGATCATCCGGCGAGGTCGTCGTCCACTCCACCTGAGTGCCGTGGTACGCGGCGACCTGCTCGGCGATCCTCGTGGTCGTCACCGGCAACGCCACCCGGCCCGAGCGCCGCTCGGCGGCCACCAGGTCGAGCATGACCAGCAGCGACCGGTCGTCCTCGATGATCCGCCCACGCTCATCGACGAGCGACAGCCGCTCACCGACCGGGTCGAACCGCACTCCGAACGCGGCCCGGGCCGACGCCACGATCTCCCCGAGCCGGACGAGACCGGCGCGCCGGGTCTCGGCCGTCTCGGTGGGCCGCGACTCGTCGAGACCGGGGTTGATCGTGAGCGAGTCCACCTGGAGCCGGCCGAGCAGGCTCGGCAGGACAAGGCCGGCGCTGCCGTTGGAGGCGTCCACCACCACCTTGAGCCCGGCCTCCGCGATCCCGGAGGTGTCGACGTTCCTCAGCAGTGAGCCGGTGTACGAGTCGAAGACGCTCGCCGGGAAGGAGAGGTCACCGATCTCGCCCGGGAACGCCCGCCGGTACTCCTGCCGCGCGAACACCCGGTCCAGCTTGCGCTGGCCGGCCTGCGAGAGGTCCGCTCCGCGTTCGTCGAAGAACATGATGTCCACGGAGTCCGGCACGCCGGGCGAGGTCCGCAGCATAATGCCGCCCGCGCTGCCGCGCGCGGTCTGCTGGCGGGCCACGGGCAGGGGTACGTTCTCCAGGTCGCGTACGTCGATGGCGCTGGCCTGCAGCGCGGAGATCACCGCGCGCTTCAGCGCACGGGCACCTCTGGAGTGGTCGCGCGCGGTGGTGACCGTCGAACCCTTCTTCAGGGTCGTGGCGTACGCTCCGGCCAGCCGGACGGCCAGCTCGGGCGTGATCTCCACGTTGAGGATTCCGGACACGCCGCGCGCGCCGAAGAGATGCGCCTGGCCCCGGGACTCCCAGATGACGGAGGTGTTGACGAACGCACCGGCTTCGATCGTCTTGAACGGGTACACCCGGACATTGCCCTGCACGATCGATTCTTCACCGACCAGGCACTCGTCCCCGATGACGGCCCCGTCCTCGATCCGGGCGGCCCGCATGATGTCGGTGTTCTTGCCGATCACGCAGCCGCGCAGATTGCTCTGCTGACCGATGTAGACGTTGTCGTGAATGACGGCCTTGTGAAGGAAGGCGCCGCTCTTGACGACGACGTTCGAGCCGATGACCGAGTGTTCGCGGATCTCTGCGCCGGCCTCGACCTTGGCGTAGTCACCGATGTACAGCGGACCGCGGAGAACGGCGTCGGGATGGACCTCGGCCCCTTCCGCCACCCAGACACCAGGCGAGATCTCGAATCCGTCGAGCTCGACCTGAACCTTTCCTTCGAGCACGTCGGCCTGCGCCTTGACGTAGCTCTCGTGGGTGCCGACATCCTCCCAGTAGCCCTCGGCGACATAGCCGTAAATGGGCTTGCCTTCCTTCATGAGCTGGGGGAAGACATCACCCGACCAGTCGACCGGAACGTCCGCCTCGACATAGTTGAAGACCTCGGGCTCCATGACGTAGATGCCCGTGTTCACGGTGTCCGAGAAGACCTGGCCCCAGGTCGGCTTCTCCAGGAACCGCTCGACCTTGCCCTCCTCGTCCACGATCGTGATGCCGAATTCCAGCGGATTCGGCACGCGCGTCAGGCAGACGGTGACCATGGCGCCCTTCTCCTTGTGGAAGGCGATCAGGTCGGTGAGGTCGAAATCGGTGAGCGCGTCCCCGGAGATGACGAGGAAGGCGTCGTCCTTCAACGCCTCCTCGGCGTTCTTCACGCTCCCCGCCGTGCCCAGCGGTTTCTCTTCGTTGGCGTACGTGAGCTCCATACCGAGCTCTTCGCCGTCACCGAAGTAGTTCTTGACGAGGGAAGCGAGAAACTGCACGGTGACGACGGTCTCGTTGAGACCGTGCCTTTTGAGCAGTCGCAGGACATGCTCCATGATCGGCCGGTTGGCCACCGGCAGAAGAGGCTTGGGCATGCTCGAGGTCATCGGGCGAAGTCGAGTTCCTTCGCCACCGGCCATCACGACGGCCTTCATGTCGGAAGCGTCCTCCTTGAAGAGACGACGGTCCAGCCGACTTCGCCTGCCACTCAGTGGCCCTCCAGCGTCCTCGCTGCTGCCGGCGACGTTGCACGGCACAGGACAGACGGGCTCAATCGGCCGCGGTATCCGCCTTCACGAGTCGGCGGACCTGGACCACGTAGAGGATCCCTGCCCACCAATACAGAGTTGTACCCCATCCGGCGAAGGCCCACCCGAAAACTTCAGCGAGTGATGCCAGCCATCCGGTTCCGTCACTGAGCAGCAGCAGAGGGAACGCGTACATCAGGTTGAAAGTGGCAGCTTTACCGAGAAAGTTCACCTGAGGCGGCGGATAGCCGTGCCGGCGGAGGATTCCTACCATCACCAGCAACATCAACTCGCGCGCCAAAAGGGCCAGGGCCAGCCAGAGCGGCAGGATCTCGCGCCAGGTCAGCCCGACGAGGGTGGAGAGAATGTAGAGCCGGTCGGCGGCCGGGTCCAGAAGCCGGCCGAGGCTGCTGATCTGGTTCCAGCGGCGGGCGAGCTTACCGTCGAGGTAGTCGCTGACGCCGCTCAGCATCAGCACGAGAAGGGCCCAGCCGTCGCTCTTCGGGCCACCGAACTCGGGACGGAGAATCAACCACAGGAAGAGCGGCACGCCCAGCAGGCGAGCCATGCTGAGGATGTTGGGGATGGTGAGCACCCGGTCCGTCTGAACGCGAGTCTCCTGGACCTCCACCCGGGGGCCTCCTGTGGGAACGTGCCGATGTTGCCCCCTGACCTTACCTTCAGCCACGAGGGACCAGTGCACAGGGGTCGCTCGCCCCCGGAACGCAAAAATGCCTCAACCCCCGGAGCTAGTCCGGGGGTTGAGGCTAAAAATTGTTCGGCGGCGTCCTACTCTCCCACAGGGTCCCCCCTGCAGTACCATCGGCGCTGAAAGGCTTAGCTTCCGGGTTCGGAATGTAACCGGGCG
>NZ_JBIWIU010000018.1:0-96198 GCF_044764755.1 Streptomyces sp. NPDC093600
GGGTTCCCCCACCCCCCCCGGGCGCTCCCCCGCCCACCCCCCCCCCCCCCCCCCCCCCGGGGGGGCGCCGGGGGGCCCCCCCCCCGGGGGGGCGGGGGGGGGGGGGGGGGCCCCCCCCCCCCCCCCGTCCGGCTTTTCACGGGCCGCCGAGGCGACCCCCCGCTTTTTGAACACGTTCAGGCGGGGCGTACGCTGCCGTCATGAGCGACACGAACGGGCCGAGAGCCCTTCTCCGGCGCATCCGCGTCTGGCTGGCCGTCTTCATCGTCTGCCTGGTCCTGAGCGGGGCGACCGCCTTCCCGCTCGTCACCGAACTCCGCCTCGCCGACGAGGCGCTGACCTCCTGGGCCGCGCCGGTCGCCGACGCCTTCCCCGGACTCCTGGAGTGGATACAGCGGGTGCGGATGGGCGTGGACACCGCCGACGCCCAGTACCCCTTCCTCCTCTACGGCACCGACTGGCTCGCCTTCGCCCACCTCGTCATCGCCGTCGCCTTCTACGGGCCCTACCGCGACCCGGTCCGCAACATCTGGGTCATCGAGTTCGGCATGATCGCCTGCGTCGGCATCATCCCGCTCGCCCTGATCTGCGGACCGCTCCGGGACATCCCCTTCTGGTGGTCCGTCATCGACATGTCGTTCGGCGTCTTCGGGATCGTCCCGCTGCTCGTCGTACGGCGGATGATCAAGCGCCTGGAGGCACTTCAGGCCGCCGGCGCGCCGTAGGCCATCGGGGGCTACGGCTTGCGTCCCACCGCGCCGAACTGCGCCACCTCGCTCGCCGGGGCGAACCGCCAGCTCGCGCACGACACCACGCCGGGCTCCAGGACGTCGAGACCGTCGAGGAAGGACGTGAACTCGGCGCGGGTGCGGGCGGTGATCGGCGGGGTCGCGTTCTCGTTCCAGAACTCCATCGCCGCCACGTTCCCCTCGCCGCCGAGCTCGGGCTCCAGGGTGGGATGGGTCAGGACGAGATGGCTCCCGGTCGGCATCGCGTCCATCAGTGTGCGCACGATGCTCCGCGCCTCGTCGGTGTCCAGGACGAAGTTGAGGATGCCGAGCATCATCACCGCGACCGGCCGGCCGAGATCCAGCGTCTTCGCCGCCGCTTCAAGGATCCGCTCCGGCTGCCGGGCGTCCGCGTCGACGTACTCGGTGACACCCTCCGGGGAGCTGGTCAGCAGGGCGCGGGCGTGCGTGAGCACGATGGGGTCGTTGTCGACGTACACGATCCGGGCGTCCGGTGCGATGCGCTGGGCGACCTCGTGGGTGTTGTCCGCCGTCGGCAGGCCCGTGCCGATGTCCAGGAACTGGCGCACCCCCCTGTCGGCGGCCAGATGGGTCACGACGCGGCCGAGGAACGCCCGGTCGGCACGGGCCACTTCACCGATGCTGGGATAGAGACCGGTGACCTGGTCGCCGACCGACCGGTCCACCGGGTAGTTGTCCTTGCCGCCCAGCCAGTAGTTCCACACGCGGGCGTTGTGGGCGATGTCCGTACGGATCCTGTCGGTTCCGGTCACCTCGGCGTACCCCTTCGCAGTTCGGCGGCGAGCGCGTCCACGCGGTTGGTGGTGATGGCGTCCACCCCGCACGCGATCAGCTTACGCATGGTGCGCCGGGTGTCCGCCGTCCAGGCCGAGACGAGGTAACCGTCCCGGTGCACCCGGTCCACCAGCTCCCGACTCACCAGTCCGAACCGGTAGTTGAGCCAGCGCGGTTTGACCGCGTCGAGCAGCACGGCACGGGGCGGGGAGAGCGTCGTCCAGGTCAGGGCGATCTCCGCGCCCGGGTCGGCGGCCCTGATCTGGAGCATGGCGACGCCGCCCGCGCAGTAGTACACCCGCTCGGCCGCCCCGCACTCGCGGACCGTGCGGACGATGGTGCGGACCGACGTCTCGTCACCGCCGGGCAGATCGAGCAGCAGCCGGTGCGGTGCGGACGCGATCAGCGCCTCCCGCAGGGTGGGGACGCCGTCGTGGGTGAGCTCGCGGAGCTGCGCGAGGGAGAGCCCCGAGAGGGTGCGGTCGTGGCCCCACAGCCGTTGGAGGGTGTCGTCGTGGAGGAGGACGGGGACGCCGTCGCCGGTGAGCCGTACATCGATCTCGACGGCGTCCGCACCGGCCTCGATCGCGGAGACGATCGAGGGGACGGTGTTCTCGCGGACGCGGTACGGGTCGCCGCGGTGGGCTACGACAGTGACGTGGTCCATGGGCCCATTGTCGCGGCTGTCAGCGCGCCAGCCAGTTGTCGGTGTACGTGTCGATCTCCGCGTTGATCCGGGCCTTGCCGGCCGGGTCGAGGAAGGACGCCTCCACCGCGTTCTTGGCGAGGGCGGCGAGACCGCGCTCGTCGAGGTCCAGGAGACGGGCGGCGACCGCGTACTCGTTGTTCAGATCCGTGCCGAACATCGGCGGGTCGTCGCTGTTGATCGTCACCAGGACACCGGCGTCCACCATCTGCTTGAGGGGGTGCTCGTCGAGGTGCGCGACCGCGCGGGTCGCGATGTTCGAGGTCGGGCAGACCTCCAGGGCGATCCGGTGCTCGGCGAGGTGGGCGAGGAGGGCCGGGTCCTTGACGGCGCTGGTGCCGTGGCCGACGCGCTCGGCGCGCAGGTCGTTCAGGGCGTCCCAGATCGTCTGAGGGCCGGTCGTCTCGCCCGCGTGCGGCACGGAGCGCAGACCGGCCGCGATCGCCCGGTCGAAGTACGGCTTGAACTGGGGGCGCGGCACGCCGATCTCGGGGCCGCCGAGCCCGAAGGAGACCAGGCCCTCGGGGTGCAGGTCCACGGCGAGCCGGGTGGTCTCCTCCGCGGCGTCGAGGCCGGCCTCGCCGGGGATGTCGAAGCACCAGCGCAGCTCGACGTCCAGCTCGCTCGCGGCGGCCTTGCGCGCGTCCTCGATCGCCGCCATGAAGGCGTGCTCCTCGATCCCGCGCCGGGTCGAGCTGAAGGGGGTGATCGTCAGCTCGGCGTACCGGATGTTCTGGCGGGCCATGTCCCTTGCGACCTCGTAGGTCAGCAGCCGGACGTCCTCCGGGGTGCGGATCAGGTCCACGACGGAGAGGTAGACCTCGATGAAGTGGGCGAAGTCGGTGAAGGTGAAGTAGTCGGTGAGCGCCTCCGGGTCGGTGGGGACCTTGGAGTCGGGGTGGCGGGCGGCCAGCTCGGCGACGATACGGGGGGAGGCGGAGCCGACGTGGTGGACGTGCAGCTCGGCCTTGGGGAGTCCCGCGATGAAAGGGTGGAGATCGGTCATCGGATCATCGTAGGCCGGGCCGTTCCGGCCGCGGGGGGAGGTCGTAGCATGGCGGAACCACGATGGGGGAGGGCCCATGTCTGACAACAGCGAACAGCCGCGGGGCGGGTACGACCCGGCGGATCCGTGGGCTCCGCCGAACCGCGACGGGGTGGAACTGAGCAAGCCGGCGACGCCGCCGGCGCAGGACCGTCCGCCGGTGCACGACCAGCCGACGATGACCTCGATGCCGGCGGGGGACACCGGCACGGGCCCGCTGCCGCCGCCTCCGGTCGCACCCGGCGGCCCGGCCGCGGCCCCCGGAGCCTACGGCTACCCGACGGGCGCGACACCGCCGATGGCGCCCTCGGGCACGGCCGGGTACGGCTACCCCGGCTACCCGGCGTACGGCGCCCCCGGTTACGGAGCCGGCGGCTACGGCCAGCCCGGCTGGCAGCAGCCCCCGTCCAACGGCATGGGTACGGCGGCGATGGTGCTCGGCATCGTCGCGGTGTTCGGCTTCTGCCTGTACGGGTTCGGCATCGTCCTTGGCATCCTCGCGCTGATCTTCGGGATCATCGGCGTCAAGAAGGCGGGCCGGGGCGAGGCGACGAACCGGGGCATGGCGATAGCCGGCATCGTGCTGGGCGCGATCGGCATCGCGGTCGGCGCGGTCTTCCTGGGCTTCATCGTCTGGGCGATCCAGCAGGACCCGTCGACCTTCGAGGACAGTCCGGAGGACCCCTTCGCGACGACCCTGGTGGTCGACGCGCGGTAGGCGTGCCCGGCGGAGCAACGCCGTGAAAGGAGGGGCGGGCGGTCCGGAAGACCCCCGCCCCCGCTTTCTGCCCCTGCCTTCCGGCCCCCGCCCCCGTGCTCAGCGCAGGCGTTCCCGCGCCTCCATCAGGGCGAAGCCCAGGAGGTTGAGCCCGCGCCAGCGGGAGGGGTCCTTCGCGCGGGGGTCGTCGGCGGAGAGGCCGATGCCCCATATGCGGTCCAGGGGACTCGCCTCCACCAGGATTCGGCCGCCAGTGCCCACCAGGAACCCCCGCAGCCCCTCGTCCGAGGCGAACTTGTGGACGCTTCCCTCGACGACGATCCCGAAGCGCTCCCGCTCCCACACCGCCTCGTCGAACCCGCGCACCAGGCGCCCCGCCTTCTTCGCCGCCGCGGGCGAGCGCGCGGCCAGGGCCGCCCGCTCGGCCTCCTCGTCGCCGAAGAGCCGCGCCTTCGCGGCCATCATCCAGTGCTCCGCCGTCGCGTACCGCACCCCGTCCACCTCGAACGGGGACGGCCACCACTGGCTCAGACAGCTCGCCGAGAGCTGCCCGTCCGGCCTCGGGCGGTGCTCCCAGAAGTACAGCCACTTGACCTTCTCACCCCTGCTGACCTGCTGCGTCAGCTCCTCGATCTTCCCCATGCACGCGAGTCTGGCAGTCACCACGGACACTCCGTACCGGTATTTCACGGCACCCTCGACACTTGGTCGACCGATTCCGTCGCGTAACCAAAAGGCAACAACGGAATCCCTTGTTGAGAGAGAAGCGCTCTGTCAGGATCGGCACTCAATTCGAGCTGGGACAACGGAGAGCGTCATGGGCAACCGCTTCCAGGTGACGGACCGCTTCGCGGACGGCGCGCAGTACATCGGCGGGCGGCTGAGGCCCGGAACGTCGGGTGAGGAACACAGCGTCGTCGATCCGGCCACCGGCGAGAGCGTCTACACCTACGCGCTCGCCTCCACCGACGACGTCGACGCCGCCGTCGCGGCCGCCGCCGACGCCTTCCCCGCGTGGGCCGCCGCCACCCCCGGCGAGCGCTCCGACGCCCTGCACCGCTTCGCCGGCGTCCTCGCCGAGCAGGCCGAGGAGTTCGCCTACGCCGAATCCCTCCAGTGCGGCAAACCCATCAAGCTCTCCACGGAGTTCGACGTCCCCGGCACCGTCGACAACACCGCCTTCTTCGCGGGCGCGGCCCGCCACCTCCAGGGCCAGTCCGCCGGTGAGTACAGCGGCGACCACACCTCGTACGTACGGCGCGAGCCCATCGGCGTCGTCGGCTCCATCGCCCCCTGGAACTACCCCCTCCAGATGGCCGCGTGGAAGATCCTCCCGGCGATCGCCGCCGGCAACACGATCGTCCTGAAGCCGGCCGAGATCACCCCGCTCACCTCCCTGATGTTCGCCCAGGCGGCCACCGCGGCAGGCATCCCCGACGGGGTCGTCAACATCGTCACCGGCGCGGGCCGGACCGCCGGCGAGCACCTCGTCGGCCACCCCGACGTGGCCATGACCTCCTTCACCGGCTCCACCCCGGTCGGCAAGCGGGTCGCCGAGATCGCCACCTCCACCGTGAAGCGGCTGCACCTCGAACTCGGCGGCAAGGCCCCCTTCGTCGTCTTCGACGACGCCGACCTGGAGGCCGCCGCGCACGGCGCCGTCGCCGCCTCGCTCATCAACAGCGGCCAGGACTGCACCGCCGCCACGCGTGCGTACGTCCAGCGGCCGCTCTTCGACGCCTTCGTGGCCCGGGTCGCCGAGCTGATGGAGACCGTCCGCCTCGGCGACCCCTTCTCCCCCTCCACCGACCTCGGCCCGCTGATCAGCCACGCCCAGCGCGACCGCGTCGCCGCCTTCGTCGAACGCGCCCGCGGCTACGCCACCGTCGTCACCGGCGGCGAAGCCCCGGGAGGTGACCTGAAGCACGGTGCGTACTATCGTCCGACCCTGATCACCGGCGCCGCGCAGGACAGCGAGGTCGTGCAGTCGGAGATCTTCGGACCGGTCCTGGTGGCCCTGCCGTTCGACGGCGACGACGACGGCATCCGGCTCGCCAACGACACCCCGTACGGCCTCGCGGCCTCCGCCTGGACCCGCGACGTGTTCCGGGCGGGCCGGGCGACCCGCGAGATCAAGGCCGGGTGCGTCTGGGTCAACGACCACATCCCGATCATCAGCGAGATGCCGCACGGCGGCTACAAGGCCTCCGGATTCGGAAAGGACATGTCGGCCTACTCCTTCGAGGAGTACACGCAGGTCAAGCACGTGATGTACGACAACACGGCGGTCGCCGCGAAGGACTGGCACCGCACGATCTTCGGGGACCGATAACCATCGACATGCGGCCACGGCCGCGTGGCCAGCCGCCCGACCAGCGGCTCAACCTCCCGAAAGGGCACAGCGCATGGAGCAGTACGAGCCCGACAGCCTGTCCGCCGCGCAGCTCGCGGCGGTGCGGCGCAGCCTGACGAGTGGCCGGGGCGCCCTCACCCGCCGTTCGATGCTGCGCGCCGGCGGTGTCGGAGCGCTCACGGTCGGCGGCCTCGCGTCCCTGAGCGCCTGCGGCATCCCACCGGCCAGGCGTGAGGGCCAGGGGCCCGCCTCCACCGACTACTCGGCCAAGGAGAAGCAGCTCAGCTTCTCCAACTGGACGCAGTACATCGACATCAGCGAGGACGAGAAGTCCCGCCCCACCCTGGAGGCGTTCACCAAGCGCACCGGGATCAAGGTCAAGTACACCGAGGACATCAACGACAACGTCGAGTTCTTCGGGAAGATCCAGCCCCAGCTCGCCGCCGGCCAGGACACCGGCCGCGACCTGATCTGCGTCACCGACTGGCTCGCCGCCCGCATCATCCGCCTCGGCTGGGCGCAGAAGCTCGACCCGGCCAACCTGCCGAACGCCTACGCCAACCTGGCCCCGCAGTTCCGCCGCCCCGACTGGGACCCCGGCCGCTCCTACTCGTACCCGTGGACCGGCATCTCGACCGTCATCGCGTACAACGTCAAGGCCACCGGTGGCCGCAAGGTCGACTCCGTCACCCAGCTGCTCGACGACCCCGCCCTCAAGGGCAAGGTCGCCTTCCTCTCCGAGATGCGCGACACGATCGGCATGACCCTGCTCGACATGGGCAAGGACCCGGGCACCGTCACCGACGCCGACTTCGACGCCGCCCTCGGCCGGGTGCAGAAGGGCGTCGACACCAAGCAGATCCGGCGCTTCACCGGCAATGACTACACCTCGGACCTCAGCAAGGGCGACATCGCGGCCTGCCTCGCCTGGGCCGGAGACCTCATCCAGCTCCAGGTCGACAACCCCGACATCAGGTTCGCGATCCCGGCCGCCGGTTACATGACGTCCACCGACAACCTCCTCGTCCCCGCGAACGCGCGGCACAGGACGAACGCCGAGAAGCTCATCGACTACTACTACGAGCTTCCGGTCGCCGCCCAGCTCGCCGCGTACATCAACTACGTGTGTCCGGTCGACGGGGTGAAGGAAGAGCTCGCCAAGATCGACCCGGAGCTGGCGAACAACACGCTGATCCTCCCGGACAAGGCCATGGCCCGGAAGTCGCACGCCTTCCGCTCGCTGACCGGCGAGGAAGAGACGGCGTACGAGGAGAAGTTCGCCAAGCTCATCGGTGCCTGAGCAGCCGTCGACCACCCCTTACGAACCGGGATCGCAACCCATGACTGACACGAACACCGGCGGCGACGTCCGTCTGACCGGCATCAGCAAGACGTACGGCTCCTTCACCGCCGTCCACCCGCTCGACCTGACCGTCCCGCAGGGCTCGTTCTTCGCCCTCCTGGGCGCCTCCGGCTGCGGAAAGACCACCACCCTGCGCATGATCGCCGGCCTGGAGGAGCCCACCACCGGCACCGTCTTCCTCGGCGACAAGGACGTCACCGACCTCCCGCCGTACAAGCGGCCGGTCAACACCGTCTTCCAGTCCTACGCGCTCTTCCCGCATCTGGACATCTACGAGAACATCGCCTTCGGACTGCGCCGGCGCGGCGTCACGTCCGTGAAGAAGCAGGTCGGCGACATGCTCGACCTCGTCCAGCTCGGCGACAAGGCCAAGCACAAGCCGCACCAGCTCTCCGGCGGCCAGCAGCAGCGCGTCGCCGTCGCCCGCGCGCTCATCAACCACCCGCGGGTCCTCCTCCTCGACGAGCCGCTCGGCGCCCTCGACCTCAAGCTGCGCCGCCAGATGCAGCTGGAGCTCAAGCGGATCCAGACCGAGGTCGGCATCACCTTCGTCCACGTCACCCACGACCAGGAGGAGGCCATGACCATGGCCGACCAGGTCGCGGTGATGAACGGCGGCCGTGTCGAGCAGCTCGGCGCGCCCGCCGACCTCTACGAGAACCCCCGGACCACGTTCGTCGCCAACTTCCTCGGCACCTCCAACCTCATCGAGGCGGACGTCGTCGAGACCGGCGGCACGGAGCTGGTCGTGGCGGCCGGCGGTGGCAAGCTCAAGCTGCCCGCCGACCGCTGCTCCGCGACCGTACGCACCGGCGGCAGCGTCCTCGTCGGTGTCCGGCCCGAGAAGATCTCCCTCGCGCACGCCGACGACGCGGGGAAGATCGCCGAGGGCCGCAACCGGGTCACCGGCCGGATCGTCGACTCCTCCTTCATCGGCGTCTCCACGCAGTACGTGGTGAACTCGCCGGCGGGCGCGGAGCTGCAGGTCTACGAGCAGAACATCGAGCGCGACACGCGCCTGGCGCCCGGCGCCGAGGTCGTCCTGCACTGGAACCCGGCCCACACCTTCGGTCTGGACGCCGCCCAGGCCATCGACGCGGGCGTGGAGACGGTGGAGGACGCCTCGTGACGACCACGGAAGCACCACCCGTGGCGGACCTCCCGGTCCGCAAGGGGTCCACCCGCAAGCGGCTCCTGCCGTACTGGCTGCTCCTGCCCGGCATCGTCTGGCTGCTCGTCTTCTTCGCGCTGCCGATGGTCTACCAGGCCTCGACCTCCGTGCAGACCGGCTCCCTGGAGCAGGGCTTCCAGGTCACCTGGCACTTCCAGACCTACTGGGACGCCTTCCAGGAGTACTGGCCGCAGTTCGTCCGCTCGCTGCTGTACGCCGGCACCGCCACGCTGCTGTGTCTGCTGCTCGGCTACCCGCTGGCGTATCTGATCGCCTTCAAGGCCGGCCGCTGGCGCAATCTGCTCCTCGTCCTGGTCATCGCGCCCTTCTTCACCAGCTTCCTCATCCGGACCCTGGCCTGGAAGACGATCCTCGCCGACGGCGGACCGGTCGTCGACGTCCTCAACACCCTGCACATCCTGGACGTGACCAGCTGGCTCGGCTGGACCGAGGGCGACCGGGTCCTCGCCACCCCGATGGCGGTGGTGTGCGGACTGACGTACAACTTCCTGCCGTTCATGATCCTTCCGCTGTACACCTCCCTGGAGCGGATCGACGGCCGGCTGCACGAGGCGGCCAGGGACCTGTACGCGTCCCCGGCCACGACCTTCCGGAAGGTGACGTTCCCGCTCTCCATGCCGGGCGTCGTCTCCGGCACGCTGCTCACCTTCATCCCGGCGAGCGGCGACTACGTCAACGCCGAACTGCTCGGCTCGACCGACACCAAGATGGTCGGCAACGTCATCCAGTCGCAGTTCCTCCGGGTGCTCGACTACCCGACCGCGGCCGCGCTTTCCTTCATCCTCATGGCGATCGTGCTGATCATGGTCACCGTCTACATCCGCCGTGCCGGAACGGAGGACCTGGTCTGATGCGCTGGATACGACGCAACCTCGTCGCCATCGCGGGCCTGCTGACGCTCGCGTACATGATCGTGCCGAACATCGTCGTCATGGTGTTCTCGTTCAACAAGCCGAACGGGCGCTTCAACTACGCCTGGCAGCGGTTCTCCCTGGACGCCTGGAAGGACCCCTGCGGCGTCGCCGACCTGTGCGGCTCGCTGACCCTCTCGCTCCAGATCGCGGCCTGGGCCACCCTCGGCGCCACGATCCTGGGTGCGATGATCGCCTTCGCGCTGGTCCGCTACCGCTTCCGGGCGCGCGGCGCGATCAACTCGCTGATCTTCCTGCCGATGGCGATGCCCGAGGTCGTCATGGCCGCCTCGCTGCTCACCCTCTTCCTCAACATGGGCGCCGAGCTGGGCTTCTGGACGGTCCTGATCGCCCACATCATGTTCTGCCTGTCCTTCGTCGTCACCGCCGTCAAGGCGCGCGTGATGTCGATGGACCCGCGCCTGGAGGAGGCCGCGCGCGACCTCTACGCCGGCCCCGTCCAGACCTTCGTCCGGGTCACCCTGCCGATCGCCGCCCCCGGCATCGCCGCCGGAGCGCTGCTCGCCTTCGCGCTCTCGTTCGACGACTTCATCATCACCAACTTCAACGCGGGCTCGACCGTCACCTTCCCCACGTTCGTCTGGGGCTCGGCCCAGCGCGGCACGCCCGTGCAGATCAACGTCATCGGCACGGCGATGTTCGTCATCGCGGTCCTGGTGGTCCTCGGCGGCCAGATCGCCGCCAACCGTCGCAAGAAAGCACAGCTCAGGCAGTCCCGTAATCCTGTGGTTCCGTAAGGAGTTGGAAGCCATGGCCCCAGTCGCCATGCGTACCGCTGCTCGATCTCTCTCCGACGCCCGGCCCGTCTCCTTCTGGCTGGACGACCCCGGCAAGCCCGCCGCCCTGCCCGCCCTCACCACCACCGAGACGTGCGACCTTCTCGTGGTGGGAGGCGGCTACAGCGGACTGTGGACCGCGCTCCTCGCCAAGGAGCGGGAGCCGGACCGGGATGTCGTACTCATCGAAGGCCGCGAGGTGGGCTGGGCCGCCTCGGGCCGCAACGGCGGCTTCTGCGCCGCCTCCCTCACCCACGGACTCGGCAACGGGCTCGCCCGCTGGCCCGAGGAGCTGGGCACGCTGGAGCGGCTCGGCGAGCGCAACCTCGACGCCATCGAGGAGGCGGTCGCCCGCTACTCCCTCGACTGCGACTTCGAGCGCAGCGGCGAGATCGACGTGGCCACCGAGCCGCACCAGCTCGACGAACTCGCCGCGATGTACGAGGAGGCCCGCCGGCTCGGTCTCGCCGACGGCCTGGAGCTCCTCGACCGGGACGCCGTCCGCGCGGAGGTCGACTCACCGACCTTCCTCGGCGGCCTCTGGGACCGCCGGGGAGTCGCCATGCTCCACCCCGCCAAGCTGGCCTGGGGACTGAAGCGGGCCTGCCGGGACCTCGGCGTACGGATCTACGAGAACACCCCCGGTCTCGAACTGGTCCCCGTCGGCTCGGGGATGGGGGTGCGCACCCCGTACGGCAGGGTCGTCGCCCGCCGGGTCGCGCTCGGCACCAACGTCTTCCCGTCGCTGGTCAAGCGCGTGCGGCCCTACACCGTCCCGGTCTACGACTACGCCCTGACGACCGAGCCGCTCACCCCCGAGCAGCTCGCCTCCGTCGGCTGGAAGAACCGCCAGGGTCTCGGCGACAGCGCCAACCGGTTCCACTACTTCCGGATCACCGCCGACCACCGGATCCTGTGGGGCGGCTTCGACGCGATCTACCCCTTCGGGGGCCGCGTCAGCGCCGAGCTCGACCACCGGCCGGAGACGTACCTCACCCTCGCCGAGCACTTCTTCCGCTGCTTCCCGCAGCTGGAAGGAGTCCGCTTCAGCCACGCCTGGGGCGGCGCGATCGACACCTGCTCCCGCTTCTCCGCCTTCTTCGGCACGGCCCACCAGGGGAAGGTCGTATACGCGGCCGGCTACACCGGCCTCGGCGTCGGCGCCACCCGCTTCGGCGGCGACGTGATGCTCGACCTGCTCGCGGGGGAGCGCACGGAACGCACCGAGCTGAAGATGGTCCGCTCCAAGCCGCTGCCCTTCCCGCCCGAGCCGATCGCCTGGGCCGGCATCGGCATCACCAAGTGGTCGCTGGCCCGCGCCGACGAGAACGGCGGCCGGCGCAATCTCTGGCTGAAGGCGATGGACCGCCTGGGTCTCGGCTTCGACAGCTGACCCCACCGCGTGGTGTGCGCCGGGGGCACGCCCCCGGCGCACACCTTCATGATCATGAGTGACCCCGGTTCACCACCATCGGGTGACCGAACCCGCGTAATGATCGTCGCCAACCCCGCTCTCTGGGTGTGGACAGCGCGTCCGCGTGTCCGCACACGGAATGGAGGCCGTTGGCGATGAGTGGTTCCGGGGCCAGGCCCGCAGTGGAATGGCTGGTATCGGTGGCGCCGGATCCCGACGCCTGCCGGTGGGAATGGGAGCGCAACCCCCTCGGGGTCGCCCTGCTGCCCGCGGGCAGGCGCTGGGACGTCCTGATCCTGCCGGGCGAGCTCGGCCGCCCCACGCTCGACGTGCTGTGCCGGCTCGTGGACCGGCCGGGCCCGGTCCTCACCGACTTCGGCGACGCACGGACGGGCTTCTTCGTGCCCCCGGGGACGGCCGCCGGCTGGCTCGGCACGGGCGTGCGCGGCGCGGGCCCCGGCACCTGGGTCGCCGTGCCGTATCCGGGACGGGCGGCCGGGGGAGTGCGCTGGCTGGTGCCGCCGGACGGCAGCGGGCACCTCAACGACGCCTGCCTGCTGGAACTGGCGATGCACGAAGCGGTGGGCCGACGGGCGAGGAAGGAAGGGGAGACCGGCGGCGGGTGACCCCGGAGGTCACTCCAGCACCTCGTCGAACAGCCGGGCCGGGGCCCTCCACGGCTCCGGCCCCGCCAGGCCGGCCAGCACCGAGCGCAGATCCACCGGGACCGACCGGACCCGCGCCGCGACCGGCCCGTCCAGGCGCTGTACGGCGACCCGGTCACGCCCCGCGCCGGCGCCGCCCGGATACAGCAGCACGCAGACCGGCGGCTCCCCACCGGGCAGCCGTCCCAGGGCCTGCGCGTACACGAACGCCTGGTACAGATCCTCCGGCGCCAGCTTCCTCTCCCCGTACAGCTTGTACTTGACGTCCACGGGCAGCCCGAACGGCTCGCCCGCCCGCTCCCCGGACACCAGCAGATCGGGCCGCACCTCGCCGTAGCTCCTCGCGGCCCGCTCGTCGTACAGCACCTCCCGCCTCCGGGGCTGCGCGGTCACCCGCAGCCCCGAACCCGCCGCGCCCCACTCCAGGAGCCGGGTCACGAACGCCTCGAACAACTGGTTCATGTCCACCAGGAAGGTCCGCGTGGAGAGTGGACCGGACGCGAAGAGGCCCTCCACGCCGCCCCCGCGCAGCAGCAGCCCGGACCAGCGGTGCGCGGGCCGGTAGTGCTCGTTGTGCCGGTGGTACTCCAGAGCGGACAGAGCCGCCCGCACGTCCCCGGGCGAGGTCGGCGCGTGCCGCGCGAACTCGGTCGCGGCCCGCCGGGCACGGGCCCGTACGGGCGCGGCGCGAGCCGTCCGCGCGGCCACGGCGAGCGCGGCGGCGCACAGCCGGTTGTCGGCGATGTCCGCGTCGTGCTCCCGGAAGCGGCAGGCCAGCCGGTCCAGCCGGCCGTGGTGGCGCAGCAGCTGGCGGTCGGGCAGGAGCCTGCCGCGCACCACGCGCAGATCGTCCTCGACGGTCACATAGTCCCGCCGGACCCCGTGCCGCAGAAGCCGCTCACCGTGCTCGACGACCATGAGGCACACCAGATCGCGCAGGTTCGGCGCGCCTTCCCGGAACGCCCCGGGCGTGGGCAGCGGGTCGGGGACCCGGCTCCAGGCGTGGTCGAGCATCCGCAGGACGTCGAGATCCGTTCCGAGGTACTTCGGCCGGACGCGGATCTCGCAGCCGTCCAGCCGGACCACGCCCACGTACGAGGAGGCCGTCACCTCCAGCAGGTCGCCCGCGAGCCGGCGGATCCGCAGCCGGGAGTCGAGAGCGCCGCCGGCCAGGAGCCGCCGGTCGGCGTCCGTGAGACGGACGCCCTCGAAGACCTCGGAGCCGTACTCGGTCAGCTCGCAGACCCGCTCACCGGCCACCGGCGCCGACCTGCAGTTCGTCGTAGAGCAGGGAGAGGAGCTTCTCGTCGCCCACGTCCCTCAGGGTGTGGGCGACCGGGTCGACGAGTTCCTCGCCCAGGAACGCGGCCAGCAGGGTGTAGTCGTCGTAGGCGTACTCCTGGAGCAGCGGCAGGATCTCGCCCCTGATCACCGCCGCGAACTCGGCCGGGGTGGACACGGCCTCGCCGTCCGGCAGGAGGAAGGCGTGCCCTATCTGCTTCTCGCGGTCCAGATGGGTCCTGATGCGCCGGTTGAGCTCGTCGAGGAAGTCGGCGAGGTGCAGCTCCCCGACCTGGCGGCCCATCAGCGGGCCCGAGTCCGGGAGGAGTTCGAGGAAGGTGAACCGGCGGCGGATGGCGGAGTCCAGCATCCGGATGGAACGGTCGGCGGTGTTCATCGTGCCGAGCAGCCGGACGTTCGGAGGGACGCGGAACGTCTCGCCGGTCAGCGGCAGCGTGACGGGCAGGCCGCGCTTGTCCTTCTCCAGGACCGTGACCAACTCGCCCAGGATGCGCGGGAGATCACCACGGTTGAGTTCGTCGACGATCATCAGGTACAGCTGCCCCGGGTCGGCCTCGGCGTTCGCGCAGACCCGCTTGAAGACACCGGGCACCGGTTCCAGGCTGAACCCCGAGTCCCCCTTGACGGGGCGCAGGCCCTCGACGAAGTCCTCGTAGCCGTAACTCGGATGGAAGGTGACCGTCGTCAGCCGGCCCGACCGGGTGAGCGCCTCCAGGGTCGCGGCGAACTCCTTGCTGCCGGGCTCCGCGAGCGGATCGACCGCCGAGAGGTCCTCGGAGAGCTCGCCCAGCCGGCGCACGGCGTACCGCAGCGCGTGGTACGTCTTCCCGGTGCCGGGCGGGCCGAAGAGCACCGCCTGGCCGCGCCGCTCCAGGGCGTCGTCGATGCGCTGGAGGCCGTCGTCGAGCGGCGGGATCTCCTCGTCCGCCGCGTCCCGTGCGATCTCGTCGGCCATGCCGGAGAGATGAGCCGGCAGCCGTGCGTCGGCCAGCGCCTGGATCCGCTTCCAGAGCCCCGACGGCACCTCGGAGACGGTCCTGACCCCCCAGTCGGCCACCGGCTGGGCCAGCGTGCCCGCGCAGCTCTCGTCCCACTCGACCGCGACCGTGTGCGGGGTCTCGCCGAACTCGGGCCGCCAGGCGTAGCCGCCGCCGACGACCTTGCCGACCGCGAGGACCTCGCTCCTTCCCTGGGCCGCCACCACGCGGTCACCCAGGCGCAGGTCGAGCAGCTGCCAGAGTTCGGCGGCCTGGGCGGCGAGCCGGTGCGGGGGCGTGCCGTCGAGCGCGTAGGCCTCCGCGTACGCGGCCTGGAACTCGTCCAGGTCGGCATACCGGTGCAGATCGCCGACCCGGTCGCCGTGGACGGCGATCAGGCCCACGTCGAGGAAGGCGGGCCAGTGTTCGGCGAGGGAGCCCGTCCCGATCTTGACCACCCGCGCCGCGGACCGGCGCACGGGCGCCCACCAGTCGAGGAAGTACCAGACGAGCTGGGGCGGCCAGCCCTCGAACCGAGGGTCCTGGTCCACCAGGGACTTGAGCAGCTCCTTGCGGGCGAAGGGCTGGAGCCTGGCCGCGGACCCCGGCGCGAGACGGTCCAGACAGTGCTGGGTGAAACTGTCGGCGTAGACCGGCAGCGTCGCCTCGGGCGCGTAGATCCGCAGCGTCTTGGCGATCACCGTGATGCCGGAGCGGACGGCGGGCAGGTCGTCGATGTCCCGGACGCGGCCCTGGCGCGCGGCCTCGACGGCGGCGACGATCCCGGCGCGGACCTCCTCCCACGCCTCGGTGACGTCTGCGTACCGCTTGTCGTACCACCAGGCGCCGTTGTTCTGGCGGTAGACCAGGTGCTTCTTGGCCGTACCGCCCGTGATGCTGCCGAGCGCCTTGCTGCCGAACTCCAGCGCGTGGCTGTAGACCTGACCGGGGGCGTCGGGCTGGCCCAGGGCGTAGCGGTCGAGGGACAGCTTCGGCCAGTCCTCCCAGGGGAACGCGGCCCGGATCGCCTCGGCGTCGCGGTCGGCGGCCTCGACGGCGGCCTGGTGGCGGTCACGGTCGAACACACGCAGCGCGTCGTCGATGGGCCAGTACGGCAGGGTCTCCGCGTGGCTCTCCGCGACAGGGCGCAGAGCGCACGAGCAGACCCCCGTGACCAGCCGGTTCTGTCCGTTGCGCAGATCGATGGAGTGCGCGTACGCGGCCGGGTCCGCGGCGTCGAGCAGCCGCCGCCACAGCAGACCGTCCCGGTCGGGGTGGCGCGGCAGCGTCCCCGAGTCGGTCAGATGCGTACAGGACGGATCGTGGTGGATCTTGCTGCCGTGCCCGGGCAGGATCACCTCGCCGCCCGACGGATTCAGTTCGTACGGCCGTCCCCCGACCGTGACGGCGCAGCGCCCCCGCTCGTCCCCCATGTCCCCTCCCTCTGCCGGCCCTCCGGCGAGCGTCGACCGTATCGCGTGGCGATGACAGGCCACCGGAGAACGGGCAGACACAGGGCGACCGAGGCCACCACGTCCAGGGGCCAGTGGTAGCCGCGCAGGACCAGTCCGGCGCCCGTCGCCGCCGTCAGCGCGGCCGCGACGGGGATCAGGCGGTTCGAGACGAGGAACGCCGCGCCGACGTACGCCACCATCGCCGTCGCCGTGTGGCCCGACGGGTAGTAGCCCGCAGCCCACGGTTCCAGGGGGCCCGGGCGGGCCGTCCACTCCTTGAGCGGGATGACCAGGAGCGGGACGAGGGCCATCGCCGCGCCCGCGTACAGGGCCGCCGCGCGCCGGCCGCGCCAGGCCGCGTACGCCATCGCGCAGCCGAGGACGGGGAGGGCGACCGTCATGTTGCCCAGGTCCGCGCCGAGTTCCGAGAGCCCGTGCGGAACGGTGCCGACGACGGAGCGGGAGACGCGTTCGTCCCACCGGACCAGCGGTCCTTCGACGAGGACCTGCCAGGTGAGGAGGGCGAGGAGGAGGACCGCCGAGAAGACAGCCGGCCTCCCCGGAACAGGGGGGGTGGTTCCGGGGAGGCCGCCTTGACCGGGCTGCCGCGCGCCCCGGGGGGTGTGGGGCGGGCGGCCATCCGATCGGTGAGGAGTTCCGGAGCCGAAGGCTCCAGCGGTGTGCGCGAGGGCACGGTCAAGGCGGGGCTGGGGAGGCTCCGCCCTGTTGTCGCCCGCAGTGCCCTGCGAGCGGGGTGTTTCTCTCATCTGCGGAAACCGTACGGCACGGAAAGGGGGGCCGACAGCCGGATCTCCATCCCGCCATCGGCCCCCCACACGTTCTTCACAGGAGGTGTCGTACGCCTCGGATTCCGGCGGAAGCGTCAGATTCCGGCGAACGCGTTCTCGATGATGTCGAGGCCCTCGTTCAGCAGGTCCTCGCCGATCACCAGCGGCGGCAGGAAGCGCAGCACGTTGCCGTAGGTGCCACAGGTCAGGACGAGCAGGCCCTCGGCGTGGCAGGCCTTCGCCAGCGCGCCCGCGGCCTCCGGGTCGGGCTCCTTGGTCGCCCGGTCCTTCACCAGCTCGATGGCGATCATGGCGCCACGGCCACGGATGTCGCCGATCGCGTCGAACTTCTCGGCCATCGCCGACAGGCGCGCCTTCATGACCGACTCGATGTTCTTCGCCTTGGCGTTGAGGTCGAGCTCCTTCATCGTCTCGATGGAGCCCAGCGCACCGGCGCAGGCCACCGGGTTGCCGCCGTAGGTGCCGCCCAGACCGCCGCCGTGCACGGAGTCCATGATCTCGGCGCGGCCGGTGACGGCGGCGAGCGGCAGGCCGCCCGCGATGCCCTTGGCGGTCGTGATCAGGTCCGGGACGATGCCCTCGTCCTCGCAGGCGAACCACTGGCCGGTACGGCAGAAGCCGGACTGGATCTCGTCCGCGACGAAGACGATGCCGTTGTCGTTGGCGAACTTCACGATGGCCGGCAGGAAGCCCTTGGCCGGCTCGATGAAGCCACCCTCACCGAGGACGGGCTCGATGATGATCGCGGCGACGTTGTCGGCGCCGATCTGCTTGCTGATCTGGTCGATCGCCTGGGCGGCGGCCTCGGGGCCGCAGTTCTCGGCGCCGGTGGGCCAGCGGTAGCCGTAGGCGACCGGCACGCGGTAGACCTCGGGCGCGAACGGACCGAAGCCCTGCTTGTACGGCATGTTCTTCGAGGTCAGGGCCATCGTCAGGTTCGTACGGCCGTGGTAGCCGTGGTCGAAGACGACGACCGCCTGGCGCTTGGTGTACGAACGGGCGATCTTGACCGCGTTCTCGACGGCCTCGGCGCCGGAGTTGAACAGCGCGGACTTCTTGGCGTGGTCGCCCGGGGTCAGCTCGGCCAGCGCCTCGCAGACCTCCACGTAGCCCTCGTACGGCGTGACCATGAAACAGGTGTGCGTGAAGTCGGCGAGCTGCGCGGCGGCGCGGCGGACCACGGCCTCGGCGGAGGCGCCGACGGAGGTCACGGCGATGCCGGAGCCGAAGTCGATCAGACGGTTGCCGTCGACGTCCTCGATGATGCCGCCGCCGGCCTTCGCGGTGAAGACGGGCAGCACGGAGCCCACGCCGCCGGCCACGGCGTCGAGGCGGCGGGCCTGAAGCTCCTGCGACTTCGGACCGGGAATGGCGGTGACGACGCGCCGCTCCTGCGGGACAGCGTTCATGCGGGGCTCCTGGGATGTTCGGGACGCACTGGTGGTCTCTTCGCAGGCTAGGCGTGGGGGAGGGGGGCGGGCATGCGCCGATAGGGAGTGTTGCGTGGTCGGTCGTTGTCCGTCACGGACATAGGCGCGTGGCGACGACACCGGCGCGAGTCGCTGAACTCACTCCCGTGGGGGCACTAGATTGACCGTGCACAGACGGGCCTGGCTGGTCAGGGGGCAGCGGTTCATGGAATCCGAAGGCACATACGACGCGCGCGGCACACGGCCCGATGCGGTGCCACGCCCGGCGGAGCCACCACACCTCCCGCCCCCGGCCTCGGCGGGACCGCCACCGCCGGCGGGGCCGCCGGCGCACGGGGCTGGGGGGCCGGCTCCGGTTGCGGGGGAGGGTCCCTCTGCGGGGCTGCCTTCGCCTGCGGGGCCGCGTCCGCCCGCTCGACCGGGTGCGTCCGCTGGACCCGGCCCGTCCGCTTCCGGCGGGGCGCCTTCGCGACCGCTCGGCTCCGCGCCCGCCGGTTCGCCCGCGATGCCGCTCCACGCGCCCACCACCCGCCCGGCCGTCGCCGACTGGCTGCGCGTGCCGCGACCGGCCGCCGCCCCCGGTGTCTGGCGGCTCGGCCACCGCGAGCGGCCCGCCGAGGAACCGGACCTCGTCCCCGGCCGCCAGCTGCTCACCGGCGCCTTCATCGCCTACCTCTGCGGCTGGCTCCTGTGGTCACTGCTCTTCAACGGATACCTCGAAGGGTGGTGGATCTTCGTCGACGACTGGTGGCTGCTGCCGATGACCCTGCTCGTGCCCGACTCCTGGCAGTCGGTGCACAGCCCGCAGATCCACCTCTTCGTCGCCGCCACGTACCTCTGGAACGCGATCGTCCTCTCCCTGCTCGCCGTCGGCTTCGGACGCGTCGGCAACTGGCGTGAGGTGTGGCAGCGCTACGGCGTGCCGCTGTGGCCCCTGTTCGTGCTCGTGCAGGGCGTCTGGCAGGAGATGCCCCGCGACCGGGAGACCTGGCTCACCTGGACCTCCAACGTCTACTACGTCCTGCTCGCCGTCGCCGTCGCCGCCGCCGTGACGCGGGTCGGCACCTGGCCGGCCGTCCGCCGGCGCCTGGGAACGGCCGACCCGGCCGCCGAAGCGGCGGCCCCGCCCACCGCCGACCCCGTGGAGTGGCCCGAGCTGCGCGAGGCCGGGCTCACCGAGGCCGCGAGCACCCTCGCCGACGCCACCCGCCGAGGCGCCCTCGGCGACGTCGACTACGCCCGGATCCGGCGTGCCTGGCAGGGCGTACGCACCCGACCCGAGCGGCTCGCCGCCTTCGACGACGCCGTGCGCACCCGGGGCGCCGCCGCCTGCGCCCACCCCTCCGGCCTCCGCGACCTGCCCGTCCGTACCGCCACCCACGACCTGGCCACCGCCCAGGTACGCATCGGCACCGCCGCCGACCACCCGCGCAACCCGTACGCGCGCCGCACCACCGGCGTCGCCCTGGAGCCCGCCCTGCTGGGCACCTCGCTGCTCGCCGTCGGCCCCGCCGGATCCGGCAAGACCGTGCGTCTCGTACGGCCGGTCGTCGAGTCGCTCTGTCTGCAGGCGCTGGCCAACCGGGCGGCCGTCGTCGCCGTCACCGCCCACGGCACCGCCCTCGGCCCCGACGACTCCTTCGACGTCGTCGTCTCCGTGGGCCGCGCCGACTCCACCCACGACCTCGACCTGTACGGCGGCGCCGACGACCCCGACGAGGCCGCCAGGATCCTCGCCGAGGCGCTCGTCGGGGACCTCGCCGCCGACAGCCGCCGGGCCGCCACCGCGCTCGCCCAGCTCCTCGGGCCGTTCCACAGCGCGTACCGGCGCTTCCCGGCCGTCCCCGAGCTGCGCGAACTGCTCGCCGGGACACCGGAGGCGACCGCCGCGCTGCGCCGGGCCGTCGCAGGCGACCCGGCCCAGCTGCGCGAGCTCGACGCCCGCGCCCGCCAGGCCGAGCGCGCCGACGACGTCGCCGTGCTGCTCGCCGAGCGGATCGCCTTCCTCGACCGGCCGGCCTTCGCGCGGTTCTTCCGAACCGACGCGGAGGGACCGCGGCGGCAGTTCTCCCTCCGGGCCGTCGAACACCCGCTCAGGGTCCGCGTCGACCTGCCCGAACGGGGCCACGCCGAAGCGTCCCGGATCGTCTCCCGGCTGCTGCTCGCCCAGTTCGCCGAGGCCGCCCTCGCCCGCCGCGACCGGTCGCTGTTCGCCTGTCTGGTCCTCGACGACGCCTCGTACACCGTCACCGCCGACTCGGTACGGGCGGTGCAGCGGCTGCGCTCGGCCAACGCCGGTGTCGTCCTCGCGCTGCGCAGCCTGGAGGACGTGCCCGAGACGCTGCGCGGCCCGCTGCTCGGCGCGGTCGGCTGCCGGATGGCGTTCGCCGGGATCGCGCACTGGGACGGAGGACGGTTCGCCGAGACATGGGGCACCGAATGGGTGCAGACGCGGGACGTCACCAACCGGCAGATCATCTCCGACGAGCCCCTCACCAAGGCCCTGCACTTCATGCGGCGCGTGGTGACCGGCAAGGCGGCGACGGCGGAGGCCGTGACCGTACGCGAGGTGGAGCGGGAGCGGTGGTCGGCCTCCGACCTGGCGCACGCGGTCCCGGCCGGGCACGCGGTGCTCTCCCTCACCGATGTGCGGGGCGAGCACACGCCACCGCTGCTGGTGGACCTGCGGAGCTGACGCCTTCGAGCGCGGGGGCGACGCCGGCGGAGCCGAAGCCTTCGAGCGCGGGGCGACGCCGGAGCCGGCGCGCGGGGCACTGGGCCCTGGCACAATCGGGGGCGCCGCTCGGCTGAGCGGCCCTCCCCTCGCTCAAAGGTCCGACGGTCCCCCAATGCCGCCCACCCTCGCCTCCCTCGTCCAGCACTCGGCGCTCAAGCTCACCGTCCGAGCCGGTGAGGACCGCCTCGACGCCCCCGTACGCTGGGCCCACGTCAGTGAGCTCACCGACCCCGTCCCCTACATGGAGGGCGGCGAGCTGCTGCTCACCACCGGGCTCACCCTCGACGCCGAGGACCCCGAGGCGATGCACCGCTATGTGCGGCGGTTGCTCGCCGCCGGGGTGGTGGGGCTCGGATTCGCGATCGGCGTCAACTACGAGGACATCCCTGAGGCGCTCCTCGACGCGGCACGGGCCGAGGGCCTGCCGCTCCTGGAGGTGCCGCGGCGGACGCCGTTCCTGGCGATCAGCAAGGCGGTGTCGGCGGCCATCGCGGCGGACCAGTACCGGGCCGTGACCGCCGGCTTCGAGGCGCAGCGCGAACTCACCCGGGCGGCCCTCGCCGAAGGGCCGGCCGCGGTGGTGGCCCGGCTCGCGGCGCACGTGGACGGGTGGGCGGCGCTGTACGACACCTCGGGCACGGTCCTCGCCGTGTCACCCGAGTGGGCGGCCCGCCGGGCCGCGCGGTTGACGCCCGACGTCGAGCGGCTGCGGGAACGGCCCGCCCCGGCGAGCGCGGTCGTCGGCGGCACGGACGACCGGGTCGAGCTGCAGTCCCTCGGGACCGGGCGGCGGGTCCGGGGCGCGCTGGCGGTCGGGACGGCGGCGCCGCTCGGGACGGCGGAACGGTACGCCGTGCACTCCGCCATCGCCCTGCTGACGCTCACGACCGAGCGCTCCCGCTCGCTCCAGGCGGCCGAGGGGCGGCTGGGCGCGGCGGTGCTGCGGATGATGCTCTCGGGGCAGCCGGACCACGCGCGAGCCGTGGCGGGCGACCTGTACGGCGGGCTCCTCGACGCGCCCTTCCGCCTGCTGATCGCCGAGCCGGCGACGGGCGAGCCGGAGGGTGAAGCGCCGCTTCCGGTGCTCGCGGAGGCGCTGGAGTCGGCGGCGGCCCGGGCGGGCGAGACGGTCCTCGCGGTGCCGGAGGGCGAGGAGCGGCTGCTCGTCCTCGCCACCGACGGCGGAGCGGTCGTCACGGCGTGCGAGGCGTACGCCGAGCGGGAGGCGGAGGAGGCCGGGGTCGTCGTCGGGCTCTCGGCGCCGACGGGCCCGATCGCGGCGGCGGCCGCGTACAAGCAGGCCGAGCAGGCGCTGTCGGTGGCCCGTCGGCGTGGCCGGGCCCTGGTGGAGCACGAGGACCTGGCAGCGGGCTCGGTCCTGCCGCTGCTCGCCGACGACGCGGTACGCGCCTTCGCCGACGGCATGCTCCGCGCCCTCCACGAGCACGACGCCACGGGCCGCGGCGACCTCGTCGCCTCCCTGCGCGCCTGGCTCTCCCGCCACGGCCAGTGGGACGCGGCGGCCGCCGACCTGGGCGTGCACCGTCACACCCTGCGCTACCGCATGCGCCGGGTGGAGGAGATCCTCGGCCGCTCCCTGGACGACCCGGACGTCCGCATGGAGCTCTGGCTGGCCCTGAAGGCGACGGGCGGCGACACACCGGGCGCCTCCTAGGTCGGGCGACCGGCGGGTCCCGTACGCCGTGTCCGGCGGGGGCGCCCGGCGATCGGAGCGACGGCCCGTGCGGCGTGGCGACACGCGGCCGCGCCGCTTACGGCACCGCCTCGCCCCGCGTACGGCACCCCTCAACCCACCCACCTCACGGCGCCGCGGCCGAAACCCGCCCCACCTGCCCGTTCGCGGGCAAATTCCTTGGTCATCAGGTCCGCGATTCCCTAGTCTCCTGAACATGCCAAGCCCCGCCGCCGAACCGGCCTCCGAGGTCCAGACGTCCGCCTCCGCCTCCCCCGGCACCCCCGCCCGCACGCCCCGCCGGATCTCCGGTGCCGTGTGGGCCGCCCTAGGGATCGTGTACGTCGTCTGGGGGTCCACGTACCTCGGCATCCGGATCGTCGTCGAGACGATGCCCCCGTTCCTCTCCGCCGGCGCCCGCTTCGTCACCGCCGGGTTGATCCTCGCCGGGCTCATCGCCTGGCGGCAGGGCCCCGCCGCCCTCAAGGTGACCCGCAAGCAGCTCGCGTCGGCCGTCGTCGTCGGCCTGCTGCTGATCCTCGGCGGCAACGGCCTCGTCGTGCTCGCCGAGACCTCCGTCCCGTCCGGCCTCGCCGCCCTGCTCATCGCCGTCGTGCCCGCCTGGGTCGTCCTGCTGCGGGCCGCCTCCGGCGAGCGCCCCGCCGGGTTCGCCGTGCTCGGCGTCCTCCTCGGCCTCGCCGGCCTCGCCGTGCTCACGCTCCCCGGCCTCAGCGGCGACGTCCATCTCGGCGGCGTCCTGCTCGTGATCCTCGCCGCCCTGCTGTGGTCCGTCGGCTCCTTCACCTCCGGCCGGATCCCGATGCCGTCCAACCCCTTCACCGCCAGCGCGTACGAGATGGTCGCCGGCGGTCTCGCCGGCATCGTCGTCGGCCTCGTCCGCGGCGAGCAGCACGGCCTCGACCTGGCCGCCCTCTCCACCCGCTCCTGGGTCGCCCTCGCCTACCTGATCCTCTTCGGCTCGCTGCTCGGGTTCACGGCCTATGCCTGGCTGCTCCAGAGCGCACCGCTGTCGCTCGCCGCCACCTACGCCTACGTCAACCCCGTCGTCGCCGTCCTCCTCGGCGCCCTCGTCCTCAACGAGGCGCTGACCTGGCCGATCGCACTCGGCGGCGGCATCGTCGTCGCGGGCGTCTGCCTCATCGTCTCCACCGAGCGACGGTCGTGACCCCGCTCTTCCGCCAAACCGTCAGGGCCGCCACCCCTCACCACTCCACAGCGGACAAACCACACGCCGCCCCCTCGGCCCTACCGTGGCACGCAGACACGTCAGCGACCCCACTGACGGCACGACACCACCGATACGAAAGGGCCGGGACGCAATGACTGCCACCCACGCCTTCTGGCTCGCCGGCCGCGAGGCCACCGGCGAGGCCACCTTCGACGTCACCTCCCCCTGGGACGGTCGTCTCGTCGGCAAGGTGAGCGTTCCCACCGAGGCCCAGGTCGAGGAGGCCGTCGCCGCCGCGCACGCCGTCGTCGACGAGTTCGCCGCCACCCCGGCGCACCTGCGCGCCGCAGCCCTCGACCACGTATCGAAGCGTCTCGCCGAGCGCACCGAGGAGATCGCCCAGCTGATCTCCGCCGAGAACGGCAAGCCCGTCAAGTGGGCGCGCGGCGAGGTCGGCCGTGCCGTCTCCGTCTTCCGCTTCGCCGCCGAGGAGGCCCGCCGGTTCAACGGCGGCGAGGCCCAGCGCCTCGACACCGACGCCGGTGGCGTCGGCCGGCTGGCCCTGACCCGCCGTATGCCCAAGGGTGTCGTCCTCGGCATCGCGCCGTTCAACTTCCCGCTGAACCTCAGCGCCCACAAGGTTGCCCCGGCCATCGCCGTCGGCGCCCCGATCATCCTCAAGCCGGCCCCGGCCACCCCCATCTCGTCCCTGATCCTGGGCGAGCTGCTGGCCGAGACCGACCTGCCGGCCGGCTCCTGGTCCGTCCTGACCGTTCCGAACGACCGGATGCCCGCCCTCGTCCAGGACGAGCGCCTCCCCGTCATCTCCTTCACCGGTTCGGACAAGGTCGGCTACGCCATCCAGCAGTCGGTGCCCCACAAGCACTGCACCCTGGAGCTCGGCGGCAACGCCGCGGCCGTCGTCCTCGGCGACTGGGCCTCCGAGGCCGACCTGGACTGGGCGGCGACCCGTATCGCCACCTTCTCCAACTACCAGGGCGGCCAGTCCTGCATCTCCGTGCAGCGCGTGATCGCCGACGCGTCGGTCTACGACCGGCTCGTCCCGAAGATCGTCGCCGCCGTCGAGGCGCAGGGCACCGGCGACCCGTCGGACGACACCACCGACGTCGGTCCGCTCGTCAGCGAGGACGCGGCCAAGCGCGTCGAGTCCTGGGTGGACGAGGCGGTGAAGGACGGCGCGACCCTCCTCACCGGCGGCAAGCGCGACGGCGCCACCTACGCCCCGACCGTGCTCGCCGACCTGCCGGCCGGCACCACCCTGGCCTGCGAGGAGGTCTTCGGACCGGTCCTCACCCTGAAGAAGGTCGACGGCGAGGCCGAGGCCTTCGCCGAGGTCAACAACTCCAAGTTCGGCCTCCAGGCCGGCGTCTTCACCCACGACCTCCAGACCGCCTTCCGCGCCCACCGCGCGCTGGAGGTCGGCGGCGTGATCGTCGGCGACGTCCCGTCCTACCGCGCCGACCAGATGCCCTACGGCGGCGTCAAGCAGTCCGGCGTCGGCCGCGAGGGCGTCAAGTACGCCATGGACGACTACACCTACGAGCGCGTCCTGGTCCTGACGGGCCTCGCGCTGTAACCCGTACACCACCTGTACGGACCAAGACCGACGGCCGGAGCCCACTGTGCGGGGGCTCCGGCCGTCTCCCTTATCCAAGCTCTGACCTGCGAGAAGCGTCGGATCTTGGCTGAACCCCGTGAACGCGTGGGAACACCGGCCCAATGGTCTTGGCCAGGGTGATCGTGCTTCCGCGAGCGGTCTCTACGCCCCACGCGCGCGGGAAGCCGCATCCTGCAACTCTTGGCGAAGTCCATGTGTGCCCACCGCTGCTAAGGCCCACAGGGCGCTGATGGATTGCGCATGCTCCCACGGCGGTCCCGACGTCTCCGGTGGCAGGAAGGGCACGACAGCCACGCCCGCGTCCGAGAAGGCACGGTGCTCGACGTAGCGCATGCCGCCGCGGCCACACAAGTACGTTCTGCTGCGCGTAACTGCGGTGAGGTCCGCGAGGCGCGTGGATCGGCCGGCACGAGCGGTCAGCGCGCTGCTCCGGACCATGGCCCCAGACCACCCCACGGCCGCCAGGAGCGCCAACGTGGACGCCTCGGCGACAGATGCCGTGCGCTTTGTGGCGTCGAACTCCTCCAGCACCCGGTCCACGACCGCCTCTACGGTGGGCCAGTTCGAGCTTCGCCCGTACAACTGCTGGGTGAGTTGCTGGACCCGCCGACGGCAGCGTTCGGGTTCGGCAAGCTGCGCATCGCGGATCAGCGTGCTGCGACCTTGCGGCAGGTGGGTGGCCAGAGACAGCCACCGCCGGTCGCTCGGGTCTTCGAGGCTGGCCAGACGGGCGCGGTGCTGGTAGTCGCGTCGGGTGAACTGCACGTCGTCCAGGACGATCCACAGGTCCGCGGTGAAGAGCTTCGCGAGCGTGGACAGCCGTGGGAAGAAGTTCGGCTGATGGATCGCGCACACCGCCCCCGGAGGGGCGGTGCCCGTGTCAGGAGCTGATGAGCCTGCTGTCGAAGCCGGCGCGCAGGAGGCGCTCGTACGCGTCATGAACATCCCCCGGTACGTCCTGCTCGACGGCGAAGCCGAGCGCGGGGTACTCGATGACCCGTTGCAGGTCGCCCACGAGCATGTCGACGACGAGCTTTTCGTCGCCGATGGACTTGATGTAGTCGTCGAACTCCAGCGGCTCGGAGGCACAGACGACCTCGACCTCCGGCCAAAGCTTGCGGCACGTGGCGTACGAGCGGCGCTCCATGTACGGCTTGGAGATCAGGAGTAGCGACTCCACCTCCACGCTGGCCTCGCGCAACACCTCTCGGGACAGCGTGATGTTCTGGCCGGTGTTCCCGGCCTCGGTCTCCAGCAAGATCGCCTCGTCGGGCACGCCCAGGCCGAGGGCGTGCTCGCGGTAGTGGACTGCCTCGCCGCGCGGGAAACGGGCCGCTGTGGTCGGGCTGTTTCCGCCGCTGAAGACGACAACGGGGAACAGGCCGGCCCGATAGAGGTCGGCGGTGGCGGTGGCGACACCGAGATCATGGCTGCCCAGCCCGATGGCCGCCGAGCAGGGGCGTACCTCGTGGCCCATCTGGTGATAGCGCCAGATCAGCACGGCGTCGTTCCACTGCTCGTCGGTGATGGTGCGCTCTGCATGGTCCGGCACGGGGACTCCCTCGATCATCGCTGCCTTCACCTCGACACGAGGGTCCGCGGGTCTTCGTACGACCGCCGGATTCCCTCGATGCTGCGGAGCTGGTGGCTCAGGCCGTGCTGGGAGGCCAGGCGCGCCGCGTCGTCGAGGACGGTCAACCCATCATCGCGGGTGGCCGGGTCGGACAGAAGGATGTGCGAGTACGCGGTGTCCAGCCGGACGCGCTGCATGGGGGAGTCGACTGATCCGGTCGAGCGGGCGATGTCGATGTAGTGCAGCGCCTGACCGAGCTCGGCGGTTCCGCGATGCGCCAAGGCGAGCTTCTGGTGGGCGACCGACCAGTCCTCGGGCTCGCCCAGCTCCTCGAAGTCCCTGATCGCGGAACGCATGACCTTGGTGGCGTACTCGTTGTCGCCGTGCTTGCTGAGGGCTGTGCCCACCCAGAGACGGGCGCGGGCCTGGTCGCGGTGGCTGAGGCGGTCGTCAGTGGCCAACTGCTCGTACTGGCGTGCCGAGGCTTCGAGCTGCCCGGCCATCTCCGTGACCACGGCGAGGGAGAGCTCGATCTGTGCCGCGCGTCGCGGGATGGCCAGGTCGTGGAACAGGCGGTGCGCTCGCAGGTAGGAGTGGCGCGCGGAGAGCGGACCGAGGATGGCTCCCTGGTCGCGCTGTAAGTCTCCGAGGAGGACGAGGGAGCGGCCGTAGAGATAGGCGCCCTTGTCGTCGAGGCCGCGCGGCTCGTGGTGGCTGAGCCACCTGTTCAGCAGGTCCGAGGCGAAGGTGAACCGCTGGTGGCTGAGGCAGACGATGGCGCGGTCGATGTCCTCTGTCCATGCCTCGTGATCCACGGACGGGGCGGTCCGCCGGCCGTGCAACGCCTTCTCGAAGCGCGCGTGCGCAGCCTCGTCGGCGCGGGCGAGAGCGGTGTCGAGGATGGCCTGTGTGTCGGGGCGCGGGTGGGTGTCCGCGCCGTGCTTCTCCCACTTGGCCACGGTGCGCAGCGCCACGCCCAGGTGCTCGGCGAAGGCGCGGGTGCTCATCCGAAGTGCCGAGCGCAGTGCTTTGGCTTCTCGGCCGGTCCATTGCTGCACGCTGACCACGGGCTGCCTCCCTCCGCCGCGTATCGAAGCACGCCGAGTGCACGCGAGGGGCGGGAAGTGCAACGGAAGTACAACAGACGGTCATTTCGAGGCCGTTCAGTCACCGGGACGCTCAGTGCATGGAACCCATCACGGAACACCGCGAGGTCGGTGAGGTCCACGTTTACGGCTACCTGCGCCATACGACTGGCTTGGCGGCCCGCCACACGGCCCTGGTCGACTCCCTCGCCGAATACTGCCTCCAGCACGAGTTGACGCTGCACGGCGTCTTCACCGAGCGCGAGGCGACCACGACCCCGCTTGCCCCGGCCTTCGTCGGCCTCCTCGACGTCCTCGCCCTGGCCGGCACGTACGGCGTGGTCGTGCCTTCACGCAGCCACCTGGGGCCCAAGGGGCTCGCCGCCGAGCGCGAGCGCCGCATCAAGGAGGCCGGGGCCTCCCTGATCGTCGTCCGCAGAAGCAGTCCCCGACTGGGGAGGGAGCGCCGGGCCGAGGCACGGCCAGTCGTCCGGCAACGGGGAGGGGTCTGATGTCATTCCGCGACGCTCTGAGGAGCGCGGCCCACGTCGACAAGCTCCCCGATCTCCGCCTCCTTCCTCTCGGCCAGGACTGGGACATGGTGCGGGTACCGGCAGAGACCGGCTTCCTCGCACTCGCCCGGCTCCGGGCCGCCGAGGAGGAACTCGGCCCGGTGCTGTACGACCGCCTGAGCCAGCGCCTGTACTTTGCCGTACCCACGGGGAGCGGCAGCCTCTGGCTGGACCTGCCTGTGCACGTTCTGGGCGTCGGTTCCTGGCTCGTGGCCCCGGATCCGGACTGCTCGGATGGGCACACCGGCGGATGGTGCGAGCTGCCCGACGACGAAACGCTCACCGGCCCCGCCGCCCTCCGCAGCGCCCTTGGGCCACAGCAAACCGACCCCGTGCGCCACCTCACCGCCGTACCGGAGGAGACACCGCCATGGACACCCTGGAACGGGCCCGTTTCGACACGTACTTCGAGCGCATCGCCCGACGGTTCACGCCCGCTGAGCGCCCAGCCTCGGTCCTGATCACACACGTGCTGCCCGAGCGGCCGGCCTTCGTCCGCGGCGTGGGCACGGTCACCGACCTGCGGACCGTCCTGCCCAAGCCGAAGTCGGTCGACCCGCACGCCCTGTGCCAGATCGAGGACGACGGGTACAGCTGCGCCGAACTGTCCCGCGAGCTGTTCACCGACCCGGACCGGGCGCTCGGCTTCCTGGAGGCACGGGCCGCAGGCCGGCCGGTCGTCCTGCTCGACGTCGGCGGCTACTTCGCCCACACGCTCGGAGCGCTCTGCGACCGCTTCTCCGGCCAGATCCTCGGCGTCGTCGAGGACACGGAGAACGGCCACCGCCGGTACGCCGAACTCGGCAAGCTGCCGTGTCCGGTCGTCTCCGTGGCCCGCTCGCCGCTGAAGGATCCCGAGGACTACCTCGTCGGTCAGTCGATCGTCTTCTCGACCGAGGCGCTCATGCGCTCCCGTGGCGACATCCTGATCGGCCGCTCTGCCCTCGTGGTCGGCTTTGGAAAGCTCGGCTCAAGTATCGCCCGCCTGCTCCACGGCAAGGGCGTACACGTCACCGTCCACGACATCGACCCGGTCAAGCGCACCCAGGCCCTCTCACAGGGCTTCGCGGTGACCTCCGACCGCGATGCCAGCCTCGCCGAGGCTGGACTCGTCCTGTGCGCCACCGGCTCCCTGGCACTCCGGGGCCAGGACTTCCCGAGGCTGCGCGTCGGCGCCTATGTCGCCACGGTGACCAGCAGCGAGGACGAGCTCGACCTCGCAGGGCTGCCGCCGATCTATCAGCGCGTCCACGTCGGCGAGCACGTCACCCGCTATCTGACCGCCGACCACCACTTCGACCTGCTCAACGGCGGCAACGCCGTCAACTTCCTGCACGGCGCCAGCGTTGGTCCGTTCATCTTCCTCGTCCAGGCCGAGATACTCGCCGCCTCCGCCGCCCTCGCACGCGGCGGCTTGGAGCCCGGCATGCACGAGATCAGCCCCACCGACCGCGCCGCCATCGCCGCGACGTGGCTCGACCACTTCCACCACTGAGGAGACACCTTGCCCATCAAGCCCGACCAAATCCGCGAAATGCTCGACGAGTACCTCGACGCCTATCCCGACGAGAAGTGGCGCCTCTCACCCATCGGCGAACTGCTCGACGCTGACCACGACGTCACCAGCCGCAAGACCTTCGACGGCCACCTCACCGCCGGAGCGATCCTCGCCGACCCCGCTGGCCGCGTCCTCCTGATCAAGCACCGCGCGCTGAACCGGTGGCTGCTCCCCGGCGGCCACCTGGAGCCCCAGGACGAGAGCCTCCTCGAAGCCGCACAGCGCGAGCTCGCCGAGGAGACCGGCATCTCAGCCTCGGCGGTCATCCCCGCCGGGCACCGCCCCCTCCACGTCGACGCCCACCACATCCCCGCGAACCCGGCCAAGGACGAGCCGAGCCACCGTCACTTCGACTTCCGCTTCCTCTTCCGCACCCACTCCGACGCGGTTGAGCTCCAGGAAGAGGAGGTCACGGCGGCGGCATGGCGCTACGCAGACGAAATCGAGAACGAGACCCTGCGCACGCGCGTTCTCGAAGCCCTGCGCTGAAGCACCCGGAGTCGCCTGGTCCCGGCCTACGGGGTAGGCGCGGGGCCAGGCGGTCCGGGTTCCCGAATAGCCTCGGTGAGGGTGACCTCCATCTGAATGACTTCTCGGTTGTCGTTGATCCGTGCCGCGAGGCCGTTTATGGACCTGCTGTCGAAGTAGGGGTGTTCCCGCGGGAACATAGGTGAGGGTGTATGCGAAGAGATACGGCCGGATGAGTGGAGATGCGGGCCGAAACGCTGGGCCGTTCGTGCAGGTCAGAGCCAAACCACAGGTCAGGGGTGGTTTAAGGAACGCACTGTGCGGGGGCTCCGGCCGTCCTCTCCTGTTTCCCCACGCTGTGAAATCGGGTACTACGGACGGGTAGCCACAAGCCCCACGAGCCCCCGATGAGCGGCGAGGTGAGCTCCGTATGTCCGCACCCACCCAGCGGCCCAAGGTCACGGAACGAGAAGCGCGGCAGGTCGCCGAGGCCGCGCGCGAGCAGGACTGGCGCAAACCCAGCTTCGCCAAGGAGCTCTTCCTCGGCCGCTTCCGGCTGGACCTCATCCACCCGCACCCCCTCCCCTCCCAGGAGGACGTACGGCGCGGCGAGGCCTTCCTTGCCAAGCTGCGGGACTTCTGCGAGACGCGCATCGACGGCCGGCTGATCGAACGCGAGGCCCGCATCCCCGACGAGGTCGTCTCCGGCCTCAAGGAACTCGGCGCGCTGGGGATGAAGATCGACCCGAAGTACGGCGGGCTCGGCCTCACCCAGGTGTACTACAACCGCGCCCTCGCCCTCGTCGGATCCGCGAGCCCCGCGATCGGCGCCCTGCTCTCCGCCCATCAGTCGATCGGCGTACCGCAGCCGCTGAAAATCTTCGGCACGCCGGAGCAGAAGGACACCTTCCTGCCCCGCCTCGCCCGCACCGACATCTCGGCCTTCCTGCTGACCGAGCCCGACGTGGGGTCCGACCCTGCCCGGCTCGCCACCACCGCCGTGCCGGACGGCGACGACTACGTCCTGGACGGGGTGAAGCTCTGGACGACCAACGGCGTCGTCGCCGACCTGCTCGTCGTCATGGCCCGCGTACCGAAGTCCGACGGCCACAAGGGCGGCATCACCGCCTTCGTCGTCGAGGCCGACTCGCCCGGCATCACGGTCGAGCACCGCAACGCCTTCATGGGCCTGCGCGGCCTGGAGAACGGCGTCACCCGCTTCCACGCCGTCCGGGTACCCGCCGCGAACCGCATCGGACCGGAGGGCGCCGGCCTCAAGATCGCCCTGACGACCCTGAACACCGGCCGCCTCTCGCTGCCCGCGATGTGCGTCGGCGCGGGCAAGTGGTCGCTGAAGATCGCCCGGGAGTGGTCCGCCGTACGCGAGCAGTGGGGCAAGCCCGTCGCCCGCCACGAGGCCGTGGGCACCAAGATCTCCTTCATCGCGGCGACCACGTTCGCCCTGGAGGCCGTCGTCGACCTCGCCTCGCAGATGGCCGACGAGGACCGCAACGACATCCGCATCGAGGCGGCGCTCGCCAAGCTCTACGGCTCCGAGATGGGCTGCCTCATCGCCGACGAGCTGGTCCAGATCCGGGGCGGGCGCGGCTACGAGACGGCGGACTCACTGGCGGCCCGGGGCGAGCGGGCGGTCCCGGCCGAGCAACTCCTGCGCGATCTGCGGATCAACCGGATCTTCGAGGGCTCGACCGAGATCATGCACCTGCTCATCGCCCGGGAGGCGGTGGACGCGCACCTCGCCGTCGCGGGCGACATCATCGACCCGGAGAAGTCCCTCTCCGACAAGGCCCGCGCGGGCGCCCGGGCGGGCGGGTTCTACGCCCGCTGGCTGCCGAAGCTCGTCGCCGGACAGGGGCAGGTGCCGGGCGCCTACCGGGAGTTCGGCGACCTCGCCACGCACCTGCGGTACGTCGAGCGGACGTCGCGGAAACTGGCCCGGTCGACGTTCTACGCCATGTCCCGGTGGCAGGGGCGGATGGAGCTGAAGCAGGCGTTCCTCGGCCGGATCGTGGACATCGGCGCGGAGCTCTTCGCGATGAGCGCGGCGTGCGTACGGGCGGAGTCGCTTCGGTCGACGGGCGGCCACGGCCGCGAGGCGTACCAGCTCGCGGACGTGTTCTGCCGTCAGGCGCGGCTGCGGGTGGAGGAGCTCTTCGGCCGCCTGTGGTCCAACACGGACGAGGTGGACCGACGGGTGGTGGAGAGCGTGCTGGCGGGCGCGTACGAGTGGCTGGAGGCGGGAGTCGTCGACGCGAGCGACGACGGCCCCTGGATCGCGGACACCCCACCGGGCCCGTCGGCGAAGGAGAACGTCCACCGCCGCATCGGCTGACGGGAACCGGTGCGCCGGGGCTGCGCCCGCCGGCACCCCGGGGCCGCCACCCCGGGGCTGCGCCCCCTTGTGGGCCAAACCCACGGCCCCGGCGCCCGACGCAGGGCCCTCGTGCGCGAGGCCCTCCCCGGGCCACCACCCCCGCGCCCCCCGCCCCCGGGCTCCCACCACCTCTTCGAGGCGTTCACCCACACCCCGTGAAGGCCGCCCCGTCTTTGCGGTGAGAATGGGGGGCATGAGCGACCGCCCCTCTCCTCTCGCCGATCCGCACATCGCCTTCGATCCAGCCGAAGGCCGCCGGGACATCGTCGTCCTCGGCTCCACCGGATCCATCGGCACCCAGGCCATCGACCTGGTCCTGCGCAACCCCGACCGCTTCCGGGTCACCGCCCTCGCCGCGTCCGGCGGCCGGGTCGGGCTGCTCGCCGAGCAGGCGCACCGGCTGCGGGTGGCCACGGTCGCCGTCGCCCGCGAGGACGTGGTGGAGGAGTTGCGGGACGCGCTGAGGCACTTGTACGGCTCCGAGCCGCTGCCCGAGATCCTCGCGGGCCCGGACGCCGCTACCGAGCTCGCCGCCTCCCCCTGCCACACCGTGCTCAACGGCATCACCGGCTCCATCGGTCTCGCGCCCACCCTCGCCGCCCTCGAAGCCGGCCGCACCCTCGCCCTCGCCAACAAGGAGTCGCTGATCGTCGGCGGCCCGCTGGTCAAGGAGCGGGCCAAGCCCGGCCAGATCATCCCGGTCGACTCCGAGCACGCCGCCCTCTTCCAGGCGCTCGCCGCCGGCACCCGCGCCGACGTCCGCAAACTGGTCGTCACCGCCTCCGGCGGCCCCTTCCGCGGCCGTACCCGCGACGAGCTGGCGCACGTCACCCGCGAGGACGCGCTCGCGCACCCCACCTGGGCGATGGGCCCCGTCATCACGGTCAACAGCGCCACCCTGGTCAACAAGGGCCTGGAGGTCATCGAGGCGCACCTCCTCTACGACATCCCCTTCGACCGCATCGAGGTCGTCGTGCACCCCCAGTCGTACGTCCACTCGATGGTCGAGTTCACCGACGGCTCCACCCTCGCCCAGGCCACCCCGCCCGACATGGGCGGCCCGATCGCCATCGGCATCGGCTGGCCCGAGCGGGTCCCCGACGCGGCCCCCGCCTTCGACTGGTCCACGGCCTCCACCTGGGAGTTCTTCCCGCTCGACACCGAGGCGTTCCCCTCCGTCGGACTCGCCCGGCACGTCGGCACGCTCGGCGGCACCGCCCCGGCCGTCTTCAACGCGGCGAACGAGGAGTGCGTCGAGGCGTTCCTCGCCGGAAGGCTGCCGTTCAACGGAATCATGGATACGGTCACCGCGGTCGTCACCGAACACGGCACCCCCGCCCGGGGAACCTCGCTCACGGTGGCGGACGTCCTGGAAGCGGAGACCTGGGCCCGCGCCCGGGCCCGGGAACTGGCAGCGAAGGCAACCGCGGAGGCACGCGCATGACCGCACTTCTCTACGTCCTCGGCATCGTGCTGTTCACGCTGGGGCTGCTCGTCTCCATCGCCTGGCACGAGCTCGGCCACCTCTCCACGGCCAAGCTGTTCGGCATCCGCGTGCCCCAGTACATGGTCGGTTTCGGCCCCACGATCTGGTCCCGGCGGAAGGGCGAGACGGAGTACGGCATCAAGGCCATCCCGGCCGGTGGCTACATCCGCATGATCGGGATGTTCCCGCCCGGCAAGGACGGCCGTCTCGAGGCCCGCTCCACCTCCCCCTGGCGCTCGATGATCGAGGACGCCCGCGAGGCCTCCTTCGAAGAGCTCCAGCCCGGCGACGAGAAGCGGCTCTTCTACACGCGCAAGCCGTGGAAGCGCGTCATCGTGATGTGCGCCGGACCCTTCATGAACCTGGTCCTGGCCGTCGTGCTCTTCTTCGGCAGCATGATGGTGCTCGGCATCGAGGGCCAGACCACCAAGGTCGCCGGCGTCCAGAAGTGCGTCATCGAGCAGAGCGAGAAGCGCGACACCTGCGGTAAGGACGACCCGGTCTCCCCGGCCCACGCGGCGGGCCTCAAGGAGGGCGACAAGATCGTCGCCTTCAACGGCACGCCCGTCCGCGACTGGAACACCCTCTCCGACCACATCCGCGACACCATCGGCCCCGCCACCCTGACCGTCGAGCGCGACGGCCGGCAGCTCGACCTGCACCCCACCCTCGTCGCCAACCAGGTGCTCAAGAAGGACGAGGACGGCCGGGTCGCCAACCCGCCGGCCTACGTCAAGGCGGGATACCTGGGCTTCGCCTCCAAGTCCGAGGTGATGCCCCTCACCTTCGGCGAGACCACCGCCCGCATGACGGACCTGCTGCAGACCGGCGCCGAGTCCGTGGTCGCCCTGCCCAGCAAGATCCCGGCCCTGTGGGACGCCACCTTCGGCGACGGCGAACGCGCCGCGGACTCCCCGGTCGGCGTGGTCGGCGCGGCCCGGCTCACCGGCGAGCTCATGACCGTCGAGGCGCCGCCGGAGCGGATCCTCGTGATGTTCATGAACGTCCTGGTGATGTTCAACGTCTCGCTGTTCCTGTTCAACATGCTGCCGCTGCTGCCCCTCGACGGCGGGCACATCGCCGGCGCCCTGTGGGAGTCGGTACGGCGGCACACCGCGCGGATCTTCCGCCGCCCCGACCCCGGCCCGTTCGACGTGGCCAAGCTGATGCCGGCCGCCTATGTGGTGGCGGGTGTCTTCATCTGCTTCACGCTGCTCGTCCTCGCCGCCGACATCGTCAATCCGGTGAAGCTCACGTGACGCACGGGCGGCCGGAGCCCCGTGGTGTCCGGCCGCCCACCGCCGGGGCGGTAACCTCGAAGACCTGAGCCCGCCGACGTACGGGATCTCGATCCGCATCTTGGCCACACCTTGGGGTTGCACAGCTGATGACCGCGATTTCTCTCGGTATCCCGTCCGTTCCGACCAGGCTCGCCGAGCGGCGCAAGAGCCGCCAGATCCAGGTCGGTTCCGTGGCCGTCGGCGGCGACGCGCCCGTTTCGGTGCAGTCGATGACCACCACCCGTACCTCCGACATCGGCGCCACGCTGCAGCAGATCGCCGAGCTGACCGCCTCCGGCTGCCAGATCGTCCGCGTGGCCTGCCCGACGCAGGACGACGCCGACGCGCTCGCGATCATCGCGAAGAAGTCGCAGATCCCGGTCATCGCCGACATCCACTTCCAGCCGAAGTACGTCTTCGCCGCGATCGACGCCGGCTGCGCCGCGGTCCGGGTCAACCCGGGCAACATCAAGCAGTTCGACGACAAGGTCAAGGAGATCGCCAAGGCGGCCTCCGAGGCCGGCACCCCGATCCGGATCGGCGTCAACGCCGGCTCGCTCGACGCCCGGCTGCTGAAGAAGTACGGCAAGGCCACCCCCGAGGCGCTCGTCGAGTCCGCCCTGTGGGAGGCGTCCCTCTTCGAGGAGCACGGCTTCCAGGACATCAAGATCTCGGTCAAGCACAACGACCCGGTCGTCATGGTCAACGCCTACCGTCAACTCGCCGCCCAGTGCGACTACCCCCTGCACCTCGGCGTCACCGAGGCCGGCCCCGCCTTCCAGGGCACCATCAAGTCCGCCGTCGCCTTCGGCGCGCTGCTCGCCGAGGGCATCGGCGACACCATCCGCGTCTCGCTGTCGGCGCCCCCGGCGGAGGAGATCAAGGTCGGCATCCAGATCCTGGAGTCGCTCAACCTGCGCCAGCGCCGCCTGGAGATCGTCTCCTGCCCGTCCTGCGGCCGGGCCCAGGTCGACGTCTACAAGCTCGCCGAAGAGGTCACCGCGGGCCTGGAGGGCATGGAGGTCCCGCTGCGCGTCGCCGTCATGGGCTGCGTCGTCAACGGCCCCGGCGAGGCCCGCGAGGCCGACCTCGGCGTCGCCTCCGGCAACGGCAAGGGCCAGATCTTCGTCAAGGGCGAGGTCATCAAGACCGTCCCCGAGTCGAAGATCGTCGAGACCCTCATCGAGGAGGCGATGAAGATCGCCGAGCAGATGGAGAAGGACGGCGTGATGAGCGGCGAGCCCGAGGTCGTCGCGGTCGGCTGACCGCCCGCCGAGGAGCCCGGGGTCGTCGCCGTTGGACGGCCCCAGGGAGCCCGACCGGCCCCCGCACCACCCCGTACGTACGCCAGGAAGCCCGCCGCACCCCGTACGTACGCCACGAAGCCCCGCCGCACCCCGTGCCGCGGGGCTTCGCCGTACCCGTCCGTCCGCTCACCCGACACCTCCCCGACGCGCCAGGTACAGTGCGGAGACCAGCAGACCGTATGGTGAGGCCCCCTCGTGTTGACGCAGACCACCACCCGGGTCCTCGAACCCGCCGACCTCGGCGCCGCGCTCGCCGTCCTGGAGAGCGCCCCCGTCGAGAACGCCTTCGTCGCGGCGCGCGTCCAGGCGGCCGGACTCGACCCCTGGCGCCTCGGCGGCGAGATGTGGGGCTGGTACACCGACGGGCGACTGCGCTCCCTGTGCTACTCCGGCGCCAACCTCGTCCCCATCTGCGCCACCCCCGAGGCCGTCCGCGCCTTCGCCGACCGGGCCCGCAGGACCGGCCGCCGCTGCTCCTCCCTCGTCGGCCCCGCCGAACCCACCGCCCAGCTCTGGCGGCTCCTGGAACCCGGCTGGGGCCCCGCCCGGGACGTCCGCCCGCACCAGCCGCTGATGGTCACCGAGGAACCCTCCGCCACCGTCGAGCCCGACCCCTTCGTCCGCCGCGTCCGCAAGGACGAGATGGACGTGATCCTGCCCGCCTGCGTCGCCATGTTCACCGAGGAGGTCGGCATCTCGCCCATGGCCGGCGACGGCGGACTGCTCTACCAGGCCCGCGTCGCCGAACTCGTCGGCTCCGGACGCTCCTTCGCCCGCATCGAGGACGGCAAGGTCGTCTTCAAGGCGGAGATCGGCGCCGCCACCCGCCAGGCCTGCCAGATCCAGGGCGTCTGGGTCGCCCCGGAACACCGCGGCAAGGGCCTCTCCGAGACCGGCATGGCCGCCGTCCTGCGCTACGCCCTCGCCGACGTCGCCCCGGTCGTCAGCCTCTACGTCAACGACTACAACACCCCCGCCAGGGCGGCGTACCGCCGGGTCGGCTTCCGCGAGGCCGGCGCCTTCATGAGCGTGCTGTTCTGAGGCCGGGGACCGACTTGTAGGGTGCGCGCATGGATGACGCTGACGTCACGATCGGACCGGTCAATCTCGCCGCGAGGGTGGACGACGCCCTCGCCGTGCAGGCGCTCGCCTTCGGGCTGAGCGAGGACGAGATCGTCGTACGGCGCCACATCGTGCTCCGCCATCTGCTCAACCCCGGCGCCCGCGCCTACGGCGCCACCACCGCCTCCGGCCGCCTCGTCGGCTTCGTGTACGGCATGCCCAACGACCGCGCCCACTGGTGGTCCGGCGTCGTGGAGCCGTACCTCCGCGCCACCGGCACCGCGGACTGGCTCGACGACTCCTTCGTCATCACCGAACTCCACGTCCACCCCGCCCACCAGGGGCGGGGAGTGGGCCGGGCGCTGATCACGACGATCACCGACGAGGCCGAACAGCCCCGCTCCATCCTCTCCGCCATCGACACCGAGAGCCCCGCCCGCGCGCTGTACCGGGCCCTCGGCTACACCGACCTCGCCCGGCGGGTGCACTTCCCCACCGCGCCCCGCCCGTACGCCGTGATGGGCGCCCCGCTGCCGCTGCGGAGGAAGGCACCGGGGCGGAACTGATTTCCGCCCGCGCGGGCCACCCGGCTAACCTCCTAGCCATCACACTTTTATCCGCAGGAGAGTTCCCCATGGCCCAGGTCCAGCGCATGTCCCGGTTGATGGTCAAGACACTGCGCGACGACCCGGCGGACGCCGAGACGCTCAGCCACAAGCTGCTCGTCCGCGCCGGTTACGTCCGCCGCAACGCCGCGGGCATCTGGTCCTGGCTGCCGCTCGGCATGAAGGTCCTGGAGAACGTCTCCCGCGTGGTGCGCGAGGAGATGGACGCGATCGGCGCGCAGGAGGTCCTGCTGCCCGCGCTGCTGCCCAAGGAGCCCTACGAGGCCTCCGGCCGCTGGGAGGAGTACGGCCCCGAGCTGTTCCGCCTCCAGGACCGCAAGGGCGGCGACTACCTCCTCGGTCCGACGCACGAGGAGATCTTCACCCAGCTGGTCAAGGACCAGTGCACGTCCTACAAGGACCTGCCGGTGATCCTCTACCAGATCCAGACGAAGTACCGCGACGAGGCGCGTCCCCGCTCGGGCATCCTGCGCGGCCGCGAGTTCCAGATGAAGGACTCGTACTCCTTCGACACCACGGACGAGGGCCTGGCCGAGTCGTACGCGCTGCACCGACAGGCGTACATCAGGATCTTCGACCGGCTCGGGCTCGACCACAAGATCGTCTCCGCGATCTCCGGCGCCATGGGCGGCTCGGCCTCCGAGGAGTTCCTCGCCCCGGCCGCGGCCGGCGAGGACACGTTCGTGTACTGCCCGAACTGCGAGTACGCCGCCAACACCGAGGCCGTCACCTTCAAGGCCGAGGCGGTGGACGGCTCGGCCGTCGGCCCCGTCGAGGAGCTGGACACCCCCGACACCCCGACCATCGAGTCCCTCGCCGAGCACCTCGGCGTCCCGGCCTCCGCCACGCTGAAGAACCTGCTGGTCAAGGTCGACGGCGAGATCGTCGCCGTCGGCGTGCCCGGCGACCGGGAGGTCGACCTCGGCAAGCTGGAGGACCACCTGGCCCCGGCCGTCGTCGAGCTGGTCACCGCCGAGGACTTCGAGGGCCGTCCCGACCTGGTACGCGGCTACGTCGGCCCGCAGGGCCTCGACAAGGTCCGTTTCATCGCCGACCCGCGCGTCGCCCCCGGCACCGCCTGGATCACCGGCGCGAACAAGGCCGACACGCACGCGAAGAACGTCGTCGCGGGCCGCGACTTCCAGGTCGACGACTACCTCGACGTCGTCGTGGTCGAGGAGAACGACCCCTGCCCGAACTGCGGCACCGGCCTGAAGATGGACCGCGCGATCGAGATCGGCCACATCTTCCAGCTCGGCCGCAAGTACGCCGACGCCTTCCAGCTCGACGTCCTCGGCCAGAACGGCAAGCCGGTCCGCGTGACGATGGGCTCGTACGGCATCGGCGTCTCGCGCGCCGTCGCCGCCCTGGCCGAGCAGCACGCCGACGACAAGGGCCTGTGCTGGCCGGCCGAGGTGGCCCCGGCCGACGTCCACGTCGTCGCGGCCGGCAAGGCCCTCCAGACCGAGCTGGCCCTCGAGGTCTCCGAGAAGCTCAAGGACGCGGGTCTGCGGGTCCTGGTCGACGACCGCGCGGGCGTCTCCCCGGGTGTGAAGTTCACCGACGCGGAGCTCATCGGCGTCCCGAAGATCCTGGTCGCCGGCCGCCGCTCGGCCGAGGGCGTCCTGGAACTGAAGGACCGCCGCACGGGCGAGCGCGAGGAACTGACGGTCGACGAGGCGATCACCCGCCTGAGCGCCTGACGGAGGGAGCGACCCGTTGTGGGCACCCGTTCCGCTGGGGCGGAACGGGTGGGCACAACGGACGGCGCCCTTGCCGGGCCCAGGCTCCCCGTGCCTGCGGCGCCCACGGGTGGCGGGCACTGTTCCCGAGGGCGGTGCCCACCACCCGCGGGGCCCCTTGTCAGGGGCCGAGCCGGGGCTCCGGGTCCGGGTCCACCGGCGGGCCCGTCAGCGTGTCGTCCAAGGGCTCCGGCAGCGAAGCGCCCGGCTCGCCCGGAAGCCGCGGCAGCGGGTCCTCGAACCTCTCGGTCGGCGCCCGCGGCGCCTCCGGACGCGCCATGTGCCCATGGTCCGCCGCCCCCGGCTGGTTCTGCGCCGCCCGCTCCAGGAACCGCAGCAGCTCCACCGGGAACGGCAGCACCAGCGTCGAGTTCTTCTCCGCCGCGACCGCCACCACCGTCTGCAGCAGCCGCAGCTGGAGCGCCGCCGGCTGGTCCGACATCACGCCCGCCGCCTCCGCCAGCTTCTTCGACGCCTGCAGCTCCGCGTCCGCGTTGATCACGCGCGCCCGCCGCTCGCGGTCCGCCTCCGCCTGCCGGGCCATCGACCGCTTCATCGTCTCCGGCAGCGACACGTCCTTGATCTCCACCCGGTCGATCTGCACCCCCCACCCGATCGCGGGCGAGTCCAGCATCAGCTCAAGACCCTGGTTGAGCTTCTCCCTGTTCGACAGCAGATCGTCGAGATCGCTCTTTCCGATGATCGACCGCAGCGAGGTCTGCGCCATCTGCGACACCGCGAAGCGGTAGTCCTCCACCCGCACCAGCGCCTCGGCCGCGTCGACCACCTTGAAGTACACGACCGCGTCCACCCGCACCGTCACGTTGTCCCGCGTGATGCCCTCCTGGGCCGGCACGGGCATCGTCACGATCTGCAGGTTCACCTTGTGCAGCCGGTCGATGACGGGAACGATCATGGTGAACCCGGGACCCCGCACCTGGGGGAGGAGCCGCCCGAAGCGGAAGACGACACCCCGTTCGTACTGCTTCACCACACGCGCGGCGGCACCGACGTAGACCACCACGGCCGTTCCGACACCTGCCGCCGCCGTCAACAGCTCCTCGACCATCACGGCCCCCTCAAGGTCCGAGCCGAGCGTCACAAAAAGCGTCACAAAAAACGCTACAAAAAGGGTATTCCCCTACAGCCAGCCCGCGAACTCCAGCAACAGCTCCGCGTCCTGCCGCCGCCCCGCCGCAAGCGCGCGCGTGCCCGACTCCACCGCCCGGAACAGCGACCAGCCACGCAGCCGCTCCCGGTCCACCTCCAGGGAGTCCGCCAGCCTGTTCACCCGCCGGCGCGCCGACGAGGCCCCCGCCGACGACGCCACCAGGTCCTCGACCCGGTCCCGGACCAGCCTCGCCAGGTCGTAGGCGCGCTCGCCGACCAGCGGGTCGGGCCCCACGGCCAGCCACGGCGCCCGGTCACCGGCCAGGACCTTGCCCTGCCGGAAGCAGCCGTGCAGCAGCAGTGTCTCGGGCGAGTCCGCGACCAGCTCCTCGCGCGTGGCCAGCGCCGCCGCCGTCAGCTCGCCGGCCACCTCGTCGCCCCGATGGGCCGCCATCGCCGCCGCCTGCCGTGCGGTGCGCTCGGCGACCGACTCGAAGCCGTGCCCCGCCGGCGGCTCGACCCACAGCCGCCGTACCGTTCCGGCCGCCTCCAGAAGCGCCTTCGCCTCCGGCAGCGAGCGCAGCGAGACCTCGGTGTGCAGCCGCTCCAGGAGCAGCGCACCGCCCTTCGCCTCACCGAGCAGCCGCACCGCCCCCCAGCCGTTCCAGTGCGCCAGCGCGTCCCGCTCCAGCGCGGGGCGGGTGAACCCGGGGGCGATCTTCAGCGCCGCCGGAGAGCCGTCCGGCTGCCGTACGAGCACCACCAGGCTGCTCCGTCCGCCCGGTGCCACCACCCGTTCGACGTCCAGGGACGCCTGGTCGAGCGTGGCCTCCGCGAGTTCGGGGAGCCTGCCGAGCCACTCCTCCGCGCCCGCGTCCCCGTACGTCTCGCCGAGCGCCCGCACCAGTCGCTGCGGCGGTTCGAAACCCATGCGTTGCGTCGTTCCTTCCGCGGTTCGGAGCCTGGTCGGGGCCCGGCTCACACCCGCTCGGCGAGCCCAGGAAAGGTTACGTCTCCACCGCGCCAGCGGACGGCCCGTACCGCTGCGTCGCGCAACGCGGCCGCCGCGTCCCGCCGCAGCGGCCCCGGCGCCGCCCGTACGAGGTCGGCGTAGACGCCCGCGATCCGGTCCTCGAGCAGGGCGGCGAGGCGCACGGCCGCCGCGGTGTCCGGCACGGCGAACGGCAGCTCGTAACCGGCCGCCGCGACGGCCGGCTCGCCGCCCAGGTCCCGTACCGTCCGGCGCAGCGCGTCACGCCGGGCCCGGTGGCCGTCGTACGCCGCCGTGACCTCCGCGCGCCGCTCCGCGCCGATCCGGCCGCCGACGACCCCGTACCCGTACACCGCCGCGTGTTCGGCGGCCAGGGCGGCCTGTGCCGCCTCCAGAGCGCTCATGCCCGGCCTCCCTCGGTCAGCAGATACGCGTGCGCCGCACCGGCCGCCGCCACCGAGGCCAGCAGCCGGGCGTATTCGGGCGGCGCGTCGAGGAGCGCGTCGGTGTGCGCGTCGGCGGCCTTCCGGACGGCGGCGGTCAGCTCCCGGAGCGCGACGGCCGGATCGGCCGGTACGGCGGGACCCGCGGCGGTCTCCGGCGGCCGCGCACCGGGGGACCCGCTCGGGCCCGTGGCGGCGGGGGAGTCCGGGGCGGCGGGTGTCCGGTGCCCGGCGGCCCGGTCCGCACCGCCGTCCGCCGTGGCGGAGGCCGCCGGGCCCTCGGGGAGGCCCTCCCCGAGGGCCTTCGCGTGCGCCGCCACCGACGCCCGCAGCGGGGACAGCCGCGCCACCAGCGAGGGATGGGCGGCGAGCACCGCGTCGTAACGTTTCAGCAGGGCCTGGCTCGTCGCCACCGACGCGCGGCGCAGCGCCGCCTCGGCGCGCGCCGCCCGCTCGGCCGCGGACGGCTGCCTCGGGCGATCCCGGCCGCCGTCCCCGTCGGAGGTGCAGCCGGCCAGCGTCACGGCGCCCGCCGCCAGGAGCGCGCGCCTGCCCAATGTCCCCGTGCGCCCCACGTTCACTCCCTCGTGCCTCGGCCCAAGATCTCGAAGATCACCGCAGGCGAGCGTACCCGCGGCCCGGGCCCTGTGGACGGCAACACCCCTCAGGACCGGATACCCTTTGGTCTGACACGCGACGAAACCCACAACAGCACACGCGGCCGAGGAGTCACCCGGATGAGCACCACCCAGAGCGACAGGCTGCGCGGACTCCTGGAGCCGCTCGTCCACGCGAAGGACCTGGATCTCGAAGAGATCGAAGTGTCCCGGGCCGGCCGCCGCGGACTGCTGAGGGTCATCGTCGACTCGGACGAGGGCGTCGAACTCGACGCCTGCGCCGAGCTGAGCCGCGCCATCTCCGAGAAGCTCGACGAGACGGACGCGATGGGCGAGGGCGAGTACGTCCTCGAGGTCAGCTCGCCCGGCGCCGACCGTCCGCTCACCCAGCACCGGCACTACGTCCGTGCCACGGGACGCCTGGTCAAGCTTCAGCTGCACGAGGGCGACGACGTGATCGCCCGGATCCTGACCGTGGACGACGACGGCCTCGACCTCGAGGTGCCGGGCGTGAAGGGGCGCAAGCCCACCGCCCGCCGGGTCGAGTTCGCCGACATCGCCAAGGCGCGTGTCGAGATCGAGTTCAACCGCAAGGACAAGAAGGAAGAGGAGGCGTAGCCGTGGACATCGACGTGAAGCTCCTGAAGGGCTTGGCACAAGAGAAGGAGATCTCCTTCGACCTGTTGGTCGAGGCGATCGAGTCGGCCCTCCTCATCGCCTACCACCGCACCCCCTCCGCCCGCCGCCACGCGCGCGTGGAGCTGAACCGGCAGACCGGTCATGTGACGGTGTGGGCGAAGGAAGACCCCTCCGAGCTGGAGGAGGGCCAGGAGCCCAAGGACTTCGACGACACTCCGTCGGACTTCGGACGGATCGCCGCGAGCACCGCCCGCCAGGTCATCCAGCAGCGGCTGCGCGACGCCGAGAACGACGTCACCTTCGGCGAGTACGCCCGCCGCGAGGGCGACATCGTCGCCGGCATGGTGCAGCAGGGCAAGGACCCGAAGAACGTCCTCGTCAAGCTGGACGACAAGCTGGAAGCCATTCTTCCGGTGCAGGAGCAGGTGCCGGGCGAGGACTACACGCACGGTCTGCGGCTGCGTACGTACGTCGTCCGGGTGGCCAAGGGTGTCCGCGGTCCGTCCGTCACCCTGTCGCGCACCCACCCCAATCTGGTGAAGAAGCTCTTCGCGCTGGAGGTCCCCGAGATCGCGGACGGTTCCGTCGAGATCGCGGCGATCGCCCGTGAGGCCGGTCACCGCACCAAGATCGCCGTACGGTCCACCCGTTCGGGCCTGAACGCCAAGGGCGCCTGCATCGGCCCGATGGGCAGCCGCGTGCGCAATGTCATGGCGGAGCTGCTCGGCGAGAAGATCGACATCGTCGACTGGTCCGACGACCCGGCCGAGATGGTGGCCAACGCGCTCTCGCCGGCCCGGGTCTCCAAGGTCGAGATCGTCGACCTGGCCGCCCGTTCGGCCCGGGTGACCGTGCCGGACTACCAGCTCTCCCTCGCCATCGGCAAGGAAGGGCAGAACGCCCGGCTCGCCGCCCGCCTCACCGGCTGGCGCATCGACATCCGCCCGGACACCGAGCAGGGACCCGACGACGACCGCGACCACCGCTGAGCCGTCCGAAGGAATGGATCGCGCCGTGGTGACGTTCTGCCATGGCGAAATTACGACAGACGACCGTTCGATTTTTGCCCCGCACGGGTGAGGTCGCTACGGGGAGGTAGACTTAAGCGTGTCTGGCCGGACGCATGCCCGCGTGTGCCCTGAGCGAACCTGTGTGGGATGCCGGGAGCGAGCGGCCAAGAGCGATCTGCTGCGCATCGTGGTGGTCGAGGGCACCTGTGTCCCCGATCCTCGCGGTACGCTGCCCGGCCGGGGTGCGTATCTGCACCCCGCCTCGGTCTGTCTCGACCTGGCGGTCCGCCGCCGGGCGTTTCCGAGGGCCTTCAAGGCCCAGGGACCGCTCGACACCGCGGAAATCCGCTGTCATGTCGAGCAGGCGACACCGTAAGAAGAAGTACGGCACGGATTACCAGACCGTGCGGTCAGGTACCTCGCGAGTTGGAAGTAGGTCGAGATTGCGATGAGCACTCGATGAGTACGCGATGAGTACGCCCATGAAGTAGCGACGGTCCGGCGGTAACCGGACCTAAAAGGAGCGAAGTGGCTAAGGTCCGGGTATACGAACTCGCCAAGGAGTTCGGTGTGGAGAGCAAGGTCGTCATGGCCAAGCTCCAAGAACTCGGTGAATTCGTCCGTTCGGCGTCCTCGACGATCGAGGCGCCGGTCGTGCGCAAGTTGACTGATGCACTGCAGGGGCCCGGCGGCAACGCCGGCAAGTCCGCTGCCAAGCCGGGCGCGCCTCGCAAGGCCGCCCCCTCGAAGCCCTCGGCGCCGTCTCCGGCCGCCGCGGCACGCCCCGCTGCCCCCAAGCCCGGCGCACCGGCCCCCAAGCCGGCGCCCACGGCGCCGGCCCCGGTCACGCCGGCCGCGCCGACGAGCAGCACCCTCTCTCCGGCTCCGGCCGCCTCGGGCCCCCGCCCGGGCCCGAAGCCCGCGCCCAAGCCGGCCACGCCGGCTCCGGCGGCCCCCGAGTTCACCGCACCCCCGTCGGCCCCGGCCGCCGGTCCGCGTGCCGGTGGCGGTACCCCCGGTCCGCGTCCCGCAGGCGAGCGTCCCGCCCGCCCGGGTCAGCAGGGCCAGCGTCCGCAGGGCCAGGGAGCCCCGCGTCCCCAGGGCCAGGGCGCTCCGCGTCCCGGCGCTCGTCCGGCCGGTCCCCGTCCGGGCAACAACCCCTTCACCTCGGGTGGCTCCACCGGAATGGCGCGCCCCCAGGCGCCCCGTCCCGGTGGCGGCGCTCCCCGTCCCGGCGGCCCCGGTGCCGTTCCGGGCGCCCCGCGTCCGCAGGGTGGCCCCGGCGGCGCCCCGCGCCCGCAGGGTCAGGGCGGCGCCCGTCCCACCCCCGGTGGGATGCCTCGTCCGCAGGCTCCCCGACCGGGCGGCGCGCCCGGCGGTAACCGTCCCAACCCGGGCATGATGCCGCAGCGTCCCGCTGCCGGCCCGCGTCCCGGTGGTGGCCCCGGCGGCGGTCGTGGTCCCGGTGGCCCCGGTGCTCGTCCGGCAGGCGGCGGCGGTCGTCCCGGCGGCGGCGGCTTCGCCGGCCGTCCGGCCGGTCCCGGCGGTGGCGGCGGCGGCTTCGCCGGTCGTCCCGGCGGTCCCGGTGGCGGCGGCGGTCGTCCGGGTGGTCCCGGCGGCGGTGGCGGCGGCTTCGGCGGTCGTCCCGGCGGCTTCGGTGGCCGTCCCGGCGGCCCGGGTGGCCGTGGTGGCACGCAGGGCGCCTTCGGCCGTCCCGGCGGTCCCGCGCGTCGCGGTCGCAAGTCGAAGCGGCAGAGGCGCCAGGAGTACGAGGCCATGCAGGCCCCGTCGGTCGGCGGCGTGATGCTGCCTCGCGGCAACGGCGAGACCATTCGCCTGTCGCGCGGTGCTTCCCTCACCGACTTCGCGGAGAAGATCAACGCCAACCCGGCGTCGCTCGTCGCGGTGATGATGAACCTCGGCGAGATGGTCACGGCCACGCAGTCCGTCTCCGACGAGACGCTGCAGCTCCTCGGCGACGAGATGAACTACACCGTTCAGATCGTCTCCCCCGAGGAGGAGGACCGCGAGCTGCTCGAGTCCTTCGACATCGAGTTCGGCGAGGACGAGGGCGGCGAAGAGGCCCTGGTCTCGCGTCCGCCGGTCGTCACCGTCATGGGTCACGTCGACCACGGCAAGACCCGACTGCTCGACGCCATCCGCAAGACGAACGTCGTCGCGGGCGAGGCCGGCGGCATCACCCAGCACATCGGTGCCTACCAGGTGGGTACCGAGGTCAACGGTGAAGAGCGCCGGATCACCTTCATCGACACCCCGGGTCACGAGGCGTTCACCGCCATGCGTGCCCGTGGTGCGAAGTCGACCGACATCGCGATCCTCGTCGTGGCGGCCAACGACGGTGTGATGCCCCAGACGATCGAGGCGCTGAACCACGCCAAGGCGGCCGGTGTGCCGATCGTGGTCGCGGTCAACAAGATCGACGTCGAGGGCGCTGACCCGACCAAGGTCCGCGGTCAGCTGACCGAGTTCGGTCTGGTGGCCGAGGAGTACGGCGGCGACACGATGTTCGTCGACATCTCCGCCAAGCAGGGTCTCAACATCGACTCCCTGCTGGAGGCCGTGGTCCTCACCGCGGACGCCTCGCTCGACCTTCGGGCCAACCCGAACCAGGACGCGCAGGGTATTGCGATCGAGTCCCACCTGGACAAGGGCCGCGGTGCCGTCTCGACCGTCCTGGTCCAGCGCGGAACGCTGCGCATCGGCGACACCATGGTCGTCGGCGACGCGTACGGCCGTGTCCGGGCGATGCTCGACGACAAGGGCAACAACGTCGAGGAGGCGACCCCGTCGACTCCCGTCCTCGTGCTCGGTCTCACCAACGTCCCGGGTGCCGGCGACAACTTCCTGGTGGTCGACGAGGACCGTACGGCCCGTCAGATCGCCGAGAAGCGCGCTGCGCGTGAGCGCAACGCCGCCTTCGCCAAGCGCGTCCGCCGGGTGTCCCTCGAGGACCTCGACAAGGTGCTCAAGGCCGGTCTGGTCCAGGAACTCAACCTCATCATCAAGGGCGACGCGTCCGGTGCGGTCGAGGCTCTCGAGTCCTCGCTGCTCCAGCTCGACGTCGGTGAAGAGGTCGACATCCGTGTCCTGCACCGCGGTGTGGGTGCGGTCACCGAGTCCGACATCGACCTGGCGATGGGCTCCGACGCCATCGTCATCGGCTACAACGTCCGCGCGGCCGGCCGTGCCGCGCAGATGGCGGAGCGCGAGGGCGTCGACGTCCGGTACTACTCGGTGATCTACCAGGCCATCGAGGAGATCGAGGCGGCGCTCAAGGGCCTCCTCAAGCCGGAGTACGAAGAGGTCGAGCTCGGTACGGCGGAGATCCGCGAGGTCTTCCGCTCGTCCAAGCTGGGCAACATCGCCGGTGTCCTCATCCGCTCGGGCGAGGTCAAGCGCAACACCAAGGCGCGCCTCATCCGCGACGGCAAGGTCATCGCGGAGAACCTCAACATCGAGGGGCTGCGCCGCTTCAAGGACGACGTCACCGAGATCCGCGAAGGCTTCGAGGGCGGTATCAACCTCGGAAACTTCAACGACATCAAGATCGACGACGTCATCGCGACGTACGAGATGCGCGAGAAGCCGCGCGCCTGATCGCGTCCGATCGCAGCGTTGAGTCGGGGCCGGTCGGCGGAAGTTATTCCGTCGATCGGCCCCGGCCGTTGCGTGTACGGTTCTGGTGTCCCTGCCAAGCCTTGGCGGGGCCACTGACCCCGAACCGGCGGGACATCCGGGCATACATGTACGTGGGGACTCTGTCCTTCGATCTGCTCCTCGGCGACGTCCATTCGCTGAAGGAAAAACGCTCCGTCGTCCGGCCCATCGTCGCCGAGCTCCAGCGAAAGTTCTCCGTGAGCGCGGCCGAGGTGGGCGACCAGGACCTCCATCGCAGAGCCCTGCTAGGGGTGGCGCTGGTGTCCGGGGACCCGGGGTTCGTGTCGGACGTGCTCGACCGCTGTGAACGGCTGGTCGCCGCGCGGCCCGAAGTGGAGCTGCTGTCGGTGCGACGCAGGCTCCACACTGATGAAGACTGAACGAGCAAGGCAAAGAAGGAGAAGGACCAGTGGCCGACAACGCGCGGGCGAAGAAGCTGGCGGACCTCATCCGGGAGGTGGTCGCCGAGAAGCTGCAGCGCGGCATCAAGGACCCGCGCCTGGGTACGCACGTGACCATCACGGACACCCGCGTCACCGGTGACCTGCGGGAGGCCACGGTCTTCTACACGGTCTACGGCGACGACGAGGACCGGGCCAGCGCCGCCGCCGGACTGGAGAGCGCCAAGGGCATCCTGCGCTCCGCCGTCGGCGCCGCGGCCGGGACGAAGTTCACCCCGACGCTGACGTTCGTCGCCGACGCGCTCCCCGAGACCGCCAAGACGATCGAGGACCTCCTCGACAAGGCGCGGGCCTCGGACGCCCAGGTGCGACAGGCGTCCTCGGGCGCCGCGTACGCCGGCGAGCCCGACCCGTACCGCAAGCCCGGTGACGAGGACGAAGAGGGCACCACCGCCGAATGAGCAACGCAGGAAAGACCCCCGACGGCCTTGTCATCGTCGACAAGCCGTCGGGTTTCACTTCGCACGACGTCGTGGCCAAGATGCGCGGGATCGCCAGGACCCGCCGGGTCGGCCACGCGGGAACGCTCGACCCCATGGCGACGGGCGTCCTCGTCCTCGGCGTGGAGCGGGCGACCAAGCTGCTCGGGCACCTGGCGCTGACCGAGAAGGAGTACCTCGGCACCATCCGCCTCGGGCAGACGTCGGTCACCGACGACGCCGAGGGGGAGATCACGGCCTCCGTGGATGCCTCCCAGGTGACCCGCGAGGCCATCGACGCGGGGGTGGCGAAGCTGACCGGCGCCATCATGCAGGTGCCGTCGAAGGTCTCCGCCATCAAGATCGACGGAAAGCGGTCCTACGCGCGCGTGCGAGGCGGCGAGGAGTTCGAGATCCCGGCCCGCCCGGTCACGGTCTCGTTCTTCCAGGTGTACGACGTGCGGGAAGCGGTCGCCGAGGACGGGACTCCCGTCGTCGACCTGGTCGTCTCCGTCGTCTGCTCCTCCGGTACGTACATCCGGGCGCTCGCCCGTGACCTCGGCGCCGGGCTCGGCGTGGGCGGCCATCTGACCGCACTGCGCCGGACCCGGGTCGGTCCGTACAAGCTGGACTCGGCCCGCACGCTCGACCAGCTCCAGGAGGAGCTGACGGTCATGCCGATCGCCGACGCGGCCACGGCGGCGTTCCCCCGCTGGGACGTCGACGAGAGGCGCGCACGGCTGCTCCTCAACGGCGTACGCCTGGAGATGCCGTCGTACCCGGAAGGGCCGGTCGCGGTCTTCGGGCCGGAGGGCCGGCTGCTCGCCCTGGTGGAGGAGCAGAAGGGCAAGGCCAAGAGCCTCGCCGTCTTCGGCTGACCCCTCCGGGGGGCCCGGCGGTGGATTTCCCGGCGTGGGAGCTTTTCTGCGTGGGAGCGGGCACGCGCGCGTGCCCGCTCCCACGATCCCCCTCCAGGGACTGTCTATCCATCACGGCCCCTCCCTTCACCCGTTCAGGCAGGCGCTCGGAGTGATACGGGGGAGCGCTCGGGGGCGCGTTCGTCCGGTGTGGTTCTCGGGGTGATCACCACCGACCTAACGTCGACACCATGGCACGCGGGGACCTGGCGACGCTCGTACGGATCTGTGATCCGGCGGGCCGTCCGCGCGGGACCGGCTTCGTCGCCGACGACCGGGGGACCGTCGTCACCAGCCACGAGGCCGTCGACGGCCTCGTCCGCCTCGTCCTGACCGCCCCCGGCGACCGCACCTGCGTCGCGGAGAGCGACGCCATCACCCCCCTGCCCGAGTCAGGGCTCGCACTCGTGCGCACCGACGGACTCGGGGTCCGCCCGCTGCCGATCGCGGCACGCCGGGAGATCGAGGCGGGCGCGTACGTACGGATCGCCGCGCACGGCTGGCGAGAGGCGCGGGTCCTCACCGCCGCGTCCGTCACGTACACCGCACTCGACCGTTTCCACGTCCTCGGCAACGCCCTGGAGCTGGCCATCGGCACCGAGGGCGCCGAGGCGCTGCGCCTCGGGGGGCAGGCGGCGGGCGGACCCGTCCTCGACCCCGCCACCGGAGCCGTGCTCGCCGTCCTCGGCACCGCCCTGCACGGTGAGCGCCGGGCCGCCGGATACGCGCTGCCGCTCGTGCCGACGGGGCCGCTGGCCGCGCTGCTGCGACGCAACGCCGCCACCGTCCCCTGCTACGGCCAGGACCTCAACCTCGCCGGCGTCCTGGAGCTCACCGCCACCTCCGCCGGCTCGGCGGGCGCGCCCGGTGTGTGGGCCGACCCGGTGGAACGGGCCGATCTCGTCCGGGAGTTCGCCGCCTTCGCCGCCGGTGACGCTTTGGTCCTCGCGCTCGTCGGCCTCCCCGGCACCGGTCGCACCACGGCCCTCGCCGCCCACTGCGCCCGCCGCGCCCGGGGCACGGAACCGGCCCCCACCGTCTGGCTGCGCGGCGCCGACCTGCACGCCGACGATGCCTCCGTCGCCGACGCCGTCGGTCGCGCCCTGCGCCAGGCCGGGCGGATCGTCGCCACGTCCGGCGTCCGCGGCGACGCCACCACCGCCACACCGGACCGGGCCGCGGCCCTGGCCCGCGAGGCGGGCCGCCCGCTCCTGGTGATCCTCGACGGCCCGGAGGAGATGCCCCCGGCCCTCGCCCACCGCCTGCCCGAATGGACCACCGGCACGGAGCGCTGGCTCCGCGCCCACGGTGTCCGCCTGATGCTCGGCTGCCGCCCGGAGCACTGGGAAGAGGCGGGCCGGCTCTACTCGCCGGGCGCCTCCCACCGCCCCTCACCCGTGGTGATCGGGGAGCTGAGCGAGGAGGAGGCACGGGTGGCACGGGAGCGGTACGGGCTGGGGGAGGGGGACCTGGCCGCCGCCGACGCCCGGCACCCGCTGGCGCTGCGGCTGCTCGCCGAGGTCCGGGAGGCGCTGCCCGGAGCGGTGCCGGGGCGGCCGGGGCGGGAGGAGATCTTCTCGGCCCATCTGGATCTGATGTGTCTGCGGATCGCCGTACGAATCGCCGCCGGGTCCCGCCCCCTCGTCCGCGGCACCGCCGTGCGCCGCCTGGCCGCACGGGTCGCCGGACAGGTCCACGAGGCCGCCCGCCGTTGCCTGGGCCCGGGCCAGGGCGAACTGGACCGGGAGTCCTTCGAGGAGCTCTTCCCCTGGCGGACGGGCTGGGCCTCCGCCGCCCTGACGGAGGGTCTCCTCGTCCCGGCGGGCTCCGGCTACCGCTTCGGCCACGAGGAACTCGCGGACTGGCTCCAGGGCGCACACCTCGACGTGGACGGAGCCCTGCACACCTTGGTCCACCGCTGGCACGAGGACGCCTCGGTCCGGCGCGCCGCGGGTACGCCCGGCGGTGCGGCGGGTGGAGGGCGCGGCTCCGCCGTGGGGGCGCGGGGCGGGCTGCCCGGCGGGCACGGCTCTGCCCGGGAGGTGTTGAGCGCGCCGCCCGGTGCGCACGGCTCCGCCGTGGAGGCGCTGAGTACGCCGCCTGCCGGGCGTGGCTCCGCCGAGGGGGTGTTGAGCGCGGCGCCCGGTGCGCACGGCTCCGCCGAGGATGCGCTGAGTACGCCGCCGGGCGGGCACGGCTCCGCCGTGGAGGCGCCTAGCTCGCTCCCCGTACCGCGCCACCGCGTCGGCCCGGTGCTCCAGGCCCTGCTCCTCCTGGACCGCGACCAGGGCCCCGGCGCGCTCGTGCCCCGCCTGGACGGGCTGGTCGACGGACTCGCCCGGCTCTCCGACGCCGGCCTGGACGCCACGGACGGCGCCTGGTGGGGAAGCCGCCTCCTCGCCGACTGCCTCCTCGGCGTCCCGGACCCGAGGCCGTACCTGCCGGTCCTGCGCCACCTCGCCGACCGCATCGGCGCGACCTCGCCGCCGCCGACAGCCCCCACCGTGCCGCCGCAGGCGGACCGCCGGGCCCAGCGGCCGGGCGGTCGAATCGAACCAGCGGCCGTGCCCGACGCCGCCGCCGCCGGGCCTGGTTGGCCCGGCGTCAACGGGGCTGCAGGCTGGGCGGCCGGCGACCTCCCGCGCGCGGACGGGTGGGAGGCCGCCCACGACCCCCGGCGCGCCGCGCCCTCCCCCCTCGACCGTCCACCGGACCGTACCGGTGCCCGGGCCGCCCCAGGTGGGCCCTCAGACACCGGGCCTGGTGTCTTCGGGGGCTTCGGGCCGGCGTTCTGGGATGCTCTGCGCGTTGGGGAGGACGAGCGGATGGATCTGTGGCGGCGGCTCGTGACCGCCGACGGGGCGCCCGGTGAGGTGGGGCGGTCGCGCTGTCTCGACATCGTCGCCGCGCGGCTGGCCGCCGAGCCCCGCAGCGTGCAGCCGTTGCTGTGCCGGTGGTTCGGCGATGGACGGGCGCTGCCCGCCGCCCCGTACGCGACCGTCGGCACCGCCGCCCAAGCGCTGCTGCACACGCACCGGAAGCTTGCCGTCGACGACCTGTGCGAGGCGCTCGCCGCCACCGCGCACCCCCTCGCCGACGGCCTCCTGGCCGCGCTCGCCGAGGACGAGCCGTCCGCCGTGTGCCGGGCCGTCGACCGGTGGGCGCACGACGACGGACGCCCGGAGCGCCGCGCGGCGGCAGCGGCCTACGGCAGCCTCGTCGCCGAGCACGTCAGGACGAGCGCCGACCGCGAGCTCCTGCGCTACGCCGCCCTCGCCCTGCTCGCCCGCCCCGGCGACGCGGATCTGCACGGCCCCGCCCTCGGCCTCCTGGTCCGCGACCCGCACACCCGCACCCGGCATCTGCCGCGTGCGCTCGCCGAGCCCCGGGTGCCCGCGAGTGCCCTGGCCGCCGCGCTCACCACCCACCCCGAGCCGGTGTTCGCCGCCTTCCGGAGCCGCCTGGACGGACCCGGCGACGCGGCCGCCGACGTCCTGCGGGCGCTCGCAGAGGTCACCGCTCCCGCCCTCGCCCGCCGCGCCGCCGACCTCGTCCGCGAGTACGTCGACCGCCACCCCGAGGGCGCACCGCACGCCGCCGCCTACGTGGACCGCCGCCTCGAACACGGCCCGGCCGCCAGGGCCGTCCTCTTTCCCCTGGTCACCGGCCTCCTCCGGGTCCACCCCGCCGCCGTCCGCAGCGCCTTCGCCCCCGTCCTCGCGGCTCCGGGCACCGGCGCCTCCCGCCTCCTGCGGACCGAGCTCCTCGACGTACTCCTCACGTACGAGACGTACGAGAACGACGGACCGGACGCGTCGCGCGACCCGGCCGTCCTCGACGCGCTGCTGCGCGCCGCCGCCCTCGGCTGCGAGCGGCGCAGCGAGGTCCGCACCCGCGATCTCGTCCACCGCACCGGGCTCCTCCTCGTCCGCACCCCCGAGGGCGCGGCCCACTTCGACCGCCGGCTCGTCGAGCTCGCCCGAGAAGTCCCCGCCTTCGCCGCGCGGCTGGCCGACTGGCTGCGCGCGGACCCCCCTGAATGGGCGGGCCTCGTCGGGCCGAGCACCCGCCGTACCGTCGAGACCATCGGCAGTCCCATGCCGATGCGAACCGACGGCCGTGAGCATGGCAGTCTTAGACCTGCGTAATCGGCGAACAGGCGGACGAGGAGCGGTCACAGTGCAACGCTGGCGAGGCTTGGAGGACATCCCCCAGGACTGGGGGCGCAGCGTCGTCACCATCGGCTCCTACGACGGCGTGCACCGCGGACACCAGCTGATCATCGGACGGGCGGTCGAGCGGGCGCGCGAGCTCGGCATCCCCTCGGTCGTCGTCACCTTCGACCCGCACCCCTCCGAGGTCGTACGGCCCGGCAGCCACCCGCCGCTGCTCGCCCCCCACCACCGGCGCGCCGAGCTGATGGCGGAGCTGGGCGTGGACGCGGTGCTCATCCTGCCGTTCACGGCCGAGTTCTCGAAGCTCTCCCCGGCGGACTTCATCGTGAAGGTCCTCGTGGACAAGCTGCACGCGAAGGCCGTCATCGAGGGCCCGAACTTCCGCTTCGGCCACCGGGCCGCCGGCGACGTCGCCTTCCTGGCCGAACTGGGCGCCACCTACGACTACGAGGTCGAAGTCGTCGACCTCTATGTGAGCGGCACGGCGGGCGGCGGCCAGCCCTTCTCCTCCACGCTCACCCGCCGACTGGTCGCCGAGGGCGACATGGAGGGCGCCGCCGAGATCCTCGGCCGCCCGCACCGCGTCGAGGGCATCGTCGTGCGCGGCGCCCAGCGCGGCCGGGAGCTCGGCTTCCCGACCGCCAACGTCGAGACGCTGCCGCACACCGCGATCCCCGCCGACGGCGTGTACGCCGGCTGGCTGACGGCCGCCGGCGAGCGCATGCCGGCCGCGATCTCGGTCGGCACCAACCCGCAGTTCGACGGCACGGAGCGGACGGTCGAGGCGTACGCCATCGACCGCGAGGGCCTCGACCTGTACGGCCTGCACGTGGCCGTGGACTTCCTCGCGTACGTCCGCGGCATGCTCAAGTTCGCCACGCTCGACGATCTGCTGGAAGCGATGGCCGGGGACGTGAAGCGGTGCCGCGAGCTGACCGAGGCGTACGACCAGGGGCACCGCGCCTGAGCACGGTGCCCCTGTCCGGGAAGGAGCCCCGGTTCCCCTCGCGGGCGCCCGGCCGGGTTCGAGCCGGCCCGGCTCCCGGCGTCACCAGGTGACGATCAGCTCCTTGGGGCCGCGGATCAGGCCCTTGGACTGGAAGACCGTCTCCTCCGGGGCCCCCGCGAGCCGCAGCTCCGGGTAGCGCCTCAGCAGCGTGGAGAGCATCACCTCGGACTCCATCCGGGTCAGCATCGCCCCCATGCAGTGGTGCGGCCCGTGCCCGAAGGAGACGTGCCCGGTGCCCGTACGGTCGAAGTCGACGTCGTGCGGGTTCTTGAAGACCATCGGATCCCGGTTGGCGGCGAGGTAGGACGCGTACACCGCCTCACCCGCTCGGATCAGCACCCCGCCGATCTCCACGTCCTCGGTGGCGATCCGCGGCAGCCCGACGCCGTTGCGGTGCGGGATCCAGCGCAGCAGCTCGTCCACCGCCTGCGGCAGCAGCTCCGGCTCGGCCCGCAGCCGTGCCATCAGGTCCGGACGGGTGAGCAGTACGTACACCATGTTGGCGCTGTTGTTCCGGACCGCGTGCGCGCCGCTGATCAGGATCGCCATGGCCAGCGAGACGGCCTCGTCGACGCTGATGCGGCCCTCCTCCAGCGACTCCGCGAGCACCCCGGCCAGGTCGTCGCGCGGCTCCGCGCGCCGCTGGTCGAGCAGCTTGCTGATGTAGCCGTGGATCTGCGCCTTGGCCGCCCTGCTGCTCTCCGGGCCGGGCCCCGAGGACAGGATCAGGTCCGGCCAGGACGCCAGCTCCGCGCGGTCCTCGTCGGGGATGCCGAGAAGATCGCAGACCACGGCCATCGGCAGGGGTCCGTGCAGATGCCTCATCAGATCGGCGGGGCGGCCCGACTCCTCCATCGCGTCGAGCAGCCGGTCGGTGGTCGCCTGCGCCAACGGGCGCAGCCGTTTGGTGCTCTGGCCGGTGAACGCCTTGGTCACAGCCTTGCGCAGCTGGGTGTGGTACGGCGGATCGGCGTAGTTCAGCGCCGCTTTCGAGGCCACCATGTGGCCGGTCATCCCGGTCACCATGCGGTCGAGCAGGGCCGTACGGCTGAACCGCGGATCGGACGTCACCGCGCGGACGTCGTCGTACCGCGTGACCAGCCACGCCTCGTTCTCGGCGGCGAAGGGCAGCCGGATGCGGGCCACCGGCTCCTTGTCGAGCAGTTCGGTCAGCAGGGGGTCGAAGTCCAGCGCGGGCAGGTCGTCGACCGCCCAGACGTGTGCCGGCCGTGACGCGGCCGTCGGTTCGGAACTCATGGGGAGGCTGTTCCCGGGCGGGGGAGGCCGCGACACGGTGGAAGGCCACAGCCCCCTGAACGGAGCACGGCCGGAACCGGCCGCCGAGGGCAGCCCGGGTGACTCTCCGTGCGTATTCCATGACGCTCGCGGTTGCGGGGTCGCCGCCGGCGGGTGACTGTGGCGGCAGTTCACGGCGTACCTGATCGAAGGAGCGAGTGTCGTGGTGACTCTGTGCAAACCCGCGGTGGCCGTACCCGAGTACGTGATCACAAGGGAGGAGACGCTCGCTCTCGCCCGTTCGCGCCATGCCGATCACCCCCAACTGCCGCTGGCCCTGCGGCTGATCGAGAACACCGGTGTCACTCAGCGGCACATCGTCCAGCCCATCGAGGAGACGCTGAAACATCCGGGCTTCGAGGAACGCAACACGCTGTACGAGGCGGAGGCGAAGGCCCGCGTGCCCAAGGTCGTCGAGGAGGCCCTGCGCAACGCCGGGCTGCGCCCCGCCGACATCGACATGATCGTCTTCGTGTCGTGCACGGGCTTCATGATGCCCTCGCTGACCGCCTGGCTGATCAACACGATGGGCTTCCCCAGCCACACCCGACAGCTGCCCATCGCCCAGCTGGGCTGTGCGGCGGGCGGCGCCGCCATCAACCGGGCGCACGACTTCTGTGTCGCCTACCCGGACGCCAACGTCCTCATCGTCGCCTGCGAGTTCTGCTCGCTGTGCTACCAGCCGACCGACCTCGGTGTGGGCTCGCTGCTCTCCAACGGACTGTTCGGCGACGCCGTCGCGTCGGCGGTCGTCCGCGGCAGGGGCGGCACCGGGATCGCCCTGGAACGGAACAACTCCCACCTGGTCCCCGACACCGAGGACTGGATCGCGTACAGCGTCCGGGCCACCGGGTTCCACTTCCTGCTCGACAAGCGGGTGCCGACCACCATGGAGCCGCTGGCGCCCGCGCTCCGCGAGATCGCCGACGCGCACGGCTGGGACGCCGGCGACCTGGACTTCTACATCATCCACGCCGGCGGCCCCCGGATCCTGGACGACCTGAGCCACTTCCTCGAAGTCCCGCCCGAGGACTTCCGGTTCAGCCGGGCCACCCTCACGGAGTACGGGAACATCGCCAGCGCCGTCGTCCTGGACGCGGTACGCCGGCTCTTCGAGGAGGGCGGCCTGGCCGAGGGCGCCCGCGGCATCGTGGCCGGCTTCGGCCCCGGCATCACCGCGGAGATGTGCCTCGGCAGATGGACCACGGCCGCCGCGCCGTCCCTCGAACCCGACCTCAACACCCGCCGGATCGTCGGCTGCCCGCCCGCGGCGCACCCCGCGCGCACCACGACCACCTGACCGCTCGACCGCTCGTCCCCCTGGCATCTCTCGCCATTTCGCAAAGGAGACCCGCAATGTCCGTCACCACCCCGCCATCCCTGCGCAAGGCCGCGCGCGGCCCGGCCGCGCTGACCGCGCTGCTCGCCGGCGTCGCCGTCGTCACCGTGGCCGGCGCGCCCGCCCAGGCGTCCGGCGCGCACAAGGCCCGCGTCCCCATGCACCAGTGCTGGGTCAACGACGTGCCCGCGCCGCCCGGGAACCAGGTCAACGGCACCCCGCACGACGACTACATCTTCTGCGACAGCGACCTGGAAGGCGTCACCGTCTCCGGCGGCGGCGGCAACGACATGATCGAGGTCAGGGGCCTGGTCATCGACTCCGCCCTGTTGGGCGGCGAGGGCCACGACGTGATCCGCGCCAAGCACCTGGTGCCGCAGACCACGTTCAGCATGGTGCGGGGCAACCGCGGCAACGACATCATCAAGGTGGCCACCGTCCGTGGCGACGGCGCGAAGCTGGGCGCCGTCGTCCACGGCGACGACGGTGACGACAAGATCACCACCGGTTCGGTCTCCGGCGCGCCCGGACAGTTCAACCGCGGCGGCGGCATCGTGACCGGCAACGACGGTGCCGACACCATCAAGACGGGCATCATCGACTTCTCCGCCCGCGTCCTCGGCGGCAGCGAGAACGACACCATCGAGGCCGCCGCCCTGGGCCCGGAGTCCGGTGGACTGATCCAGGCCGGACCCGGCGACGACAGGATCAGCGGACCGGGCGGTGCCATCCTGACCGTCGGAGAGCACTGGGGGACGGTGGACGCCGGCGTCGGCAAGGACACCTGCCTCGTGCAGTCGGTCTCCACGCGGACGTCCATCAGCTCCTGCGAGCAGATCCCCGAGGGAGGCGCGGCGCCGAAGCCGGACAACCCCAAGACCGACTGACCGGTTGACCGGTTGACCAGTTGACGGACTGACGGACTGACCCGACGCTCTCCCGACGGGCTCAGCCTCCCGTCGCCCCGCGGCGTGCCACCCAGTGGCACGCCGCACCCCGCGCCCCGCTGCCCCCGTCGAGCACCGGCAGGTCCTCGCCCCGGCAGCGGTCCGCGACCGCGGCCGCCTCTCCCGAGGCGAGGACCGGGCAGCGGGCGTGGAAGCGGCACCCGGAGGGGATCCGGGACGGGTCCGGGGGCTCGCCGGTCAGCACCACCGGCTCGCCCCCGGACTCCGGAAGCACCGACAGCAGAGCTCGCGTGTACGGGTGCCGAGGCGACGTCAGTACGGACTCCACGGAGCCCGTCTCCACGATCCGCCCCAGATACATCACCGCCACCCGGTCCGCGATGTTCCACGCGAGACCCAGGTCATGGGTCACGACCAGCGCCGAGAGGCCCAGCTCGTCCCGCAGACGCAGCAGCAGCGCCAGGATCTCCCCGCGCACCGAGGCGTCCAGCGAGGCCACCGGCTCGTCGGCGACGATCAGTTCCGGTTCGAGGACCAGGGCGCCCGCGATGACGACCCGCTGGCGCTGGCCGCCGGACAGCTCGTGCGGATAGCGCAGGAAGAAGCGCTCCGGCGGCCGCAGCCCGGCCCGCGCGAGGGCCGCGGCGACGGCGGCACGCTCGTCCCCGCCGTACCCGTGGATCCGCAGCCCCTCCGCCACCGCGTCGTACACCGTGTGCCGCGGATTCAGCGAGCCGCTCGGGTCCTGAAGGACCAGCTGGACCCGCTTGCGGTACGCCTTCAGGGCGCGGGGGGTGTACGACAGCGGCTCACCGGCGAAGGTCACCGTCCCGGACGTGGGCGGCACCAGGCCGAGCAGCGAGCGGGCCAGCGTCGTCTTGCCGCACCCCGACTCGCCGACCAGCGCGACGATCTCGCCCGCGCCGATGGCCAGATCCACCCCGTCCACGGCGCGCGCGGCGGGCGCCCCGCGCCGCCCGGGGAAGGCGACGCGCAGCCCGGACGCCGCAAGGAGCGGCCGCGCCGGCGCCCCGTCCGGGGACGCCCCGGCGTCCGGTGACGCCGTGCCCGACGTCCCGACGTCCGATGACGCCGTACTCGACGCGACGGCATCCGGCGACGCCGTACCCGACGCCCCGACGTCCGGCGACGCCGTGCCCGATGTCGCCGCGTGCGGATCCAGTGGTTTCATGAGCCGCTCCCGACATGTACGCAGGCCGCCCGGCGCTCCGCGCCCGCCTCCCGCAGTTCCTGGTCCAGCTCGCCGCACACCTCCACCGCCACCGGGCAGCGCGGATGGAACGCGCACCCGCCCGGCAGATCCGCCGGGTCCGGCGGGTCGCCCGGCAGCCCGCGCGGCGCCCGCCGCGACGCCGGGTCGCCGATCCGCGGGAACGCCGAGGACAGCGCCCGCCCGTACGGGTGCTCGGCGGCGTCGTACACCGCCCGCGCCGGGCCCTCCTCCACCACCCGCCCGGCGTACATCACCGCGAGCCGGTCGCAGGTGTCGGCGAGGACGGCCAGATCGTGGCTGATCATCAGCAGGCTGATGTCCTCGTCGGCGACCAGCCGCTCGATCAGCCGCAGGATCTGCGCCTGGATCATCACGTCCAGCGCGGTCGTCGGCTCGTCCGCCACGATCAGCCGAGGGCCGCAGGCCAGCGCCATCGCGATCATCACCCGCTGGCGCTGCCCGCCGGACAGCTCGTGCGGATACGCGGCCGCCCGAGCCGCCGGCAGCCCCACGTGCTCCAGGAGCTCACCCACCCGCTTCCGCGCCGCCGCCGGCGTCGCCCGCCCGTGCACGAGCAGCGGTTCGGCGATCTGGTCGCCGATCCGGTGCACCGCGTTCAGCGAGTGCATCGCGCCCTGGAAGACGATCGACGCCCCCGCCCAGCGCACGGCCCGCAGCCGCCCCCACTTCATGGTGAGGACGTCCTCGCCGTCGAGCAGGATCTCGCCCGTCAGACGGGCGGAGGGCGGCAGGAGCCGCAGCAGCGCCAGCGCCATCGTCGACTTCCCGCACCCCGACTCGCCAGCGACCCCGAGCTTCTGTCCGGCGCCCAGGGTGAGATCGACCCCCCGTACGGCGGGGACGGCCGCCGCCCCCGACCCGTAGGTCACCGACAGGTCTCGGATCTCCAGGAGGCTCAACGCCCCACCCCCAGCTTCGGGTTGAGCACGGACTCGATCGCCCGGCCGCACAGGGTGAAGGCGAGCGCCACCAGCGCGATCGCGATGCCGGGCGGGGCGAGGTACCACCAGTGGCCCGAGGAGACCGCGCCCGCCTCCCGGGCGTCCTGGAGCATGCCGCCCCACGACACCACCGTCGGATCGCCGAGGCCGAGGAAGGCCAGCGTCGCCTCGGTGAGGATCGCCGTGGAGATGCCGAGCGTGGTCTGCGCGAGCACCAGCGGCATCACGTTGGGCAGCACGTGCCGGCTCATGATGTGCCCGTGCCCGCCCCCCAGCGCGGTGGCCCGCTCGATGTACGGGCGGGACTCCACCGCGATCGTCTGCGCCCGCACCAGCCGGGCCGTCGTCGGCCAGCTGGTGACACCGATCGCCAGGATCACCGTCCAGATCGACCGGGACATCACCGTCGCCAGCACGATCGCCAGGACCAGCGCCGGCATCACCAGGAACCAGTCGGTGACCCGCATGACGACGGTCGCGAACCAGCCGCCGTAGTGGCCCGCGAGGATGCCGACGAGCGTGCCGATGGCGACCGAGAGCGCCGCCGCGAGCAGGCCGACGAGCAGCGAGATCCTGGCTCCCCAGAGCAGCAGGCCGAGCAGGGAGCGCCCGAACTGGTCGGTCCCCAGCGGGAACCGGGCGCTCGGGGACTCCAGGGCCGTGCCGGGCGCGTTCGTCACCGACTGCACGTCGGAGCCGACGATCAGCGGGGCGGCGAGCGCGAGCAGGGCGATCAGCGCGAGCCCGGCCAGCCCGTAGAGACCGGCGCGGTGGGAGCGGTACTGCTTCCAGAAGCGGGACACGGCGTTCTTGCGCCGCGTCCAGGTCAGCGAGGTCGTCATCGGCCCACCCGGGGGTCGAGCAGCGGATAGAGCAGGTCGGCGATCAGGTTCATCACGATCATCGCTCCGGCGAACACCACGAACAGGCCCTGCACGAGCGGCAGATCGGGCACGCTCAGCGCCTGGTAGAACAGCCCGCCCAGACCCGGCCAGGAGAACACCGTCTCGACCAGGATCGAGCCGGCCGCCACATGGCCGAGGTTGATGAAGACCATGGTGACCGTCGGCAGGAGGGCGTTGGGTACGGCGTGCCGGCGGCGTACGAGGTCGTCGCGGAGCCCCTTCGCCCGCGCGGTCGTCAGATAGTCGCCGCCCATCTCGTCGAGCAGCGAGGAGCGCATGACCAGCAGCGTCTGGGCGTACCCGACCGCGACCAGGGTGAGGACCGGCAGCACCATGTGGTGGGCGACGTCGAGGACGTACGCGAAGCCGGTCCCGCCCGCGCCCGACTCCATGCCGCCGGTCGGGAAGAGCCCGGGGACCGGGCCGATGCCGACCGAGAAGACGATGATCAGCAGCAGTCCGAGCCAGAACGACGGGACGGACCACAGCGTCAGGGCGACGCCGGTGTTCAGCCGGTCACCGAGCCCGCCGTGGTGCCAGGCGGACCGGGTGCCGAGCCACAGCCCGAGCGCCGAGTAGACCAGCACCGCGACACCGGTCAGCAGCAGGGTCGCGGGCAGCTTCTGCGCGATCAGCTCCCCGACCGGGGCGTGGAACTGGTACGAGGTGCCGAGGTCGCCGCTCAGCGCCTTGCCGCAGTAGTCCGTGAACTGCTGCCACAGCGGCAGGTCGAGGCCGAACTGCCTGCGCAGCGTCGCGAGTTGCTCGGCCGAGGTCGGCACGCCGTGCGTCATCGCCTTGACCGGGTCTCCGGGGATGATCCGGAACAGGAAAAAGCTGGTGACGAGCACGGCGAACAGCGAGACGGCCGCGCCGCCCAGCTTGCCCGCCGCGTGGCGGAGGTAGCCGAGGGCCGATCCGGTGCGGGAGGCGCCGTCCGTGGCGCGGACCTGGTCGGTCCGCACCACGTCGGCGGGGGTGCCTGCCGTCGTCACGGCCGCTACTCGCGGTCGTCGGCGGTGGAGCGGCGGCGCACGGCTGCCCAGACGCCGACCGCGACGAGCACGAGGACGGCCGGGCCGATCACCAGCCAGACGCCGGTGGACGAGCCGGACTCCTCGCCGTCGGCGGAGGCCGCGGGCACCGCCGACCACCAGCTCCAGTAGCCGTCCTGGCCGTAGAGGTTGCCGGCGGCCTCCGGCATGGTGGTGATCGACTCGATGTGGTCCGTGCGGTACGCCTCGAGGGCGTTCGGGTACGCCATGACGTTCATGTACCCGGTGTCGTACAGCCGGGACTGCATCCGCTTGACCAGATCCGCCCGCTTGGCCCCGTCGTACTCCGCCGACTGCCGCGCGTACAGCGCGTCGAACTCGCGGTCGCAGATGAAGTTGTCGGTGGCGCCGGTGTCCTTCGGCGTCGCGGGCAGGGTGCCGCAGGTGTGGATCGACAGGACGTAGTCGGGGTCCGGGTTGACCGACCAGCCGTCGAAGGCGAGGTCGTAGTCACCCTTCGTCCACGGGTCGCCGACGTTGTCGAGGCACTCGACCTTCAGCCCGATGCCGAGCTTGCCCCACCACTCCTGGAGGTACTTGCCGACCGCCTTGTCGTTCGGATCGGTGGCGTGGCACAGGATCCGGAAGTCCAGCGGCCTGCCGTCCCTGCCGACGCGCTTGCCCTCACCGTTCTTCCGGTAGCCGGCCTTGTCGAGGATCCGCTCGGCCGCGGCCGGGTCGTATCCGAGCTTCTGCCCGGCGCCCGGCTTCCAGAAGTACTGGCCGAAGCGCGGCGGGATGTAGCCCTCGCCCTCCACGGCGTGGCCCTGGAAGACCTTGTCGACGATCGTGGTCCGGTCCACGGCCAGGAACAGCGCCTTGCGGACGGCCGGGTCGAGCAGCGCCTTGTGGCCGTTGCCGAAGGTCTTGCCGTCCTTGGACCGCGCGCCCGGATTGGTGGCCAGCGCGAAGAAGCGGCGGCCGGGGGCGTCGTTGACCTTGATGTTCTTCGCCGACTTCAGCGCCGCCGCCTGAGCGGGCGTCAGGTTCGGTACGAAGGACACCTCACCCTTCCGCAGCGCGGCGACGGCCGCGTCCCCGTCCTTGTAGTACTTGAAGACCAGCTCGTCGAACTTGGGCGCGCCGCGCCAGAAGGTCTTGTTCGGCTTCAGCTTGATGTACTGGTCGACCTTGAAGTCCGTGATGACGAAGGGGCCGTTGCCGACGATCGGGAAGGTCTTGTCGTTGTTGAACTTCGAGAAGTCGCCGACCTTCTCCCAGACGTGCTTGGGCACGATCGGCACGTCCAGCGCGGTCATCGTCGCCTGCGGCTTCTTCAGCTCGATGACGAGCGTCCGCGGGTCGGGCGCGGTGACCTTCTTGAAGTTGGACGTGAAGCTGCCGTTCGCGGTGGCGGCGTTCTCGTCCGTCATCATCTTGTTGAAGGTCCAGGCGGCGTCCTCGGCGGTGGCCTGCCTGCCGTCGGACCACTTCGAGTCCTCGCGGATCGTGTACGTCCAGGTCAGCTTGTCCGGCGAGGTCTTCCACTCGGTCGCGAGGCCCGGGATGGGCCTGGCGTCCTTGGCGTCGTAGTTCGTCAGGTACTCGTAGGCCAGCCGGTGGATGCTGGTGGAGACGAGCTTCTGGGCGAGGAAGGGGCTCAGCGAGTCGACACTCTGCGAGACGGCGACGGTGAGCGTGGTGCCGCCGCCCTTCGCGCCGTCCTTCGCGGGTGCGGCCGCCTGGGCGGCCTGCGGGACGGCCACCACGGCGGTGGCGGTGACGCCGGCGGCGAGGAGGAGTCGCAGAAGTCTGCCGGGGACGAGCGGGCGGGGTGGAACCTTCGTGACCATGACCATGGGAGGTGACCTCGCGTCGTGGATCTTGGGGCGCCAACTGGTGAAGCGAAGGTCTATCAGCGGGGGACGGGCGAGTCAACGATGACTCAAACCCCTTGTGGACTGCGGGAATACAAGGAGGCTCCGCACCGGGGAACCGGTGCGGAGCCTCATTGGTCTACTCCTGTGACGCCTTACTGCTGAGGGGCTGGCGGAGCCTGCGGAGGCGTCTGCGGAGGCTGCTGCGGCCATCCGGCGGGCGGTGTGTGACCTTGCGCTTCCGCCTGCGGCTGCGGCTGCGCTTGCGGCGCCGGCGGTTGCTGCTGCCAGGCCTGGGGGACACCGGGCTGCCCGGGCTGCTGCCCCGCCTGCTGCTGCGGATAGGGCTGCTGCGGGGGGTACGGCTGCGGCTGCCCCTGCTGCGGGTACGGCTGCTGGACCGGCTGGCCCGGCTGTCCGCCGTACGGCTGACCGGGCTGCGGTGCCTGGGGAGCGTACGGCTGTCCCGGCTGCTGCGGGTACGGCTGCCCCTGCTGCGGGTACGGCTGCGCCTGCGGCTGGCCCTGCTGGCCCGGATGGCCCGGCATCGGCGGGGCCATGTGCGGCGGCATGCCGCCCTGGGCGTCACCGGTCCACAGCCCCTGCGCCTGCTGCGCCCGCACGAAGTCCTCGGCGACCATCGCCGAGAGGTTGAAGTACGCCTCTCGGGTCTTCGGCCGCATCATGTCGAGGTCGACCTCGGCGCCCGCCGCGAGATGCTCGTCGAAGGGCACCACGACGACCCCGCGGCAGCGGGTCTGGAAGTGCTGCACGATGTCATCGACCTTGATCATCTTTCCGGTCTCGCGGACCCCGGAGATGACCGTGATGGAGCGCTGCACCAGCTCCGCGTACCCGTGCGCGGAGAGCCAGTCCAGCGTCGTCGACGCGCTGGAGGCGCCGTCGACGGACGGCGTGGAGATGATGATCAGCTGATCGGCGAGATCGAGCACACCGCGCATCGCGCTGTAGAGCAGACCGGTGCCGGAGTCGGTGAGGATGACCGGGTACTGCTTGCCCAGGACGTCGATCGCCCGCCGGTAGTCCTCGTCGTTGAACGTCGTCGAGACCGCCGGGTCCACGTCGTTGGCGATGATCTCCAGACCGGAGGGCGCCTGCGAGGTGAAGCGGCGGATGTCCATGTACGAGTTCAGGTACGGGATCGCCTGCACCAGGTCCCGGATGGTGGCCCCGGTCTCGCGCCGCACACGGCGGCCGAGCGTACCGGCGTCCGGGTTGGCGTCGATCGCGAGGATCTTGTCCTGGCGCTCGGTGGCGAGCGTGGCGCCCAGCGCGGTCGTCGTCGTGGTCTTGCCGACACCGCCCTTGAGGGAGATGACCGCGATCCGGTAGCAGGACAGCACCGGCGTACGGATCAGGTCGAGCTTGCGCTGCCGCTCGGCCTCCTCCTTCTTGCCGCCGAGCTTGAAGCGGGCGGCGGCCCCTGGCGTACGGCTGGACTTCGGCTTCTGCTTGTTGTTGCGCAGCAATCGGTCGGAGGAGAGCTCGACGGCCGCGTTGTACCCGAGCGGGGCGCCCGGCACGGAACGCTCGCGCTGGTCGTGCGTGACGGCCGTGGGCCAGGCGGCCCCGGTCCGCGGATCCACCGCCGGCTGCCCGGGCTGCTGGGGCACCGGACCGTGCTGTGCGGGCACCTGCTGCTCGGGCGGCATCTGCCCGGGCTGGGGCTGGGCGCCGGGGTGGGGGAAGCCGTAGCCGCCCTGGGGGGTGGGGGGCGTGCCGGGGTGCGGGAAGCCGTACCCGCCCTGGGCGGGGGGTGCGGTGGGCTGCTGTCCGGCGCCGGGGTGGGGGAAGCCGTAGCCGCCTTGGGGGGTGGGGGGTGTGGCGGGCTGCTGGGCGGCGCCGGGATGCGGGAAGCCGTACCCGCCCTGCGGGGTGGGCGCGTGGGCGTCCGGAGCCTGGGCCTGCGGCGGCACCGGCCCCGGCGCGGGCATCGGCTGGCCGGGCTGCGGGAAGCCGTAACCACCAGGAGCGGCCTGCGGCGGTACGGGCGCCTGGGCGCCCGGCGTCCCCGGAGCGGGCCAGGACGCGGCGGCGGGCAGCGGAGCGGCCGGGGGGACCGGCTGGTCACCGGTGGGCGCGGGCCACTGCGGCGCGGCGGCGGGCGCCGCCGGCTGGAAGGACGGCGGCAGCGGCGGCAGTCCGGCGCCGCCCTGCGGGGCCCCGGGGCTCCACGGCTCGGGCGCGGCGGGCGCGCCCGGCCCGGCGTCCTGGGGAGCGCCCACGGGGGCGGTGGCGGGCGCGGAGCCCTGGGGCGCCGCGGCGGCCCCGTCGCCCGTCGCCCGTACGGCCGCATCGGTGTCCGGGGTCGCCGTACCGGCCTCTGGGTTCGTCGTACCGGCATCCGCGCTCGTCGTACCGGCCTCCGGGCCTTCCGGCTCCGCGGTGTCGCCGCCCGTGGCCTCGGGTGCCGGGCTCTCGCCCCCGCCGGACGCCTCGTCATCGGCCGCTCCCGCGGGGCGGTCGCCCGCCTGGGCGGGCTGCTCCGGCGCGGTGGCCGCGTCGGCGGCGGTCACGGACGGGTCCGCGCCTCCCGCGTGACCGTCGCCGGTCATCGCGTCGGCCTGGGGGAGGGCCGGGCTCGCGGCGGGCGATTCCGGTGTGCCGCCGTCCGAGCCGGTCGTCGCCGACGGGTCGTCCCCTCCCGGGCCGTCACCGGTCGACGCGCCGCTCGCCGCCCACTGCTCCGGGGAGCCGCCCTGCCGCGAGGCACCGTCGTCCCCCGCAGCCGGGCCCGCGCCCGTGTCGGCGTTCTCGGTCCCGGTGTTCTCCGCGCGGCCGGCGATCTCCGCCATCTCACGCTTCAGCGTCGCGGGGGAGAACCGCATCGTCGCGCCGCTCTCCAGGTCCCCGCCCCCGAAAGAGCCCCCGTCCGCCGGAGCGGCCGGAGCCGGAACGGGAGCCGAAGCCGAAGGCTCAGGAGCGGCGGCCGGGGCCGGGGCCGAAGGCGCGGCAGGAGCCGGAGCCGGCGTCCACTGAGGCTCGAAGCCGCTGCCCGCCGGCAGCCCCGGCACGGCAACGGGCGCGCCCGTCGGCGGCGGTGGGGTCACGCCCCCCGTGCCCCCGCTGCCCGACGCGTTCTGCGTGTACCAGGCCGGAGGGGTGTAGTCGATGGTGAACTCACCCGTCATCTCGGCGGGATCCGCGTCGGACTGATCATCGACGGGCGGATTCCAGCCCCCGTGGATCTCGTCCCGATCGCCGTTCACTTTGCCTCCTGGTGTGGTCGCGCACCCTTGTGCCGTCGTGGGCGGGCCCCTCCCACCCTAATCGCCAACCGCGTCGATGGGGCAGGGCGGACAACCCCTCCCCGCCCGTCCGATAGGTCACGTCTCGCCCCCAAGTGACCTGCCCCCAGCGCAGAGTGAACACGCGCGTGACCGAATGGCGATTCAAATCGGTACATAAACGGACGGACTTGAAGAGTCGGGTGCGCTCAGTCCATGCGCCGCGCGCTGCCCAACAATCCGGTCTCGGCGTCGGTCGCCTGGGTCATGACGAACTGGCGGTCACCCGGCGTACACCACAGCGTCACCCCGTCGGCCAGCGTCGACAACGCCTCCGACTCCGCACGCGGGATGCCCATGATCCGACCGATCTGAGCGGCCTCGTCCGGAGACACCCGCTGCACCCCGACCAGCGAGGACTTCTCGAGAAGACGCGGAGCCACCGGGCTCAGATAGGGCAGCAGCGTCACCACCGACTGCCAGGGGCCCGACACCACTCGGCCGCGCGGCGGCCGCATACCGCAGTCCCGCACCACGACCACCGGACTACCGGCCGAGGCACCCTGCGGCGGAACCCGTCCGACATCGTGCAGTGTGACGCACGGCTGACCGCCGCCCGCGGCCTGCGCGAGCGCCGTCCACACCGGCGCACGGCCGGTCTCCACGGCGACCCGCGCCCCCGTCGCGGCCGCGCGCAACGCCAGCACCTGCGCCGTCCACAGGCCGCCGATGAGCGTCACCTCGTACGGTGTGGGCCGGTTGATGCCCAGGACAGCGGGACGGCCCTCCGCGTCCACGCCGATGACCATGCCGTCGTCGCCGACCGGCAGGCTCAGGGCGCCGAGTTGCTCCAGCGCCACCGCGTGGCGGTCGCGGCGCGGCCCGATGAGCCCGAACCCGAACCGCGGCTTGGCGGCCCGGCCGGCACCCCGGCCCGACCGGCCGTGCCGCCCGGCACCCGTACCCGGGCCGGCACCCGTACCCGTACCGGAACCCGTACCCGTGGAAGAAGAGAACGACATCAGCGCGCACCTCCCAGCGGCAGCGAGGCCAGCATGCCGGGCACCTGTTCGCGGTCGAGCCGCACCAGACCCGTCTTCACCCCGCGTGCCGCGCGCTCCAGTTCGTGCCGGGCTGCGACCAGTTCCTCGTCGCTCCGCCCGGTGATGCGCACATGCCCGGTCACCGTCACCTCCTGACGGTCACCACCGCTCAGCGTCAGACTGAACGTCGTCGCCAGCGCCGGAAGCGAGGTCAGCAGCGCGACCAGCTGCGGCATCGACGCCCCCGCGGCGCCGCCCGCGCCACCCAGCTGGGGCCAGCGCCCCACCCAGTACGTCGTGTGCCGCCGGTCGTCCACCCGCCAGGTCCGCGCGGTCTCCTGGGTCCGGCGCGCCTGCGCCTGGCCGCGGCCGGCCTGCGCTATGGCCATCGGGCTCGCGCACGTCGACGTGGCGATCGCCCCCGTCAGCTCCTGCTCGGTGAGCACCGTCGCCCGGAACCCGGCGCCCGCCAGCCGGCTCGCCAACTGGTCCGCCGCCCGCACCACGCACTTCTGCGCGCCCTCCATGCCGCCACCGCGCGCGGCGACCGCCTCCGGGCACAGCTCCGGGTCGAGCTTCAGCGCGACCCAGGTGATCCGCAGCGCGGGGGAACCCGTCTGCGCCTGCAGCGGCGCGTAGTTGCGCGCCGCCATCGACTGCGCCGGCAGATGCGGCGCGGGCGCGGGCTGGGTGTGCTGCACGATCTGCGCGGACTCCAGCCGGATGCCGTCGACCTCCAGCACGTCCCGTACCAGCGCGACGGGCAGCGGCCGCGCCGAGCGGTCCGGGCGGAGCGCCGTGCCGTCCGACTCGACCCGCACCACCACGGTGAGGAACGTGCCGTCACCGATCATCCCGACCGGCCGGCGGTCCCGGTCGCTGTACGCGTAGGTCCGCAGCGCGGGATCGCACTCCACCACCGGCGCGAGACCCGGCTCCGTGCCCTCCGGCACCGAGAGTGAGGCGGCCCGGCGCGTCCGGGCGCGCAGGGCGAGATAGGTCCCGAGCCACTCCGGCAGCGACCGGCGGTGCCGGCGCACCACCGCGAGCAGCACCAGCAGCGCCGCGACCGCACCCGCCGGGACCAGCAACAACGGCTCGACGACCCACGCCACGAGCAGCAGCGCCGCCGCGACCTCGATCAGCACCAGCTGTTGCAATCGGAACGATCCGAAGTGTCCCGGGCGTGCCTGCAGGCGTGGAGCCACCGAGGCCGGTGCCCCGCCCTGCGGCTGCGCCGGGAGCGCGGAGGAGGGTGCGGCCGCCGCGGGCCGCGTCCGCGTCGCGGATGCCATCATGGAGAATCCCCCCAATTCGTCCCGATCACCCTGGCCCGCCAGGGCTTTGGCGGCTGGATCACCCTACCCGCCCCACACGCACTGCCGGACAGCAGGCATAGTAGGGGGCCGGTCCGACAGCCGGAGCCCGGGTGCCATGCTCCCCGGTCTCTCGTGTGAAGACTGCGTCTGACGAATATGGGGACTCATGGCATCACGGCGGGATGAGCTCAACGCGTACACCTTTGCGAAGAAGCGCACGGTGGCCGCATTCCTCCAACCCTCGCCCTCGGGTACGGAGGAGGGGGCGCCGAGGCCGCTGCGCGCGGTCGTGCCCGGCCTGATCGTCGGCGCCCTGGTGCTCGCCGGTTTCGGTGCCTGGGGCATGTTCAGTCCCAAGGCGCCCAAGGGCTGGGACAAGCCGGGCACCAAGGTGATCGTCGGCAAGCAGTCGACCACCCGCTACGTCGTGCTCTCCACCGGCAAGGGCAAGAACAAGAAGACCCTGCTGCACCCCGTCCTCAACCTCGCCTCCGCCCGCCTGCTGCTCACCCCGCAGGAGTTCGCGGTCATCCAGGTCGACGACTCCACCCTCGACAAGGGGAATCCGCCGCGCGGACCGATCCTCGGCATCCCCTACGCGCCCGACCGGCTCCCGGCCGCGGGCGAGGCCGGCAAGGCCAAGCGCTGGGCCGTGTGCGAACAGCCCGGCGGCGGGGCCGGAGGCAGCGTGCAGAAGGCCACCTTCGTCTTCGCGGAGCGGGACTTCCACCGCACCGAGGGCAAGGGGCAGAAGCTCGCCGACGGACAGATCATGTACGTCAAGGGCCAGAAGGACAGCGCCCGCTACCTCGTCGACCACGCCGGTACGAAGTACCTGGTGCCCGGCACGCCCGACGAGTCCGCCGGACTCACCACCGCCCTCGTCGGCCTTCAGAAGGAACCGCAGTCCGTCACCGACGACTGGCTCGCCACCCTGCACACCGGCAGCCCCGTCGAGTTCCCACGGGTCCCCGGCAAGGTCGGCGACCCGGCGGGCATCGGCGGCGGCCTGACCAAGACCGAGGACCGGGTGGGCATGGTCCTGATCGCCCAGACCGGTTCCGGGCCGCAGCACTACGTGGTCCTGCCCGGCAAGGTCCAGCCGGTCTCCGAGTTCACCGCCTGGCTGCTGATCAACTCCCCGCAGACCGACACCCTCGACATGGACGGCCGGGCGACCGCCGTCGACGCCGCCTCCTTCGTCCCGGACGCCGCCACCTTCGCCGCTCAGTACCGCTGGCCGACCCGCAAGTCCACCCAGGTCAACGCCGCCGGCGGCGCGGGCGCCCGCGACACCGTGTGCAGCGTCCTCAACAGCGTGGACGACAAGGGCAGGACCACCCTGACCACCTGGGCCGGTACGAAGTACCCGGCCGAGATCACCGCCGGCGGCACCAGCACCTATGTGACGCCCGGCAGCGGCCTGCTCTACACCCAGGTCCAGGGCAACCAGACCAAGCCCGACGGCTCGCTCTTCCTGGTCACCGACACCGGCCTGCGCTACGCGGTCCAGGCGAACGGCGACAGCGACGCCGCGCGCTCCGACATCGGCACGGGCGACCAGGACAAGCAGACCGACGGCCGCCCGGAACCGAGCGAAGCGCAGACGCGTCTGGGCTACGAGAAGGTCACACCGGTCCTCGTCCCGATCACGTGGTCGGAGTTCCTGTCCAAGGGACCGCGACTCGACACCAACAGCGCGCGTCAGCCGCAGGGTTCGTAAGGGGGTGGCACCGGTGACGTACCGAACGGCGGCCCTCCTCACCGCCACCGTCCTGACGGGCCTGCTCGCCGCCCCGCCGGCCGCCGTCGCGGCCGGGGAACCGCGAGACCTCTCCGTCGACGGCAGCGGCGAGTGCACCTTCCCCATGAAGAAGCAGATCGAGGGCATCCCCTGGTCGCTCCAGCGGGTCCTCCTCGACGAGCTCTGGCAGGACACCAAGGGCAAGGGCATCAGGGTCGCGGTCATCGACACGGGAGTCGACGACGTCAACCCGCAGCTGAAGACCGCGGTGGACGCCAAGGCCGGCAAGGACTATCTGAAGCCCGACAAGAACAACCCGGGCCCCGGCGACGAACAGCGCGGCAAGACCGACGGCACGGTCGACCTGGTCGGCCACGGCACCAAGGTGGCCGGCATCATCGCCGCCCGGCCCCGCCCCGGCACCGGCTTCGTCGGCCTGGCGCCCGAGGCCACGATCATCCCGATCCGCCAGAACGACGAGAAGAACAGCGGCAAGTCCGACACCATGGCGCAGGCGATCGACCACGCCGTCGCCAAGGGCGCCCATGTCATCAACATCTCGCAGGACACCACCCAGCCGCTGAGCACCGACTCGGCGATGGGCAGGGCGGTGGCCCGCGCACTGAAGGCGAAGGTCGTCGTCGTCGCCTCGGCCGGCAACGACGGCATGGACGGCAAGCTCAAGAACACCTACCCCGCGGCCTTCCCCGGCGTGCTCGCCGTCGCCTCCTCCGACCGCAACAACGAACGCGCCGTGTTCTCCCAGTCCGGCACCTTCGTGGGCGTCGCGGCGCCGGGCGTCGACATGGTCTCCACCGTCCCCGGCGGCGGCCAGTGCGTCGACAACGGCACCAGCTTCTCCGCCCCGTACGTCTCCGGGGTCGCGGCCCTGCTCCGCGCCAAGTACCCCGACTGGACCCCCGCCCAGATCGTCGCCCGTATCGAACAGACCGCCGTACGGTCCGTCAACGGCCGCGACAACCACGTGGGTTGGGGCGTCGTCGACCCGGTCAGGGCACTCGCCGACGGAGCCGTCCCGCAGAACGCCCCCACGCCGGACCCGGGCCCACCCAAGCCGCCCGCGCCCGAACCGGCCCACCTGGCGCTGACGGAGACGCCGCAGGAACGCACCGAACGACTCGCCACCTATGCCCTCGGCATCGGCGGCGTGCTGGTGGCGGTGGTCGCCGGGACCGCCACCGTGATCCGTGACAGCAGGCGCCGCCACGGAGCCGCCCGGTGACCCGATCCGCCAAGTACCAGTTCTGTCCTTTGCAGTTGGAACTGTCGTACCAAATGGCTAGAGTGGCGGTCGGGGGCACGGCAGTGTGACCCAGCACGGGGGCGGCATCAAGAGATACCCGTCCGTACCACGACCGGAGGGCCCGACGGCAGCGACCGTCGAGACGCCACCGAAGGAAGAAGGGGCAAGATGTCGAACACAGACCTGAACGTAACCAGTGCCGAACAGATCAAGCTCGCCGGCCGGATCCAGGACTTCCACGACGAGCTGCAGGCACGCATCACCTCGCTCAACGGCGTCGTGGACCGCATTCAGGCCGGCTGGCAGGGTGCGGCCAGCAAGGAGTACGACCGGGTCCAGAACGACCTGAACCTGCGCCTGCGCAACATGCGCGTCGAGCTGGTCAAGCTCGAAGAGGTCATGCGGATGAGCGCGGACGGCTTCACGCGTGAGGAGGAGGACCGTATCCGGTCCTTCCGCAAGATGGACGACACCAGCAGCGGCCAGAGCGCCATCCTCGGCATGGCCTGATCCTTCGGGCCGGACTCTCCTTCACGTCTCTCACTCCAGGAGCCAAGAACATGACCACTGCCGTCAATTACGACACCGTGACGCAGGCGGCGGGCGACGTCCGCCTCACCTCCACGCAGCTCAGCCAGAAGCTCGAGGACCTCATGGCCGAGGTCAACCGCGTCGCCTCCAACTGGGACGGTGAGGCGAAGATCGCGTACCGCGAGAGCCAGGACCGTCTCACGCGCGACATGGGCGGCATGAACCAGGACCTGATGCGCATCGCGCAGCTGCTCGACGAGTCCGTCATCGGCTACCGGGACACCGACAAGGGCAACGCCGCCCGGTTCCGCATGAACATGGGCTGAGACGCCGACGACATACGTGAGGGGGTGGCCGCCGTTCGGCGGGCCACCCCCTCATGCGTATGCGCTGCAAGCGGTGCTAGCGGAGATCGAACTCCCCGTCACGTGCCCCGAGTACGAAGGCGTCCCACTCGGCCTTCGTGTACCGCAGCACGGTGTCCTTGTCGAGCGAGGACCGCATCGCCACCGCCCCCTCCGGCAGATACGCGATCTCCACCCGCTCCTCGTCCGGCGACGTCCCGGGGGCGCCGTGCCACTCGACGCCCGAGATGTCGAGCGCGTAGAGCTCTTCCTTCTGACGTTCCTTCTCACTGGCGTCGGCCATCGGCGCGATCCCTATCTGTGCTGTGCACGAGCCCGGTGCGGTGGACAAGCTTGTGGATCAGCCTAGTGGCCGAGCCGCTCCGCCGCGGCCCGTACGTCGGAGACGGGAACCCGCACGGAGACCCGGCCACCGGGGTTGAGCTTGAGCGCCAGATCGGGCGGGAGCACACGGGCCAACTCCGCGCCGTTCACCGGGCGCAGCCGAGGCACGTGCGCCGGAGCGTGGTCGGGGTGGGTGAGCACCGGGACGAACCGGCCGTCGGCGTCCGTGTAGACGGCGATGTCCGCGCCCTCGTCCGGCAGGTACACCGTCGCCGCCGCGAGCGCCCCGGGAACCGCCTCGTCGGGTCCGTGCCCGCTCGCCGCGAGCTGCAGGGACGCGTCCACGGGATCGGTCGGCCGCGGCCAGCCCAGACTCACGGGGGAGGGGCGGTAGCCCGGGTTGCGCTGGAACGCTCCGGGCTCTCCGTGCGCGTCCACCTGCCAGGCCCCGATCACGGCGAAGGGAGGCACCTCCCCGGCCGGGTCGTACATCGGGTCGATCGAGTACAGCCATGTGCCCGGCGCCCGCCGCGCCTGCGCCCGCAGCTCCGCGGTGAGTTCCGGCACGGGCCGCTCCGGTGGCTCCGCACCCTGCCGATGCGGAGGCTGCGGCTGAGCCTGCGGCTGGGGTTGGGCCTGTGTCGCGGCCTGTGCCTCGGGTTGGTCCTGGGCGCGCCGCTCCGCCGCCCGACGGTCCCACTCGTCCATCAGCCTTCGGTAGGCGGCCTCCTGCTGCTCGACGCTCAGCACGCTCTCGACCGGAGCGTCGTCGAAGAGACCGACCGTGTTCTCGGGGTCGGCGGGCTCACCGGGTCTCAGCACATACGCCCGGTCGCTCCCGCTGCCGGCCAGCATTCCGCTCTGCCGCACCTCCGCCCGGGCCCCGTTGACGGCCAGCAGCCAGCCACTGCCCTCCAGACGGAGCCGTGCGTCCCGCAGCGCCCCGGACAGGTCCCTGCCCCGGGCCGACGCCGATCCCCACGGCCCGGTCGCCTCGACGCCGTACGGCATGGGCAGCGCGTCGTCGATCCACCACCGCACGGTGCACCGCACCCGCTCGGTGCCGCGCACGGCGGTGGCGTCGTCGCGGCTGCCCAGCAGCCTCTCGCTCATTGCGTCCATCCAGGGGGTAGCAGACTGTTCGGTGGTGCGGGGGGCGGCGGGGAAGCCGAGCCGCCGGCCCCGGCATGCGGGTTGTAGTGCGGATTGGGTGTGTACTGCGTCGTCCCGTCGGGAAGTTTCTCCCAGGCGCCCTTGATGTTCTCCGTCCGCACGCCGCCCGGGAAGGCGATCTCCTTCTCATTGGCGAAGATATTGTCCGGAATGGACGCGTTGACATCGATACCGCCGGGAGCGTCGATGTCGTACCGGTAGCGCGACCCCCAGCCCAGGTCGGGGTCGCGGGTGGTGCCCACGTACACCGAGTGGTCGTTGTGCCGCACATAGCCGTCGAGATCCGTGTTGTGGTTGTTCCACGGCTTGAACCCGTCCCGGAAGATCTCGTCCGGCGCCCGGTCGTCATTGCGCCACAGCGGCTCGTCCGTCGTACGCCACACTGCGTGGTCCGGGATCTTCGAGACGTCGACGGACCGGTCGGCGGCCGCGTGCAGCTTGTCGTGGACCGTGGGCGGGTGACTCGGCGGATCCGGGACCCGCTGGGCCGGAATGTCGTCGAGCCCCTTGCGCGCCGCGTTGTCGAGAGCCGCCTCCGCGCCCTCCTTGACGCCGACCCGGATACCGGTACGGACCGTACCCAGGCCCTTCGTGCCGAGGATCTCGGGAAGCAGCCGCCCGATGCCCTCGCTCGGGTCCTTCTTGAAGGAGTCGATCAGGGCGGCGGGCACACGCTCCGGGTGCGCCGCGGTGGACACCAGCCCGGCCAGCGTCATGTTGACGTTCTGCATGTACTGCGCCGGGTGCGTGATGTTGTACGGGTCCAGAGGGTTCAGGCCCCGGGCGAAGTTGAGGATCCCCGCCGTCCCCTTGATCACGCCTCCGGCGACGTGCAGGGTCTCGACGTTGAGCGCGCCGTAGGCGTCGATGGCGTTCGACGCGAGGCGGTTCGAGGCCGGCGGCTCCTGGGGCGCGTGCGCCAGCGCCGCGCGTACCGCCTTCTCCGCGGCCGACGCGGCCTCGTTGCGCTGGCGCCTGGCTTCCTTGAGGGTCTCTTGCGCCTGATCCCGTTCCGCCTTGCCCGGATCGGTGAAGGGCTCGGGTCGCGGGCCGGGGTCCCTGCCCTCCTTCACGGCCGCGTTGTAGGTGTCGACCTTGCCGTTGTAGGCGTCGACGGCCTTCTTCGACGTCTCCTCGCCGCGCTTGTACAGCTCGATGGCTTCTTTGGCCTTCCCCTGGGCCCAGACCACCGTCTCCGCGTACCGCGTGAGCGCGCTGCCCGCCGTCTCGCAGGCGTCGGCGGCATGCAGCCACTTGGTGGGCTCCATCGCCAGCTTGGCGCGGAAGGCGTTCCCCGACTCGCCCTTCCAGCCGTTCGAGTCGAGCGTGCGCATGCCCCGGCCCACCTGGTCGAACGCCCGTTGGAAGTCCTTGAGATGGGTGGCCACCTCCCGGAGCTTGTCCGGCTTGCCGTGGATCAGCTCGTTGGCCTCCTGGGTCTGGCCGAGCTGCTGCTCGCCGACCGAGGCGCCGAGGCTGGAGGCGGTGTCGTCGCCCCAGTCCGTGACCTTGTCGGCGATGCCCTCGGCGCCGACGCGCTCCAGGCCCTCGCCGATCAGATCGGTGCCCTTGTCGATGCCGGTGCCGATGACCTTCTTGCCCGCCTCCACACCGTCCTCGATGGCGCCGAGACCGCTGTCGAGGAGGTTCTTGCCGCCGCTGACGATTCCGCCGAAATCCACCATCAGCGCTGCCCACCCTGCTGCTCGGCGGCCTTCGCGCGCTCCTCCGGCGGCGGTCCGAACGTCTCCCGCATCCCGGTGTTCATCTCGTCACGCAGTCCGGCCGCGTCGATGATCCTGTTGGCCGGAACCGTGCTGGAGGTCGAGACGTCCCAGGCGGTGTCCTTCCACGCCTGCTCGCTGTTCTCCCGCGCGGTGTCGAAGGACTCCTTGCTGTAGTCGGCGTCACGGATGTGCGTGAACGTGTTGCTCGACAGCACGTCTCCCCAGTCCTTCTGGGTGATCTCGTCCTCGGTGGCGTACGGATTGCCCATCGCGGAGTTCGTCAGCACCTTGAAAGCGCCGGAGATGTACTGCTCCTGTTCGTGGAACACACCCGCCGAAAGACCCGTCAGTTCGGCGAAGAGGGTTCCCTTCTGCACCAGGGAGCGCACACCCCACTCCCATCGCTCGCAGTACGTCTTCATGGCGCCGGCCAGCCCGTCGTGCCCCGTCTCCATGCCCGAGAGCTGGAGATCGGAGAACCCGCGGCCCATGCTCGCCTCGCCCACCATCCCGAGCTCCTTGAGCTCGGAGAGGGTGCCTGTGATGCCCTTGGTGATCTGGGCCAGCGCCTCCTGCGACGCCGCGAGATCCGGATCCGTCACGACCTACGGCCCCCTTGTCCGTCCACGTCGACCGCCACCCCGTCGGGCACGATCCCCCGCACCGGCGGGAACACGGCCCCGCCGGGACTGCCGGCGTCCAGCGCCACCCCGCACGGCGAGGCGACGGCGGGCACCACATCGTCCAGCAGCCGGGAGCCCAGCACCCGGCGGTACGTCCACTCCCCGGCCTCCTCGCCGCGCGCCTGCGCGAACCGGGCGAGCGCGGCCTCGTCGGAGAACGCGCAGATCCAGGCGATCCCTCCGAAGTCCGCGGTCCACAGTCCGCCCGCCGTGTCCAGCGGCACGAGGACGGCCGAGGAGCGAAAGTGCGCCAGCCGTTCGAGGACGGCCTCGCGGACCGCCGCGGCCGCGGCGGCGTCGAGGGGCGCCTCCCCGCCGTCCCCGTCCGGGGCGACCGGGCCCCGCGCCGGCCGGCCGGGAGGCGGCGCTCCCGCCGAGCCCTTGAGCACCCGCTCGGCGGACTCGCCCCGCACCTGCCCCCACAACTCGTCGAAACTCATGAGCGCTCCCTAGTGCTGGTCCGGCAGCCAACCGAGCTGCACCAGCGGGTTGCCCCGCTTACGGGAGACGAATGTGCCACGCCCCGGCGGCATGGGCCGTGCCCGGACGTTGCCCAGGATGTCGCCCTCGCCCGGGTCACCGGAGAGGATGACGCCCTGCGCGCCCAGCTCCTTCGCGCGCTGCATGAACGGCTCGTACATCGCCCTCGACGCGCCCGCGGCGCTGCGCGCCACGATGAACCGGATGCCGACGTCCCGTGCGAACGGCAGGTTCTCCACCAGGACCTGCAGCGGATTGCCCGAGTTCGTGGCCACCAGCTCGAAGTCGTCGATGAGGACGTACAGTTGCGGGCCGGTCCACCAGCTGCGGTCCCGCAGCTGCTGCGGGGTGATGTCGGGCTTCGGCGCCCGCTTCGTCATCACCGTGTTGATCGCTTCCATGTGCATCTGCATGGCGGAGGCCATCGGCGCGTACTCCAGCAGATGCGACGGCGCGACCGCCTCCAGCATCGTGCGCCGGTAGTCGCCGACCACGATCCGTGCCTGCTCCGGGGTGTACCGCTCGCACAGCTGCTTGGCGATCAGCCGCAGCAGCCCCGTCTTGCCGGACTCGCTCTCACCGAAGATCAGGAAGAACGGGTCCGTCTCGAAGTCGACGAACACCGGCTCCAGGTTCGTCTCGTCGATACCGATCGCGACGCCGTGCTGCGGATACTCGAAGCCCTTCGGCAGCTGCTCCGCCGGCAGCCGCCGCGGCAGCAGCCGTACGGCGGGGGCGGGAGCGCCGGTCCAGGCGCTCTTCGCCGCCTGCACGAACGCCGCCGTGCCGTCCGACAGGTCCACCGACGAACTCGATCCGTCGATCCGCGGCAACGCGCCCATGAAGTGCAGCTTCTCCGGCACCTGACCACGGCCCGGGACGCCCGGCGGGACGTTCGCCGCGACCTTCCGGTCGAACTCGGAGTCCATGACGTCACCGAGCCGCAGCTCCAGACGCCCCAGCATCTGGTCCTTCAGCGCGGCACGCACCTCCATGTAACGGGCCGCGGTGATCACGACGTGGATGCCGTAGCCCAGACCGCGCGCCGCGATGTCGGAGACGACCGGCTCCAGCATGTCGTACTCGCTCCGGAACCCACCCCAGCCGTCGATCACCAAAAACACATCGCCCCACGCCTCGCCCGGCAGCTCGCCCGCCGCCCGCTTGCGGCGGTACGTGGCGATCGAGTCGATGGAGTGCGACCGGAAGAACTCCTCGCGCCGGTTCAGCACGCCCAGGACCTCCGCGACCGTCCGGCGCACCCGCTCAGGGTCCAGTCGTGACGCGACCCCGCCGACATGCGGCAGGTCCGCCAGCGACACCATGCCGCCGCCGCCGAAGTCCAGGGCGTAGAACTGCACTTCCCGCGGGGTGTGGGTGAGCGCGAACGACGAGATCAGCGTCCGCATCAGCGTCGACTTGCCGGACTGCGGGCCGCCGACCACCATCATGTGGCCCGCCGCACCGGAGAAGTCCCGGTACAGCACCTCGCGGCGCTGCTCGAAGGGCTTGTCGATGAGGCCCAGCGGCACGGTCAGACCGCCCGGGCGCGTGTACTCCGTCGCCGTCAGGCCGCGGTCCGCCGTCTGCGCGAGACCCGGCAGGAGCTGGTCGAGCGAGGGCGCCTGGTCCAGCGGCGGCAGCCACACCTGGTGGGCCGGCACACCCTGCCCCTCCAGACGGCGCACGATGACGTCCAGGACGGTGTCCGCGAGGGCGTCGTCCTCCTCCTCGCGCTGCGCCGTCAGATACGCCGGGTCCGGCGCCGCGTACACCACCGGCACCGGCGAGGCCGTGAACAGCGCCGGCCGCCGCTCGATGGGCAACTGTCCGGCCGTCAGCCGCGGCCCGCCCGTCCGGTACGTACCGGAGACGTACGCCGCCTTGAAGCGGGTCATCTCGTCCGTACCGAACTTCAGATAGCCCGAGCCCGGCACCGACGGCAGGTGGTACGCGTCCGGGACGCCGATCGCCGTACGCGACTCGGCCGCCGAGAACGTCCGCAGACCGATCCGGTACGACAGGTAGGTGTCCAGGCCCCGGAGCTTGCCCTCCTCCAGGCGCTGCGAGGCCAGCAGCAGATGCACACCCAGCGAACGGCCGATACGGCCGATCTGGATGAACATGTCGATGAAGTCGGGCTTGGCGGTGAGCAGCTCGGAGAACTCGTCGATGACCAGGACCAGCGAGGCCAGCGGCTCCAGCGGCGCACCGGCCGCGCGCGCCTTCTCGTAGTCGTGGATGTTGGCGTAGTTGCCCGCCGAGCGCAGCAGCTCCTGCCGGCGCTGGAGCTCACCGCGGATCGCGTCGCCCATGCGGTCGACCAGCGTCAGGTCGTCGGCGAGGTTGGTGATGACGGCCGCGACGTGCGGCATCTGGGACATACCCGCGAAGGTCGCACCGCCCTTGAAGTCCGCCAGGACGAAGTTCAGCGTCTCCGAGGAGTGCGTCACCGCCAGACCGAGGACCAGCGTCCGCAGCAGCTCCGACTTTCCCGAACCGGTCGCGCCCACGCACAGTCCGTGCGGGCCCATGCCCTCCTGCGCGGCCTCCTTGAGGTCCAGCATGACCGGCTGGCCGTCCTCGCCGACACCGATCGGCACCCGCAGCCGCTCGGCCACCGACCGGGGCCGCCAGGTCCGCGCCACGTCCACCGACGCCGCGTCGCCGAGGTTCAGCAGATCCGTGAAGTCCAGGTTGGCGAGCAGGGGTTCGTCGTCGTCCCCGCCGCCCATCCGCAGCGGCGCGAGCTGCCGGGCCAGCGCCTCGGCGGCCGGCAGCGAGATCCCGTCCGGCACACCCTCGTAGGCGAAACCGCCGCCCGACTCCAGGCGCAGCCGCCCCGGCCGTACCACCACCGACAGGCCGCCACGCGGCTCGTCGAGCTCACCGGAGACGACCTCGACGATGGTCACGCCCTGCAGGCCCTCCGGCGCCGCGAACAGCGAGTCCGGCGGCACCATCCCACCGTCCAGGACGACGACGACATGCGGCTGGTCGAGCACCGGCTGGTTGTCCCGGCTGAACCGCGGCCGCCCGTCGAGCCGGGAGCGGATCATCTGCTCCAGCTCACCGAGGTCGTCGCCGAACAGGCGCTTCGTGCCCGCCCCGTCGACCTGCCCCGGCACCTGCGTGTGCGGCAGCCACTTCGTCCAGTCCCAGCGCTCCTGCGCGCCCCGCGCCGCCACCACCGCGACCATCATGTCGTCGGGGGAGTGCAGCGTCACCAACTGGGCCACCAGACCACGCGCCGCCGCCTGAGCCGCCTCCGGCTCACCGGAGACCGTCACGTGGTAGAAGGCGCGCATCGAGACCGCCATGGGCAGCCCGTCCAACGAACCGTGCACCGCGAGGAACTGCTGCATCGCACCCGCACACAGCGGCTCCAGCTCGTCCACCGGAGCCGTGTCCGGCGCCACCAGCGGCGTCGACAACTGCTGGGCGCCGAGCCCGATCCGCACCTGGGCGAAGTCCTTGTCACCGACCCGGCGTTCCCACACCCGCGAGCCCTCGGCCACGACGGACCACAACTGCTCGGGCGAGGGGTGCAGATACAACTGCGCGTCACGCTGCTTGCGCGCCGTGCGCCGGACCGTACGCCGGGTCTGCGCGAGGTATTTGAGATAGTCGCGCCGGACATCGGCAATTTGCCCCTGCGTACCCTTCCGGAACCGCACGAGCTGCGCGATGAGCATCGCGACCGTGGACACCAGCATCAGCATGCCCATGATGCGCATGAACGGATGAGCGCCCGGCATGAAGAAGAAGACCACCGACGAACCCATGCCGAGCATCGGCAGGAGCTGCATCAGAATGCCCTCCTGCTGACCCCGCGGCAGTTCGGGCGGGGACTCCAGGACCAGTTCCTCGCTGGGTACTTCCGGAGGAAGGGACCTCGGCGGGCGTTTGACGACGATCTGGCTCACCGGCGCATCAATCCCTCGTTACGGGCGGACTTCGTGCGGGAGTTCCGCACCGGCGCCCCCGTCGGCGACGGCCTCCCCCAGAGACGGCGATCCTACTTGCAGCGACCACCACCCGTCCCCGGTAGGGTGACCCGCGCACTGTGCGCAACCGCGAATCAGGGGGTCCAGACACGTGAGTACGACCGCAGCGACCGGCTTCTGCCGCGTCACCGTCGTGGCGCCGGACAGCCGCATCGACGTCGCACTCCCCGAGGACATCGCCGTCGCCGACGTCTATCCGGAGATCCTGCGGCTCACCGGCCAGACCCAGGCGGCCGGCGCCCCGACCGGCTACCACCTGGTCCGCCGCGACGGATCGGTCCTCGACGGCGCCCGCACCCTCGCCGCCCAGCAGGTGCTCGACGGCGAGGTCCTCTCGCTGCGGCCCTTCGCCCAGTCGCTGCCGCCCGCCGTCTTCGACGACGTCTCCGACGCCGTCGCCTCCGCCGTCACCCGCGACCGGCACCTGTGGAGCGACGACCTGCTGCGCGGCGCCGGCCTCGTCGGCGGCGTGCTGCTCCTCGTCCTCATGGGCTTCGTCCTGTGGTTCGCCGACCCGGTCCGCCACGACATGCACGGCCTGCCCGGCATCGTCGCCGGCGCCGCCGGTGTGCTGCTGACCGCCTTCGCCGGTGTGCGCGCCCGCGTCTACGGCGACCGGGCCACCGCCGTCGCCCTCGGCCTCGGCGCCCTGCCGCTGCTGCTGATCGCGGGCTCCGGAATCATCGGTCCCGAAGCCGGCCAGGGCCCCGGACGCCTCCAGTTCCTGCTCGGCTGCGTGACCGTCCTGGTCGCCTCCGTCACCCTGGTCGCGCTCACCCCCAGCGGGGACGCCCCCTTCGTCGCCGCGACCTTCCTGGCCGCCGTCGGCACCCTCGCCACCTTCCTGGCGATCCTGGCCGAGGGCTCCGCCACCTCCACCGCCGCCGTCTGCGCCCCCGTCGCCATCGGCCTGGTCGCGTTCCTGCCCGGCCTCTCGGCCCGCTTCGCCCGGCTCCCCATCGGCTACGCCTCCCCGCGCAGCGCCACCGACGAGGAGTTCCACGCCGACCCGAACCAGCCCGCCGCCGAAGAGGGCAGGCCGGTCGACGGCGAGCGCATCGCGCTCCAGGCCCGCCGCGGCCACGAGATGCTCCTCGGCCTGGTCGGCGGCTGCGCCGCCGTCGTCGTCGGCTCGGCGGCCGTCCTCGGCTTCGCCGACAACGTCTGGGGCCAGCTCCTCGCCCTCGCCGCCGGCCTCGCCATGCTGCTGCGCGCCCGGCTCTTCCGTTACACCGCGCAGGTCGCCTGCGTCCTGGTCGCCGGGATCGCCGCGATCGCGCTGCTCATCCTCGGCCTCTCCCTGAACCCGCCGGCCGACCTGGTCAAGGACCTCCTGATGTACGGGGACCGCGGCGGCCTGGACATCCGTACGATCTGGCTCACCGCGGCCGTCGCCGCCGGCGCCGCCCTGACCACCGCCATCGGCCTGATCATCCCCAGGAAGGGCCTCTCGCCCTTCTGGGGGCGCCTGCTCGACCTGGCCGAGAGCTTCGTCCTGCTCTCCCTGGTGCCGCTCTGCCTGGCCGTCCTCGACGCCTTCATGGCGGCCCGCTCCCTCACGAGCAAGTAGGAGACGCGCCAGCAGGTAGGGGTAGGAGACGCGCCGGCACGTCAGAGGCGCTCCGCGAGGCTGGTACGCTGTGTGACGGCCGTTTGTGTACGCGCTCCCGGAGATCACCGAGCACCCCCGCTCTGGAAGCTGCGCCCATCGGACCTTCGCCTGACGAGTCACGGAAGCTCCCCTGAGACCAAGACCAGGGGCACTCGTCGGCGCACGAACACCAAGAGGAGTACCGAGTGTCTCTCGACGCCGCTACGAAGAAGCAGATCATGGCCGAGTTCGGCACCAAGGAGGGCGACACCGGCTCCCCCGAGGTCCAGGTGGCGATGCTCTCCCGTCGTATCTCGGACCTGACCGAGCACCTCAAGCAGCACAAGCACGACCACCACTCCCGTCGTGGTCTGCTGATCCTGGTCGGCCAGCGCCGCCGCCTGCTGCAGTACCTCGCCAAGAAGGACATCCAGCGCTTCCGCGCGCTGGTCGACCGCCTCGGCATCCGCCGCGGTGCGGCCGGCGGCGCCAAGTAAGTCGCCGTGAAGGGAGCGGTTCCCACGACTAGGGGGCCGCTCCCTTTGCTGTACGTGCGCGATGTGCCGACCGGCACTTAGTCTGGTCACACAACGCCACAAAGGAGTGAGCGAGAAGCCGCCGACCGCCGCCGGTCCTCGGTAGTGGCCCCCGGACCCATACCCCCGGGTGCTTCGATCGAAGACCGGCCCGCACCCGAGGTGCGCTTCTCCTCCACCACCGTCCCCGGCCACACGGGCCGACGGACGAAAAGACGAACAGTAGGAGAAACCCATAGTGGAGAACGAGACCCACTACGCCGAGGCCGTCATCGACAACGGCACGTTCGGCACCCGCACCATCCGCTTCGAGACGGGCCGCCTGGCCAAGCAGGCCGCCGGCTCCGCCGTCGCGTACCTGGACGACGACACGATGGTCCTCTCGGCCACCACCGCGTCCAAGAAGCCCAAGGACCAGCTCGACTTCTTCCCCCTGACGGTGGACGTCGAGGAGCGGATGTACGCCGCCGGGAAGATCCCCGGCTCCTTCTTCCGCCGTGAGGGCCGGCCCTCCGAGGACGCGATCCTCACCTGCCGCCTGATCGACCGCCCGCTGCGCCCCTCCTTCAAGAAGGGCCTGCGCAACGAGATCCAGATCGTCGAGACGATCATGGCGCTCAACCCCGACCACCTCTACGACGTGGTCGCCATCAACGCCGCCTCCTGCTCCACGCAGCTGGCCGGCCTGCCCTTCTCCGGCCCGATCGGCGGCACCCGTGTCGCCCTGATCAAGGGCCAGTGGGTCGCGTTCCCGACGCACACCGAGCTCGAGGACGCCGTCTTCGACATGGTCGTCGCCGGTCGCGTCCTGGAGGACGGCGACGTCGCGATCATGATGGTCGAGGCCGAGGCCACCGAGAAGACGATCGAGCTCGTCAAGGGCGGCGCCGAGGCGCCGACCGAGGAGGTCGTCGCCGCCGGTCTCGAGGCCGCGAAGCCCTTCATCAAGGTCCTGTGCAAGGCCCAGTCGGACCTCGCCGCCAAGGCCGCCAAGCCGGTCGGCGAGTTCCCGGTCTTCCTCGACTACCAGGACGACGTCCTGGAGGCGCTCACCGCCGCCGTCAAGAACGACCTCGCGCAGGCGCTCACCATCGCCGGCAAGCAGGAGCGCGAGGCCGAGCTCGACCGCGTCAAGGAGCTCGCCGCCGAGAAGCTCCTCCCGGCCTTCGAAGGCCGCGAGAAGGAGATCTCCGGCGCCTACCGCGCGCTGACCAAGAAGCTGGTCCGCGAGCGGATCATCAAGGACAAGGTCCGCATCGACGGCCGCGGCATCACGGACATCCGTACGCTCGCCGCCGAGGTCGAGGCCATCCCGCGCGTGCACGGCTCGGCGCTGTTCGAGCGTGGCGAGACCCAGATCCTGGGCGTCACCACCCTCAACATGCTCCGCATGGAGCAGCAGCTGGACACCCTCTCCCCGGTGACCCGCAAGCGCTACATGCACAACTACAACTTCCCGCCGTACTCCGTCGGTGAGACCGGCCGCGTGGGCTCGCCCAAGCGCCGCGAGATCGGCCACGGCGCGCTCGCCGAGCGCGCCATCGTGCCGGTGCTGCCGACGCGCGAGGAGTTCCCCTACGCGATCCGCCAGGTGTCCGAGGCCCTCGGCTCCAACGGCTCGACGTCCATGGGCTCGGTCTGTGCCTCCACCATGTCGCTCCTGAACGCCGGTGTGCCGCTCAAGGCCCCCGTCGCCGGTATCGCCATGGGTCTGATCTCCGAGGAGATCGACGGCAAGACCCACTACGTCGCCCTCACCGACATCCTCGGCGCCGAGGACGCGTTCGGCGACATGGACTTCAAGGTCGCCGGTACGAAGACCTTCGTCACCGCGCTCCAGCTCGACACCAAGCTCGACGGCATCCCCGCCTCGGTCCTGGCCGCCGCGCTGAAGCAGGCCCGTGACGCGCGTCTGCACATCCTCGACGTGATGAACGAGGCGATCGACGTTCCGGACGAGATGTCCCCGAACGCGCCGCGCATCATCACCGTCAAGATCCCGGTGGACAAGATCGGTGAGGTCATCGGCCCCAAGGGCAAGATGATCAACCAGATCCAGGAGGACACCGGCGCCGACATCACGATCGAGGACGACGGCACCATCTACATCGGTGCCGCCCAGGGCTCGCAGGCCGAGGCCGCCCGCGCCACGATCAACGGCATCGCCAACCCGACCATGCCGGAGGTCGGCGAGCGCTACCTGGGTACGGTCGTCAAGACCACCACCTTCGGTGCCTTCGTCTCCCTCATGCCCGGCAAGGACGGTCTGCTGCACATCTCGCAGATCCGCAAGCTCGCCGGTGGCAAGCGCGTGGAGAACGTCGAGGACGTGCTCGCGGTCGGCTCCAAGGTCCAGGTCGAGATCGCCGAGATCGACCAGCGCGGCAAGCTCTCCCTCGTCCCCGTGATGGCGGACGAAGAGGGCGCTGCCGAGGACGCGAAGGACGACACCGACCAGTGACGTCCCGTAGTTCCGTGACGACGGCCCGCCCCTCTTCGGAGGGGCGGGCCGTCGCCCGTACCCAAACGCTTCTCCCCGGCAAGGACGGCATCGGCACCGTCCGCCGCACCACCCTGCCGGGCGGCCTGCGCATCGTCACCGAGACCCTGCCCTCCGTGCGCTCGGCGACCTTCGGCATCTGGGCGCACGTCGGCTCCCGCGACGAGACGCCCACCCTGAACGGCGCCACGCACTATCTGGAGCACCTCCTCTTCAAGGGCACCGCGCGACGCAGCGCCCTGGACATCTCCGCCGCGCTCGACGCGGTCGGCGGCGAGATGAACGCCTTCACGGCGAAGGAGTACACCTGCTACTACGCGCGGGTCCTCGACACCGACCTGCCGCTGGCGATCGACGTCGTCTGCGACATGCTCACCGGCTCGCTGATCCTCCAGGAGGACGTGGACGCCGAGCGCGGCGTCATCCTCGAAGAGATCGCGATGACCGAGGACGACCCGGGCGACGTGGTGCACGACCTGTTCGCGCAGACGATGTTCGGCGACACCCCGCTGGGCCGGCCGGTGCTCGGCACCGTCGACACCATCAACGCCCTGGACCGTAGCCGGATCGCCCGCTTCTACAAGAAGCACTACGACCCGACCCACCTCGTCGTCGCGGCCGCGGGCAACATCGACCACGCCACGGTGGTACGCCAGGTCCGCCGCGCCTTCGAGAAGGCCGGCGCCCTCACCCGTACCGACGCGCTCCCCGTCGCCCCCCGCGAGGGCCGCCGCACCATCCGCACCGCCGGCCGCGTCGACGTCCTGGGCCGCAAGACCGAGCAGGCCCACGTGGTCCTCGGCATGCCGGGCCTGGCCCGCACCGACGAGCGCCGCTGGGCCCTCGGCGTGCTGAACACCGCCCTCGGCGGCGGCATGTCCTCCCGGCTCTTCCAGGAGGTCCGGGAGAAGCGCGGCCTGGCCTACAGCGTGTACTCGTACACCTCCGGATTCGCCGACTGCGGCCTCTTCGGCGTATACGCGGGCTGCCGCCCGAGCCAGGTCCACGACGTGCTGAAGATCTGCCGGGACGAGCTCGACAAGGTGGCCTCCGACGGCCTGTCCGACGACGAGATCGGCCGCGCTATCGGCCAGCTCTCCGGCTCGACCGTCCTCGGCCTCGAGGACACCGGCGCGCTGATGAACCGCATCGGCAAGAGCGAGCTGTGCTGGGGCAGCCAGATGTCCGTGGACGACATGCTCGCCCGGATCGCGGCGGTCACCCCGGACGAGGTCCGCGAGGTCGCCCGTGATGTGCTCGGACAGCGCCCCTCGCTGTCCGTCATCGGGCCGCTGAAGGACAAGCAGGCGGCACGCCTGCACGAATCCGTCTCCTAGAGAGAGTTCAGAGCAATGAGCAAGCTGCGCGTGGCGGTCCTCGGAGCCCAGGGCCGCATCGGCTCCGAGGCCGTACGGGCCGTCGAGGCCGCCGAGGACATGGAACTGGTGGCGGCGCTCGGCCGCGGCGACAAGCTGGAGACGCTCGCCGACGCGGGCGCCCAGGTCGCCGTCGAGCTGACCACCCCGGCCTCGGTGATGGACAACCTCGACTACTGCGTACGCCACGGCATCCACGCGGTCGTCGGCACCACCGGCTGGACCGAGGACCGCCTCGCGCAACTGCGGACCTGGCTCGACGCCTCTCCCGGGACCGGCGTCCTGATCGCCCCGAACTTCTCCATCGGCGCGGTCCTGACCATGAAGTTCGCGCAGATCGCGGCCCCGTACTTCGAGTCTGTCGAGGTCGTCGAACTGCACCACCCGAACAAGGTCGACGCCCCCAGCGGCACCGCGACCCGTACCGCGCAGCTGATCGCCGCCGCCCGTGCCGAGGCCGGCCTCGGCGCCCAGCCGGACGCCACCGCGACCGCCCTGGAGGGCGCCCGCGGCGCCGATGTCGACGGCGTTCCGGTCCACGCGGTACGTCTGCGGGGGCTCCTGGCCCACCAGGAGGTGCTGCTCGGCGGCGAGGGCGAGACCCTGACCGTCCGCCACGACTCGCTGCACCACTCCAGCTTCATGCCGGGCATCCTCCTGGGCGCCCGCCGCGTGACCACCGCCCCGGGCCTCACCTTCGGCCTGGAGCACTTCCTGGACCTGGGCTGACAACCATGGGCGGAAAGATCACGTACTTCTTCCTCGCCACCGTCCTCGTGCTCGTCTTCGGGGTGGTGGCGATGGAGGGCGTCCTGCTCCTGCTGACCGGCGAACCGGCCGCCATGGGCATGGGCGCGGTGGCGTTCCTGCTGCCCGGCGTCGGCGGCTGGTTCCTGTGGAAGAACACCCGCTTCGCGCGCCGGGCGCAGCGGCTCGCCCAGGAGCTGGAGGCCGAGGGCGGCCTTCCGGTGGACGAGCTGAAGCGGACGCCCGGCGGCCGGATCGACCGCGACTCGGCCGACGAGGTGTTCGCGAAGCGCCGCGCCGAGACCGAGGACTCCCCGGACGACTGGCGCTGCTGGTTCCGTCTCGCGGTCGCCTACCACGACGCCCGCGACACCCCGCGTGCCCGCAAGGCGATGCAGCGCGCGATCGCCCTCCACGAGGGCCGCGCGCTCAGCGCGTAGCCGTCACCACGCCGTACTCGGCGTTCCACGCCTCGACGGTGTCGGCCGCGCGGTCGAACGCCTCTACGCGGGAGAGGAAGTCGGCACTGTGGTCGGTGAGCAGCGTGGTCTGCTCACCGCCCTGCCGTACGAGGATCAGGGCCTGGCCCTGGACGGTGCGGGGGAGTCCCAGCCAGCGCACCGGCTGCTGGGCCGTGCGCACCGCGCCGACCTGCCGCCACTCCACGGTCGTCGTCGAGAAGAACCCGACCCGCCGCACCCCGTGCCGGCTCACCCACGTGCCCACCCGGAGCATCCGCAGCGCGGAGGCGATGATCAGCGCCGCCAGCGCGAAGGTGACCCCCGCCCCGGCCATGGTTCCGGCCGCGGCGATGATCACCGCGGCCACGAGCACGAACGACGCGAGCAGCAGGGCGAGCGCCGCCGCGCCCACCCTCCAGGGGCCGGGCCGGTAGGGACGACGCCACTGGTCGTGGTCGTCGAACGGCAGCGCGACATCGTCGGTCGCGTCAAAAGCGCGGTCGGCCGTCAGAAAGGGCAGGGGCACGGCGGTTCCTCACTCACAAGCACGCTCGAAGGGCTGTGCCCGGTGAGGCTACCCAGGTGGTCTCGACCGGGCCACCTCAGGGGGCTGTACTGCTCAGCGGCCGTCGGAGGCCTCGGAGTGCTGCCGCGGGCCCTCGGCGGCGCCCGACTGCAGGGCGGGCATGCCGAAGAGCAGCGATCCGACGAGACCGGCCACGACGGTCAGCCCGACCAGCGTACGGCCCGCGAGCTGGGAGACGGTGAGGCGCTCCCTCGGCGGCGGAGTGACGTTACTGCGGAAGCGGTCTGCCTCGGCGACGAACGCGAACGGAACGGGCTCTCGCCGGCTGAACATGGGAGAACACTCCTTGGGTCGGTGGTGTGCGGTGTCACAGAGACAGACGATCGAAGGTGCGGCTCGGTGCCCTTTTTCCCCGGATCGGTCAAAGAAAGGCGCCCAGGCGGGTGCACGGCCGCGTTGTCAGCGGCTCCCCGTAAAGTGGGCGCCGCCCGAGCGACGCGATGGAAGGACCCGCGGTGAGCGACACCCCCGCAGAAGACCCCAAGCCCAGTTTCCGCAGCGATGTGACCGTGGAGCTGGTGAAGCACAGTGCGGCCGACTCGGACGTGCTGTGGGCGGCCCGCGTCTCCACCGCCGGCGAGCAGTCGCTCGAAGAGCTGCGGAAGGACCCCGAGCGGTCCAAGGGGCTCATCAACTTTCTGATGCGGGACCGGCACGGCAGCCCCTTCGAGCACAACTCGATGACCTTCTTCATCAGCGCCCCGATCTTCGTCTTCCGCGAGTTCATGCGCCACCGCGTGGGCTGGTCGTACAACGAGGAATCGGGCCGCTACCGGGAGCTGGAGCCGGTCTTCTACGTCCCGGACGCCTCCCGCAAGCTCGTCCAGGAGGGCCGCCCGGGCAAGTACGTCTTCGTCGAGGGCACCGAGGCCCAGCAGGAGCTGGTCGGCCGCGCCATGGAGGACTCGTACGTCCAGGCGTACGAGGCGTACCAGGAGATGCTCGCCGCCGGCGTCGCCCGCGAGGTCGCCCGCGCGGTCCTGCCCGTCGGTCTCTTCTCCTCGATGTACGCCACGTGCAACGCGCGGTCGCTGATGCACTTCCTCGGCCTGCGCACCCAGCACGAGCTGGCCAAGGTGCCGTCCTTCCCACAGCGTGAGATCGAGATGGTCGGCGAGAAGATGGAGGAGCACTGGGCCCGGCTGATGCCGCTGACCTACGCCGCCTTCAACAACAACGGCCGCGTGGCCCCATAAAGCACATCTGTACGATCCCGTCACGCGAAGTGTCCGTATTGCGACGTTTCACGAAGTTCATCTAGGCTGATCAAACGGACCCGGCACTGCTTGAACCCCCGAGCAGGCAGTGCCGGGCTCCTCTTCTCACGTCCCCCGAGGGGACACCGGACGGCGAGCAACGAGTAGCGTGTTACCCATGGCTCCGATCTCCACTCCGCAGACCCCCTTCGGGCGGGTCCTCACCGCCATGGTCACGCCCTTCACGGCTGACGGCGCACTCGACCTCGACGGTGCCCAGCGACTCGCCGCCCATCTGGTGGACGCCGGCAACGACGGCCTCGTCGTCAACGGCACCACCGGCGAGTCCCCGACCACCAGCGATGCGGAGAAATCGGAGCTGGTACGAGCGGTACTGGAGGCGGTCGGCGACCGCGCCCATGTCGTGGCGGGCGTCGGCACCAACGACACCCACCACTCACTCGAGCTCGCGCGCACCGCCGAACGTGACGGCGCACACGGCCTGCTCGCGGTCACGCCGTACTACAACAAGCCCCCTCAGGAGGGCCTGTACCGGCACTTCTCGGCCATCGCCGACGCCACCGAGCTTCCGGTGATGCTCTACGACATCCCCGGCCGCAGCGGTGTCCCGATCGACACCGAGACGATCGTCCGGCTCGCCGAGCACCCCCGGATCGTCGCCAACAAGGACGCCAAGGGCGACCTCGGCCGCGCCAGCTGGGCCATCGCCCGGAGCGGCCTCGCCTGGTACTCCGGCGACGACATGCTCAACCTGCCGCTGCTCTCCGTGGGCGCCTGCGGCTTCGTCTCCGTCGTCGGCCATGTCGTCACCCCCGAGCTGCGCGCCCTCCTGGACGCCCACCTCAACGGCGACGTCCAGAAGGCCACGGAGATCCACCAGCAGCTGCTCCCGGTCTTCACGGGCATGTTCCGTACCCAGGGCGTCATCACCACCAAGGCCGCGCTCGCCCTCCAGGGCCTGCCGGCCGGGCCCCTGCGGCTGCCGCTCGTAGAACTTTCGGCCGAGGAAACCGCCCAGCTCAAGCTCGATCTCGCCGCAGGCGGGGTACAGCTCTAGCAACAGACTTCACAACTGAATATCCGATCTGCGGACGCGACGAGCGACACCCGACGTCCGACGAGATCGATCCGACAGACAACAGCAAGTGCACGAATGTCATGCGCGCCACGTGCCCAAGCGGTACGTGGCGCGTGTGGTGAGGAGAGTCTTTTGAGTCATCCGCATCCTGAACTCGGCGCCCCGCCGAAGCTCCCCAAGGGCGGCCTCCGCGTCACCCCGCTCGGCGGGCTCGGTGAGATCGGCCGCAACATGACGGTCTTCGAGTACGACGGCCGGCTGCTGATCGTCGACTGCGGCGTCCTCTTCCCCGAGGAGGAGCAGCCGGGCATCGACCTGATCCTGCCCGATTTCACCACCATCCGTGACCGCCTCGACCAGGTCGAGGGCATCGTGCTCACGCACGGTCACGAGGACCACATCGGAGCCGTTCCGTTCCTGCTCCGGCTGAAGCCGGACATCCCCCTCATCGGCTCCAAGCTGACCCTCGCCCTGATCGAGGCCAAGCTCCAGGAACACCGCATCCGCCCCTACACCCTCGAGGTGGTAGAAGGGCAGCGCGAGAGCCTGGGCCCCTTCGACTGCGAGTTCATCGCGGTCAACCACTCCATCCCCGACGCGCTTGCCGTCGCCATCCGCACCCCCGCGGGCATGGTGGTGCACACCGGCGACTTCAAGATGGACCAGCTCCCGCTGGACGGCCGGCTCACCGACCTCCACGCGTTCGCGCGCCTCAGCGAGGAGGGCATCGACCTCCTGCTGAGCGACTCGACGAACGCCGAGGTCCCGGGCTTCGTCCCGCCGGAGAAGGACATCTCCAACGTCCTGCGGAACGTCTTCGCGAACGCCCAGAAGCGCATCATCGTGGCCAGCTTCGCCAGCCACGTGCACCGCATCCAGCAGATCCTGGACGCCGCCCACGAGTACGGACGCCGGGTGGCCTTCGTCGGCCGCTCGATGGTCCGCAACATGGGCATCGCCCGGGACCTGGGCTATCTGCGGGTCCCGGCGGGTCTGGTCGTGGACGTCAAGACCCTCGACGACCTCCCGGACGACGAGGTCGTGCTCGTCTGTACGGGCTCCCAGGGCGAGCCGATGGCGGCGCTCTCGCGCATGGCCAACCGCGACCACCAGATCCGGATCGTCCAGGGCGACACCGTGATCATGGCGTCCTCGCTCATCCCGGGCAACGAGAACGCGGTGTACCGCGTGATCAACGGCCTGACCCGCTGGGGCGCCAACGTCGTCCACAAGGGGAACGCCAAGGTCCATGTCTCGGGCCACGCCTCGGCCGGCGAGCTGCTGTACTTCTACAACATCTGCAGGCCGAAGAACCTGATGCCGGTCCACGGCGAATGGCGCCACCTGCGCGCCAACGCCGAGCTCGGCGCCATGACGGGTGTTCCGAAGGACCGCATCGTCATCGCCGAGGACGGCGTCGTCGTCGACCTGGTCGACGGCAAGGCCAAGATCGTCGGCAAGGTCCAGGCCGGGTACGTGTACGTCGACGGCCTCTCGGTCGGCGACGTCACGGAGGCCCACCTCAAGGACCGCCGCATCCTCGGCGACGAGGGCATCATCTCGGTCTTCGTCGTCGTGGACGCCTCGACCGGCAAGATCGTCAGCGGCCCGAACATCCACGCCCGGGGCTCCGGCATCGAGGACTCGGCGTTCACCGCCGTGGTCCCCAAGGTCGAGGAAGCCCTCAACAAGTCCGCCCAGGACGGCGTGGTCGAGCCGCACCAGCTCCAGCAGCTGATCCGCCGCTCGGTCGGCAAGTGGGTCTCGGACACCTACCGCAGGCGTCCGATGATCCTCCCGGTGGTCGTCGAGGTCTGACCCTCGACCCCCCAACCAGGAGCGGGGCGCCTCGATTTGCATCGGGGCGCCCCGCTCCAGTACGTTTACGGCTCCGCCTGAACGGGAACCCAGCACGTCCGCGTGCGAGAACGGGGGAACGGGATGGGCGGGAATTCCGACTCAGAACTTCTGATAAAGTCGGAGCCGCCGGAAAGGAAAGCGCGAAAGCGAATTCCCGGAAGGCGAACCCGCTCCAGCGGGTGGCGGAAACGGAAAACGGATCTGCTAAGCTGGAAACACGAAAGACCGAAGGGAAAAGCCCGGAGGAAAGCCCGAGAGGGT
>NZ_JBIWIU010000019.1:0-75503 GCF_044764755.1 Streptomyces sp. NPDC093600
GACCCCGGTCAGGCCCTCGTCGGTGTGGACCTGGACGTAGGTCAGGTTCCGCCAGGGTGTTCCGACGACGTGTGTGGTGATTCCCGTGATCCGCACGGCGGTTGCTCCCGGTGTCGCTCGTATCGATCGGTTCGTGGAGGGTTGTTCGGAGTTGCGGGCGTTCGATATTTCGTCATGCGTTCGAAATGTTGGCGTGACCGTAATCAGCCACCCGGTGGGTGTCAATGGTCCGAGCGGGAGCATTGCCCGGCGAACGAGGTGACGGCTAGCCTGTGTTCGTCATACCGGCCAGTGGCCGGAATATCGAACAGTGAGGGTGGGTGGACGGCCATGGGGCGCCTCGTACCGGCGGTGACCAGAGCATTCGACATTCTGGAGCTCTTCCTCCACGGCGACGGAACGCTCTCCGCCCCCGAGATCACCCGCAAGCTCCAACTGCCCCGGACCACCACCCACGAGCTGCTCACCACCCTGACGGCCCGCGCCTACCTGGCGACGGTCCCGGACCAGCCCGGCCGCTACCGCCTCGGTGTCCGCACGTACCAGCTCGGCAGCCGCTACGCCGAACAGCTCGACCTCGCCGCCGAGGGGCAGGCGGTGGCCCGCGAGGTCGCCGAGACCTGCGACGAGACCGTCCATGTCGCGATCCTGGAGGACATGGACGTCATCTACATCGCCAAGGTCGACTCCACCCACGCCGTGCGCATGGTCTCGGCCGCCGGCCGCCGCCTCCCCGCGCACTGCACCTCCGTCGGCAAGATGCTGCTCGCCGCTCTCCCCGAGGCCGAGCTCGACGCCCGCCTCGCCGGCCGCGAGCTGGTCTCCATGACGCCCAACAGCATCACCGATCCCGACGCCCTGCGCACCGCCCTCGCGGAGATCCGGGCCCGGGGCACCGCCACCGAGCACCGCGAGTCCAACCCGGACGTCAGCTGTGTCGCCGCGCCCGTACGGGACACCTCCGGCCGGGTCGTGGCGGCCCTGTCCGTCTCGGTCCCGGTGATCCGCTGGAGCGAGGAGCGCGAAGCCGAACTGGCCGAACTCGCCGCCAAGGGCGCCGCCGACCTCTCCCTCCGCCTCGGCCACCGCGGCGCGCGATGAGTTCCGGCGAGAGCGCGTCCGCGTCCGGGCCGGACCGGGGGCCCGCGATCGAGGTGGCGGTGCGCGAGTACGCCGAACTCGGCGAAGGGCCCACCTGGGACCCGGCCGGCGCCCGGCTGATCTGGGTCGACATCCTCGGCGCGCGCCTGCACACGTACGAGCCGGACAGTGGTCGCCGCTCCGTCACCGCCGTCGGCGAGCACATCGGCGCCGCCAAGCCCCGGGCCGGCGGCGGACTCGTGGCCAACCTCCGGGACGGCATCGGTCTCTACGACGCCGACGGCGCCTTCTCCTGGCTGCACCACGACCCCGTCCCCGACCGGCGCGGCAACGACGCGGCCGTCGCACCCGACGGAAGCCTGTGGGCCGGCACCATGCGCTACGACGAGGCCCCCGGCGGCGGCCACCTGATCCGGATCGGGCCCGACGGCACCGTCACCCCGCTGATCGACGAGGTGGCCGTCAGCAACGGCATCGGCTGGAGCCCGGACGGCGAGGTCGCGTACTACATCGACAGCCTCACCCGGCGGGTGGACATCCTCCGCGTCGAGGACGGACACCTCGTCGAACGCCGGGAGTTCGTCACCGTCGAACCGGACGCGGGCTTCCCCGACGGGCTGACCGTGGACGCGGAGGGCTGCGTCTGGGTCGCGCTGTGGGACGGCGGACAGCTCCGCCGCTACACCCCGCGAGGCGCACTCGACCGGACCGTCAGCCTCCCCGTGCGCCGGCCGACCGCCTGCGCCTTCGGCGGCCCGCGACTGCGCGACCTGTACGTCACCACCGCCCGCACCGGTCTCGCGGACCCCGATCCGCTCGCCGGCGCCCTGCTCGTCCTGCCGGACATCGGCCAGGGCCTGCCCGGCACCGCCTTCGCGGGCTGAACCGCCCGCGGCGCCTCCCGGCGTCGCGGGCCGGCCGACCGCCTGGACAGCTCACTGAGCCGCCGCTTAGGGTCGGGCCCCAAGGAACGGGCATCCGCCCGGGAGCCGGGACCTGCCGCGGAGAACTGAGTGGTCACCCTCGCCGATGTCGCCCGTCACGCCGGAGTGTCGGCCAGCACGGTCAGCTACGTCCTGAGCGGCAAGCGGTCCATCTCCGCCTCCACCCGCGAACGGGTCCAGCGCAGCATCGACGAACTCGGCTACCGCCCGCACGCCGGCGCCCGGGCCCTCGCCAGCAGCCGGACCGGCATCCTGGCGCTGATGATGCCCCTGCGCACCGACCTCTATCTCCCGGTGATGCTGGAGATCGCCATGGCCGTCACCACCACGGCCCGCGCCCACGGCCACGACGTCCTCCTCCTCACCGGGGAGGAGGGCCCCGAAGCCGTACGCCGTGTCGAGGGCAGCGCCATCGCGGACGCGATGATCGTCATGGACGTCGGCCTCGACGATCCGAGGCTGCCCCAGCTGAAGCGGGCCGAGCGGCCGGCCGTGCTCATCGGGATGCCGGGCGACACCACCGGACTCGACTGTGTCGACCTGGACTTCGAAGCCGCCGGCGCACGGTGCGTCGACCACCTCGCGGACCTCGGCCACACCCAGATCGCGGTGCTCGGCGAGCCGCCCGCCGTCTACGCACGGGGCACCGGCTTCGCCGAGCGCACCCTCGCCGGACTGCGCGCCGCCGCGACCGAGCGGGACACGGGCCTGCTGCACCGCCCCGTCGAGGGCACCTACGCCGCCGTCTCCGCCACCCTCGGCCGGATCTTCGAGGAACGCCCCGCCACCAGCGCCCTCGTCGTCCAGAACGAGGCCGCCGTCGAACCCCTGCTCGCCGTACTGCGCCAGCAGGGACGCGCCGTGCCCGAGGACGTCTCCGTCGTCGCCGTCTGCCCCGACCAGGTGGCCCGCCACGCCTCCGTCCCGCTCACCGCCGTCGGCGTCCCCGCCCAGGACATGGGGCGACTCGCGGTCGAACGGATCGTCGCCCGCCTCGGCGGACAGGCGCCCTCCGGGCCGCTGCTGATCGCCCCCGAACTGACCGTCCGTGAGAGCTCGGGGAGCAGGCGTGGCCACGGCCGCCGATGATCCCGCGACCGAGTTCCAGGCCTTCTTCGAGCGCCACTACGCCGAACTCGCCCGCCTCGCCCATCTGCTGACCGGCGAGCGCGAGGGCGCCGACGACCTTGCCGCGGACGCCATGGTCGCCCTCTGGCACCGCTGGGACCGGGTCCGCGACGCCGACCACCCGGCCGCCTACGCCCGCGGCGTCGTCGCCAACCTCGTCCGCAGCCGGATCCGCGGCACCGTACGGGAACGCCGCCGCGTCGCCCTCTTCTGGGACCGGCGTTCCGAGTGGACGCGCGAGCCCGACGTCACCGTCGTCGTCGACGTCCAGTCCGCCCTGCGGGCGCTGCCGTTCCGCAAACGCGCCTGCGTGGTCCTGCGCCACGCCTTCGACCTCTCCGAGCGCGACACCGCCCTCGCCCTGGGCATCTCGGTCGGCACGGTCAAGAGCCAGACCTCCAAGGGCATGGCGGAGCTCCAACGTCTGCTCGGCACCGGCGCCGCCACCGAACTCGTCGGAGGAAAGAGCTGATGGACGAAGCTCAGGTGCGCCGACGGCTGCGAGAAGCGGCCGACTCCCACCAGCCCGACCACGCCCGCATCCTCGCCCGCGTGGAGCGCGGCCTCACGACGCCGCCCCCGCGACGGACGGTACGCGGACCACGGCGCCCGCGGACCCTGTGGATGTCGGCGGTCGCCGTCGCGGCGGCCGTCGCCGGCGTCGTCTCCCTCGGCGGCCTGGCCGCGACCACCCTGCACCCGGACCCCGCCCGGGTCGCCACGGCGCCCGCCCCGCACCCGCCCCTGCGAGCCGAAGGTTCGATCGACCCCGGCAGCAACCGCTGGTGGGCGCAGAACAACGTCACCCTGACCACGCACACCCCGCTGACCGCGCTCACCGTCGAGCTGCGGATCGCCCGCACCCCCGGCGTCGCGAGCACCGGCCACTGGCGCACCCGGCCCGCCGAGGACTTCACCGTCACCGTCCAGGAGGAGGCGGCGCACCTCGTGTACCGATGGGTGCTCAAGCCGGGCCGCACCGTCCCGCCGGGCCGCCATGTCTTCGCCGGCCAGTACAACCACGCGGAAGGCGCCCGCGACACCGGAACCGACGCCTACACCCTCACCACTGTCGACACCTTCGGCGAACAGCGGATTGCACGGGGCGACTTCAGGCCGGTCTTGACCGACGGGACCGGGGCAACGTAATTTCGAACGCACCGACTCGTGAACTGCTGGAAGGAGGCGAAGTCGGATGTCCACCTTCTCCGATCTGCATCGCCTCGCCCACCAGGCCGCCTGGGTTCCGGGTCGTGTAGCACACGGCTGCTGAGCAGCCCCCTTTTTCCGGCGTGCCCTTTTTCTGCGGCCCCGGCCTCTTTTGATTTCCGTCACCGTCTGCGGCACGTCCTCGCGTGCTGGTTCACGCAGTCGGTTTCTCGAGCTGCGCCAACGAAAACAGAAGGCTTCTGACATGGCGATGAAGGCAATCAGATCGACCACGCACCGGCATGGGGATGTGTCATGGTAGCGGCGCGGATCACGGTCAACGGAGAAGAGACACCGATCTCACCGGCCGCGCCCCACACCACGGCGCTGGATTTCCTGCGCGAGCGCGGCCTCACTGGCACCAAGGAGGGCTGCGCCGAAGGTGAATGCGGCGCCTGTTCCGTCCTGGTGGCACGCCCCGGCACGGACAAGCCCACCGACTGGGTGGCGGTCAACGCCTGCCTGGTCCCCGTCGCGGCGCTCGACGGTCAGGAGATCGTCACCTCCGAGGGACTCGCCACCGCCGGCGCACCCGGCACACCGCCCACCCTGCACCCGGTGCAGGAGGAGATGGCCGTCCGCGGCGGCTCCCAATGCGGGTACTGCACACCGGGGTTCGTGTGCAGCATGGCCGCCGAGTACTACCGGCCCGACCGCTGCGCCCACGCGGGGGAGGCCGACGGTGCCGACCCCGAGCACGGACCCAACGGTTTCGATCTGCACGCGCTGAGCGGAAACCTCTGCCGCTGCACCGGCTACCGCCCCATCCGCGACGCCGCGTTCGCCGTCGGGGCGCCCGCGGAGGACGACCCCCTGGCGCGGCGTCGCGAGCAGGCCCCGCCCGAACCGGTCGCGACCGCCTACACCCAGGGCGACAGCGCGTTCCTGCGGCCCGGCACCCTGGCCGAAGCGCTGCGGCTGCTGCGCGAGCGACCCGACGCGGTGGTGGTCGCCGGCAGCACCGACTGGGGCGTGGAGGTCAACATCCACTCCCGACGGGCGGGTTGCGTGGTCGCCGTCGACCGGCTGCCCGAACTGAGGGGGCTGCGTGTCGCATCCGACCACATCGAGATCGGCGCGGCGCTGACGCTCACCGAGATCGAACGCCGCCTCGACGGCGGCGTCCCGCTCCTCGCCGAACTGTTCCCGCAGTTCGCCTCCCGGCTCATCCGCAACAGCGCCACCCTCGGCGGCAACCTGGGGACCGGATCCCCCATCGGCGACAGTGCGCCGGTACTGCTCGCCCTTGAGGCGTCGGTGGTGCTCGCCGACGCCGACGGCGAGCGCGAGGTCCCGCTGGCGGACTACTTCACCGGCTACCGGCGGAGCGTGCGCCGTCCCGGCGAGCTGATCCGCTCCGTGCGCGTCCCGCTGCCGCTGTCACCGGTCGCGGCCTTCCACAAGATCGCCAAGCGGCGCTTCGACGACATCTCCAGCGTCGCGGTCGCCTTCGCGCTCGACATCGAGGACGGGATCGTCCGCAAGGCCCGCATCGGCCTGGGCGGCGTGGCCGCCACCCCCCTCCGCGCCCTCGCCGTCGAGGCGGCCCTGGAGGGCGGGCCGTGGACGGCGGAGACCGTCGAGGCCGCGGCCCGGCTGCTGCGAGCCCAGGGCACACCGATGAACGACCACCGCGCCAGCGCCGGCTATCGCTCCGCGATGCTCGGCCAGAGCCTGCGGAAGCTGTACGCGCGAACCACCGAGGCGGTGCCGTCATGAGCCAGTTGTCCGAACGTCCCGAGAAGCCCGTCGTCGGCCTCTCCATGCCGCACGAGAGCGCCCACCTGCACGTCACAGGCGCCGCGCTCTACACCGACGACCTGGTCCAGCGCACCAAGGACGTCCTGCACGCCTACCCGGTCCAGGTCATGAAGGCCCACGGAAGGATCACCGCGCTGCGCACCGAGCCCGCGCTCGCCGTGCCCGGTGTGGTCCGCGTGCTGACCGGTGCCGACGTGCCCGGCGTCAACGACGCCGGTATGAAGCACGACGAACCGCTCTTCCCCGACGAGGTCATGTTCCACGGCCACGCGGTGGCCTGGGTCCTCGGCGAGACCCTGGAGGCGGCCCGGCTCGGCGCGGCCGCCGTCGAGGTCGAACTCGACGAACTGCCCTCCGTCATCACGCTGCGCGACGCGATCGCCGCCGGAAGCTTCCACGGCGCCCGGCCCATGCTGCTGACCGGCGACGTCGACGCCGGCTTCGCCGACTCCGCGCACGTGTTCACCGGCGAGTTCCACTTCTCGGACCAGGAACACTTCTACCTCGAGACGCACGCGGCGCTCGCCCATGTCGACGAGGCCGAGCAGGTGTTCGTCCAGAGCAGCACCCAGCACCCTTCGGAGACCCAGGAGATCGTCGCGCACGTCCTCGGCCTGCACAGCCACGAGGTGACCGTGCAGTGCCTGAGGATGGGCGGCGGCTTCGGCGGCAAGGAGATGCAGCCGCACGGCTTCGCGGCCGTCGCCGCCCTCGGCGCCAAGCTGACCGGCCGGCCGGTGCGGCTGCGCCTCAACCGGACCCAGGATCTGACGATGTCCGGCAAGCGGCACGGGTTCCACGCCGCCTGGAAGATCGGCTTCGACACCGACGGCCGCATCCAGGTGCTGGACGCCACCCTGACCGCGGACGGCGGCTGGAGCCTGGACCTGTCCGAGCCGGTGGTCGCACGCGCCCTGTGTCACATCGACAACACCTACTGGATCCCCAACGCCCGCGTCGCCGGTCGCATCGCCAAGACCAACAAGGTCTCCAACACCGCCTTCCGCGGCTTCGGAGGACCTCAGGGCATGCTGGTGATCGAGGACATCATGGGCCGGTGCGCGCCGCTGCTCGGCCTCGACCCGATGGAGCTGCGGGAGCGCAACTTCTACCGGCGGGGCCAGTCGACGCCGTACGGCCAGCCGGTCCGCCAGCCCGAACGGATCTCCGCCGTCTGGCAGCGGGTGAAGGAGAACGCCGGCCTCGCCGACCGCCGGCGCGAGATCGCGGCCTTCAACGCCGCGCACCCGCACAGCAAGCGGGCGCTCGCGCTCACCGGCGTCAAGTTCGGCATCTCGTTCAACCTCACCGCCTTCAACCAGGGCGGCGCGCTGGTGTTGATCTACAAGGACGGTTCGGTCCTGATCAACCACGGCGGCACCGAGATGGGCCAGGGCCTGCACACCAAGATGCTCCAGGTGGCCGCGACCACGCTCGGCATCCCGCCGCACAAGGTACGCCTCGCCCCGACCCGTACCGACAAAGTGCCCAACACCTCGGCCACCGCCGCCAGCGCCGGGGCGGATCTCAACGGCGCGGCGGTGAAGAACGCCTGCGAGCAGCTGCGCGAGCGCCTCCTCCAGGTGGCGGCCACACAGCTGGGCGCGAACGCCGCGGACGTACGCATCGTCGAGGGCGTCGCGCGCGTGCTCGGCGCCGACGGGGAGCTGGCCTGGGACGACCTGGTGCGCACCGCGTACTTCCAGCGGGTGCAGCTGTCGGCGGCCGGTTTCTACCGCACCGAGGGGCTGCACTGGGACGCCAAGGCGTTCCGGGGCTCGCCGTTCAAGTACTTCTCCCACGGCGCCGCCGCGGCCGAGGTGGAGGTGGACGGCTTCACCGGCGCCTACCGCATCCGGCGGGTGGACATCGTGCACGACGTGGGCGACAGCCTCTCCCCGATGATCGACATCGGTCAGGTCGAGGGCGGTTTCGTGCAGGGCGCGGGCTGGCTGACGCTGGAGGACATGCGCTGGGACAGTAGTGACGGCCCGAACCGCGGCCGGCTGCTGACCCAGGCGGCCAGCACCTACAAGCTGCCGAGCTTCTCGGAGATGCCCGAGGAGTTCCACGTCACCCTGCTGGAGAACGCCACCGAAGAGGGCGCGGTCTACGGATCGAAGGCGGTGGGCGAGCCTCCGCTGATGCTGGCGTTCTCGGTACGGGAGGCGCTGCGGCAGGCCGCCGCCGCGTTCGGACCCGCCGGGGTCAGCGTCGAACTCGCCTCCCCCGCGACACCCGAGGCGGTGTACTGGGCGATCGAAGCGGCCCGCGGCGGCGACGGCGGCGCGGTCCCCACCCCCGCGAGCGCGCTGAGCCATGCCTGACATGACCTGGGTGGCCGCGGTCGCGCGGTTGCGGGCCCGCCGGGAGACCGGCGTGCTCGTGACCGTCGCGACCGTGCGCGGCCACGCACCCCGCAAGGCCGGCGCCAAACTCGTCGTCGGGCGGACCGGGACCTGGGGCTCCATCGGCGGCGGCAACATCGAGGCCGTCGCGATCGACCGGGCCCGTGAGCTGATCGGCACAGCGGAGCCGGAGCCGGAGCTCATGGAGTTCGCCCTCAACGACAAGGTCGCCGGCCGGCACGGCGTGCAGTGCTGCGGCGGAGCCGTCACCGTCCTGCTCGAACCGCTGCCCGTGGTCCCGGCGGTGGCGGTCTTCGGCGTCGGGCACGTCGGGCTGGAGCTGGCACGGATCCTGGCCCGCCACGACCTCGATCTGCACTTGGTCGACTCCCGCCCCGACATGCTCACCGACGAACGGCTCGCCGTGCTCGCGGACGCGGTGGCGCGGATCCACGTGCACCACACACCGCTGCTTCCGGAGGAGGTGCTCGCGCAGCTGGCGCCAGGCACCCACGTCCTGATCATGACTCATGACCACGCCGAGGACGCCGCGCTGTGCGACGCGGCCCTGCGCACCCCGGGTCTCGGCTCCATCGGACTGATCGGCTCGGCCGCGAAATGGACGCGCTTCCGCAAGCGCCTCGCCACCGAGGGCGGCCACGACGACGCCACGATCGACCGGATCAAGACCCCGATCGGCACCACCGGGATCAGCGGCAAGGAACCCGCCGTGATCGCGGTGAGCGTCGCGGCGGACCTCCTGAGGACCTTCCAGGAGGACCGCCCCTGAGCAGCAGCGAAGGCGGGCACCCCGGTCCCGTTACACGCCCGTTCAGCGGCGCGGGCTCCAGTCGCCGAGGTAGGTGGCCCTCGTCACCGTCCTCGCCTCGGCGGCGGTCAGCTGCGGCCGGTTCGCCGGGACGGTGATCTCCGCTCCGGGACCGGTGTTGCGGTACTCCGCGAAGCGCTGGGCCTGCCACGGGTGGGCGTCGCGCATGTTCGCGTACGGTGCCACGGCGTCGATCCCGGGGCCGAGCACACTGTCCCGTACCACCAGGGACGGCCACGCCGTCGTGTCCGAGCTGGGCACCCAGGGCCTGGCCAGCTTGTAGTAGCCGTCCGGCGCCTCGCTCGTCACCCGGCAGCGCGACGCCAGGAAACCGTACGGCTGCGCGCCCGCGGTCGACGGGGCGAAGACGAAGCCGTGCGGCGCGGACGCGAGGTCGGTGCGCAGCAGCGTACGGAAGTGGCAGTGCTCGAAGACCGCGCGCGCACGGCCGAAGACGAAGTCGACGTCACCCTCGACGTGGCAGTGCGCGAAGTACTGGCGGGCGACGGAGCCGAGGGACCGGGAGTCGGCGTACAGCGTGTCCTGGTGGCCGAGGAACCGGCAGTGGAGGAAGGCGGACCGGTCGCCCTGGACCTTGAGCGCGACGGCCTGGGTGTCCTTGATCCCCGGGTGTTCGGCTCGCAGGAAGTCATTGGCGAAGGTGATCCATCGCGCCGTGAAACCGTCCGCCTGGACGGTGGTGGTCGCCGAACCGCTGGTGCCGTACGTGCCGCCGCCGGGCCTGGGCGTGCCGCTGGCGTTGTCGTACACGACGACGACGTCACGCGGGTTCTCACTCGCCCCGATCCAGGTCATGCCGGTCCGCGCCACGCTGACGGCGACGGTCTCGCGGTACGTCCCGGGGGCGATGACCAGCGTCCCGCCGGGGCCGCTCGCGGCGGTCACCGCGGCCTGGACGGTGGTGTGGTCGCCGAGGCCGCCGGGGTGGACGTACAGGGTGCGGTCGGTGAGCCGTGCGGCGGGCGAACCGAACCTGCCGAACGGGCCGCGCGACCCGGAGGCGGCCGCGGGGAAGGCGAGCGGGCCGACGGCGAGCGCCGCACCGGCGCCCGCGCCGGCGGTGAGCAGGCCACGGCGACTGAGCGGGGTCATGTCACAGCTCCTTCGTTGGGGGGAGTGGGGCAGGCGGCCGGGGGCGGTGGGCCGCCCCCGGCCGCCGGGTACGGGGAGGGTCAGCGCAGCCGGCCCGCCCCCGCCCCGCGGCCGACCAGAGCCGGCACGGCCTGCGGGACGTCGACCCGGTCGCGGAGCACCGGCGTCCAGCCGGCGCCGCCGCGCAGGACCTCGCCGGGGAACTCCGCGTTGTGGACCGCGAGCAGGTCGACCGGCCTGCCGTTGACGTGGTTGCCCGCCGTGGTGACCGGGGCGTCCTTCCACTTCTTCAGGATCTTCCCGGCGCCGACGCCCGCCGGAAGCGCGAACGTGTTCTTCTCGGCGACGAGCTGGGACTCCAGCCCGATGCCGAAGCTGTACGCGTAGCCGGAAGCCGGCACCACGAAATGGTTGTTGTACGCGTCGACCTTGCCGAAGCGCACCCGCGGCGCGCGCTCCACCACGTTCTTGAAGAGGTTGTGGTGCAGGGTGACCCGCAGCCTGCCGCGGTCGGTCGCCCCCGCGCTGTCGCTGTTGCCGATCATCAGGGTCTTGTCGTGGTCGGCGAAGACGTTCCAGGACGCGGTCACCAGGTCCGCGCCGCGCACGATGTCCAGTTCGCCGTCGTGCTGCTGGTAGAGCTCGCCGTAGTACCTCGGCAGCGAACTGTCCGGGTGCCTGCCGTCCGTGAACGTGTTGTGGTCGATCCAGACATGTGTGGAGCCGTACACGACCATGCTGTCGTACTCGGAGTTCCAGGCGCCGGTCGCACCGTCCGTCGGGTCCCACTGCGGGAAGCAGTCGAGCGGGCTCTCCAGGGTCAGGTTGCGGACCACGACGTTGTCGACGCCCTTGATCTGCAGACTGCCGCCGGTGATCCCGGCGTTCCCGCCGACGCCGATGATCGTCGTGTTGGCGGGCACGTACGCCTTGATGGCCTTGCCCTGCGCCGACGCGGAGGCCGCCCGCAGCTCCTCCTGAGGGCCGCTCACCTCCCTGTCGAGCCCCCAGACGGCGGGGTCGTAGTCCGCGAGGTACCGCTCGAAGTCGTAACCGGCGGCCTCGAAGGCCGAGCAGCCCGCGGCGGTCGCGTTCAGCGTCCCCTTGACCTTGACGATCCGCGGCCCGGCGCCCGGGACGGCGAGCGCCGCCCGGAACTCCTCCCAGGTGGTGACGGTGAAGACCCGGGAGGGGACCGCCGCCGCGCCGCCCGTCGTCCCGGTGCCCTCCGACGCCCAGCCGTCCCCGGCGGGCAGCGTCCGGCGTGCGGGATCGGGCGCGGCCCCGGCCGTGGCGGCCGGACCGATGACGGTCAGGACCAGGGCGGTGGCGGTGGTGGCGCCCACCGCCCACAGGTGGGTGTGTCGCATGGGTCAGTTCTCCTCGGAGTCGGGCCAGGTGATCCACTCGGCGGGGACCTCCGCGTCCAGGCGGCGGGTGTCGCCCGGTGTGAGGACGCGCGTGTGGAGGAGCTCGCCGACGACCAGCCGGGCCACGGCGATCGCGCCGGGCGGGTTGAAGTGGGTGTTGTCCTGCTCGGCCGGCGTCCAGTTGAAGTACGTCTTCGTCGTCTCCGGGCCGAGCTTCTGCCACAGCGCCAGCGACAGCTCCTGGACGTCGAGCAGCGGGACGTCGTCCTCCAGGGCCACCTCGCGCATCGCCGCCGGGTAGTCGCCCAGCGTCCGCAGCGCCGTGCCGGCCGCGTCGAACCTGCGCCGCTCGACGGAGGTGGCGAGCACCGGAAGCGCGCCGCGCTCCCGCGCACCCCGGACGTAACGGCGCAGATTGTCCTGGTAGGAGCCCCAGGGCTCGGTGTACCGGCTGGGATCGGTGACCTTCTGGTCGTTGTGGCCGAACTGGACGAGCAGCACGTCGCCGGGCCGGATCGCCGCCAGGATCGTGGTCAGCCGGCCCTCGTCGATGAAGCTCTTCGTGCTGCGGCCGTTGATCGCGTGGTTGGCGACCGCGACCTCCTTGTGGAGGAAGAAGGGGAGGGCCATGCCCCATCCCGTCTCGGGCGCCGCGTCCGCGTACTTCTGGGCGGCGGTGGAGTCCCCGGCGATGTACAGGGTGCGCATACGGTGGTGTCCTCGGGAAAGGGCCGCGGCGGGCGCCGCGGCCAGGGCGAGCGCGAGGCCCGCCCCGGCCGCGACCACCTGGCGGCGGCTCGCTGCGGCCGTCACTTGTTCTGCGACTTCCACTCGGCCTGCGCCGTGTTCAGCTGCTCGGCCAGGTCGTCCAGGAACTGCTTGGCCGTCGCCTTGCCGAGCAGGACCTTCTGGAAGGCGGGCTCGTTGTCGGCCTTGGAGATGGTGTTCCAGTCCGGCAGGTAGTACGGCAGCTGCACGATGGCCGTCCTGCCGCTGAAGAGGACCTCGGCGGCCAGCTTCGTCGGCTCGGCCCGCTGGATCCAGGCGTCCTTGGCGGCTTCGGTGTTGGCGGGGATCGCACCCGCCGACTCGTTCCACTTGCTGTTGGAGGCGTGCGAGGCGGCGAACTCGATGAACTTCCAGGCCGCGGCCTTGTTCTTGCTCGACGAGAACAGCCCGAGGCCGTCGACGGGGTTGGAGACCTGGACCCGGGTCCCGTCGTCCGTCGTCGGGTTCGGGATGCCCCGGAACTTCTCGGTGCCCAGGGCCTTCACATGGTCCTTGTACGACCCGAGGTTGTGGTTGAGCATGCCGATCTCGCCGCTGTCCCACTGGGCGACCATCTTGGTGAAGTCGTTGTTGACGTCGGCCGCCGGGGTGTTCTTCTTGAAGAGACCCACGTACTTCTCCAGCGCGGCCACGTTCTTCGGGTCGTTGACCGTGGTCCTGTCGCCGTTCCAGAAGCTCGTGATGCCGCTCTGGCCGTACATGGCGTCCAGCGCCTGGGCGATGGAGCCCGAGCCGCCGCGGATGGTGTAGCCGAACCTGTTCTTTCCCTTGTCCGTCAGCCTGTCGGCCGCCGTGTAGAACTTCGACCAGGTGGTGGGCTCCTCCAGGCCGGCCGCCGCGAAGAGGTCGGTGCGGTAGTAGAGGACACCGTTGCTGGCGGAGGTCGGGACGGTGAACAGCTTGCCCTGGCCGCCCGCGGACTTCACGCTCTCGACCATTCCGGTGTTCAGTTTGCCCTTGAGCGAGCTGCTCTCCAGCCGGGTGTCGAGCGGCTCCAGGGCGTTCTGGGCGGCGATCCCGGCGAGCATCGCCGCTCCCACACCCCCGACGTCCGGCAGACCGCCGCCCTGGATGGCGGTGTCGTACTTGGACTGCACCTCGGTGGAGGCGATCCCGACGTAGTTGACCTTGATGTCGGGGTGCTGCTTCTCGAAGTCCTTGATGATCTCCTTCCAGACGTCGGTGCGGACACCGCCGTTGTTGTCCCAGAAGGTGATCTCTCCCTTGCCCGAGCCCTCGTCGCCCTTGTCGCCGGCCGCGCCGGAGCCGTCGTCTCCGCAGGCGGTGGCGGTCAGGGCGAGCACGGTGGTCAGCGCGAGGGCACAGACGGCTCTGCGCCGCCCGCCACGGAAGATGGTCATCGTCGGCTCTCTTCTCTCGGGGTCCTACCGGGTCGTACGGGTCGTACGGGTGGGTCCTGCGGGGTGGTTCGGGGTCTTCCACAGGGTGTTCGTGGGGGGAGTTCAGGAGGTGACGCGGAACGAGGTGAACACGGCCGTCCCGGCCGGCCCCGTTCCCGTCGGAGCGGCGGCGAACAGGCCGAGCAGCGCTCCGACCCACCGCCAGGGCGTGGCGGCGAAGACCTCGCCGACCGGCGTGAAGCCGTCACCCGTGTCGTACGAGAACCGGCAGCGCGCGTCCCGCGTGAGCGCGATCCGCAGCCGGGCCCGGCCCTCGGGCGCGGGCCGGGAGTGTGCGGCGTCCCGCTCCCGGTCGGCGCTGACGGGGGCGAACCGGTGCACCAGCCGGACCGCGCCGTCCGCGCCGCGCAGCAGCCCGATCCAGCTGTACGCGTCACCGAGCACCACGAGTCCCGCCCGGGCGCCCGGCACCTCGCTGTCGAGCCGCAGCTCGACCTCGACCGTGCCGGCCCGGCCCGGCAGCCGCTGGGTGAGCAGCTGGGGCAGCGCCCGCAGATCGTCGATCCGTTCCGTGCGCCCGCAGTTCAGCCACAGCCCGTCGCCGGAGTGCTGGGTGGTCCAGCCCTCGCCGGGGTTGGCGGTCCACTGCCACTGGCGGCCGAAGCGCCCCCCGGGGAACGCGTCGTCGGCGGCCGGAGCGGACGGCGGCTGCTCGGGCAGCTTCGGCTTGGCGTGCACGGTGACGGGGGTGCCCTCGTCACCCAGCACCGGCCATCCGTCGTCGCCCCAGCCCATCGGCTGGAGATGGACAAGCCGCCCGTGCGCGCCGCGCTGCTGGAAGTGGAGGAACCAGTCCTCGCCGTTCTGGGTGCGGACCCAGCCGCCCTGATGCGGGCCGTTGACGTCCGTGTCGCCCTGCTGCAGGACGACCCGCTCCTCGTACGGACCGAAGAAGGACCGGGACCGGAAGGCGCCCTGCCAGCCCGTGGCGACGCCGCCGGCCGGGGCGAGGATCCAGAACCAGCCGTCGTGGCGGTACAGCTTCGGCCCCTCCAGGGTGAACCACCCGGGGATGCGGTCGGCGTCGACGATCGTGGTGCCCTCGTCGAGGACCTTGCCGCCGTCGGGGCTCATCCGGTGGCCGGTGAGCCGGTTGTTGACGCCCGCGCGAGACTTGGCCCAGGCGTGCACGAGATACGCCTCGCCCGTCTCCTCGTCCCACAGCGGACACGGGTCGATGAGCCCGCGGCCCGCCTTCACCAGGTGCGGGGTGCTCCACGGCCCGCGCGCCGACGGGGAGTTGACCTGCCAAATGCCATGGTCCGGGTCGCCCCAGAAGATCCAGAACCGGCCGTCGTGATGGCGCAGCGAGGGCGCCCAGACGCCGCCGTCGTGCCGCGGTGAGGCGTAGGCCGCCTCGGGCAGCAGCCGGTCCACCGCGTGGCCGACGATCGTCCAGTTCACCAGGTCGCGGGAGTGCAGCAGCGGAAGCCCCGGCGCCCGCCCGAAGCTGGAGGCGGTGAGGTAGTAGTCCTCGCCGACCCGCAGCACGTCCGGGTCGGACCAGTCGGCGGCAAGGACGGGATTGCGGTACGTCCCGTTCCCCAGGTCACCGGTGGGCTCGCCCGGGTCCCCGGGTATCGCGCGGCGGCTCATGAGGCGACCGCCTTGCGCACCAGCGCCGCGGCCTCGGCCCGGTCCGGGCGGCCGTCGGCGACGACGGTGACCACCCGTCGTACGACGGTCCCTCCGGCCTCGACCGGCAGCCGGCGGTCATGGGCGAGGGAGGAGCCGACCCCCGGATACTCGGCGGCGCGGACGAACCACGGGTCGCGCCGGGTCGGATCGGTGGCACCGGCGAACACCAGCGTCCAGCCCTCGCCGGCCAGCGCCACCCAGTCGGCCCGGCCGCCGTGCACCCCCTCCTCGCCGTCCGCGTCCGCGCTGAAGACGGCCGGAGCGGTCCGCTCCTTGGGTGCCCGCCAGAAGAATCCGCCGTAGGCCGCGCCCGGACGCCCGTTGGTGGCCGGACTTCCGATGGACAGGTCCTCCCCCGAGACGTTGGTGAGCGAGAAGGTGAAGTCCAGCGCCCAGGCCGCGTCCGTCAGCGCCGCCACCGCCACGGTCCGGTGCTCCCGCAGCAGCACCCGGTCCGCCGCCGTCCAGCTCAGCTCCTCGACGAAGCCGTCCGGGTCGCGCAGTTTGAAGCCGTCGTGCCGCTGCTCGCCGTGGTTGTCGAGATCGGTCGGCCCCTGGTCGCGGACGAAGGTGCGCCCGCCCCAGAAGTTGTGGCCCGCCACGTCGGGCACGGCCACGCCCACCCCGAGGTGGTGCGGATGGTCCTCGGGCAGCAGCTCGGTGACCCGCACTCCGGCCAGCGTGGTGACGGGGTGGAGGTACGGCCGGGGTGAGTGGTCGCGCGCCAGCTCCGGCCGCGTGAGGTACCGGGCCACCGGGCGGCCGGCGCAGCGCAGGGCGATCGCGGGGTTCATCGGATCTCCGCCTTGGTCGGGAGCGCCCAGGGGGCGTCGAGTTCGGAGTAGAGGCTGAGGGTGTCGGCGCTGCGGTCGACGAGCCCGTCGATACCGGCGACGACCCGGCGCGGCGCGCTCTCGCCGGCCTCGGTGCGCCAGTACGTCTCCGCCAGCGGCACCGGGTCGGGCGCCAGCCGGACCGCCTCCACGACCCGCATGAAGGCGCCGGTCTCCTCGGGCGGCACGCACAGGGGCACGCCGCCGGTCACATGCGCGACCAGGTTCTCCAGGAGATCGGTACGGCCGTGGACGGTCTCCTCCGGGCCGTGGCCGCCGCGCTGGAGCAGCACCCGGTCCTGCTTGTACCAGAGGGTGATGCGGCCCCGGGTGCCGTGGACGACCACGTACGGCTCCGCCGAGGTCTCGGCGCACAGCGTGGCCGCCACGGTCACCTGGGTGCCCCGGGCCGTCACCACCCGGACGCAGGAGGTGTCGTCGGACTCGATCGCGTGGGCGCGCAGCAGCTCCGTCTCGATGTACTCGACGTCCTCCGCCCGGACGCTCCCGGCCAGCGCGAGCGCCGTGGCGACGGCGTGCGCCAGCGGGTTGGTGAGCGCCCCGTCGACGACGTCGACACCGTCGAGCCGCCGGCGCCCCGACCACGGCGCCCGCCGGAAGTACGCCTCGTCGCGGACCCACGCCCCGGCCGCGCCGACACCAAGGAGCTCGCCGATCGCGCCCTCCTCGACCAGTCGGCGGATCGCGGGCACGGCGTGCGAACCGAGCGACTGGAAGCCGATCTGGCAGGCCACGCCCGACGCCGCCACCCCGTCCGCCATCCGGCGGAACTCCGCGTACGACGGGGCCGGCGGCTTCTCCAGCAGGATGTGCGCCCCGTGGCGGGCGGCGGCCAAAGCCAAGTCCGTGTGGGTCTGGATCGGCGTGCAGATCACCGCGATCCGCGCCCCCGTGGAGGCCAGGAGCGCCTCGAAGTCCGAGGACTGCTCCGGCGTACCGATCCCTTCCAGCTCCGCCGCGTCGAGCGGTCGCAGCTCGCAGACTCCGGCCAGTCGGACCAGGCCGAGGCGTTCGAGCCGGCGGATGTTGAGCAGATGCCAGCGGCCGTGGCCGCGTGCGCCCGCCAGGACCACGGGCAGCGGGGTGTGGAGGGCGCTCATCCCTTCACCGCCCCGGAGCTGAACCCGGTGACCAGCCACTTCTGGATGAAGGCGAAGACGACCACCACGGGCACGGCCGCGATGACACCGCCCGCGGCGAGTGCGCCGAGGTCGACGCTGTCCGCGCCCATCAGCGTGTTGAGGCCGACCGGGATCGTCTGCTTCTCCTGGCTGCTGAGGAACATCAGGGCGAAGAGGAAGTGGTTCCAGGAGTGGACGAAGGCGAAGGAGCCGACGGCGACGAGACCGGGGCGCAGCAGCGGCAGCACGACGATCCGGAACGCGGCGAACCGGCTGCAGCCGTCGACCCAGGCGGCCTCCTCCAGGGAGTAGGGCACGTTCCGGATGAAGCCGCTGATGAGGATCATCGAGAGCGGGAGCTGGAAGACCGTCTCCGCGATGATGACGCTGCCCAGCGAGTTGATCATGCTGAGGCCGGCGAAGATCTGGAACAGCGGTACCAGCAGCAGCGCGCCCGGCACGAACTGGGAGCACAGGAGGGCCAGCATGAAGCCCTTCTTGAACCGGAAGTCGAAGCGGGCCAGGGCGTAGCCGCCGGCCAGGGCGACCACGGTGGTCATCACCAGCGTGGCCAGGCCGATGAGCAGGCTGTTCTGGAAGAAGGTGGCGAAGCTGCGCTCGGTCCACACCTTCTCGAAGTGCTCGGTCGTCATCGGCCAGGGCAGCAGCGAGGTCGAGCCGGCCGGGCGCACGGCGAAGAGCAGGATCCAGTAGAAGGGGATCAGGGTGAACAGGAGGTAGATGCCGAGCGGGAGGTAGATCTGCCAGCGCGGGGCCTCGTCCCAGGCGCGGCGCCGCCGGCGGGCGGCGGGCACGGGCGGCGGGGGCGGCGGCGGGCCGCCGGACGCGGCACCGGCGGAGGGCGCGGACGGTGCGGTCAGGGTGTGTTCCTGGGCTATCACTTGCTCTCGCCTCCGAACTTGCTCAGGCGCAGATAGACCATCGAGCAGAAGAGAAGGATCACGAACGCCACCGTGGTGAGCGCGGAGGCGTAACCGAAGTTGTGGGCGTCGACGCTGGTGTTGGCGATGTACAGCGGAAGGGTGGTCGTCTCGCCCGCAGGCCCGCCGCCGGTCAGCGTGTACAGCAGGTCCACGTTGTTGAACTCCCACACCGCGCGCAGCAGCGTGGAGAGGATGATCGCGTCCCTGAGGTGCGGCAGGGTGATGTGGAGGAACTGCCGCACCCGGCCGGCTCCGTCCACCTCGGCCGCCTCGTAGAGGTCCTTCGGGATCGACTGGAGATCGGCCAGGATGAGGATCGCGAAGAACGGCACTCCGCGCCACAGGTCGGCGATGACGACCGCGGGGAAGACCGTGGCCGTGTCGGACAGCCAGGACGTGCCGTACTCGCCCATACCCATGTCCGCGAGGTAACGGGTGATGCCCGTCTGGGAGTTGTAGAGCAGCACCCAGATGGCGGAGGTCAGGACGCCGGAGACGGCCCACGGCGAGAAGACCAGGGCGCGGCCCAGCGCGCGGCCGACGAACGTCTGGTTGACGATCAGCGCCAGCGCGAGGCCGAACAGCAGCTGCAGCGTCACCTCGACGGCGACCCACTTCAGGCTGAAGCTCAGCGTGCCCCAGAAGTGCGGGTCGTCCGTGAAGATGCGCGTGAAGTTGTCGAAACCGGCGAAGCCGTTACGCCACGGCTTGGTCGGGTTGTAGTGCTGAAGGCTGTAGTAGAAGACGCTGATGACCGGATAGGCGATGAAGCCCAGCAGCAGCAGTCCGGCGGGGGCGATGAGCAGGTACGGCAGTCGGCGGGGCGCCGCGCCGGTGCGGCGGCGGCTGGGTGCCTTGGGTGCCTTGGGCGGCTGGGTCACGGCTGTGGCCATGACGGCGGCTCCGTTCTCGGGCGCGAAGCGCTTCGCGGACGGTGTTCGACATCACGAACAAGAGGAACTGGGGGACGGGCGGCGCGGAAGGGGGCGATCCGCGTGTGGTGCTCGGGCGTTGACCGGTGACCCGATCAGCCCGCGTACGGGTCCGGCGTCGTACCCGGCCTCGCCAGGAACTCGAAGTCGCAACCCGTGTCCGCCTGGGTGATCTGCTCGCTGTACAGCGCTCCGTAGCCCCGTTCGTAGCGGACCGGCGGCGGTGTCCACTCCTCCCTCCGGCGCGCCAGCTCCTCCTCGGACACATGCAGATGGAGGGAGCGGGCCTCGACGTCGAGAGTGATCGTGTCCCCGGTGCGCACCAGGGCCAGCGGTCCGCCGACGTACGACTCGGGAGCGACGTGCAGGACGCAGGTGCCGTAACTCGTGCCGCTCATCCGCGCGTCGGAGATCCGGACCATGTCCCGCACACCCCGCTCCAGCAGATACCGGGGGATCGGCAGCATCCCGTACTCCGGCATCCCCGGCCCTCCCTTGGGGCCCGCGTTCCGCAACACCAGCACATGGTCCGCCGTGATCCCGAGCGCGGGATCGTCGATGGTCCGCTGCATGGTGCGGTAGTCGTCGAAGACCACCGCGGGACCGGTGTGCTTCAACAGGTGCGGCTCGGCGGCGATGTGCTTGATCACCGCGCCGTCGGGACAGAGGTTGCCCCGCAGCACCGCCACGCCGCCCTCGGCCGCGAGCGGCCGTTCGCGCGGCCGGATGACCCGGTCGTCGTGGACCAGCGCCCCGGCCAGCTGCTCGCGCAGCGTGGCGTGGGAGACCGTCGGCCGGTCGAGATGCAGCAGATCGGTGAGGCGCGAGAGGAAACCGGGAAGACCGCCCGCGAAGTGGAAGTCCTCCATCAGGTACCGCCCGCCGGGGCGGAGGTCGGCGAGCACGGGAACGGTCCGGGCGATGCGGTCGAAGTCGTCCAGGGTCAGCCGCACCCCCGAACGGCCGGCCATGGCGATCAGATGGATCACCGCGTTGGTCGAGCCGCCGAGCGCGAGGACGGCGGCGACCGCGTCCTCGTACGCCTCACGGGTCAGGATCCGTGACAGCCGCAGATCCTGCCGCACCAGCTCGACGATCCGCATCCCGGAGGCCGCGGCCATCCGGTCGTGGCCCGAGTCGACCGCCGGGATCGACGACGCGCCCGGCACCGTCACCCCCAGCGTCTCGGCGGCCGCGGTGAGCGTGGAGGCCGTCCCCATCGTCATGCAGTGGCCGGGGGACCGGGCGAGACCGTTCTCCAGCTCGGCCATCTCGCAGTCACCGATCAGACCGGCCCGCTTGTCGTCCCAGTACTTCCACATGTCCGTACCCGAACCGAGGGTCTCGCCCCGCCAGTGCCCCGGCAGCATCGGGCCGGCCGGCACGAAGACCGTCGGCAGATCCACCGAGGCGGCGCCCATCAGCAGCGCCGGGGTCGACTTGTCGCAGCCGCCGAGCAGCACCGCCCCGTCGACCGGGTAGGAGCGCAGCAGCTCCTCGGTCTCCATCGCGAGCAGGTTGCGGTAGAGCATCGGCGTCGGCTTCTGGAACGTCTCCGAGAGGGTGGAGACCGGGAACTCCAGCGGGAAGCCGCCCGCCTGCCACACACCGCGCTTCACGGCCTGCGCGCGGTCGCGCAGGTGGACATGGCAGGGGTTGATGTCGGACCAGGTGTTGAGGATCGCGACGACCGGCTTGCCGAGGTGCTCCTCGGGAAGGTAGCCGAGCTGGCGCGTACGGGCGCGGTGGCTGAAGGAGCGCAGACCGTCCGTGCCGTACCACTGGTGGCTGCGCAGCTCCTCGGGGCGCCGGCTCATACCGGCCACCCGGCGGCTATCGCGGCGACCTCGGCGCGGGCGGACTCGGGCAGCTCACGGCTCGGCGGCCGGATGTCGCGGCGGCACAGCCCGAGCGAGGCGAGGGCCTCCTTGACGACCGTGACGTTGTCGGCGCTGCCGTTGGCGGCCCGCAGCTCCTCGAACCGGCGGATCTGCTCCCACACCTTCATGGCGGCCGGGTAGTCACCCGCCCGCAGCGCGTCGCGCATCTCCAGCGAGACGGTGGGGGAGACGTTGACGAGACCGGAGGTGAAGCCCGTGGCGCCGCTCGCGAAGTAGGAGGGGGCGTACGGCTCGGCGAGCCCCGCCACCCAGACGAAGCGGTCGAGCCCCCCGTCCCGCGCGAAACCGGCGAACCGGGCCGCGTCGGGGACGGCGTACTTCACACCGATGACGTTGGGGCAGGCGTCGGCCAGCTCCGCGAGCCTGTCACCGCCCAGCAGCGGGTTGCGGATATAGGGGACGACGCCGAGCCCGGGCACCGCCTCGGCGATCGCCCGGTGGTAGTCGACCCACCCGGCCTCGGAGACGTAGGGATGAACCGGCTGATGCACCATCAGCATCTGTGCGCCCGCGTCGCGGGCGTGCCGGGCCGCCTCGACCGCGGTGGGCACGTCGTGGCCGACGCCGACCAGGACCGTGGCACGGTCGCCGGCCTCCTCGATGGTCAACTCGGTGACCAGGCGGCGCTCGTGCGGGGTCAGGGCGTAGAACTCGCCGGTGTTGCCGTTCGGGGTCAGAGTGCGCACGCCCCCGTCGAGCAGCCGGCGCAGCAGCGCGCGGTGCGCGGCGGTGTCGAGAGCGCCCTGCGCGGTGAAGGGGGTGACGGGGATGGCCACGACATCGGCGAGCGCCGCCTTCAGCGGCTCGAACGTCAGGGTGTCGAACGTCATGGTCACTGGCTGTCCTGGGGGAAGGCGCGCTCGACGAACGAGGCGATGTGGTCGTGTACGGCCCGGCCCGCACCGGCGACGTCACCGGCGGCGGCCAGACGCAGGATCTCCTCGTGCTCGGCGGCCTCCCGTTCCCAGGAGGGCACGGCGGCCCAGGCGACGGTGGAGACCAGGGCGGCCTGGTCGCGGACCTCGTCGAGCATCCGCCCGAGCAGCGGATTGCCGCAGGGCAGGTAGAGCGCGCGGTGGAAGTCCCGGTTGGCCAGGGAGCGTTCGGCCGGATCCTGGGCGGTGGCGGCCCGGTGCAGCGCGTCCTGGGCCGCGTCGAGCGGAGCCCGCGCGGCGACCGTACGGCGCACCGCCTCCGGCTCCAGGAGCAGCCGTACGTCGTAGACCTCGCGGGCCATGTCGGCGTCGACCATCCGGACGGTGGCGCCCTTGTACTGGCTCATCACCACGAGGCCGCTGCCGGCGAGCGTCTTGAGCGCCTCGCGCACCGGGGTCTTCGACACCCCGAAACGGGCGGCGAGTTCGGTCTCCACCAGGGCCTGGCCGGGTCTGAGTCCGCCGGTCAGGATGTCGTGTTTGACCGCCTCCAGGACGAACTGGGTGCGGGACGGGATCGGGCTCGGGGCGAAGGCCATGACGCACTCTCAGATCTCATGTATCGCGTCTCATATATGACGTACGAAGTGCAATGCGATGAAGCTAGGGGGGCGTTCATGTTTCGTCAATGCTTCGCGCATGACTTTTAGAAAGCGCTTGCTGCGGCGGTCGTCACGAGCGAGCCGGGGTGCCTGACGCGCCGAGGTGCCGCGCGCGCCGAAATGTCACCGCCAGGGCTGGTCACGGGATTTGTTTTCTGTCATAACTAATAGCGCATCGCGCGCGACCCGCCCCAGACCTCAAGGACCACGATGAAGTTCACCGACGGCTTCTGGCTGATGCGCGAGGGTGTCCACGCCTCGTACGCGACCGAAGTCCGCGATCTGCACCTGAGCGCCGACCACTTCACGGCCTACGCCTCCGTCAAACGGGTCCGCTCCCGGGGCGACACCCTGAACTCGGCCCTCATCACCGTCGAGTGCTTCTCGCCCGCCGAGGGAGTGATCGGCGTCCGGGTCACCCACCACGCCGGCAAGGCCCACCACGGCCCCGACTTCGCGCTGCCGGGCGACGGCCCGGGCGCGGCGACCGTACACAGCGACGGCCCCGTCGTCGAGCTGACCACGGGCCCGCTGCGGCTGCGCCTGGACCGCTCGCGGCCCTGGGCCCTGGAGTTCACCGACACCGAAGGCCGCCCGCTCACCTCGTCCGGCGGCAAGGGCACGGCCTTCGTCACCACCGACGACGGGGCCCATCACATGGCCGTCCAGCTCGCGCTCGGCGTCGGCGAGAACGTCTACGGCCTGGGCGAGCGGTTCACCCCGTTCGTCAAGAACGGCCAGAGCGTGGACATCTGGCAGGCGGACGGCGGCACCAGCAGCGAGCAGGCGTACAAGAACATCCCGTTCTACCTCTCCTCGCGCGGCTACGGCGTCTTCGTCAACCACCCCGGCAAGGTCTCCTTCGAGGTCGGCTCGGAGTCGGTCGGCCAGGTGCAGTTCAGCGTCGAGGACCAGAGCCTGGAGTACTACGTCGTCGCCGGGCCCACGCCGAAGGACGTCCTCACCCGCTACACCGCGCTGACCGGCCGCCCCGCCCTGCCGCCCGCCTGGTCGTTCGGCCTCTGGCTGACCACCTCCTTCACCACCGACTACGACGAGGCGACCGTCACCTCCTTCGTCGACGGCATGGCCGAACGGGACATCCCGCTCTCCGTCTTCCACTTCGACTGCTTCTGGATGCGCGCCTACCAGTGGTCGGACTTCCAGTGGGACCCCGACACCTTCCCCGACCCCGCCGGCATGCTCGCCCGCCTCAAGGAACGCGGGCTGCGGATCGGCATGTGGATCAACCCGTACATCGCCCAGAAGTCCACCCTCTTCGCCGAGGGCATGGCCGGTGACTACCTGGTCAGACGCCCGAACGGCGACATCTGGCAGTGGGACCTGTGGCAGCCGGGCATGGCGCTGGTCGACTTCACCAACCCCGCCGCCCGCACCTGGTTCCAGGACCGGCTCGGGCCGCTGCTCGACCAGGGCGTCGACTGCTTCAAGACCGACTTCGGGGAGCGCGTGCCGACCGATGTCGTCTGGCACGACGGCTCCGACCCTGAGCGCATGCACAACTACTACGCCCAGCTGTACAACCAGACCGTCTTCGAACTTCTGGAGAAGGAGCGCGGGCCCGGCGAGGCCGTCCTGTTCGCCCGCTCGGCGACCGTCGGCGGACAGCGGTTCCCCGTCCACTGGGGCGGTGACTGCTGGGCGTCGTTCGAGGCCATGGCCGAGTCGCTGCGCGGCGGACTCTCCCTGTCCCTGAGCGGCTTCGGCTTCTGGAGCCACGACATCGGCGGATTCGAGGGGACGCCCGCACCGGACGTCTTCACCCGCTGGCTCGCCTTCGGACTGCTCTCCTCGCACAGCAGGCTGCACGGCAGCGATTCCTACCGCGTGCCGTGGGAGTTCGGCGAGGAGGCCGTCGAGGTGGCCCGGCGGTTCACCCGGCTCAAGCACCGGCTCATGCCGTACCTCTACGGAGCGGCGGTCGAGGCCAGGACCACGGGCGTGCCCGTGATGCGGCCGATGCTGCTCGAGTTCCCGGACGATCCGGCCTGCCGGACCCTGGACCGGCAGTACATGCTCGGCCCCGACCTGCTGGTCGCCCCTGTCTTCTCCACCGAGGGCGAGGTCGAGGTGTACCTGCCGGCGGGGGAGTGGACCCACCTCCTCACCGGCGAGACCGCGACCGGACCCGGCTGGCGCCGGGAGACCCACGGCTACGACAGCCTCCCGCTGTACGTCCGGCCCGGCACCGTCCTGCCGATGAGCGCCGAGGAGGAACGGCCCGACGGGGACTGGCTCGACGGACTCACCCTCCTGGTGACCCCCGGCCCGGTGGACCGCACGGTCACCGTCCCCGACCACCGGGGTGAGCCGGCGGCCGCGTTCCACGTGACTCGCTCCGGTGACGTGGTACGCGCGACGGCGACCGGCACCGACCGGCCCTACGGCGTACGGGTGGTGGGCGGCGGAGCGGCCGGCGGCGCCGGGGAGGTCACCGTCCGCCCGTGACGGCCCGCCCGTCGACGACGGAGGCCCGGCACCGGAAAGGCATCGGTGCCGGGCCCGCTCGTGGCGCGTGGCTCTCCGCCCATGGGCCAGACTTGTGGTGCGTGTTCTCAGGCCGTGAACCGGGGCGCGGGGCCGGAGCTGTCACGGACCGTCAGTACGGGCGTGAGGAGCTCGACCCCGTCGTCACCGGCGCCGTCCAACTGGGCGACCAGGCGTTCCACGGCCCGCCGTCCCAGCTCTTGGGCGGGGATCGCCACGGAGGTGAGTCGGACGGACGCCTGGGCCGCGAGCTGTTCGGGGCAGACCGCGATCACCGACACGTCCTCGGGCACGGCCCGGCCGGTCCGGCGCAGCAGCGTGAGCAGCGGTTCGACGGCGGACTCGTTCTGGACCACGAAGCCGGTGGTGCCGGGGCGTTCGTCGAAGATGCGGGCGAGGGTGCCGGAGAGGGTGTCGTAGCCCCCTTCGCAGGGCCGGTGGAGCAGGTCGAGTCCGCGGGCGGCGGCGCCGGCGCGCAGCCCGTGCAGGGTCCGCTCGGCGAAGCCGGTGTGCCGGGCGTAGACGCCGGGGGACTCGCCGATGACGGCCACCTCGCGATGTCCCAGGTCCGCCAGATGGTCCACACAGAGCGCACCGGCCGCCGCGAAGTCGAGGTCGACGCAGCTCAGCCCGGAGGGGTCGGCCGGCAGCCCGAGCAGCACGCCGGGCCGGCCGCCCGACCGCAGCAGGGGGAGGCGCTCGTCGTCGAGCTGGACGTCCATCAGGATCGTCGCCTCGGCGAGCCCGCTGCCCATCACCCGGCGCATGGCGGACGGGCCCTCCTCACCGGTCAGCAGGAGCACGTCGTACCCGTGTGTCCGCGCGGTGGTGGCGACGGCGACCGCGATCTCCATCATCACGGGGACGTACATGTCGGTCCGCAGCGGCACCATGAGGGCGATGACGCGGGACCGGCTGCTGGCGAGCGCGCGGGCACCGGCGTGGGGCTGGTAGCCGAGCCGCTCGATGCTGTCCCGGACCCGCTGCCGGGTGGCGGCCGAGATGGACCGCTTGCCGCTCAGGACATAGCTCACCGTGCTGGCGGACACTCCGGCGTGCCGGGCGACCTCGGCAAGGGTGACCATCCGTACTCCCGGCAGCCTGTGAAGGTGGTGAATCGCTTCGACTCCAGCTGCGGTGACCCTTGCACCGCAGACCAGGGAGACGGTAACCCGGCAGGTACGGAGTGTCCAGGGGTTCGAGAGCCGCAGTCGAAGCGCTTCGATGGCGGGGGTTGGGGGAGCGGTTCGAGGTTGTGGGTCGGCGCCGGGCGGTCAGCGGGTCCGGTGCGGAGCCCAGCCGTCGGAGCCGGCCAGATAGGCGGAGACGGTGTGCGCGGCGGCCTCCGGCGCGCTCAGCTGCGGCCGGTCGGGGGTGACCACGGCTCCCGGCCCGGTGTTGCGGTACTCGGCGAAGCGGGCGTCCCTCCAGGAGAAGCCGCTCATGTCCGTCCACGGTGACGCCTTGATCGCGGCGGGCAGTTCCGTGTCACGGATGAGCACCTGCCCGACGGCGTTCGGCTCGCCTCCCGGGTGCCAGGGGCGGCCGAGGTGGAAGGAGCCGGCGGGCGCGTCGCTGACGATCTTCGAGTCGGTGATGAGAAACCCGTACGGGTTGCCGTTCCAGGTCGAAGCGGCGGTGATGTAGCCGTTGTTGGTGGCCGAACCACGGCTCAGCGCCTTGATCACAGAGCGCTCCACGACGGCGGTGGCGCGTCCGTAGAGGAAGTCGACATCGCCTTCGAGGAAGGAGTCCCTGATGTAGACGCGGCTGCGCTCGGTGAGCCGGGGGGTGTCGACCATGAGCGTGTCCTGGTTCCCCAGGAACGCGGTGTTCTCGAAGATCAGCCTGTCGCCGGTGGTCTTCACCGCGAGAGCCTGCTCGCCGTTGATCTCGACGGCGGCCTCGTCGAAGTCGTTGGCGAAGGTCAGGTCACGGGCGCTGAAGTCGTCGCCCTCGATCACGACGGTGGCGCTGCCCCACGAGCCCTGGGTGCCGCCGCCCGGCTTCGGTTCGCCCGCCGGGGTGTCGAAGACGACGACCGTGTCCGCGCGCGTCCGGCCGGTGCCGACGAAGGACACCTGGTGACGGTCGCGGCCCACCCGGACCTTCTCGCGGTACGTCCCCGGCGCGAGGCGCACGGTGATCCGTCCGTCGTTGCCCGCCGGCACCGCGTCGACCGCCGCCTGGACCGTCGGGTACGTTCCGGGCACGTCGAGCACGGTGTTCACGCCGAGGTTCTTCTGCGGTCCGGAGAACTTCCGTACCAGCGCTGGCACGGCGGCCGCCGGGTCGAGACGGTAGGGGTAGAGGTCCCGGGGCTCGAAGGCGGCACCCCAGGCGTCGTGGCGGCCCCGGGTGTTCTTCAGGATGGACCCGCGCTGGACGAGTTCGGCGGTGGCGTCGGCCTGGTAGGGGTGCTGGACGTTCTCGTAGTAGCTGTTCTCGATGACCATCCGGGTCCTGCCGCGGGCGTAGTTCCCGTACGACCAGACGGGGTCGCCGTCGTCCACCAGCGCCGACAGGTAGTTGTTGTAGAGGTGGGCGTAGGCGCAGTTGTCGGCGGACGGGTTGCGCTGCTTGGTACCGGAGAACCAGTTGTGATCGATGGTGACCTGCGTCGTGAGGTTGCCGGTCCAGCCGATGCCGAACGCCTTGTTGTGGTTCTCGAAGCGGTTGTACGAGACGGTGATGTACTGGCTGTCCTTGCGCAGATCGATCAGGCCGTCGCCCATGTGGGTGAGGCGGTTGTGGTCGATCCAGACGTGGTCGACGCTGTCCATCTGGATGGCGTCGAAGTCGTTCGTCTTGCCGTCCCAGTCGCCCTCCACGTAGGAGTCGCGGATGGTGAGGTTGCGGATGATGACGTTGCTGGTGCCGGCGGCGAGATGCAGTTCGCCGTGGACGATCTCACCGGTCGTGCCGACCCCGATGATCGTCTTGTTCGAGGTCACGTCGATGTCCGAGCCGAACGGATCGACGGGTACGGCTCCCTTGACCCGGATGACGTACGGCTCGGGGGCGCTCGCGTACCGCTTGAGCGACGCCTGGTCGGTGACGGTGACGACCTTCCCTCCGGCGCCGCCCGTCGTCCCTCCGGCGAGGGACGCGAAGCCGTGGGCGGTATCGGCCCACGGCGTGCCGGCGGCGGGGCCCGCTTCCTCGGCGGCGGCCGTGGCTCCGGCGGTGGCCGGGCCGGCTTCCTCGGCGGTGGCCGGAGTCGCGGCCGTGAGACCGCCGATCAGGAGGCCGGCGGCCACCAGGGCCCGGGCGCCGCGGCGGCGGCCGCTTCTGACGTACAGCATCACAGTGCTCTCCACAGGTCCGCAGGTCGATGTTCTGTCTGATGGGTGCCCTGCTCAGAGGGCCTTTCCGGCGCCCGCACCGCGTGCCACGGCACGGTCGGCCTCGCGGGCGCTGTCGACCGGTCCGTGCAGCGCCGGGACCCAGCCGACGTCCGGCGTGAGGTCGCGTTCGCTGCCGGAGTTGTAGCTGTTGTTGAGGGCGAGCAGGTCGACGGGGAAACCGTTGAAGAGGGTGCCCGTCGCGTGCAGCGCGGTGCCGTTCCAGCTCTTGACCAGGTCGGCGGCCTCTACATGCCCCGGCGTCGTGAACGCGTTGTTCTCCGCGTACAGGGCGGACTCGGTGGAGACGCCGAGGGAGTAGCGGTAGTCGTGCGCGTCGGGCGGCACGACGTAGCGGTTGTTGTAGAGGTGGACCTGCCCGAAGCGGACGCGCGGGGCACGCTTCACGATCGAGCGGAACTCGTTGTGGTGGAGCGTGACCCGCAGCTTCCCGCGGTCCGAGACGGCCGTGTCGCCGTTGCCGATGAGCATCGCCTTGTCGTGGTCGGCGAACCGGCTCCAGGACACGGTGACGAGGTCGGACCCGTTGGTGATGTCCAGGAGCCCGTCGTGGCGCAGGTGGTTCCGGCCGAAGTACGTCGGCTCGTCCGCGTCCGGATGGCCGGCGTCGGACGCGGTGACATGGTCGATCCACACATGGCGCGCCCCACGCAGCCATATGTTGTCGTACGCGGCCTTCCAGTCGCCCAGCCCTCCGGTGTTGGGCTGCCAGACCGGGAAGCAGTCGTAGGCGTCGCGCAGTTCGAGATTGCGGATGATGACGTTCTCGGCCTGGTCCACCTTCAGGGCGGCGCCCTGCAGCACCGCCCGCGCGCCGACTCCGACGAGCGTGGTGTTCGACCCCACCGACAGCACGACGCGCTCGGCCTGCCGCCGTGCCGACGCCTGACGGGCCGTCTCCTGCGGACCGGAGGGCTTGGCGGCGCCCCAGGTGCGGGGGTCGTAGGCGGACAGGTACGTCTTCAGGTCGTAGCCGCCGGTGGCGTAGTCGTCGCAGTCCAGGCGGCGGCCCTCGTCGTCGGTGTTGGCGTCGATCGTGCCGACGACCCGGATGATCTTCGGGGTGTCGCTGCCGCCGTCCAGCGCACGGACGAGCCCGGCGCGGTCGCGGACGGTGAAGACATGGGCGTCGTCCGCGGCGGCTCCTCCCGTGGTACCGCCGTCGGCGGCCGCCCAGCCGTCGTCGGCCGGAAGGGTGTCACGGCCGATGTCCCGGCCGATGCCCCCGTCCGGGTCCCCGCCCGGGTGCCGGGCGGGACCATGCCCCTCGGCGGTGGCGGGCACGCTCAAGGCCGCGAGCAGGCCGAGCGTGACGGTGAGGCGCGAGGCGCGGCGTATCTGGCTCATGCGTCCCTCTCAGTCCACCGGACAGACTCTGTTCAACGCGCTGAACGTACGAGCGGCAGAGCTGATTAGTCAACGCCTCTTACAAAACCGACTGTTGGTGGATCATCCAGCTGGGACGGTGTCAGGTGTGCGATACGCCCCGTCTGTTGCGTGAACACCAAACACATACATGTACGGCCGGGGGATGGTCGGGCCTGCGATGGTCGGCCGCGTGCGACAACCGCCGTCCGGCCGAACGGTCAGACGAGGCGCGCCGCTCTGATCCTCCGTACCGCCTCCGTCAGGCGGTCGGTGTCCGCGCACACCGTGAGACGTACGTATCCCTCCCCGCCCGGCCCGAAGGCGGTGCCGGGAACGGACGACACCCCCGCCTTGTGGCGGAGCTCCTCGGAGAACCGCTCGCTCGTCGTGCCCGCGGGGGTGCGGACGAGGGTGTGGAAGGTCGCGCGCGGGCGCAGCACCTCCAGGCCCGCCTCCTCCAGACCGTCGCAGAGCAGCTTGACGCGTGCGCGAAAGACGGCCCGGAGCCGGTCCGGGTATCCCGTGGTGTCGGTGAACGCCGTCATCGCGGCGTGCTGGATCGCGCCGAACGTACCGGGGTCCGTATGGGTCTTGACCGCTCGCAGAGCGCCGACCACCCGCGGATCGCCGGCCGCGAAACCGACCCCCGGCCCCGGCACGGTGTACGCCTTGGAGAGCGAGTGGAACTCGATCCCGCACGCCATCGCCCCGGGGGATTCCAGAAAGGACGGCGGAGGCTCGGTGTCGTAGTAGATCTCGCTGTAGGCCGCGTCGGACGCGACCAGGATGTCGTGGCACAGCGCGAAGCGGACCAGCTCGTCGTAGAACGCGCGCGTCGCCACCGCGCCGGTGGGGTCGTGGGGGTAGCAGATCCAGAACAGCTTGGCCCGGCGGGCCACGTCGGCCGGGATGGAGTCCAGATCGGGAAGGAAGCCGTTCTCCTCGCGCAACGGGACCCGCACGACCTCCGCCCCGCAGAACCTCGCCCAGGCCGCGTACGACGGAGGGGCCGGATCCGGTACGAGCACCACGTCGTCCCAGTCCAGACGGGCGAGCGCCAGATGGGCCATGGCCTCCTGGCCGCCCGGCGTCACCAGCACCTCGGTCTCCGGGTCGGCCGCCACCCCGAAGCGGCGGGCCAGGAACCCGCTCGCCGCCTCCCGCAGGAGGGAGGCGCCCTGGTGGCCCGGATGGCGCGGATGGCGGTGCAGGGCGGGCTCCCTCGCGGCCCTGCGCATCGCCTCCACGATGTGTGGGGGAGTCGGCAGATCGCAGTCGTCGGCATCGAGCGGGACCGGCGGATGCCCGGCCCACTCGGCCGGGTCCCGCTCACGGTCGATGAACGAGAACGCGGGGTGGTCCGTGGACACCGGACAACGGGCGGGCTCGGGCGGCACGTCCACACTCCTCAAGATCGGGAACGCCGGGGCTCGAACGTACCCAGTTCACCGGAGCGGGACGGCGACTCCCGGGATGCGATGGCGAGTTCTCGCCATCAGCGTGACGGCGCCGGAGGGACGACCGCCACCGGGCAGTGCGCGTGGTGCAGAACGGCGTGCGCGACGGAACCCATCAGGAGGGACTCCATCCGGTGCCTGCGGTGACGCCCCACGACGACGAGACCCGCGCTCCGCGACCCTTCGACGAGCCGCCCCGCAGCGTCCGCCGGGACGACGGAGGGCATGACCTCGACCTCCGGAAACCTTGAGGTGAACGGCCGCAGCCGCTCCTCCTGCCGGCGGGCCGTCTCGCGTACGAGCTCGGGGACCTCGTCCACGGGCAGCGGGGGCGGCACCTGCAGGGCGGGGGCCGGCGGGCCGATCAGCAGCACGGGCGACGGGGGCAACCGGTAGGCGGTCACCACTTCGAGTGCCACACCGCGCTGCCGGGCCGCCTCGAAGGCGAAGTCCAGCACCTCGTCGGGGGTCTCGTCGGGATGCAGCCCCACCAGGACCCGCCCCGCCTCCGCGCCGCTCTCCAGGGAGACGGTGCGGGCCTCGTGCGGGACGACCACGACCGGGCAGGGCGCCGCCGAGGCCAGCGCGCGGCCGGTGGAACCGAGCAGCAGGCTCGCGAAGCCGCCGCGCCCGCGCGAGCCGACCACGAGGAGCCGGCCGGACCGGGCCAGGTCGAGGAGCGCGTCGGTCACGGCGCCGTCCAGGGACTCGTACCGTACGGAAACGCCCCCGTCCCCGCCTTCGTCCCCACCCTCGCCCGGCCCCTCCGGCCGCTCCCCGATCCGCTCCCCGATCCAGGAACGGATGCCGTCGAGGACGGAGTCGGAGAGGTCGAGCGCCTCCCCGATGGACTCGATGCGGGCGGCCCCGAGCTGGAGCGCCTCGGAGCGCACATGGGCGACCACCAGCGGGGCGCCGAGCCTCCGGGCGGCGCTCAGGGCCCATGCCAGCGCCCTCAGACTGTGCTCGGAACCGTCCACGCCGACGACGACAGACTTCTCGCTCATATCGGGATCATTTCCCCGCCGCGAGTACCGTGCCCCACCGCCACGCCGACAGGACCGCGGATCTTCGGCTCAAGCCCTCTCCGCCCGCTCGGCGTTGAGCGCGTCCACCGCGGACCGGGCGTCACCGATGGTCACATAGTCGACGGCCACGAAGGTGACCGGTCTGCCGCGCGCGCGTTCACAGGCGCGCGCCCGCTCGACGATGCCGGCGCGTGCGTTCACCCGCGCCGCGTCCAGCCGGCTACCCCCGTCGATGGTGATGAAGTGGTTGAGCAGGAACAGCCGTTTGTCCCCGCCACCGCGGTGCGGCAGGCAGGACATCTCCGCGGGGCTGCGGAAGGCGTAGGGCGTCTCCATGGCGTACGCGTAGAAATTGCGGTACCACGGCGCGGGCCCGTCGGCCCTCTCGGCGAAGACGACGAGACGGCGCCCGGACTCCGTCATCTCGCCGAGCGTGGGCCAGGGTCGGGACGGGTCCCGGTGCGGTGTGTGCAGCAGGTCCTCGAGCCCCGCCGCGCGGAAGGCCGCCTCGGTGTCCGCGCCGCCGACGGCGTCCTGGACGATGAGGGTGACGACCTCGGTGGGATGCGCGCGCAGCCAGTCCCCGATCTGCCGCAGCGTCGGCACCAGCTCCACCGCTCCCGCCCGGCAGACGGAGTGGCACAGCCACAGGCCGGGTCGCGGCGGATTGAACCGGGCGACGGCGTCGGTGATCCGCCGCCGCGTCTCCGGAGGGAAGTCGGACTCCCGCAGCCGGGCGGTCACCTCCTCCGGCCTCTCCCAGCGGTACGTGTCGATCTGCAGCGCCCGTACGCCCGCGTTGAGCTGACCGACGATGTCCGGGTCCTGGAGCGGGCCGATGAACCGGTCCGCGGTCGTCGACATGGCGTTGTGCGAGGTGAGCTGGGCGACCTCGTCGTACCGCATGTCGCACAGCCGTTCGCTGCCCTGGCAGACCCGCGCACCGCCTCCGGCGAACACGAGCGGGACGAGGGCCACACCGCTGAGCGCCACGCCGGTCACCCCGGCCGCCGACCAGACCGACGCGCGGCGCGCCACTTCGAGGACCGGGCGCCGCTGAGCGGCCACACCCAGCGCGAGGGCGACCGCACCGGCCGCCAGCGCGACCAGCGCCGCGGTCAGCGCCCCGCCGAGGACACGGTCCAGGGCGGTGCTCTGCACGTCGTCGACCAGGCGGACGAGCGAGTCCGGCCAGGACGCCGGGGGAGTGACGACCCGGCCGCCGGTGACCAGGCCCGCGACCGCCACGCACAGCGCGGTCAGGACACCGCCCGCCGCCAGGGTCCAGCCCAGCCGGCGCAGCCGGCGCGGCAGAGACTCCGGCCCGGTGAACCACAGCGCGGCGAGTGCCGCGGCGCCCAGCACCCCGGCCAGGGGCTCGACCACACCGAGGGTGAGGTGCGTCGCGCCGCGGATCCGGTGCACCGTGTCGAGAGAGCCGTCACCGCGTTCGAGATCGGCCGTGATGTTCCAGCTGCCCCCGTCTGCGGCCGCACGCACCCGCTCGACGGCCTCCCGGGTCCGGTCGGAGAAGACCGCGGGCCCCACGGCCGCGAGGGCCGTGGCCACGTCACCCTCCCGCAGGGCGACGTCGACCTCCGGGCGCAGCGCGGCCCGCTGTCCTTCGGGGACCAGCCGCAGCAGGGCGTCGGCGGCCATGGCCGCCTGATCGGGGGTCAGGGAGAGTTTCGGCAGCCCATGCGGCGGTTCGCCGGCGGCCACCCGTTGGAGCGATACGTCGAGTTCGCGGAGGAAGGCCGGGAAGTCCGGAGAGGGCCGCTCCTGGAGGGAGGCGACCAGATCACCGAAGTACGTCTGGGTGAGACTTTCCAGGTTCTCCACGACGGGCCGCAGGTCCGCCGAGAGCGTCAGGGCGTCGCGGTCCCCGCGCAGATACGCGATCAGATGCCTGATCTGCTCGTCGGTGAGCGCGCGCAGGGTCTCGGGCGGCAGCACCGTCTTGAGGTTGGACGTCAGCAGCGCCTCGTCGACGGGGAGCCGCCCCAGCAGGTCACGGGTGACGGGGGTGAGCTCGGGGTCGACGAGCACCTCGTCGTACAGCCGCTCGTACGCCCGCTCCCTGGCGAGGACGTCCCGGTGGAAACCGGCGTTCAGTACGGTGCCCCGGGCCGTCGCCGTGGCGGCGACGACCACCACGCACAGCACGGCGCAGACATAGGCCACGCCGCGTAGGACCGGCATCCACGGAGGCGCACGCATCCCCACATCCTGACCCATTCGGGTCACGGACGCGAACTCTCCCGGGCGGGCAGGGGGATTTCAGTAGCGCAGCACGCTCGCGATCCGCCCCTCCGCGGCGAGGGTGCCGTCCGGCACGAACCGCACCCGGGCACCGGAGCTCAGGGCCCGCTCCACGATCTCGTCCACGATGTCCTCGCGCGCGTCCGCGTCGCCCGCCGCGGCCGGCTCCAGATGGTCGCCCCGGTCGCGTACGGCCGGCTGGAAGGTGTCCTCCACCGCCAGCAGCGCCACGCGGCCCTCCGACACGCCGCGCCACACCTCGTCGAGGCCACCCGCGAACGTCTTCTGGCTGCGCGCCCGGTCCAGCTGTCCCAGGAGCGCTTCCACCTCGTGCCGCGCCTGCTCCTCGACGGCCGGCGCGACGGCCTCGCGCACGGCTGCGGCCGGCCCCGCGGCGAGCCCGCCGTGGGTGACGGTGGTCAGCGCGTGCTTCGCGACCGTCCCCACGTCGGCGAGGAGCGAGAGGGCGGGGGAGTCCCCGACGACGTAGAGCGGCCGCGGGTCGGCGTCGAGGGCGAGTACCGTCGCCGCGTCCGCGTCACGGAGGAACTGCCGTGTCCGCTCGTCCTGGTACGTGCTCGGAAGGTCGCCCACGCGCTCCTCGCGTTCCACGTCCGGCTCCGCCAGGCCGCGCGTCACCGGGAAGGTGTCGTCGCGCCGCTCAGTCAGCCGCTCGCCGGCGCCGCTCCACAGGGAGACCCGGTCGGCCGCCACGACCAGCACCCAGTAGGGCCGGTCGAGCGTTCTCGCCGCGACGAGACCGCGGGTCAGGAACGTGTCCGAGACGACGACGCGCTCCGGTACGGCGCGGCCGAGGGACCATACGTGGTGCTCGCCGGGCGCGGCGTAGAGGACCAGGCCGTCCCCGGCGTGGGCCGGATCGACCTCGGCGAGGGCCGCGTCAAGCTGCCCGATGACGTCGAGGCGGCGTTCCCGGGTGACGGCCGGGTCCGCCTGGAGGCGCTCCCTGGCCTCGGCGACGAGGTTGCGCAGGCGTACGGCGTCCTGGGCTCTGTCCGGTTCGCGACGGTGCGTGGGCATGACGAGCGACAATGCCGGGTACGGACGTGGCTCGCGCAGCTGTGCGAGGACGGCGGTACTGATCTCGGGATGCATCGGGTCCCTTCCGACGTGAGGTGGTCGGCCGCCACGCGGTGCTCACTGGGGCGGCGGCACGTCAACGAAAAGCACCCTATGTCCGATTCTGTCGTGAGGCAGAACTTCCCGGCGCCCGCGGGGGGCCGGTGCCGCAGCGAACCGTGTGGGGTCGGACGCCATACTGGGCGTCGGCGGGAGCGGAGAGGCGGAAGGTTCATGCGTCAGTACACGTACGACGTCCTCGTGGTCGGCGGCAGCGGTGTGGACACGATCGTCCGCGTCGACTCCCTGCCGGTCCCGCTCGCCGACTCGGTCCACGTCGGCCCGATCGAGGAGTGGGCCGGCCACACCGGTGGCAACGTCGCCCTCGGGGCGCGGGCCCTCGGCTTGCGCGTGGCCCTGCTGGACTGGATCGGCGACGACTGGATCGGCACGCTGGTGCGGGAGCGACTGGCCGAGGGCGATGTGGAGTTCGTCCCGATGATCTCGCCCGCGGGGACACGTCGCGCGGTCAACCTGGTCGACGCGACAGGCCGCCGGATGTCCTTCTACGACTCCCGCGACCCGGCCGACCTGCGGATGCCGAGGGAGTTCTACCTTCCCCGGCTGGGCCGCACCCGCCATGTCCATCTGTCCATCATGAACTTCACGCGGTTCCTCTTCGACGACATCGAGGACCTCGGCGTCCCCGTCTCCACCGACCTGCACGACTGGGACGGACTGGCCGACCACCATCGCGAATTCGCCCTCCGCTCCGACCTCGTGTTCCTCAGCGCGGCGGGCGCCGGGGACGGCGTCGAGGCGCTGATGCGGGAGATCCTGCGCGAGGGCCGCGCCCGGACGGTGGTCGCCACGGCCGGCGCCGACGGCTCCTACGTCCTCACCCGGGACGGCGGCTCCACACCACGCCACATCCCGGCGACCGTCCCGCCCGCCCCGGTGGTGGACTCCAACGGCGCGGGCGACGCGTTCGTCTCCGGCTTCCTGTACGGCCGGCTCGCCGGCCGGGACGTGTTCGACTGCGCCCGCCTGGGCGCGGTCGCGGGTGCCCACGCCTGCATCGCCCCCGGGTCGACCGCCCTCATCGGCGAGGACGCCCTGCTGGCGGCGGAGCGGGCGGCGGGCGTCGCTTCGTAGCCGCGCCCCCTCAGCGCGCGACCGTCGACCGGCCGTGCGCCCGGTCGGGGGCGATCAGCCCGTCGACCAGGGGGAGGGCGCCCGGAGCCCGCGGCGCGAGGCGCTGCGCCGACGCGGCGGGCGCGGCGGAGCGGTCCAGGGCACCGTCCACGTACCGGTACAGGGCGTCGGAGACCGGGTCGGGCAGGGGACGGCCCTGCTCGTCGAAGCGCTGGTACTTCATCAGGTTGTAGCCGATGGCGACCTGCCGGCTTCCGTCCTCCGTGGACAGCGCCCACGTCCCGGCGCCGAAGACACCTCCGTCATGGCCCCAGTACCAGCCGCCGTTCGGCATCCGCAGGGTGTAGATGCCGAGGCCGTAACGCATCACCGCCTCCTGGCCCGGCTCCGGCTCGTGGGTGGGCACCGTCGTCTTCATGGCGCGCAGTTCGGCGGCGCCGAGCAGCTTGCCGCCGAGCAGCTTGCGGTAGAAGTCGTTGAGGTCGCTCATCGTCGAGACCATGGCCCCGGCGGTGCCGCCCCATGACATGTCGTACACGCTGTAGTCGCGCGGCGGATCGATGAGGCCGAACATCGACTCGTACATCTTGGCGTGCGGCCCCCGGATGTACGCCGAGCGGGGGAAGTAGGTGTGGCGCAGGCCGGCCTTGCGGATGACGTTGCGGGTGATGTACGCCTCGGGCTCCTGGCCCGTGACCCGCTTCAGGAGCAGTCCGGCCAGGATGTAGTTGGTGTTCGAGTAGGCGTAGGTGCCGCGTTCCACGACGGGCGGGGCCGCGAGTCCCAGCCGGACCAGCTCCTCCGGGGCCAGTTGCCGGTGCCGGTTCTCGTCGAGGACCTTGCCCGGGTTCTCCAGGATGCCCGGGAAGGCGGGCAGGACGTAGTCCGCGATCCCGCTGGTGTGGTTCAGCAGCATCCGCACGGTGACCCGCTGTCCGCGTTCGCCGGGAACGAGGTCGGGCAGGTAGCGGCCGATGGGAGCGTCCAGGTCGACGCGCCCGGCGCCGACCTGCTGGAGGACGGCGACGGAGGTGAAGGTCTTGGTGATGCTGCCGATCCGGTGCTCGAAGCCCGGGCGCGTCGGCCGCTCGGTGGTGACGTCGGCGAACCCGGTGGCGCCGTTCCACCGGGCGGACCCGTCGCGGACCGCCGAATAGGCGCCGTACATCCCGGCCTTGTGGAAGGCGTCCAGCGACGCGCGCAGGGCCTCGCGGTCCAGGGCCGGAGCAGTGGACGAGACGACCGCCGACGTGGGGCCGGCGGTGGCACGGGTGTCCACCGGGGCGGCCTGAGCGGGCAACGCCGACAAGGAGAGGGCCAGGACGGCGACCGGGGCGACGGCGGTCCAGCGGGCGCGTGAACGAGGAGGTAAGGGGCGGGACTTGGGGTGGACCGAGGGCATGAACGCTTCCCGTCTCGTCGGTGGGCGCACGGGGTGTGCGCCGACCACCATCCTCACGTCCGCCGCCGGCGCCCGGCCTCCTCCCTCGGCACGATCTCGTGCAGGGGAAGTCGATGACATTTGTCAGGCGGTTCGGGCGTGGGGCTTGTCAGTACCATTTCACATTACTATTTTACTGACCGTCCCGCGTGGCTCGCGCTCGTCAACTCCCTTGATTAGAAGGCGAGTTGATGTGCTGTGCCGCCACGCGGGTCGTCCTCTGATAGGCACCGCTCCCCACCTCCCCACAGGAGTCGCAGGTGTTGAAGCTCAGAACCATGCGCACATCACTGCTGTCCGCCGCCCTCGCCGCGATGACGCTCGGCTCCGTCGCCCCGAGCGCCCTCGCACAGGAGCCGGCCGCACGGGCGCCCCTCGCCGTGGCGGCGACGGCAGGACAGCCGAGCCCGCACGACGAGGTCGAACGGCTCGCCCGGGCACCGCGCCCGGTCCCCCGACCCACCATCGGACCCGGAGAGTCGACGGAGCCCCGCGTCCCCGGCGTGCGAACCCCGCGGCGCGCCGCGGCGGAGCGCGGCCGGCTCCGAGGCGCCGTCCCCTGCGACCTGGGCCGGGTCAGCACCCTCGGCCCCGAGCAGTTCGCCGACTTCCTCGCCGACCCGGCCGTCACCGCCGACGGCTGTCTGCGCGAGCTCATCTGGACCTGGGACGCCCGGCTCACCCCGGTCATGTCCGACGCCCACGTCCAGGCCGTCGGCCGCCGCATATCCGCGGGCGCCGCCGCCCACGACGGCCGCAACGGCAGCCACCTCCTGGAGATGTTCACCTACCTCCACGCCGTCGCGTACCACGACTTCTCCCGCGACGAGATCGACATCACGGACGCCCCGACCGTCGAGGTGCTGCGCCGTGCCATCGCCGACTTCGGCGCGGCCCCCCGGACCTTCGACGTCACCGGCTCCAACGCCGACACCCTCCGCGAGGCGCTCTACACCGGCAGCGCCCCCGGCCTGCGCTCGCACCAACTCGGGCTCATCGGACGGGTCCTGGCCACCATGGACGCGTCCCACCCGGCCCAGCACCGCGACCCCGCCTGGGGCAACGCCGCCCTCGCCGCGCTCTCCGTGAACTACCTGGGCGTGTACCCCGGCAACCGTGACGTCGCCTTCCACCGTGCGGCGGCACAGGACTCCGCGTACCGCGAGGCCTTCAAGCGGTTCGCCGGCCACGTCCACCTCAAGGACACCCCGAACGCGTGGGTGGTCCGTGACGCCCTCGCCGAGTACGGCCGCTTCGGCCAGATCGAGGGGCTCAGAAACGTCATCGTCCCCGACCTCGGGGCGCTCCTCGACCCCGTCGCACGCGACTTCGGCCGGGGCAGCGCGCCCTGGGCCGGACTGGTCGGCTGGCTCAACTTCTACGAGGCGTGCCGGCCGTACGGCGTGTGCAAGGCCGACATCGAGCGGCAGATCTTCCCGCACACGTACAGCTACGACAACGGAGCCATCAAGGTGCGCACCGGCCTGGACCGGGCCACCGTCGACCAGCTCTACTACGCCTCCAAGCAGGTCAAGGCGCAGTTCCACCGGGTCCTGGGCACCGAGGTGCCGCTGAGCGGCGACCCCAACAGCAGCCTGAACATCCTGCTGTACGCCTCCCGCGCCGACTACGAGAACTACCACCCCATCCTCACCGGCATGGACACCGACAACGGCGGCATCTACATCGAGCGCGGCGCCACGTTCTACACCTACCAGCGGCGCGTCCCGCAGGACTCCCGCCTCACGCTGGAGGAGCTCTTCCGGCACGAGTACGTGCACTACCTCAACGGCCGCTTCGCCGTGCCCGGCTTCTTCGGAGAAGGCAGCTGGTACGAGGACGACCGCACCACCGCGATGGACGAGGGCACCGCCGAGTTCTTCGACGGAGCCACCCGCGACGACGGAATCGCCGTCCGCAAGTCCCTGGTCCAGAGCGTCATCGCCGACACGGCGCGGGGCGGCCCCCGGATGACGGTCGACCAGCTCCTGCACGCCACCTACGCCGGGGACGGATTCCGCTTCTACGCGTACGCCGGCACGTTCTTCGAGTTCCTCTGGATCCAACGGCCCGCGACCCTGCGGGAGATGTACGGGCACCTGCGCGCCGACGACCCGGCGGCGTTCGACGCCTGGCGTCAGCGGCTCGGGCGCGACGCCGCGCTCCAGCGCTCCTACGACGCGTTCCTCGACGCGCAGATCGCCAAGGTCGACGAGCTGTTCGTACCGAACACCACCTACACGCCCAACGAGCGGCTGCGCGACACCACCGCCGCCGCGGTGCGCACCTCGTTCGCCGAGGCCACGTACAGCACGCCGCGGTGTGTGGAGAACGGCGATCCGGCCATGCGGCGCTTCATCTGCACGGGAATGATCACCGCCAACCTCAGCGACGCCGCGAGCCCGGACCAGGTCTTCCGGGACATGTCCGAGACGGTCGACTACTTCCTGCTCGACCGGGCCGCTACCGGCTCCACCAACCTCGCCGACATGAACTGCTCCTTCGGCGCCGTCGAGATCTGGCGGAGCGGCCGGGCCGGCACCTCTCCGTACACCTGCGAAGGACCGCTCCGCAGCTGAACCGACCGCGGGCGGAAGGGCCCACACCCCGGAGGGAGGCGGACTCGTCCGCCTCCCTCCGTCGCCTCCCGGGCCGCCACCGTTCGATGGCACACTGGCTGCCGATCGTCCCGAGGAGAGTCCACCGTGCCGCTCATCCGCAACATCCGGCGCACCGTCCGACGTGCCTACCGGCGGACCGTCGACCTCAGCCACCCCGCGCGCTCGCCGCTGGGCAGCTCGGTGGTCAACTGCGTCCTGTACGAGGACGGCGCGCGGCAGCAGGGTGCCTGCCCGGCGCCCGAGGCGGTGCGGCGGGTCCGCAAGTCGGGTGACGGGTTCGTCTGGATCGGGCTGCACGAGCCGTCCGTCGAGGAGTTCGCCGAGCTCGCGGAGTTGTTCGGTCTGCACCCCCTGGCCGTCGAGGACGCGGTCCACGCCCATCAGCGGCCCAAGCTCGAACGGTACGACGAGACGCTGTTCGCCGTGTTCAAGACGGTCCGCTACGTCGAGCACGAGGAGCTCACGGCCACCAGCGAGGTCGTGGACACCGGTGAGCTGATGGTCTTCACCGGCGCCGACTTCGTCATCACGGTCCGGCACGGCCGCCATGGCTCGCTCGGCCCCCTGAGGGAGGCCCTGGAGTCCGACCCCGAGCAGCTCGCCAAGGGGCCCGCTGCGGTCCTGCACGCCATAGCCGACCATGTGGTGGACGACTACCTGGCCGTGGCCGACGCCGTGCAGAACGACATCGACGCCGTCGAGACCGCCGTCTTCAGCGAGCAGGCCTCACGCGGCGACGCCGGCCGCGTCTACCAGCTCAAGCGGGAACTCCTCGAACTGAAGCGGGCCGTGACCCCGCTGGACCGCCCGCTGCAGACGCTGGCCGCCCGGCCGCTGCCCCTGATCGGCCCGGACATCCAGCCGTACTTCCGTGACGTCGGCGACCACCTGTCGCGGGTCACCGAGCAGATCACGTCGTTCGACACCCTCCTGGACTCCATCCTCCAGGCCCACCTCGCGCAGGTGACGGTCGCCCAGAACGAGGACATGCGCAAGATCACGGCCTGGGCGGCGATCATCGCCGTACCCACGATGGTGTGCGGTGTGTACGGCATGAACTTCGAGCACATGCCGGAACTGCGCTGGACCTACGGCTACCCGCTCGTCGTGGGGGTGACGGTCGTGGCCTGTCTCCTGCTCCACCGCAGCTTCCGGCGCAACGGCTGGCTCTGAGCGACGCGGGTCACGCCCGCCCACCGGAGGGGTGCGGTGAAATGGCGGCCCCCCGGGTGGGATGGCAGAGTCGAGGGGATCATCCGAGACGAGGTGTCCATGCCGCGATCCCAGGCGCCGCTTTTCGTCATGGACGGTCGTGGGCTGGTGCTGCGCTGGAGCGCGAGCGCCGCCGGACTGTTCGGGTACCCGGCACAGGACGCCGTGGGCAGACCCGCGATGGAGGTGCTGTCCGGCGCCTCGTCCCTCGGCGGCTGGCGCGTCGGTCCCCTGTCGCCCGGGTCCGACGGGCCCGACTGGGGCGTGTGGGCCACCGGGCCGGACGAGGACTCCGGCGGGCTCGACCAGGCCGTCCTCGACGCCGTCTTCACCCAGTCCTCCGTGGGACTGCACGTACTCGACCCGGACCTCCGGGTCCTGCGCGTGAACACCGTGGCCGTCGGCATGCGCGGGCTGCCCGAGGACCGAATCCTGGGCCGCCCCGTCACCGAGGCGTACGAACGGTACAGCCCCGACATCACCGAGAGCGTCCTGCGCGAGGTCCTGGCCACGGGGCGCCCGCGCCGCGGCGTCCTCGTACGCGGCCGTCCCCCCACCGACCCGCACCGCGAGCACGTCTTCTCGACCTCCGCCTACCGGATCCAGGACCGGTCCGGCCGGCCCCTCGGCGTGGTGGCGACCGCCGTGGACGTCACCGAGCGGGAAGGCGCACAGTCCCGGCTGCGCCTGCTGCACGCCGCCCACGAGAGGATCGGCCGCAGCCTGGACGTGCTGCGTACGGCGCGGGAGCTGGTCGACGTGACGGTCCCGGCGTTCGCCGGCTCCGTGCTCGTCGCCCTGACGGACGCCGTCCTGCGCGGCGAGGACCCCGAACTCCTGCCGAAGGAGGGCCTGCCCCTGCTGCGCTGCGCGGCGTCGGCGGGACAGTACGCCGGCGGGACACCCAAGGTCGGCTCGGTCCTGCTCCCCGGCCTCTTCGGCGACACCCTGCCCGAACGACCGGCCCTGCTGCCCCCGGAGCCCGACCACCCCGACCACTCCACGCTGGTGGCTCCGCTCACCGTACGCGGCCAGATCTTCGGCGTCGTCGCCTTTCAGCGGCCCTCCGCCACGGAGCCGTTCGACCACGACGACCTGGCACTCGCCGACGGAATCGCCGCCCATACGGCGACCTGCCTGGAGAACGCCCTCCGCTTCACCCGCGAACACATCGTCATGACCGCTCTGCAGGGCTGGCCCCTGCGACCGGCGAAGGCGACCCGGAGCGCCCTCGAGGTCGCACAGCGGCACCGGCCCGGCGGCACCGGCGCCGGTTCGTGGTTCGACGTGATCCCGCTGCCCGGCGCCCGGGTGGCGCTCGTCGTGGGACAGGTCGAACAGCCGGGCATCAGCGCCGTGGCGACCATGAGCCAGCTCAGAACGGCCGTGCACAGCCTGACCACGCTCGACCTCGATCCCCACGAACTGCTCGCCAGGCTCCACACCACGACCCTCCGGCTCGCCCAGGAGCAGGGCAAGGTGCCCGGCATCGAGGAGCCCACGGCCCGCTGCACCTTCGTGGTCCACGACCCGGTCACCGGGCGGATCGACGTCGCCCGGGCGGGGTCGTCGCTCCTCGGCGTCGTCCGCCCGGACGGGACGATCGACCCCGCACCGGTGACCGCCGGGCCCCTGCTGGGCGCCGGCGGCCCCCCTTTCGCCTGTGCCGAGCTCACACTCCCGCCGGGCAGCACGCTGTGCCTGGCCTCCGACGACGCGGCACCGGGGACCAGCCGCTCGACCGAAGTCCTCGCGGAGGCGCTCGCCCACCCGGAGCGGAGCCCCGAACGCATGGCCGACGACGTCGAGAGACTCCTGCCTCCGGACGCGGTGCTCCTCGTCGCCCGGACGCGGCGCCTCCCCGAGTCGGAGCTGGCGCAGTGGGACGTCCCCGCCGACGCCTCGGCCGTCGGCCGCGCCCGCCACGACGTCGACCGGCGCCTGAAGGAGTGGCGCTCACCGGTCGATCCGTTCGTCGTGGAACTCGTCGTCAGCGAACTCCTCACCAACGCCGTCCGCTACGGTTCCGCGCCCATCACCCTGCGCCTGATCAGGGGCGAGCACACGCTCACCTGCGAGGTGACCGACAGTGCCCTGACCGCCCCGAACCTGCGCCATGCCAAGGCGAGCGACGAGGGCGGACGCGGACTCCACATCTGCGCGAGCCTGACCGAGAGCTGGGGCGTGCGGTACTCGGCCGGAGACAAGACGGTCTGGGCGGAGATCGCCGAGCGCGCGACGCTGTAGCCGGTTGCCCGGTTCTCCCACGTCCCGGCGCCGGACACCTCGCAGCGGCTACGGTGGTCGGAAGATCGTTCGGAAGGAAGCAACCGGATCATGGGACTCTTCGACGCCCCCCGCTCTATGGAGCGTTCACGATGACGGCGACCGACGAGCCGCACGTGCTGCTGCGTACCGAAGGGCGTGCCGGCTTCATCACCCTGAACCGGCCGCGGGCCATCAACGCGCTCACCCACCCCATGGTGTTGCGCATCGACGAGGCGCTGACCGCGTGGGAACGCGACCCCGCCGTCGAGACCGTCGTCATCGACGGCGCGGGGGAACGGGGACTGTGCGCGGGCGGCGACATCCGGGCCATCCACGACGACGCCCGCGCCGGCGGCTCCGCCTCGCCCGGCTTCTGGCGCGACGAGTACCGCCTGAACGCCCGGATCGCCCGCTTCCGCAAGCCGTACGTCGCGTTCATGGACGGGATCGTGATGGGCGGCGGAGTCGGCGTCTCGGCCCACGGATCCGTCCGGATCGTCACCGAGCGCTCCCGGGTGGCCATGCCGGAGACGGGCATCGGCTTCGTGCCCGACGTCGGCGGAACGTATCTGCTGAGCCGGACGCCGGGGGAACTCGGCACCCACCTCGCCCTCACCGGCACCCCCGTCGGCGCGGCGGACGCGCTGCTGACCGGCCTGGCGGACCACGTCGTACGGTCGGAGGACCTGCCCCGGCTGGCGGCGGAACTCACCCGCGCGCCCGCGCACGAGGTGGTGCCGGGCTTCGCCCGGACCCCGGAGGCCTACGCCGGCGAGCTGGCCGCTCAGCGGGAGTGGATCGACGCCTGCTACGCGGCGGACACGGTCGAGACCGTGATCGACCGGCTCCTCGACTTCGGAGCACCGGAGGCGAAGGAGGCCGCCACGACGCTCCTCGGCAGGTCGCCGACCGCGCTCAAGGCCACCCTCGCCGCTCTCCGCCGCGCCCGGCGGCTCGACTCCCTGGAGTCCGTCCTCGACATGGAGTTCCGGCTCTCCTGCGCCGCCCTCTCCTCCCACGACCTCGTCGAGGGCATCCGCGCGCAGGTGGTGGACAAGGACCGCGACCCCCGCTGGTTCCCGTCCGAGCTCTCCGCGGTGACCGACGAGGCCGTGGCCCGCTGGTTCGCCCCGCCGCGCACCGGAGACCTGGGCCTGGCGGCGGGCACACCGGCCTCCTAGTGCCGCATCAGGCGACGTCCGCCCTGTCGACGACCGCGCGCAGGCGCCGGTCGTCGACAGGGCGGTTTCGCCAGATGATGTAGCGGCGGATCACGCTGCCCTGCTCCTTGTGGCGGGCGTGGTCGGTGCCGTCGAGGGTGAACACAAGGTGGCGCTAGCCGGAATTCAGAACCTCGTCGTCCGCGTGCGTGCCGAACTCGGCGACGCGCACCTCCGCGATGTGCTCGTACCGGCTGATCCGTTCGGTCCACTCCGCGTCGACGCCGAACGCCACCCGCGCGAAGCCCACCCGCCTGACGGCCTCGGCCAGGCCCGGATCGCCAGGCGCCAGCAGCCGCACCGGCGCGTCGAGCGCCACGGTGTGCGGCGGCACGAAGTACTCGTCCGGCAGAACGGTGCGCGCATGGACGAGCGCGCCGACAGCGACAACCGAGCCGGCCCCCAACCGTGCGCACTGCAGGACCGTCGCCGCGGTCGCCACATAGGCGCACCTGCCGACCTCGCAGCCCAGCAGCGTGGCATGCGGCCCCACGAAGACGTGGTCGCCGACAAGCACCGGCTGATCGCCGGCGACCGCAGACCCGCGCAGCACCGCGTTCTCGCAGATCACCGCCGCCTCCCCGACCTCGATCCGGGACCCCTCGGCATCGAGCACCGCACCGTACATCACCCGCGCCCTCGGCCCCACACGGACATCACCGACGAGCGTGGCCGTCGGGGCGACGTAGGCGGTGGGATGGACCTGCGGTTCACACCCGCGGTGCCGGATGCGGATTCCCTGCGTGTCAGCGATCATGAGCGGATTCTCGCCCGACCGACCGCGAGCATGCTGGCGGATTTCCGACATCGCGTTCGCCGGGCCATCCTCGGCTGATACGGCCCTAGTCCGGGGGTTCCGGTACCGGCTTGTCACCGGGGCCGGGGCCGGGGTCGGGGCCCGGGTCGGATTCCGGGGTCGTGGTCGGGGGCGTCTCCGACGGCTCGGCGGGCCGCGGGTCGCGGGGGACCGGATCGGGCTCGGACGGCGTGGGGCCGGGGTTCTCGGGTTCCTGGTCGCTGGTCCGGTCGGTCATGGCGTCGCCTCGTTTCATCCTGGTACTCCGTCCTGGTACTCGTCGTCGTGCGTCTCCAGCGGCCGGGTCGCCGGCCCCTGGAGCACGCTCCCGTCGGCCGCGAAGCGTGAGCCGTGGCAGGGGCACTCCCAGGTCTGCTCCGCGTCGTTGAAACCGAGCTCGCACCCCATGTGCGTACACCGCAGGTGGGAGCGGCCCGCGACATAGTGCCGGGCCACCGTGGCCTGGGCCCTGGCGACGGCGGGCACGTCCCTCAGCGGAAGGTGGCGGCGTGGGTCGAAGAGATCGGTCCAGGCGGGCCGGGGTCCGCCGCGGATGTGCGCGGCCAGCAGGCGGCCCGCCATCACGCCGTTGCTCATGCCCCAGCCGCCGAAGCCGGTGGCCACGTAGACATGCTGGGTGTCCGGGTGTTCGTGCCCCACGTACGGGAGGTGGTCACCGGACCGCACGTCCTGCGCCGCCCACCGGTATCCGGTCTCCGCGTCGGCGAACCCGGGCAGGTGCTCACAGGCCCAGGAAACGAGCCGGCCGTACCGCTCCTCGACGTGGCCGGCGCCCGGCTCGAACGCCTCGCCGGTGACGATGAGCAACCGGCGCCCCTCGCCGTAGGGGGCGGTGCGCACCGAACGCGTACGGTCCTCGGGGGTGAGGTACATGCCCGACGGCGCCTTGGCCGCGTCGACCGGCGCTGCCACCACCAGCTCCCGCAGCACGGAGAGCCTGGCCATGACCGACGCGTGGAGGGTCACCGGATAGTTCGTGGCGACGACCACGTCGCGGGCGTGGACCGTGGCACCCGTGTCGGTGGTGAGCCGGCAGTCGGCCAGCTCCCGCACGCGCGTCACCCGGGTGTGCTCGTGGATCGCACCGCCCCGCGCGAGGATGTCCTCGGCGATCCCCAGGAGGAACTTGCGGGGGTGGAAGAGGAATTGGTCCTCCACACGGACGGCGGCGGCGACGGGGAAGGGGAGATCCGTCTCGGTGACGTACGAGGCTTCGAGGCCCGCCTCCCGCGCGGCGGTCGCCTCCGCCCTGACCTCCTCCGCCCGCCGAGCGTCGGTGACGTAGGTGAACGCGGGGGCGCGTTCGAGCTCGCCGTCGATGCCCAGCTCGGCGCAGAGGTCAGCCACCTGACGGAGCGCCTCCTGCTGGGAGAGCGCGTACAGTTCGGCGGCGTCCTTGCCGTGGGTGTCGCGGAGCCGGGCGTAGGTGAGGCCGTGCAGCGCGGTGAGCTTGCCCGTGGTGCTGCCCGTGACCCCCTGGGCGATGCGATCGGCTTCGAGGAGTACGACGGTGCGGCCGGCGAGGACGAGTTCATGGGCGGTGCACAGGCCGACGATGCCGCCGCCGATGACGACCACGTCGGTCGTGAGGTCGTCCTGGAGTGCGGGACGGCCCTCGGCGGGGGCGCTGAGGGTCCAGTAGGACCGGTCGGTCATCGTGCTCGGCATGGTGGGAAGCCCCTGTCGCGCGGTGAGTCCTTCGACGTCGGCCGTGGCGTGACATGTCCGTCGCTCGGTGTCTCGCCTCCGGCGCCTTCCCGCGCCGCCCGGGACTATGCGCGAGCGGCCGAGGCGCCCCTCACCGGGCGCACACCGCCGTGCACAGCGTGGTCCTTCCGCGATCCGCCGGGAACCCGACCGGGGCGGGGATACGCTCCGGGGTTCGGGGCATCCGCGTTCCGTGGAGACACGACCCGACGCCGGCTCCCCGGCCGCACCCGACCTGGACGCCTTCACGGCGCTGCTCGACTACCCGATGTACGTGGTGACGGCGGCGGGGGAGGAGGACGGCGAGCTCGACGGCTGCCTCGTCGGCTTCGCCTCGCAGTGCTCGATCGGCCCGGCGCGGTTCGTGGTCTGGCTGTCGCGGGAGAACCGTACGTACCGGGCCGCCTGCCGCGCCTCCCACCTGGGCGTCCACGTGCTGAGCCGGGCGCGGAGCGACCTGGCGCGGTGGTTCGGGGAGCGGACGGGGGACGACACCGACAAGTTCGCCGAGGTCGACTGGCGGCCCGGGCCGGGCGGCGCGCCCGTGCTGCGTGGCGCCCGGGCGTGGTTCGTCGGCAGGGTGCTGGACCGGTTCGAGGGCGGGGACCACGTCGGTTTCCTGCTCGCACCGGTCACCGAAGGCTCCGCCGATGCCGATGACTCCGCTGACCCGGACGATGTCGCCGATGCCGCACGCCCCGGGCTCCTCCGCCTGAGCGACGTCGAGCACTTCTCACCCGGGCACCCGGCCTGAGACCGGCCCGTACCGTCACCGCCCGCGCACGGGGTGCCGACCGCACCCCCTTCCTCAGTGGTTCGTCAGCTCCCCGCTGAGCCTGCCGTGCAGCTGCGCGCTGCGGTCGTCCAGGCCGGTGATCTCGACCGTCTTGCCGTACCGGCCGTACTTCGTCTCGATGGCATCGAGCGCCGCGACGGAAGAGGCGTCCCAGACCCGGGCGGCGCTCAGGTCGATGACGACCTTGTCGGGGTCGTTCACGTAGTCGAACTGTCCGACCAGGTCGTTGGAGGAGGCGAAGAACAGCTGTCCGGTGACCCGGTAGACCGCGGTGGTCCCGTCCGGATCGGTCACGGAGGCGACCTCGGCGAGATGGGCGACCCGCTTGGCGAAGATGACCATGGCGGTGACCGAGCCGACGACGACGCCGATGGCGAGGTTGTGGGTGGTGACCACGACCGCGACCGTGGCGAGCATGACGACGATCTCGCCCGCCGGCATCCGCTTCAGCGTCTTCGGGGCGATGGAGTGCCAGTCGAAGGTGGCGAACGACACCATGATCATCACGGCGACGAGCGCGGCCATGGGGATGTCGGAGACGATCGGGCCGAAGACGATGCACAGGACCATCAGGAACGCGCCGGCGAGGAAGGTGGAGAGCCGGGTGCGGGCACCGGAGACCTTCACATTGATCATGGTCTGGCCGATCATCGCGCAGCCGCCCATACCGCCGAAGAAGCCGGTCACGATATTGGCGACGCCCTGCCCGACGGACTCCCGGGTCTTGCTGGAGTGGGAGTCGGTGATCTCGTCGACCAGCTTCGCCGTCATCAGCGACTCCATCAGGCCGACCAGCGCCATCGCGAAGGCGTACGGCGCGATCGTCGTCAGCGTGTCCAGGGTGAACGGCACGTCCGGCAGCCCCGGCACCGGCAGGGACGACGGCAGGGCGCCCTTGTCGCCGACCGTCGGCACCGCGATTCCGGCCGCGAGGGTGATCACGGTCAGGATGACGATGGAGACCAGCGGAGCCGGTACCACAGTAGTGATCTTCGGGAAGAACACCATCAGGGCCAGCCCGCCGATGATCAGCGGATACACCGCCCAGGGGACGTCCCGCATCTCGGGGATCTGCGCCATGAAGACCAGGATCGCGAGGGAGTTGACGAAGCCGACCATCACGGAGCGGGGGATGAACCGCATCAGCTTCGCCACGCCGAGCGCGCCCAGGACGATCTGGAAGACACCGGCGAGGATGACGGCGGCGATCAGGTGACCGAGGCCGTGCTCGCGGTTCAGCGGTGCGATGACGAGGGCGACGGCACCGGTGGCGGCGGAGATCATCGCCCGCCGGCCGCCGACGACGGAGATCACGACGGCCATGGTGAAGGAGGCGAAGAGTCCGATCGCCGGGTCGACACCGGCGATGATCGAGAACGAGATCGCCTCGGGGATCAGCGCGAGGGCGACCACCAGGCCGGCCAGTACCTCGGTACGCCAGACCTTCGGATCGTTCAGCCACGCGGGGCGCAGGCCGCGCAGGCGGCCGACGGGAGAGGCGGGGGCAGCGGAGGATGACAAAGGAGCGAAGGACCTGTCGTGCTCGGGCGCGCCCCGCTCCGGGCAGGCCGGGGCGCACGGGAAGACGCGGAAGGCCGGGCCGGCACCCCGCGAACGGCCCGCTACGACGGGCCGGAGGTCAGAGGAGACGGAGCGGGGCGGCGGCGTGGGCCGGCGCCGGGCTCATGTCCGGGGGCGCGAGGTCACGGCGGACAGGCGGCGGCGCGGGGCCGCGTCGGCTCGCGCACGCTCTCTCCCGGGAAGAATCGGATCCTGACCGGGGACGTCTTCGGACCCGGCGATCGACTGAGGCGGGGCGGCGGTGAGCCGCCCCAGGCCCTCACCACTGTACCCGCCGACCGCCCCTCACTCGCCGGTGGGGGCCGCCGTGGCAGTCGGAGGAACCCGGGGATTCGGGCGGTGAGCGAGGGGCATGCGTCCCGTATCAGCTGATAAGCCCCTCTCGGGAAGGTGTGGCGATGGAGCACCGTGACGCAGAACCGAATCCGGCCGAGCGCTACCCGCGGCCGGAATTCCCCGCCCAGGACCAGGACTATCCCGGATGGACCGGGCCGATGGACCCGCCGCCCGACCACGGCGAGACGAGTTACCACGGCCACGCCCTGCTCTATGACCGCAAGGCGCTCATCACCGGCGCCGATTCCGGCATCGGCCGGGCCGTGGCCCTCGCCTTCGCGCGCGAAGGCGCCGACATCGTCTTCACCCATCTCCCGGAGGAGCGGTCCGAGGCGGAGGAGACACAGCGGCTCGTCGAGGACGCGGGCCGCAAGGCGGTGGCCGTGCAATGCGACATCCGCGAGGAGGGCCAGTGCGCGGAGCTCGTCACGCGCGCCGTCGAGGAACTGGGCCGCATCGACATCCTCGTCAACAACGCGGCCTATCAGATGTCCCAGCCCGACGGCATCCAGGCCATCACGACCGAACAGTTCGACCGCGTCCTGCGGACCAATCTCTACGGCATGTTCTGGCTGACGAAGATGTCCCTGCCCCACATGCCCAAGGGCGGCGTCGTCATCAACTCCACCTCGGTCCAGGCCTACCAGCCCAGCCCGCATCTGCTCGACTACGCGATGACCAAGGGCGCCATCGTGACGTTCACCCAGGGACTCGCCCAGATGCTCGCCCCCGACGGCATCCGGGTCAACGCCGTGGCCCCCGGACCCGTGTGGACCCCCCTGATCCCGGCGACCCTCCCCGACACCGTCGAATTCGGCAAGCAGTCGCCCCTCGGCCGGCCGGCCCAGCCCGTGGAGATGGCTCCCGCCTACGTCTTCCTCGCCTCCCCGCAGGCGAGCTACATCACCGGCGAGATCGTCAACGCGACCGGTGGCACCCCGCTGCCCTGACGGGAAACGCCCGGGTGTGAAGTGCCGATAAGGGGGAAGGCGAGCCACGTCCCCCCACGGGATGGCCCTCGGTCGTGTCCGGAAAGTCTCGCCTGGTCTGCGACTCCCTGAGGCCCCCCGGGAGCGGCCCCACCGATCCCCTTCCGGTGGGGCCGCCCCCTGGGACGTCACACGAGCGTGTCCCCGTCACACGAGCGTGTTCCCGCGCGCCAGGAGCAGCGCCAGATCCGCCGCGGCCACGCACACCGCCCCCGCGAACGCCGCCTTGCGCCAGTACCGGCCCAGGAGCGGTCCGGCGAAACCGACGAGGGCCACGCCCACGAGGACCGTCATCCGAGGACCGTCGAACGCCGCGCCCCCGGGGCCCAGGAGCAGCACCGCGGACGCCGCCGTCAGCGGGACCGGCAGCGCCAGCCGGGTGCCGGCGACCCCCAGCCGGTGCGGCAGTCCACGGACACCGGTCACCTCGTCGTCGGCGATGTCCGGGAGCGCGTCCGCCAGATGGGCCGCGACGCCCAGCAGGGCCCCGGCGGTCATGGCCCACCAGGCGGGCCACGGGTGGCCGGGCAGGCTCAGGGTGACGACCGCAGGCAGACCACCGAAGCCGATCACGTACGGCAGCCAGGACAGCGCGGTCGCTTTCAGCCGTACGTTGTACAGCCAGGCGGCGGCGACCGCGGCCAGGTGCACCGTACCGGCGAGAGCGCCGCACGCCAGGGACAGCGGCACACACAGGACGAGCGCGGTGAACGCGGCGCCCCACACCTCGCGGGGGGACACCGCACCGCCGGCCGCCGGCTTGCCCCGGCGGCCGACCTGGGCGTCGCGCCGGGCGTCGACGGCGTCGTTGCACCAGCCGACCGAGAGCTGCCCGGTCAGCACCGCGCACCCGACGAGGAAGCAGCGCGCGGGACTCAGCCCCGCGCCGACGCAGAGCGCGACGGTCATCGCGGAGACCGCCGCCACCGGCCCGGGGTGGCACGACAGCACCAGAGCCGCCACCCGGCCGAGCGGCCGCGACGCCGAAACGCCGCGCCTCCTCGGTCGCTCCACGGTGTCCATCGGCCGATCGTAGGGGGCCGGACCCGGAGGAACTTCGACAAACACGGCTGAACACGGCGGACGCGCGAGCGATATGCGCCCTTCATCCCGCTGCCGGGGGCAGGATGGCGCCCATGACGCCTCCCTCCCAGGAGTCGGGATGACCCGGATCGCAGCCGTGCACGGCGTCGTCCCGCCCCACCGCCACCCGCAGCGCGACGTGACCGAGATGGTGGCGCGCACCTGTCTTCCCCCGGGCGCCGACCGGCGGGTCCTGGACCGGCTCCACCGCAACGCGCGCGTGGACACCCGGCACACGGTGCTCCCCCTGGAGCGCTACGGCGCACTCGACGGCTTCGGAGCGGCCAACGACGTGTTCATCGACGCGGCCGTCGACCTCGGGGCGCGGGCGCTGCGCGGCGGGCTGCGGGACGCGGGGCTGCGGCCCGCCGACGTCGACCTGCTGATGTTCACCTCCGTCACCGGAGTGGCCGCGCCCTCCGTCGACGCCCGGCTCGTCGGCCGCCTCGGCCTGCGCCCCGACGTCAAACGCATCCCCGTCTTCGGCCTGGGCTGTGTCGCGGGCGCCGCCGGCGTGGCCCGGCTGCACGACTACCTCCGCGGCTGGCCCGACCACGTGGCCGTCCTCCTCTCGGTCGAACTTTGCTCCCTCACCTTCCAGGGCGAGGACGCCTCGCCCGCCAACCTGGTGGCGACCGCACTCTTCGGCGACGGCGCCGCGGCCGTCGTCGCCACCGGCGGCCACCGCGCCGTGCCCAGCCCGCCGACCGGACCGGAGATCGTGGCCACCCGCAGCCGGATGTATCCGGACAGCGAGGGCGTGATGGGCTGGGAGATCCGTGACTCGGGCTTCAAGGTCGTCCTCGATCCCCGCGTGCCCGATGTCGTCCGCCGCTATCTCGCCGACGATGTCGGGGAGTTCCTGGGGGAGCACGGCCTCAAACCGAAGGACATCGCGCACTGGGTCTGCCACCCGGGCGGCCCCAAGGTCCTGGACACCGTCACCGAGGTGCTCGAACTGCCCGAAGGCGCCCTCGACATCACCTGGCGCTCGCTCGCCGAGGTGGGGAACCTCTCCTCCTCGTCGGTGCTGCACGTCCTCAGGGACACGCTGGAACAGCGGCGGCCCGAGCCGGGAACCCCCGGACTCCTCATGGCCATGGGCCCGGGGTTCTGCTGCGAACTGGTGCTGCTGCGCTGGTAGGACGGAGGACACATGATCTGGTACACCGGCCTGGTACTGGCCGTCGCGGTGGAACGCCTCGCCGAACTCGCCGTCGCACGGCGCAACACCCGCTGGAGCATGGCCAGGGGCGGCACGGAGTGCGGCCGCGGCCACTACCCGGCGATGGTCGCCCTGCACACCGGCCTGCTGGCGGGCTGTCTCGCCGAAGTCGCCCTGGGCGACCGCCCGTTCACCCCGTGGCTCGGGTGGACCATGGTGGCCGTCGTCCTCGCGGCGCAGGCGCTGCGCTGGTGGTGCGTTCGTACGCTCGGACACCGCTGGAACACCCGTGTCATCGTCGTTCCGGGGCTGCCCCTCGTCACCGGCGGGCCGTACCGGTGGTCGCGCCACCCCAACTACGTCGCCGTCGCCGCCGAAGGACTGGCGCTGCCGCTGGTCCACGGCGCATGGGCCACGGCGACGGCCTTCACCCTGCTCAACACCGTCCTCATGGCCGTCCGCATCCGCTGCGAGGACCGAGCGCTGGCCAGCGTCGGGCACCCCGACGGCGCCGCCCGCCCGACAGGCGCGACCGGCACGATCGACGGAGCGGACGTACGGGCGTGATCGACGTCCTCGTGGCGGGCGGCGGCCCCGCCGGCCTGGCGGCCGCGATCCAGGCCGCCCGGGCGGGCATGGAGGCGGTCGTCGTCGAACCACGGGCCTACCCCGTCGACAAGGCCTGCGGTGAGGGGATCATGCCCAGCGGCGTGGCGGCGCTAGACGAGCTGGGCGTGACCCGCCCGCCCGGCCACGAGCTGCGCGGAATCCGGTACACCGACGGCACGCACACCGCGCAGGCCGCCTTCCGCGACGGCCACGGGCTCGGGGTACGGAGGCTCGCGCTCCACACGGCCCTGCACCGACGGGCCGTGGAGCTCGGAGTCCGCCTCCTGCCCGGAAAGGTGGGCGGGATCCACCAGGACCACGACACGGTCAGCGCCGCCGGAATGACGGCGCGCTGGCTGATCGCCGCCGACGGCCTGCACTCACCCGTGCGGCGGTACCTCGGCCTCGATCTCGCCGGAAGCGCGCCCCGGCGCTACGGCATGCGCCGCCACTACCGGATCGCGCCGTGGACGGACTTCGTGGAGGTGCACTGGTCCCGCCACGCCGAGGCGTACGTGACACCGGTCGGTGACGGCCTGGTGGGAGTCGCCGTGCTCAGCCGGGACCGCCGCCCGTACGACGAGCACCTGGCGGCCTTTCCCGCCCTCGCCGCCGCACTGCGAGGACGGGAGGCGGGTCCCGTTCGCGGAGCGGGACCGCTGCGTGCGCGGGCACGGAGCCGGCGGGCCGGACGCGTCCTGCTGATCGGTGACGCGGCCGGCTATGTCGACGCGCTGACCGGAGAGGGCATCGCCCTGGCGACCGCCACGGCCACCGCGGCCGTCGCCTGCCTCGCCGTGGGACGGCCCGAGGACTACCCCGCCCACTGGGCACGCCTGACGCGCCGCCACCGGCTGCTCACCGAGGCGCTCCTGCGTGCGACCCGGCACGCCGCCGGCTCGCGCCTGATCGTCCCCACGGCCCGCCGCGTACCGGTGCTGTTCCGGGCGGCGGTGCACGCCCTGCAGTAGCCGGCGCCGGCCTCGGCGATCGAGGAGGACGAACCCTCGGCCGGGCCGGAAGGCTCCGAATGACCGGTTTATCGGGCGGGTGTCGCAAAGTCTCCTGGCACGTGCGCGCTTCGGTGTCCCGGATCGGTATAAAGGGGCGCATGGGAAGCGTCGAACGCTACGAGCTGACATTTCCGGTCTCGGGCGACTCCATCGTGGTCACCCGCACCGACCGGACGGGCGCGGGTGGGCACCCCGTGTACGCCGACGAGACCGGCATCGTCCAGGCCGAGATCAACGACGAGGGCCAGGTCCGGATGGTGGCCAGCGGCGGCCACCAGCGCCACGACGTCCCCTCACGCGCGACCCCCTTGCCCTGAGCACCGGATCGTCCGCCCGCCCCGCCCGGGCGTCTTGACGCGCCCGTCAGGCGGCCGGGACGACCGGCTCGCCCAGACGTTCGGCGGCGGTCCGCCAGGCCGCCGTCACCGCCGCGTGGGCGTGCGCGGTCCGATCGGTGCCGTCGCCCGTCAGCACGACCGGAGCCCCGATGTGGACATGGAGACCGGGGCGGCGCAGCGGGGCGGTCACGAGACCCGCGACCTGCTTCGTCCGGCTGCCGGAGGTGATGCGGCGGGCACCTGCCTGGCCGAGGGGGACGAGCGGTGCTCCGGTGTGCTGAACGAGCCGCGCGAGCCCGCTGCGGAAGGGCTCGGGGGCGGCTTCTCCCGCGTCCCGGCGCCGCGGGAGCCCGCCCTCGCCGTAGATGAGGACGATCCGGCCCCGGGAGAGGGCCTCGGCCGCGCCGGACAGGGAGTCGGCGGCCCGACGGTCCCCGCGGTGGACGGGAATGTGCCCCTCCCGGGCCAGCGCCCGCCCGAACAGCGGGATCCGCCACAGGCCGGCGGTCGCCAGGACGACCGGTTCGACGCCGAGGCGGCGCAGCGCCGCCAGGACGACGGCCGGATCGGCGAGCGAGGTGTGGTTGGCGGCGATGACGCTGCCGGGAGCGAACGCGGCACCGGCGTCGGCGGTGACGGTCAGACGGCCCACGGCGGGCACCAGGACGTCGGCGATGCGGCTGAGCATGGGCGGTTCTCCTGGACTCGGCGGTGGTGGGCACCATCGTCGGTCCGGGACGGCCGGCGGGCGTGAGTACCGGTACTCAACCGGCCCGCCCGACGTACCCAGCGGGCCGTCGGGCGGGGAGCGGGAGCGGCGGGGCGCCTACTCGAAGGGCGTGGTGTCGCCCGCTCCTCTGCGTACGATCTCCACCCCGTCACCGGAGAAGTCGATGACGGTGGTCGGCTCGGTCCCGCAGTCACCGGAGTCGAGGACGGCGTCGACGACGTGGTCGAGCCGTTCCTTGATCTCCCAGCCCTGGGTCAGCGGGTCGGTCTCGTCGGGCAGCAGCAGCGTGCTGGAGAGCAGGGGCTCGCCGAGTTCGGCGAGGAGCGACTGGGCGACGACGTGGTCGGGGATCCGGACGCCGACGGTCTTCTTCTTCGGATGCAGCAGCTGGCGCGGCACCTCCTTCGTCGCGGGCAGGATGAAGGTGTAACTGCCGGGCGTGGCCGCCTTGATCGCGCGGAAGACGTTGTTGTCGATGTGCACGTACTGGCCCAGCTGCGCGAAGCTCTCGCAGACCAGGGTGAAGTGGTGACGGTCGTCGAGGTTCCGGATGGACCTGATGCGGCTGATGCCGTCGCGACTGCCCACACGGCACCCCAGTGCGTAGCAGGAGTCCGTCGGGTAGGCGACGAGCGCGCCGGAGCGGATGCTGTCGGCCACGGCGCCGATCGTGCGCGGCTGAGGATTGTCGGGGTGGACGTCGAAGTACTTCGCCATCCGCCGAGTCTAGGGGACCGGGTGTCCCGCCCCGTCGCCCCGTTGACGTGGGACGTCGGTGTGTGGCAGGGGCGGGGGATGGTGCCGTCCCCCCCGCCCCGCCCGTCAGCGGTGGTTCAGCCAGCCCGCGGCCGGCAGCAGCCTGCTGTCGTAGTCGAAGAGGGCCTGGTTCTCCCAGCCGTTGCCGGAGGAGGGATCGGCCGGATCCCAGCCGTTGCCCGGGACGGCGGTCCAGGTGGGCTCCCAGTACACGACACCGAGGCCCCGGCCGTTCGGCACGGCCTCGACCACGTTCATCACATCCCGCAGCCACGCCGCCTGACCCGCGGTGCTCGCCGGGTAGCCGGGAACCAGTTCCGCGGTGGTGTCGATGATGTTCTCGTGGCCGTCCTCGCTGTCCAGCCGGAAGGGGTACGCGGTCTCGACGACCAGGACCCGCTTGCCGTAACGGGCCGAGATGTCGTCGAGGTTGGCCTGCAGCGAGGAGAGCGGCCCGTGCCAGTAGCCGTAGAAGGACAGGGCGATCACGTCGTACGCGACGCCCTGCGCCTTCGCGTTGTCGAACCACCAGCGGTACAGGGCGTTGTCACCGCCGTGGGCCAGGTGGAGGGCGATCTGCGTGGTGGAGGAGACCGCCTTTGCGGCGGAGGCGCCGGACTTCAGCAGACCGGCGAGCTGGGACCAGTTGTTCGTGGAGCCCTCCGGCCACAGCATGCCGGTGTTGATCTCGTTGCCGATCTGCACCATGTCGGCGGTCGTGCCCTGGGCCTTGAGGGCGTTGAGGACGTCGTACGTGTGCTGGTACACGTACGTGGTGAGCTGACTGTAGGAGTGGCCCGCCCAGGCGGCCGGCTTGGTCTGGGCGCCCGGGTCGGCCCAGATGTCGGAGTAGTGGAAGTCGACCAGGACCTTCATGCCCTGGGCCTTGATGCGCTTGGCGGTCGACAGCACCCGGGCCTTGTCGTTGTAGCCGTCGGCCGGGTTCACCCACACCTTGAGCCGTCCGTAGTTGGCGCCCGCCGACTTCAGGATGGACAGGGCGTCACCGGTGGTGCCGCCGCTCGTACGGTAGGTGCCACCGAGGTCCTCGCTCTTCTTCAGCGTGGAGACGTCGACGCCCTTCACCGCGAGCCCGGTCCTGCCGGAGGTGAGGGAGAGGTCGTCGACGTTGATCCAGTTCCCGGCTCCAGCATCGGAGTTGACGCTGATCGTGCACTGGCCGCCGGTCACCGCGACCGACGTCACCAGACGTATCCAGGCACCGTCGGGGGTGGGCGGAAGATCCGTGCGCTGTTCGGCCGAGCCGCAGTTGCGCAGGGCGAGGTACGCGGAGTTCTGTCCGCCGCTCGAACGCACCCAGGCGCTGAGCGTGTAGGGGCCGTCGGCCAGCCCCGACAGGTACTGGTACGTCTCCACCTTGTACGCGGACGACGACCAGTGGGTCAGGCGGTGACCGCCGCCGCGTCCGCCGGACTCGGTGAACGAGGCGGCGTTCTGGCCCGCCGCCGAGTAGGTGGACCAGCCCGACGGAGTCGCGGTGCCGACGCCGTCGCTCTCGAATCCGGCGTTGGTGAGCGTGGCGGCGGCCCGCGCCTGCGGGGCCGGCAGCGCGGCGAGGAGCAGAGTGGCGAGCGAGGCGGCGGCGGCCGCCCGCAGCAGGCGGAGGCCGTGCCCGGTTCTGCGTGTACCTGCCATACGTGTGCGCGGGGTGCGTGGTGCGACGTACATCGTCGGTCCCTTCGACGGTGGAGGGAGAGGGAGGTGGTGCCCTGCACCCGGGGGCGGCCGCGTGGCACGGCCGCGCCCGGGGAGTCCGGTGGGGTCAGGCGTCCAGCCGTACGACGCGGACCGCGCCCGCCGGGACGGCCAGCTGCCCGTCGGCGCGTTCCCCGCCGAGGAGTTCGGTGCCGGGGGCGTCCAGCGGCACCTTGGCTTCGTCGGCGGTGTGGTTGAGCACGAACAGGTAGTCGCCGCTCTCGCCGGAGCGGCGCACGACCTCGACGTCGCGGGGGAGCGTGTCACGGGAGTCGATGCCGGCGTCCTCGCAGGCGGCGCGGAGGACGGTGTCCAGCGCCGTGGCGTCCAGCCGGGTGGAGACGTACCAGGCGGTGCCCCGGCCGAGGCGGTGGCGGGTGACGGCGGGGCGCCCGACCGCCGGGCCGTCCGCGTAGGTCCAGACGGTCTCTGCTCCGCGCGGCACGACGAACTCGGTCCACACGTCGGCGGGCAGGGAATCACCGGCCGGGCCGGTGATCCGTACGCTCTCGCCCGCGCCGAGCGGCGACCACTCCTCGACGGTCAGACCGAGGACGTCGCGCAGCGCGCCCGGGTAGGCGCCGGGGTGCACGGCGTCGTGCTCGTCGACGATCCCGGAGAAGTACGAGACGACGAGGGTGCCGCCGTTCTCGACGTACGACCGCAGATTGAGCCCGGCGGCCTCGGTGACGAGGTAGAGCGCCGGGACGACGACCAGGGGGTAGGCCGACAGGTCGGCCTCCGGGTGGGCGAAGTCGACGGTCAGATGCCGGTCGTAGAGGCTTTCGTAGAAGCTGTCGGCCCGCTCCCGGGCGTCGTGGTCCTCGCTGGGACGCCACTCCAGGCCCTGCGCCCACCAGGACTGCCAGTCCCAGACCATGGCGGCGTCCGGGACGGTCCGCGTACCGCGTACCTCGGCCAGTGTGCCGAGGTCGGCGCCGAGCGCCACGACCTCGCGCCAGATCCGGGAGTCGGTGCCGGCGTGCGGCACCATCGAGGAGTGGAACTTCTCGGCGCCCCGCCGGGACTGGCGCCACTGGAAGAACATGGCGCCCTCGGAGCCGCGCGCGACGTGGGCGAGGGAGTTGCGGGCCATCTCGCCGGGCCGCTTGGCGGGGTTGCGGGGCTGCCAGCTGACACCGGACGTGGAGTGTTCGAGCAGCAGCCAGGGGGCGCCGCCGGCCACCGAGCGGGTGAGGTCGGCGGCCATGGCCAGGTTGACGTGGGTGCGGCGCCCGTCGGTGATCAGATAGTGGTCGTTGGTGACGAGGTCGACCTCGCGGCCCCAGGACCAGTAGTCGAGCGAGTCGCACTGGCTCAGCGCGGTCATGAAGTTGGTGGTGACCGGGATGCCGGGGGCGAGCCGGTGCAGGATGTCGCGCTCGCGGACGAAGTTCTCGCGCAGGGTGGCGTCGGCGAAGCGGCGGTAGTCGAGCTGTTGGGCCGGGTTGCCGACGGTGGGCGTGAGGCGGGGCGGGTCGATCTCCTCGTACGAGGCGTAGCGCTGGCCCCAGAAGGCCGTGCCCCAGGCGTCGTTGACGGCCTCGACCGATCCGTGGGCGGTGTCGAGCCAGCGGCGGAAGTGGGCGGCGCAGGTGTCGCAGTAGCAGGCGCTGACCGGGACGCCGTACTCGTTGTGCACGTGCCAGAGGGCGAGGGCGGGGTGGGTGCCGTAGCGCCGGGCGAGCTCGGTGGTGATCCGCGCGGCGGCCTCGCGGTACGCGGGGGAGCTGTGGCAGATCGCCCCGCGTGAGCCGAAGGCGTACCGCACGCCCTCGCGGGTCACCGGCAGGGCCTCGGGGTGGGCGCGGTAGAACCAGGCGGGCGGCGCCACCGTGGGCGTACCGAGGTCGACGCGGATCCCGTTCGCGTGCAGCAGGTCCAGGACGCGGTCGAGCCAGCCGAAGGTGTACGAGCCCGGTTCCGGTTCGAGCAGGGCCCAGGAGAAGATCCCGACGCTCACCATGGTGACCCCGGCCTCGCGCATCAGCCGGACATCCTCCTGCCAGACGCTTTCCGGCCACTGTTCGGGGTTGTAGTCCCCGCCGAAGGCGAGCCGGCGCAGGCCGTGGGGAGTGGTCTCCGGCATGAATCTCTCCTGGAACGTGGGAACGTCAAGGCGTTGGAACCTGAGGGGCTGTGAACGTACACACACCGCGTCTCGACGGCGCAACGCAACATAACCGCACAGGAACAACCATTGACAAGTGTCCGGAACGTTTCTCTACTGTGAACGCTCACAGATGCATGGCCGGTCTTCCCATGAGGGAGGGCCGCTCGTCAGGGGAGAGGCTCCATGCCCATCGTTTTGCGCCACCGCTTTGTCGCCGTCGCCGCCACCGCGACCGCAGTCGCCCTCGGCGCGACCGTGCTCACCGCCTGCGGCTCGTCCGAGGACGGCGAGCAGGCCCATTCCGGTCCCGTCTCGCTCACCTACTGGGCCTGGGCGCCCAACATGGACAAGGTGGCCGCCCTCTGGAACCGGAAGCACCCGGACATCAAGGTCACGGTCCAGAAGCAGGCGTCCGGCGACGACCTGGTGACGAAGATCATCACGGCGTCCAAGGCCCACCAGGCCCCCGACCTCGTGCAGGCCGAGTTCCAGGCCCTGCCCACGCTGGTGAGCAACGACGCGCTCGCCGACATCTCCGAGGAAGTCGGCGACGTCAAGGACGAGTTCGCCCCGGGCCTGTGGCAGCAGACCACGCTCGGCGGTGACGCCGTCTACGCCGTGCCCCAGGACTCGGGCCCGATGATGTTCTACTACCGCACCGACCTCTTCCAGCAGTACGGCCTGAAGGTGCCCACCACCTGGGACGAGTTCGCCGCCACCGCCAAGGCGCTCAAGGCCAAGGCCCCCGACAAGGCGCTGACGACCTTCTCCTCCAACGACTCCGGCCTCTTCGCCGGCCTCGCCCAGCAGGCCGGCGCCCGGTGGTGGACCACCGAGGGCCAGAAGTGGAAGGTCGGCATCGACGACCCGGCCACCCGGAAGGTCGCCGACTTCTGGGGCGGCCTCGTCGAGGAGGGCGTCATCGACAACCAGCCGATGTACACCCCCGCCTGGAACAAGGCCCTCAACACCGGGCAGCAGATCGGCTGGGTCAGCGCCGTCTGGGCGCCGGGCACCCTCACCACCGCCGCCCCCGACACCAAGGGCAAGTGGGCGATGGCCCCGCTGCCCCAGTGGGACACCACCAAGCCCGCCACCGGCAGCTGGGGCGGTTCCACCACCGCCGTCACCACCGACTCCAAGCACAAGGCCGCCGCCGCCGAGTTCGCCACCTGGCTCAACACCGACCCCGAGGCGCTCGCCGCGCTGGTGAAGGAGGCCGGCATCTACCCGGCCGCCACCGCCGCCCAGACCGGCGGAGCGCTCGCCAAGGCCCCGGACTTCTTCGCCAACCAGCCCGACTTCTACGCCCGGGCCGCGTCGATAGCCAAGACCACCGCGCCCGCCGCCTGGGGCCCGAACGTGAACGTGGCCTACACCTTCTTCAAGGACGAGTTCGGCAAGGCCGCCAAGGCGAAGACCAAGGCCCGCTTCGGCGACGCCCTGACCGCCATGCAGGCCGCCACCGTCGCCGACCTGAAGAAGCAGGGCTTCGAGGTCGCCCCGTGACGCAGCCCACCACGGGCGTGCGCCGGTCGTACGGGGCCGAGGCGGCCCCGTACGCCCACCCGTCGCCCACCACCACCCTCAACGGAGCGCCAAGCGCACCCCGCGACTCTCCCTCGCCCACCGGCCGCCCCGGGCGGACCCGCGGCGCCCCCTACCTCTTCCTCCTCCCGGCCGCCGTCCTCTTCCTGCTCTTCTTCGCCCTGCCCATCGGGTACGCGATCTGGCTCAGCTTCCACAAGATCGAGGTCAAGGGGCTCGGCCTGGGCAAGGGAGCCAGGAGCGAGGTCTGGGCCGGCCTGGAGAACTACACCGCCGCCCTCACCGACCCCGAACTCGGCGCGAGCGCCCTGCGCATCCTCGGCTACGGCGCGATCGTCGTGCCCGTCATGCTCGGCCTCGCCCTGCTGTTCGCCCTGCTCCTCGACACCGACCGGGTACGGGCCCGCTCCTTCTCCAGGCTCGCGATCTTCCTGCCCTACGCCATCCCCGGCGTGATCGCCGCCCTCCTGTGGGGCTTCCTGTACCTGCCGGACGTGAGCCCGTTCTTCCATCTGCTCGACGCCCTCGGGCTGCCGCGGCCGGACCTGATGGACGGCGGGCCGCTCTACGGCGCCATGGCGAACATCGCGGTCTGGGGCGGCACCGGCTTCAACATGATCGTGATCTACACCTCGCTGCGGTCCATCCCCGCCGAGGTCCACGAGGCCGCCAGGCTCGACGGCTGCTCGCAGCTCCAGATCGCCCTGCGCATCAAGATCCCGATGGTGGCCCCCTCACTGGTCCTGACGTTCTTCTTCTCGATCATCGCCACGCTCCAGGTCTTCAACGAGCCCACCACGCTCAGGCCCCTCACCAACGGCATCCCCACCACCTGGAGCCCGCTGATGAAGGTCTTCACCGACGCCTTCGTCGGCGGCAACATCCACGCCGCCTCGGCCACCGCCGTGGTCCTCGCCGTGGCGACCTTCCTGCTGTCCTTCGCCCTCCTCCGGGCCGCCAACCGCCGTACGAAGCAAGGAGCAAGCCGATGAGCGGGCTCGCCGCCCCGCCGCAGCCGGGCAAGGAGGCCACGGCCACCGGCCGTAACCCCGGCGCCGCCCCCGGCGTCTCCCCGGGCCCGGCGCGCCCGCGCCGCGTCGCCCTGCTGCCGACCGCCGCACTGATCCTTGGTGCGCTCTACTGCCTGCTGCCCGTCGCCTGGGTCCTGGTGGCCTCCACCAAGTCCGGCGCCGACCTCTTCTCCACCTCCACCTTCCTGCCGGGCGACGGCTTCGGCGACAACCTCGCCGACCTGAGCGCGTACCGCGACGGCATCTACTGGCGCTGGATGGGCAACTCCCTGTTCTACGCGGGCCTGGGCGCCGTGCTCTCCACGATCGTGTCGGCGCTCGCCGGCTACGCCCTCGCGGTGTACCGCTTCCCCGGCCGCGAGGCATTCTTCAACGTGATCCTCACCGGCGTGCTCATGCCCCCGGTGATCCTGGCCATCCCGCAGTACCTGCTGCTGGCACAGGCCGACATGACGGACAACCGCCTCTCCGTCCTGCTGCCGCTGATCCTCTCCCCGTACGGCGTCTACCTCGGTCGGATCTACGCCGAGGCGGCCATCCCCATGGAGCTGGTCGAGGCCGGCCGGATGGACGGCGCGGGGGAGTGGCGGATCTTCCTGCGGATCGCCGCCCCGATGATGTCCCCCGGCCTGGTGACGATCTTCCTCTTCCAGTTCGTGGCCATCTGGAACAACTTCCTCCTGCCCTTCATCATGCTCGGCGACGACGAGAAGTTCCCCATGACCGTGGGCCTGTTCACCCTGCTCAAGCAGGGCGCAGGCCAGCCCTCGCTCTACACCCTGGTGATCACCGGCGCGCTCCTCGCGATCGTGCCCCTCATCGCCTTGTTCCTGGTCATCCAACGCTTCTGGAGCCTCGACCTGTTGTCGGGCGCCGTAAAGTCCTGACAGCAGGGAACGAGGGGAAAAGACATGAGCACAGCAGCGAGCAGGCGTCGCCCCGTGACGATCCACGACGTGGCGCGCGAGGCCGGCGTCTCGCGCGGGACCGTCTCCCGCGTCCTCAACGGCGGTCACTACGTCAGCCCCACGGCGAAGGCGGCTGTCGACGCCGCGATCCGAAGGACGGGATACGTCGTCAACCGGCACGCCCGCTCGCTGATCACCGGCAAGTCCGACTCGGTCGCCTTCCTCCTGACCGAGCCCCAGGAGCGGTTCTTCGAGGACCCCAACTTCAACGTGCTGCTGCGGGCCTGCACCCAGGCGCTCGCCGCCCGGGACATCCCGCTGCTGCTGATGATCGCGGGCACCGAGGACGAACGGCGGCGGAATCTGCGCTACATCGAGGCCGGACACGTCGACGGAGTGCTCCTGGTCTCCAGCCACTCCGGCGACCCCGTGGTGGCCCGGCTGCACGAGGCGGGCGTGCCGGTGGTCGCCTGCGGCAAGCCGCTGGGCCAGACCGCGAAGGTCGGCTACGTCGCCGCCGACGACCGCGACGGAGCGCGGGACATGGTGCGCCACCTCCACGGCTCCGGGCGCCGCCGGATCGCCACCGTCGCCGGCCCGCCCGACACCCCCGGCGGCGTCGAGCGGCTCGCCGGCTACCGCGAGACACTGGCCGAATGCGGACTGCCCGTCGACGAGAACCTGATCGTGACCGGCGACTACAGCCGCGCGAGCGGCGAGGCGGCCGGCGCCCTGCTCCTCGAACGCGCACCGGACGTCGACGCGGTGTTCGTGGCGTCCGACCTGATGGCCCAGGGCGTCCTCGACGCCCTGGCCCGGGCCGGACGGCGGGTCCCCGACGACGTCGCCGTGGGCGGCTTCGACGACTCGCCGGCCGCGCTGTCGTCCCGTCCGCCGCTCACGACGATCCGTCAGCCGTGGGACCGGATCAGCACCGAGATGGTACGGATGCTGCTCGCCCGGATCGGCGGCGAGGAACCGGCCGCGGTCATCCTCCCCACGGAACTGGTGCGCCGCGAATCGGCCTGACCGCTCGCACCTCCCCCAAGTGGCGTAAAGCGAACCTGGACACCCCTACCGGCCGGTCCTACTCTCTAGTCACTTCGCACGGCAGCGCCGCACCACCCCCACCCCCCACGCACGTGCGCACCACCCGCACACCTCCGCACCTCCTCGCACCCCCCACCATCGATCTACCGTCCGAGGAGATCCCCATGTCCATCGCCACGTCACGCACGCGCCCCCTTTTCGCGGCGGCGACCGGTCTCGCGACCGCCGCGGCCCTCGCTCTCGTCGGCGCCACCACCGCCAACGCCGGGGAGGGGTCGGCTTCCTCGACCACCGTGTCCCCGGCCGGGCACTCGTTCGCCGCCGAGCTGACCGGCAAGGCCACCTTCACGGCTGGATCGACCACCATGACCTGCACGGTCTCCGCCTCGACGCCGACGACCGGGGCCAACAACACGATCCCGGCCGCGCCCGGCAACCACAACGCGGCGGGCCCGGTCGGCGCCACCATCAACCCGCCGACCTTCAGCGGCTGCACCACCAACATCAGCGGTGTGAACGTGACCGTCACCAGCAACTCCACCAACGGCGCCTGGTCGCTCTCCGCCCAGCACGGCATCCCCGTCTCCGCCGCGCTGACCATGCCGAAGGGCGGGGTCGTGCTCAGGACCAGCGGCCTGGCCAGCTGCACCATCACCGCCGCGCCGGGCGGACCCACCGCCGTCGGCGGAACCTGGACCAACGGCGCGCCCTCCGCACTGGCGATCGCCGACGCCCCCGTCCCGGCCACCGTGACCGGCGGCTTCTTCTGCCCCACGGGCAATCAGTCGGCCACCTTCACCGCCACCTACCGGATCACCGACACCACGGACCCGAGCCGGCAGATCACGGTGACGAGCTGACCCCGCCCCGCCGCACGACCGCATGACGGCCTGATGGCATGACCGCTCGACGGGGACCGGCCCCGGCGCATCTCGTGCGCCGGGGCCGGTTCATGGCCGGTGGCCGGCCCGGGGGCGGGGGTGCGGCCCGGGCCGGCTGGTGGCCCAGGGGCGAGGGTGCCGCCTGAGCCGGTGACCCGGCAGCGAGGGTGCTGCGTGGGCCGCCGAGGCCCGAGGCGGCGAGGGTGCCGCCCGGGGCCCATCGCGGGACCAGATGACAGGGGGATGCCGTTCTGGTGTGCCCGCTACGGCTGGTGCCGAGGACGCTACGTCATGGCGATTGTCGACACCGGCCGCGGTCCCCCAGAGTCTCGTCCCTCGGGGGGTGGGATTTCCAGGGAGCGGCGATGCAGATAATTGCTCCGTCCAGCCACCGCCGCAGCGCGGCGACCACGTGTGCCGCGTGGACCGCTGCCGCCGGTGTCCGAACGAGCGAAGGTGTGTCCCCGTGAAAGTCGCAACCGCCCGCCCGCCGTTGAAGCAACTCCTCGTCGAGCGCCGGGCGGCGATCGATCCGGTCTCCGCGGGCTTCCCGCCACGGACGGCCGGGCCCGGGCGACGCGCGGCGGGACTCTCCCAGGAGCAGATGGACGAACTGCTGAAACGCGCTCCCGGCACCTACAACCGGTTCGAGAACGGCCAACTGGCCAACCCCAGCAGCGACTTCCTCCGGGCGGTCGCCAAGGCGCTCCGGCTCAACGAGCAGGAGTGGACCTTCCTCTGGCGGCTGGCCCGCCGCGAGAACCCGCCCTTCACCCTGCACCGGGACTCGGGCATGTCCGTGCCCGGGGTCTGGCAACGGGTCGTCGACCAGATCACCGGCGCCCTCGCCTACATCAACGACGCCGAGTGGAACGTCCTCGCCCACAACCAGGAGTACCGCCACCTCTTCCCCGGCAGCCGGCCGCCCGCCAACACCATGCGCTGGATGCTGCTCGACCCCCTCGCCCGCGCCGAGGTCCTCATCGACTGGGACACCCGCTGGGCCCCCCTCGTCATGCCCCAGCTGCGCCACGCCGTGGAGATGCGGCCCCACAACACCGCCCTCGCCCGGCTGGAGGCCGAGGTGCTGCGGGACCCGGTCGCCGGCCCCCTCTACCGGGAGACCGCCAGCGCCCCCGTCCCGTACCCGGACGGATCCGAGCGGCCGATCAACCACGCCGTCCACGGCCCCGGTTGGGTCACCACCTGCGTCTCCGAGCCCGTCACCTCGCCCGGCGCCCGCGTCATGCTCCTGCTCTACACCCCCGGCGCGTCCCTCACCGAACGCCACCCCGTGCTCACCGCGCCGCTGCGGTCCTGAACCGCTCCTCCGTCCGCGCATCCCGCCGCGCCCGCCGGCGAGCCCGCACCCTCGCCCACGTGCCCGTACGCCTGCCCGTCCTCCAGGGAGTCGACCGTGACCTACCTCGCCCGTCCCGCCATCGCCCTGCCCGAACACGTCGTCAGCACCGACGAGTTGTGCGACGACATCCGCCGCGCCCACCCCGATCTGCCACGCCTGGAGTCGTATCTGCGGATGGCCCGCGCGACGACCGTCAAGACCCGGCACTTCACCCGCCCCCTGTCCGCACCCACCGTCTCGGGCACCGCGCCGATCGAGGAACGCAACCGCGCCGCCTATGAGGACGCCCTCCGACTCGCCATCGCCTCCGGCCGCCAGGCCCTGGCCCACGCCGGTCTGGAGCCGGAGGACATCGACTGCGTCGTCACCAGCCACACCACCTCCTGGACCGTGCCCTCCCTGGACATCCACCTCCTCCACGAACTGGGCCTCAGACCCGGCATACGCAGGGTCCCGATGGGGACCCTGGGCTGCGCGGGCGGGGCGCAGGCGCTGGTCCACGCCCATCGGGACATCACCGCCCACCCCGGGGCCAACGTCCTCGTCGTCGTGGCCGAGTGCCTGTCCACCGCCACGTACAACCACGCGGACACGAGCCGCGAGTCGATGATCTACAAGACCCTGTTCGGTGACGGCTCCGGGGCCGTCGTCGCCACCGGTACACCCCGCTGGTCGGGGCCGGGCGTCCGTCTGGACGACGCTCTCGAGTACGTCCTGCCCGACAGCATCGACCGCTACCAGGGCCGCCTCTCCGCGGCGGGACTCGCCTTCGACTCCACCACCGCCGCCACCCGCGCCCTGAACGACTGCCTGCCCGAGATCACCACGTGGCTCGACGGACGCCCGCTCGACTTCGCCGTCGTACACCCCGGCGGGCCCCGGATCCTGACCGACGCCGCCCACGGTCTCGGTCTGGATCCCGACCCGGCCACCGGCGACCTGACACACTCCTGGGCCTCCCTCGCCGAAGTCGGAAACCTCGGCGGCTCGGCCGTCCTCGACGTCCTGGCCCGCACGTTCGACGCCCCGCCCGCGCACGGCGCCGAGGGCATCCTGATCGGCTTCGGCCCCGGCTTCACGGCCGCCGCCGTGCACGGACGGTTTCTCAGGGAGTGAGGTGCGGCAGGAGCCGGTCCGGGGTCAGGGGCAGATCCCGCAGCCGCACACCCACCGCGTGATGGACCGCGTTCGCCAGGGCGGCGGCCGTGCCCACGATGCCGATCTCACCGATGCCCTTGCTCCCCATCGGGTTGAGATGGGGATCGTGCTCCTCGATCCAGTGCGCCTCGATCGCGGGCACGTCCGCACACGAGGGGACGTGGTACGACGCCAGATCACGCTCCGTGAAGTCCCCGAAGACCTCGTCCATGCCGCTGCCCTCGGTCAGGGCCATGCCGATCCCCATCGTCATCCCGCCGATGAACTGGGAGCGCGCCGTACGGGGGTTGAGGATGCGCCCGGCGGCGTACACACCGAGGAGACGGCGTACGCGGACCTCGCCGGTCACGGTGTCGACCTGGACCTCCGCGAAGTGCGCGCCGAAGGCGTGGCGCGCGTAGGGCGACTCCCGGCCCGCCTCCTCCTCGGTGTCCGCCGAGGCGGAGACGCCCTCGGCCGGCAGCCCGCCCGGGTGCGCGCGGAGCTTCTCGGTGAGGGCGGTGCACGCCTTGTGCACGGACCAGCCCCAGGACGCGGTGCCCGAGGAGCCCCCGGCGAGCGGCGCGTCGGGCAGCGCGCTGCTGCCGAGGTCCACCCGGACCGACTCCGGGCCGGTGCCCAGCGCTTCGGCGGCGATCTGCGCGAGAACGGTGCGCGCGCCGGTGCCGATGTCGGTGGCGTTGAGCCGGACGGTGTACGTGCCGTCGGGAGCGGCGTGCGCGGTCGCGGTGGAGGGGCTGAGGAGGACGGGGTAGGTGGCCGAGGCCACTCCCGTACCGAGGAGCAGGTCCCCGTCCCGGCGCACGCCGGGTCGGGGATCGCGGTGCTCCCAGCCGAAGCGCCGCGCCCCCTCCCGGAGGCATTCGACGAGGTGCCGGCTGCTGAAGGGCCGTCCGCTGTCCGGTTCGGTCTCCGGTTCGTTGCGCAGGCGCAGCTCCACCGGGTCGACCCCGGTGGCGACCGCGAGTTCGTCCATCGCGGACTCCAGGGCGTACATCCCCGACGCCTCACCGGGAGCGCGCATCCACGAGGGGGACGGCACGTCGAGCGCCACCACCCGGTGGGCCGTGCGGCTTGCCGGCGAGGTGTACATGGTGCGAGCGGGGACGGCGGCCTGCTCGACGAACTCCTTGACCCTGGACGTCTGCGTGACGACCTCGTGGCCGAGCGCCGTGATGACACCGTCGGGGCCCGCCCCGATCCGTACGCGCTGCACGGTGGGGGCACGGTGGCCGACGACGGCGGCGAGATGGTGGCGGGGGAGCACCAGTTTGACCGGGCGACCGGTGCGGCGGGCGGCCATCGCGGCCAGCACCACCTGGGGGCGCGGCGTGCCCTTGGAGCCGAAACCCCCGCCGACGTGCTCGGACATGACGGTGACCGCCTCCTTCGGCAGGCCGAAGAGGCCCGCGAGGGTGTCCCGTACGGTGGTCGAGCCCTGACTCGAGTCGTGGACGGTCAGCCGGTCGCCGTCCCACCACGCGGTGGAGGCGTGCGGTTCCATCGGATGGTTGTGCAACGCCGGCATGGTGTACGTGGCGTCGACGCGGATCTCGGCGGAGGCGAAGGCCGCGTCGAAGTCGCCCCTTTCGCGTACGGCCGGAACGCCGTCGTCGGCGTCCTGCGGGGTGTAGAGGCGCGGATGGCCGGCGGTCAGCCGCACATCGTGCTCCTCGGTCTCGTACGTGACGCGCAGCGTCTGGGCGGCGGCGCGGGCGTTCTCCGGCGAGTCCGCCACGACGAGGGCGACGTACCAGCCGCGGTGGGGCACCCGGTCGTTCTGGAGCAGCGCGAGCGTGGGGTCGTCGGACGGGCCCAGGCGCGGCGCGTTCGTGTGCGTGAGGACGGTGAGGACGCCGGGCAGTGCCAGCGCCTCGTCGGCGTGGACGGCCGTGACCCGGCCGCGCGCGACCGTGGCGGGCACCGGCCACGCGTAGGCGCAGTCCGGCGGGGTGTGTTCGGCCGCGTAACGGGCCGCGCCCATGACCTTCTCCCGGGCTTCGCGGCGCGGCACGGCGCTGCCCGACGCCGTGGGGGCCCGGGGGGCTTCGGTGAGGGTCGGTGCGTCGGTCATGTGGGGGGCCGGCCTCCTTCGGCTCGGGACGCGAGGTCGCTCAGGACGCCGACCGCGAGGTTCCGGGCGAGCGTCACCTTGAAGGCGTTGTCGCGCAGCGGTTCGGCCGCGGCGAGTTCGGCGTCGGCCGCGCGCGCGAAGGTCCGCGCGGTGGCGGGCGCCCCGCGCAGCACGTCCTCGGCCGCACGGGCCCGCCACGGCCGGTGCGCGAGCCCTCCGAAGGCGAGCGACGCGTCAGCGACGACACCGTCCTCGACGCGCACCGCGGCGGCGACCGAGGCGAGGGCGAAGGCGTACGAGGCGCGGTCGCGGGCCTTGCGGTAACCGCTGGGCGCGGCCGCCGGGCGGGGCGGCAGGCTCACGGCGGTGATCAGCTCGCCCGGCCGCGCGACCGTGTCCAGATCGGGCCGGTCGCCGGGCAGGCGGTGGAAGTCCGTCACCGGGACCGTACGCTCGCCCCGCAGGTCACGCAGATGGACCACGGCGTCGAGGGCGGCCAGCGCGACGGCCATGTCCGAGGGGTGGGTGGCGACGCAGTGGGCGGAGTGCCCGAGGACCGCGAGATCGCGGTGGGCGCCCTCGCGCGCGGGACAGCCCGTGCCCGGCTCCCGCTTGTTGCAGGGCTTGGACGGGTCCTGGAAGTAGGGGCAGCGGGTGCGCTGGAGCAGGTTCCCGCCGGTCGTCGCCGTGTTGCGCAACTGCCCGGAGGCTCCCGAGAGCAGGGCCTGCGACAGGGCGGTGTAGCGGGTGCGGACGATCGGGTGGGCGGCCAGGTCGCTGTTGCGGACGGCCGCCCCGACGCGCAGACCGCCGTCGGGAGTCTCCTCGATGCGGTCCAGTGGAAGCCGGCTGACGTCGATGAGGAACTCCGGCGCGGCGACGCCGAGCTTCATCAGATCCACGAGATTGGTCCCGCCGCCCAGGAACTGGGCGCCGGGGTGGGCGGCGAACGCTTCGAGCGCCTCCTCGGCGGTCGAGGCGCGCAGATACGAGAAGGGCCTCACGGCGCCGAGGCCTCCTCGATCGCGTCGACGATGTTCGGGTAGGCGCCGCACCGGCAGAGGTTGCCGCTCATGCGCTCGCGGATCTCCCGGGCGTCGAGCGCGGCCGCGCCGTCGCCGGGGAGGCGGTCCACGCCGGGCGGGGTCACGTACGAGGGGTGTCCCGCGGCGGCTTCGCCCAGCATGCCGACGGCCGAGCAGATCTGTCCCGGTGTGCAGTAACCGCACTGCAGCGCGTCCCGGTCGACGAACGCCTCCTGCACGGGATGCAGCCGCTCGCCGTCGCTCAGGCCCTCCACCGTGGTGATCTCCGAGCCGTCGCAGGCCACGGCGAACAGCAGACAGCTGTTGGCGCGGCGGCCGTCGACGAGGACGGTGCAGGCGCCGCACTGTCCGTGGTCGCACCCCTTCTTCGCGCCGACCAGGTCCAGATGCTCGCGCAGGGCGTCCAGGAGCGTGGTGCGGTTGTCGAGCCGCAGCGTCCGCTCGGTCCCGTTGACGCGCAGGACGACGGCGGAGACCGCCTCCCGGGGGAGTCCTGCCTCAGGCATCGGCGGCCTCGACGCCGCGCGGCAACACGATCCCGTCCATGGCGCCCACCTCACCTTTCGTTCGCTTTCACGGCGTATTACCGAAATCTCTCTTCCCCCCCGGGCGCCGGTCGTATGTCAGTCGATCCGGATCGCCAGCAGACACGCGTCGTCCTCGTGGCCCGAGCGGACGTGGTCGGCGACCAGCTGGTCGATCGTCTGCTGCGGCGTCAGCCCCGCCGCCGCGCCCAGCGCCTTCCTGAGCCGTTCGATGCCGTCGCCGATGTCCTCGCCCCGCCGCTCCACCATGCCGTCCGTGTACAGCAGCAGCAGATCGCCCTTGAGCAGCTGGTACGCCGACGTCTCGTACGCGTACCCCGGCAACGCTCCGAGCAGCGGCCCGCGTTGCTCGGTGGTGAGCGTGAAGGCCTGGCCCTCCCGCCGCAGCAGCGGCGCGGGGTGCCCCGCGTCGGCCCAGTGCAGGACCCGGTCCCCGTCGATGTGGCCGGCGATCACCGTCGCCGTCTGGCCCGACGGGTCGCTGCACACCAGTTCGTTCAGCCACGTCATGATCTCCCCGGCAGGGGCCCCGGTCTGGGCGAGTCCCGCCAGCGCGTGGCGCTGCTGGGCCATGCGGGCCACCGCGTCGAGCCCGTGGCCGCAGGCGTCGCCCATCGCCACCAGCACCCGGCCGTCCGGGAGCAGACGGCACTTGTACCAGTCACCACCGACCGCCGAGTCCGGTTCGGACGGCTCGTACGCGGCGGCCACGGTGAGCCCCACGGCGGCCAGCTGCTCCGAGTGCGTCGGCAGCAGCGCCTCGCGCAGGGAGGCGGCGACACGGCGTTCCGCCTCCCCCTGCTGGCGCAGCCGCTCCGTCTCGCGTTCCGTCTCCGCCAGTCGGCGGCGGCTGCGCATCTGCGGGGTGAGGTCCCGGGCGACCAGATGCAGGGCCCAGGGCCTGCCGTCCGTACCCGCCACCGGCCGCCCGAGCAGGTCGAGCGTGCGCACCTCGCCGAGCACCAGGAACCGGATCCGCGTCCACGCCGGTTCCTCACCCGCGAGGACGGCCGTGATGAACTCGGCGAACGCCGTCGTGTCGGCGGGCAGCAGCGCGTCGCACAGCTCCGTCAGCGACCACGGCATGCGCAGTTCCGTACGGAAGATCCGGCTCAGCCCCTCCGACCAGGTCACCTGCCCCGACAGCAGGTCCCAGTGCCCCCACCCCATGGACGCGAGGTGCTGGGCGTCCAGGGTGAGCAGCTCGGCCTGGCTGCGGACCGGGCGCCAGGTGACGACCAGCTCGCCGCCGCAGGCCGCGGCGCAGTACAGCAGCTGGGCGCGGTGGAGCCGGCCCAGCCGTTCCTCCGTGTAGTCCACGACCAGGCCGTCCATGGGCCGCCCCGAGGTCAGGACGTCGGCGAGCGCCCCGAGCAGTCCGCTCGCGGCCGCGCCGGGCCGTGCCTCCATGAACCGCCGGCCCACCTGGTGGCCCGGCGCCTCCAGCCACTCGACCGACCGGATGTGGTTCCCGGCCCGGATGACGAAGTCGACGATCCCGCCGTGGTCGTCCCGCACGGGCGTGAGCAGCGCGGCGGACACCGGGATGGCGGGCAGAGCGGCGCAGACGCACGACCACGGGTCGTGGTCCTCCCCGATCAGGGCCGCGTTCCCGGTGTTCCCGGTCGCGTCGCCGGTGCCGCACAGGCAGGAGGTGGTGAGGGCGTCGTCGTGCTTACGAGGCAGGATCCCCTGACTCTGCAGGGGCGACGCGCGGTCCCGGGCCGTCGGCGGCGGCTGGCGCGCCTCGGTCTTGCGCCGTACGTCGGCACGGAGGGCGGCGATCTCGCGTCCGATCACCGCTTTGAGCTCGGACACGTCGTCGGGGAGGGGAACGTTCATGGCGCACCTCTGGCCGGTGGGGGGTGGTGCGGCGCCCGGGGGCGTCGCCGCCCCCGGGCCTCCGTGGAAGCGTGGGTCTGGTGCCGCGACCGCCCCCCGCGGACCGCAGTGTGGCCCGGCTCCCCGCGCCGGGACCCCGTAGGGCGCGGGGAGCCGGGACAGGCGCGGTGGTGCGATCAGCCGTGGCGCATGTCGTCCGGGTCGGCCGGCAGGGGGCCGGGGCCGGGCACCGGGCGGCCGGGGGCCGAGCCCTCGGAGCCCGACATGCCCTGGGTGGCGTCGCCGGGAGTGATGCGGCCGCGCCAGCCGCCGCTCTCGGTGCCGCGTTCCTCGATGAAGCCCTTGAACCGCTTCAGATCACCCTTGACCCGCCGGTCCAGCAC
>NZ_JBIWIU010000020.1:0-59064 GCF_044764755.1 Streptomyces sp. NPDC093600
ATCCACACCGAACCCGGAAGGCCCTCACCCATTCAAGATCCCTCAGCCGAGACCTGCATCACCCGTCCACAACCTCCCGGGACAGAACACCTAGCGCCCGAGGCGCGGCCTCCAGTTTCAGCACCGGGGCCTCGTTGCCGTGACTGTGGTCGCCACCAGACGCCCCCGCTTCGATCCACCGGTCGACGCGGCCGTCGCTGTAGGTCTGCAGGGTCCTGAACACCACCTCTTCTGCGTCGGGCAGCTGCCGGACGACGACCGAGTGCTCGGCGTCCTCACCGGCCTTCACCGCGCCGGCCCTTTGATGGTGTAGCCGTCGTGGTGCCCGCGAACTTCCAGCCCTTGGGCCCTCGCCGTACGTGACGTCGGTAGCGTGACCCCTTCGGGCAGGATTACCCGCAGTTCGGTGATGCCGGCCGCGGTGGACTCGGATGCCGCGTTGAAGTTCAACTCCGCGTTCTGCACGAGTGCCTGCGCGCTGTCGGAGGCGACCTCGACGTGAGCCGATGCCGGTCCGGCGGCGAGCAGGACGGCGGTGGCAGCGATGGACAGGCGCGGCCCGGTACGCGGCAGGGTGATGCGTGACATGGGTGTCTCCCAGCAGGAGCAAATGGCGGGACAGCTCGTCAGCGCAGGAGATGCGCCCCGGTGGTGCTGTCCTGGCCGATGGATGACCGCGTCGATTGATGCCGTGGTGCAGAGCGCGACGTCGACGGCCCTGGCCCGGCGGACCATGACCAGCAGGACGGGCAGGTCGTACGTCGCGTGCAGGTACCTGACGTAGCCCAGCTCTTCCCGCAGTGAGCCGAAGGTGAGCGGATCGGGTGAGGCGACGTGGAGGCGGATTCGGACGACATCGCGTGCCGGGAAAGGCGGAGGAAAAAGATTCCTTCGCACCCGGCAACCCTTCATGGGGCGGCGGCCACTGACAGGGCGTAACCCTGTTCCTCCCCCTGTAAGGAAGCCCCGTGGCTGCTCGCTCCCACCGCCGGTCCCTCCGCTCCCGTCGTGCCGCCGTCGTCTGCGCGGCCGTCGTGGCCGCAGGCGTCGGCGCTGGTGTTGTCGTGGTGAACGCCAACGCCGGGACCGTCGACCTGTACCACCAGACGCTCGCCGCGAAGGACGGCTGGGCGTCCTCCGGTACGGGGACCACCGGTGGCACGAAGGCCGATGCCGCCCACACCTTCACCGTGTCCACCCGCGCGCAGCTCGTGAAGGCGCTGGGCTCGGTCTCCGACACCACGCCCCGCATCATCAAGATCAACGGCGTGATCGACGCGAACACCGATGACAGCGGCAAGAAGCTGACCTGCGCCGACTACGCCTCCGGTACCGGCTACTCGCTGTCGGCCTACCTCAAGGCCTACGACCCGGCCACCTACGGCCGCTCCAAGCTGCCCTCCGGCACCCAGGAGACGGCACGCGCCGCCGCCCAGGCCAAGCAGGGCAAGAACATTGTCTTCAAGGTCCCCGCCAACACGACGATCGTGGGCGTCCCCGGCACGAACGCGGGCCTCACCGGGGCCATGCTCCAGATTCAGAACGTGGACAACGTCATCGTCCGCAACCTGACCTTCGCCGCCACTGAGGACTGCTTCCCGCAGTGGGACCCGACCGACGGCGACGACGGCAACTGGAACTCCAACTACGACTCGGTCTCCCTGCGTGGCGCGACCCACGTCTGGGCGGACCACAACACGTTCACCGACGCGCCGCACTTCGACACCGCCAACCCGAAGTACTTCAGCCGCGAGTACCAGATCCACGACGGCGCCCTCGACATCACCAAGGGATCCGACCTGGTGACCGTCTCGCGCAACCAGTTCACCGATCACGACAAGACGATGCTGATCGGCAGCAGCGACACCGACAGCGTCGGCAAGCTGCGCGTGTCCATCCACCACAACGTGTGGAAGGGCATCATGCAGCGCGCCCCGCTGGCCCGCATCGGCCAGATCCACATCTACAACAACTACTACGACGTCACGCCCCTCAACGGGTACACGCCGCAGTACAGCATCAACTCCCGTGCCAAGGCCCAGCTCGTCGCGGAGAACAACTACTGGAAGCTGCCGTCCGGCGCGAAGGCCGCCAAGCTCCTCAGCGGTGACGGCACCGGCTCGGTCAAGGGCTCCGGCAACCTCGTCAACGGCACGGTGACCGACCTCGTCGCCGCCTACAACGCCGCCTCGTCCAAGGACCTGAAGACCACGGTCAACTGGACCCCGACCCTCACGGCGGGCCTGGAGGCCTCGGCGAGCAACCTGCCGACGTCGCTGGCGACGACGACGGGAGCGGGCGTGCTCAAGTAGCACCCGAGACACGCGAGGGCCGGGAGAGCACGAGCCCCTCGGCCCTCGCGTACCCATACCGTGCGGTCGGGGTCGGTTCGCGTTCGCACTCGTAGTGATTCTTCGCGTGAGCGAGCAAGAGGGCCGAACTCCCTATGGGCAAAGCACCGATGCCGACCGGGTGGATCGCGAGCTCTTGGCGAGGAACTCGAGTCGGAGGTCACGGCGTGCCCTGTGGGGGCGCGTACAACGAGGTTTGACCGAAGAACCCGCATCGGCCGGGGCGGCTGCGCTGTACCCATGCCTTGGTACGCGCCGAAAGCCGGAGCCAGGGGCTCCGGCTTCAGGCACGTCAGCAACCGCCAACTGTCAGGCGCTGTCGTTCTGAAGGAGACGCAGCCGTGTTCGGACCCCTTCCTGCCCGTCAGTGCCCCTCCGGATGTGGTCGGCCCGGTCCATCTGCGACCACCCGGAGCCCTGCTCCGCGTTCACCTGTTCACGAACGTCCCTCAGCCCGAAGCACGCGAAGAGCTTCTCCTCATCGGCCACGGACAGTACCGGACGCCCCTGAAGCTCCACCTTTGCTGCGGCCTCTATGGTGCTCCTGGCGAACGGGATCTGAATGCGGTCGCCGACATGAACGGCGTCCCCCAAAGGCACGAAGACGTCACCCGGCCCCGACGAGTCGCTGTGCACCTGCGCCCACTCCGCCCTGCCAGTGGTGTCGTCCAGCAGGACATGGACCACATCCCCGACCTTCACCCCGTCCGCGGCGTAGACCGGCTGCCGAGCCAGATCCGTGAGCTGCTCCTGTGAAATCACCGTTGCTCCTCAACTGCCCTGCCGCGACCTGTCCCAGCCTTCCTTGCCCGGGCCCGAGCCTGCAAACGTGCTGGGGGACGCCTCGCGGGCCCGCCAGTGCAAGTGTGGCGGCACATGCCGCGGGGAGACGGCGCCGGCGAGAAGACATCTCGTCCATCCTGATTGTCAAGGAGCAGGGAGAAAGCGACCAACCGAACCACCAGATCAACGTCTCGCCCCGGCATCTTCCAGGGACCGAGACACCGAATCAGGTGACGGAAAATGCACCTTGCGCTACGACGAAAGGACACGCCCCGACCGGGAGGCCGGGTGGTGAAGCTGTCCGACGCCGAGCCGCCGTGTGGGCCGACCGAGACAGTCACGCTTTGCGTCCAGTCCGATACGACCCGTTGCGCGTCCTGGCCTCGGGGCGCTGAAGGCGGCGAGCGGGATGTCCCAGTCGGCGATCTCGCGGATCTGGCGGGAGTTCGGCCTGGCCCCGCGCGGGTCGCAGGCGTTCAAGCAGTCCACGGATCCGCTGTGCATCAACAAGGTCCGACCCGTGGCCGGCCTCTATCTCGACCCGCTCAGGTTACTAGCGTCCGTCCGGTCGATCAGGTTTCGTGATGAGGGCATGGCTTTCTCGCTGTGCCGCTGTGAGTGTGTGAAATGTGGCCCGTTCTGCTGTCGTCGCCTTGGCTGTTCTGGGAGTCAGCCCGATCGCCTCGGCGGGGGCGGGTTTCCAGCACCAGCCGGGCCGAGTCCGTGATGAGCATCCACCAGCTCCAGGCGGTGGGCGCAACCGCCTCATGCTCGCTCTCGAACGCCACGCCGGTACCGGCAGCTAGGTTCTGTCTCTCCGATCACGCTGGTTGCCCTGGGACTCAGCCACCGCGGTGGGGTCCTGCAGGGCATCGCCTCCAGGACCCCGGGGATCAGCGCCGATCGTGGCCCGGACTCGTGATCGTGAACGTGACTACGTTCTCCTCGGTGGCCCACCGGTGGAAGCCGGCCTTGTCCAATACTCGGACCGAGGATGTGTTCGACAGTTCCACGTTGGCTGACACGGTGTGGACATCAGGCGCGGTGAGGGCGAACTCGGCCAGAGCCTGGGTGGCCTCGGGGGCATAACCCCGGCCGCGGCGGGAGGCCACGATGCCGTATCCGATCTCAAGGACGCCTTCGATGGGCGGCCAGAACAGGCCGATGGAGCCCACCACCAGGCCGCTGTCGCGCTCGATGATCAGACGGTGGCCGTATGCGCCGAGCCAGTCGGGGTACTGGTCGAAGAGGCCCGCGACCACGCGATCGCCGTCGGCGGGAAAGTCGTCCGCCCAGTGCGGGGACCGGGTGTCGTCGAGGACTGCGGTGGCCTCGCTCATGGTCCAGGGCCGAAGGACGAGCCGCTTGGTGACCACGTCGGCGTGGGCGGATGAAGAAGGGGAAGACATGTGTCTCTCCTGGTCGTAGGAGCGACCGGGCCGCGCTTTGTTAGCGCGCGGGCCGGATGAGGGCATACTGATGAGGGCCGACGGCGGCCATATTCATCAACCTCCCCATCCCGAGATCGCGCGTCTGTCGCGCTGGCGTGACGGTAGTAGCTCCTCCTCAGCCAGGGCAACTCATTTCCGGGCCGCTGACGGGGGCTTTTGCTCGCTGAAGGTCGTATCCCTTCGAGGGACGGTTCGTTGTTCTGGCCATGCTCAGCAGGGGGGCTCACCGATGACGAGTGGGCGGTGCTGGAGCCGCTGTTGCCCAGGAGTAATGACCGGTGTGGCCGGTGGCGAGATCACCGCCAGGTGATCAACGGGATCATTCACCGGCTCAGCACCGGCTGCCGGTGGCGCGAGTTGCCCGAACGTTTCGGCCCGTGGCAGACCCTCCACAAGCGGCACATGCTGTGGTCGGCCGACGGCACTGGGGAGAGGCTGCTCCAGTACGTCCAGGCCGTCGCCGACGCGGCGGGGGCATCGACTGGAACATCAACATCGACTCCACCTCGATCCGCGCCCACCAGCACGCCGCCGGGGCCCCGAAGGTGGAGCCTCGAACACCGCCTGGTTCCTTAAAGGGGGCCGCACAAAGATCAGTTCACGTGCGGGCGCACGTCCGCCTGGGCCGGTTCCACGCTGAGCGGGATGGTCAGACCGGCGCCCTCCGGTGAGGCGTGGTCGCCGATCCACAGGTTCAGGTGCTTGGGCACGGTCAGGCCGTTGAAATGTCGCACGGGTACGCCTTTCCCGCGGCGACTTCGCGGGCTCCGGGTCCGCACAGCGGAGACTGGCCAACGCCGCCGGCCTGGTGGGTGACCGGTCGCGCGCGGCCGCGGCGCGGGAGGCCGCCGCCGAGGCGTTCACCGAGGCGGGACGGCGCGACGAGGCGGCGGCGGAACATCTCGCCCTTGCCGAGCAGTGGAAGTCCGCCGGGTATCTCACCAAGGCGCTCGACCAGGCGATCTCCGCGGCCGAGGACGCCGAGGCGGCGTGCCGTACCGGCCTGAGAGCCCACGCCCTGGCCCTGCAGGGCGCGTGTCCGCCACGTGCTGGCCAAGCTCGGCTGCGCCTCCCGGACCGCGGCGGCCCGGCGAGCCCTGGAGCTCGGGCTGGCCGACGCCACCGCGGAAGTACGGCGATAGCAGGCCAGGAATACGGCAGCACCACGCATGCTCTCCCTCTCCCCGCTGCCTAGCGTGGGATGCGGGCAAGCCGGTACGGGGCCGGCGCGGAACGGGGCCGGGGCGGGGAGAGGAGGCAGCAGTCATGGAGAAGCTGGCCATCGTCGTCAGGGACGACGCCTACGACAAGATGCTCACCCCACTGACCTTCGCTTGGCTCTGTGCCGAGAAGGGCGTTCAGGTCGACATGCTCTTCGTGCTGTGGGCCGTCCGCGTCCTCACCAAGGAGGGAGCGGCCTCGCTGGAGATGGAGGGCCGGCACGCGGCGGAAGCGGACACGGAAGCGCTGAGGGCGACGATGATAGACAACGGGGAGCCCACCGAGATCATCGACTACCTCACGTACCTCAAGGGCACCGGGAAGGTGAACCTTTACGGGTGCCGGGCCGCCGCCACCACCTTCGGGGTCGACGACTCGAACCTGATTCCGGAGGCCGAAGGCATCGTGGACGCCACCTGGTTCCTGGAGGAGAAGGCGACCAAGGCGGACCACTGCCAGTACTTCTGACCACGCTGGTACGGCCCCGGCCCGGGGAGGGCCGGGGCCCACGGCCCGCAGGCGGAGCCCAGGACTCTTCACCCGGCACTGGCCTTGTGCCAGCCATGATGCATGGGGGTGAGTCACAGGGGCAGGGTGGGGGCATGACGGCGATGCTCGGTGCTTTTGTTCTTGGTACTCCCGATCCACCTGCTCTGGCGGATTTCTACCGCGCCCTGCTGGGCTGGCAGGAAGTCGAGCGGGAGCCTGAGTGGGTCCGACTGCGGGCCCCGGAACAGGAGCGCCCCAGCCTGAGTTTCCAGTTGGAAGCCGACCACACGCCCCCGGTCTGGCCCCAACGCCCAGGTGCTCAGCAGATGCAAGCGCATGTGGACCTGCAGGTCGACGACTTGGACGCGGAGACAGAGCGAGCTTGCGCCCTGGGTGCGTCGCTGGAGGAGTATCAGCCTCAGAAGGGCGTACGGGTTTTGCGCGACCCTCACGGCCATCTGTTCTGCCTTTTCCTCCCAGGAGCTTGAATCCCCCCGGCACCAGGGCGGCATCTCCGAGTCTTCACAGTGATGGTCCCCTGGTCCCTTGCCGTTTACGACGAGCGCATCCCGATCGCGGAGCTGCTCGTGCGCAGGAGCAGGATTTCTCATCGGCTGAGGGTCTAGCCTGGGGTTATCGGTGGGGCGGCGTTCAGGGGGTCGTCGCACGGCGGGGTGCGGGGTTGCGTACCGGGCGCGGGCGCGGCGTACGGCAGAAGGGCCCGGATCCTGGGGATCTGGGCCCTTCTTTTCAGTAGCGGGGACAGGATTTGAACCTGCGACCTCTGGGTTATGAGCCCAGCGAGCTACCGAGCTGCTCCACCCCGCGTCGGTGAACACCACCCTACGCCACCGCCGAGCCGGATCCTGACCAAACTTGTTTGCCCAGTGCCTGCTGCCGTGGATGGGGTGGTCGCTGTTGCCCGGGTGTCCCAGTCCGGGGTGTCGAATGGAGGATCCGATCGCGTGCCGGCCTGCGGCGGCAGGGAGGATTGTTCTGTGGCCGGTCGTGTTATTTGCCGCCGAGTGGGGGAGCTCTCTTTCTGCGGCGTCTTGCCCATCGCTGAATCGAGGAGGGCGCCCGCGTGCGTGTGGCCGCCTTACCGATCGGCGCCCTGGCGGAACTCGACAGCTGTCATGCCTTATAAGCCAACGCTTTTGCTGCGGGCGGGCCCGAAGTGTGGGTCGGGTCGATCAACAGTCTGACCGGTGCGGGGGAGGAGGCCCTGGTGGCCGCCGGGAGGGTGGACGGCCCGGTCAAAGCCTACGAGCCGTATCCGGGCGTGCCCGAACGGCGCGGTTTCGAGGAGATCGAGGTGGTGTGGGTGCTCGACTACTCGCAGCCCTCGGTGGAGACAGCGGCGTGGCAGCTGCTGTGGCGGCTCAACCAGCATGTGCGGTTCGTCAATGACGTGACCGGGATCCTGATGCCGGGCAGCAAGACCAACCTGTCCGTGGTGGTGCCGCCCGAGCACCTGCCGCGACGCACCCTGATCTCCAACTCCTTCGACGAACTCTGGACGGCATACCAACAGGATCCCGATGCCACGTGGCTGGTCGAACCTCCGGACGCGGACGCCGGCGCCGACGTCTACCTGCTTGCAGGAGTACGTACCGCACGCTGAGGAGAAGCGCGTCATCCTCGCCGCCGGCAGGCCCGTGGCCCAACAGGCCCACCTCCTCGCAACCGACGAGCACCGGGGCGACACGGCCCACCGCGCCCACTGCTCCGACACCTTCCTGAGCGCCGACGAACGGCGACTTTGTGAGCACATCGGGAAGCAACTGCTGCGCCACGGCACCCGGTTCGCCGACATCGATCTCGCCTGCCCGTACGTCTTCGAGTTCAACGTGGTCAACCCCGGCGGCCTCGACGAACGCCTCGTGTTCGGCCTTCCCGACCGCAGCCCTGAGATCATCGAAGACGTGCTTCACTCATGCGGAAGCCCCCGGTGAACAGCCCCCCGCGACCGCGGGCGACGAGCCGGCCAGTGTCCTCGCAGACGCACAACGGATCCTGCCCGAACTCGTCGCGGTGCGCCGCACCCTGCACCGCGCCCCCGAGCAAAGCAACCACCTTCCCCGCACCAGCAAACCGTTCTGGACGCCCTCGAAGGGCTCGACCGGAGTGTGATCTGCGGCAACGGTCTCAGCTCGGTCGTCGCCGTCCTGGACAGCGGCCGACCGGGACGCACGATCCTTCTCGAAAACCGATCTCAATCCCAATCGGAATGCACTGCCTGAATTATGAAGCCGCAGGTCAACGGCTTGTTAACGGGGGTGATTTCCGACTTCATTGCAGCCTTTGCGTCTTCCGCCGATATGCGCTTCACTTCGCGGGCGAAAGGCCAGCCGATTTCGAGGCGAGGGGGAACCATGGGGAGTAAGCCGCACGATCACGGCTCACACGGTCATGACCACGGCGTGACCGCTGACACGGACAAGCGCTGGCTCTCGATCGCGCTCGCGCTGATCGTCGGCTTCATGTCGGTCGAAGTGGTCATCGGTTTCGTAGCCCAGTCGCTGGCGCTGATCTCCGATGCCGCCCACATGCTCACCGACGCCGTGGCCATCGCCCTGGCGCTCATCGCCATGCGGATAGCCAAGCGGCCGGCCAAGGGCGGATACACCTACGGCCTCAAGCGTGCGGAGATCCTCTCCGCGCAAGCCAACGGTCTCTCACTGATCCTGCTGGGCGCCTGGCTGACCTATGAGGCAGCCGAACGGCTCATCGACCCGCCCGAGGTCAATGGCGGTCTCATGCTGATCACTGCACTGGCCGGAGTCGCGGTGAACGTGGCCGCCACGTGGTGCATTTCCCGCGCCAACCGCTCCTCGCTCAACGTGGAAGGCGCCTACCAGCACATTCTCAACGACCTCTTCGCCTTCATCGGGACCGCGGTCGCTGCCCTGATCGTCGTCACCACGGGATTCGCCCGCGCCGACGGCATCGCCACGCTGATCGTCGTCGCGCTCATGTTCAAGGCCGGCTACGGCCTCCTGCGCGACTCGGGGCGCGTCTTCCTCGAGGCTGCCCCCGCCCACGTCGACCCCGACCGGCTCGGCGACGAACTGGTGGCTCACTCCTCGGTCACCGAGGTGCACGATCTCCACATCTGGCAGATCACTTCCCAGGAGGCGGCCCTGTCCGCCCACGTCCTTGTGGAGCCGGGCGGCGACTGCCATGCAGTGCGCCGCAGCCTGGAGGACCTCGTCCGCCGCGACTACGGCATCACGCACACGACCCTCCAGGTCGACCATCAGCCGGAGCGAGTTCTTCAACTGACCGCCCACGGCGGCGGTGTCGCAAGGCCGGCCCCGCACTGCGAAGGCCCGCACGGCCCCATCCATCGGGACGCACCGCACGACCACTGAGTGGCTCCGGCCCCCTGGCGGGCCGAAGCCGGAAACCAACTATCCATGCTTTCCTGAATTCAGGTTCCTGTGTATCGTTTTGGCTGTGCTGAATCTCGCGACCGACATCGAGGTGCTGGCACGGTTCGGCCGTGCCCTCGCCGACCCGATCCGCTGCCGTCTGCTGCTCGCCCTGCGCGCAGCTCCCGCTTATCCCTCCGACCTCGCCGACGAACTCGGGATCTCTCGCACACGTCTGTCGAACCACCTGGCGTGCCTGCGCGACTGCGGGCTGGTCGTGACCGTACCCGAGGGCCGCCGGACCCGGTACGAGCTCGCCGACCCCCGGCTGGGGCACGCGTTGGACGACCTGCGTCAGGCCGTGCTGGCTGTCGCCGCGGACAGCAGTTGCCCCGACAACGAGGAGAAGGGCTGCTGCTGATGGCCGCGGGCATATCCCTCGGACCGGCACCCGCGCGACGGGAGGTCCTGACCCGCCGCATACGGATGCTGGTCGCGGCGACGATCGCCTACAACGTCGTCGAAGCGATCGTCGCCCTCACCGCCGGAACGATCGCATCGTCCTCCGCTCTGGTGGGCTTCGGTCTGGACTCGATCATCGAGGTCTCCTCGGCCGCGGCAGTGGCCTGGCAGTTCTCCGCTCGCGAGCACGCACTTCGGGAAGCGCGCGAGAAGAAGGCGCTGCGGATCATCGCGGTCTCGTTCTTCGCGCTCGCTGCCTTCGTGACAGTGGACGCGATCCGCGTGCTGACGGGCAGCGGGGAGGCGCAGCCGTCGATCCCAGGCATCGTTCTGGCGGCCCTGTCGCTGGCCGTCATGCCGTTCCTGTCGGCCGCCCAGCGCAAGGCCGGTCGCGAGCTGGGTTCGGCATCGGCGGTCGCGGACTCCAAGCAGACGCTGCTGTGCACCTATCTGTCGGCCGTGCTGCTGTTGGGCCTGGTCGCCAATGCCACGCTCGGCTGGTCATGGGCGGATCCGGTAGCGGCGCTCGTCATAGCGGCGATCGCGGTCAAGGAAGGCCGGGAGGCATGGCGTGGCGACGGCTGCTGCGCGCCGGCCGGTCTGAGCACGCTGAACGCCGACGCGAAGCCTGCGGCCGGGGACGACGCCTGCGGCTGCGCCCCAGGATGTGCCTGCTGCAACTGACCTGAACAACATTGCCGCTCGCGGCAGCCGGGCCCTGGTGCCCAGAACACTTCAAGAGGGGGAACTGTGCATCGGCCCCCTGAGCGGCACGGCAACAGCTCAGGGGGCTTTCGAGTGCGCCCGAGCGCACTCCGATCACCACGGATCGGGCCGAGTTCCGAATCCGGCCGGGTCCCGACGCCCCGGCACTTCATCGACTCTTCGTTTGCGCCCTGCTGAGGAGCATCCATGGCAATGCCCGGCACCACCGCAACTGATCCATCATCGCCCGGAAACAGCGGGCTCGCACGTAATCGCTGGCTGGCTCTGGCCGCGCCCGTCTTCGGCTTGATGATCGTCGGCCTGGACGCGACGATCCTGACGGTCGCGCTGCCGACGCTGGCCACGGAGCTCGAGGCGACGACCACTGAGCTGCAGTGGTTCACCGACGGCTACACCCTTCCCTTCGCCGGTCTGCTCTTGCCGCTCGGAGTGCTCGGCGACCGCATCGGACGCCGACTCGTCCTCGTCGGTGGCCTGTTGCTGTTCGGCATCGGCTCTCTGATGGTCCTGGGCGTCGACAGCCCCGACGGCCTGATCGTCGCTCGCATCGTCATGGGTGCCGGAGCTGCGGCGATCACCCCGCTGGCGTTGTCGATCGTGCCGCTGATGTTTCCCCAGGAGGAGCGGTCCAAGGCCATGGCGATCGCCACCGCCGGGTTCGCCCTCGGGCTCCCGCTCGGCCCGCTGGCCGGCGGCTGGCTGTTGAACAACTTCTGGTGGGGCTCGATCTTCCTGATCAACATTCCCGTCGTCATCGTGGCCGTCATCGGCATGCTGCTGTTCGTGCCGGAGACCCGTGACCCGAACGCCAAGCGACTCGACTTCATCGGCGCCGCCCTGTCGCTGCTGGGCGTTTCGGCGTTCGTCTACGGCGTCATCGAGGTCCCGAACGCCGGCTGGGACGACCCCGTCGTCCTGCTGACCATGATCGGCGGCCTCGTCCTGCTGGGCCTGCTGCTGGTGTGGCTGCGCAAAGCATCCAGCCCGCTGGTGGACCTGCGCTTTTTCCGTAACGCCCGCTACACCTGGTCCAGCGTCGCGATCTCCGCGGTGATGTTCATCCTGTTCGGAGTGCTGTTCGTGGTGCCCCAGTTCCTGCAGCAGGTACAGGGCAAGGACGCCATGGACACCGGCCTTCACCTGCTGCCGATGATCGGTGCGCTGGTCATCGCGGCCGCGGTCGGCGGCCGCCTGGTCGGCAAGATCGGCACGAAGGTCATCGTCGCCACCGGAATGGTGCTGTGGGTCGCGGGGCTCGGGCTGCTCTCCACCGTGGACCCCGACACCGACTTCACCGTGACCGGCGCGGCACTGGCCATCATGGGCCTGGCGCTGGGCTTCACCATGCCCACCACGCTGGACGCAATCCTCAGCTCCCTTCCCGCCGACCAGGTCGGTGCGGGGTCCGCGCTGGCCAACAGCATGCGCCAGATCGGCGCGTCGGTGGGAGTCGCCGTCCTCGGCAGCTCACTGAACTCCTCCTACCGCGACAATGTCGAGGACGACATCCCCTCCGCTCTGCCGGAACAGGCGCAGGAGGCGATCCGGGACAACGTGGCCGGAGCCATCCAGGTCGCGGAGAAGCTCCCCGCCGCACAGGCAGGCGGCATCGCGGACTCGGCACGCGATGCCTTCGTGGCCGGCATGGCCACGGTCTCGCTGATCTGCGCGGGCCTCGCCGCGGTCACCGCGGTGGTGGTGGTCGTACTGCTCCCCGCCCGGGATAAGACCCCGCTCCTGACAGAGCCGACCGGTGTGAAGGCCGAAAGCGCGACCCCGTAAAGGCTCCAGGCCGCCCCGGCCCGTGCCGGGGCGGCCAGGCCGGGCGCGGTGCGGCTCCTTCCCCCCGTGCCGTGCCGCGCCCACCCGCTGTCGGGCCGGCCACCCCCGCCCGGCCCGGCAGCACGGCCACCTGGGCCGGCTGCCCGCGGACAGCGGCGGGAGGGGCACACCATGTCGGCGTGCCCCTCCCCGTCCCGCGCGGTCAGGTGGACCGGTGTTCCTTCTCCAGTGTCTCTTTCAGGCGCTGGAGGGTTACCTGCATGGTCTGTCGGTTGTGGGTGGCCCGGTCGTGAATACCGCTGACCTTGGGGCCGATGAAGTGCATGAACCAGCCGCGCTGGTCGATCCAGGTCTCGGTGACCGTGGTCGCCCGGCCGTGGTCGAGCGGCTCGAAGCGATAGCTCCACAGGGCGACGCGCAGCCCCGCACCGCGGGAGAGGAAGGTGAACTTCACGCCCTGCTCGGCCGCGGTGACGGTGCACTGGGTGGACCACGGCCGCTTGGCGGAGCGGTTGTGGCCGGTGAACTTCATACCGGCCCTCACCTGCCGGCGCGGGCCGTCGTCCTTGACGCTCGCGCCGGTGCATTCGGGGCTCCAGCGGCCCATGTCGGCCACGTTCGTCACCGCCGCGTACACGACGCTCGGCGGCACGGCGATCTCGATGGACTCGGAGACTCGCGACTCTGCCATCAGCATCCCTTCTCGATGAACGTTCTCGGCTCAACAAAAAAGCCCTCGTGTGGAGGGCGGTCAGTGGCACATCCAGGCACAGGCGGCGGCTAGGACGCCGGCGGCCGTGAGGGCTGCGGGAGTGACAGCGACGGCGCAGGCCACGCAGAAGACCGTGGAGGCGGTCAACGAGGTGCAACATCGGTCGTTGGTCAGCAGGTGCCGACGTCGTGCGGCCACCGGGCAGCCGAAGTCGGCCTCGGCGTCAGGGCTCTTGTCGTACGCCATACGGGCGAGCGCGGACGCGGTGGCGCGGCGGCCGCACCGGACGCTGGCGGCGCAGTCGGCCCGCATCTCGATCAGTCCGTGAAAGCGTTCGGCGAAGCGGACGGCGAAGGAGTGCTTGGGCAGCACCGCGCACCAGGCGTCGCTGAACTGGGTGAGCAGGTGGTGGCGTTGCCGAAGGTGGGCTTTCTCGTGGGCGAGGACGGAATCGACCTCTTCGCGGGTGAACTCGGCCAGGACACAGTCGGAGATGACGGCATGGCCGCCGTCGGGTCCTGGCACGCTGTAGGCGAGGGGCTGGCGGCTGGGCAGTATCACCGCCTGGAGGTCGTGCACGCTTTTGCCGAACAGCGTCAGCAGCTGCAGATGCCGCTGACGCCGCTTTCTTCCTTTGCGATGGATCCGGACGTAGGCGCTCAGGACACGACCGGCGAATCCCCAGGCGACGAGGACAGCGGTGACGTCGACGGGCAGCAGCAGGATCTGGTGCTGGGCGATCTCCTCGAAGTGGACGACCATGGCGTAGCTGGCGGTCAGCAGGCCGGTCAGCGCGGCGACGCATCCGGCGAGCCAGAGGCACAGGGCCGCGCACGGGGCGCGGTAGGGCCATTTGGTGTGGGTGACCACGGCTGACACTCCGGCCAGCAGCAGGATGGACAACAGCACAAGACACAGCGCATCCACGTAACCCCCCGTTACTTTGGTTTCACTTGTTCTCGCCTGTGTGGCCTGGCTTCCACCCCTGGAGCCAGGCTTGGTGCCGGCGCAGCGTCACGCTGTCCGGCCTGTGGCGTCGCTGGATCACGCGCGGGTGTCGCGCTCGAGCCTTTCGGCCAGGGCCGCGCGGGCCTCAGGGCTGATCCCGTCGACGAACCGGAGCATCGCCTCGTGCTCGTCGCCGGCGATCCCCAGGGCGTCGGTCATGAGCTCGGTGAACATCTCCTCCCGGGTGGCCACCGCGCTGAAGAGGTGGGCCCGGGCCTGTGCGTCCTGGGTGACCAGGCCCTTGCGCGCGAGGCGCTGCAGCGTGGTCATGACGGTTGTGTAGGCAAGCTGCCGTTCGGCCAGCGCCTCGTGCACCTCGCGCACGGTCTGCGGCTGCTCGGCCTGCCACAGGCAGTCCAGCACCGCTCGCTCAAGGTCACCCAGTCTCGCCATGGCGAGCAGCATAGGACATCGGGCGATCCTTGACTATCCAGGTAGTACTACTGCAATAGTAGGTCGCGCCGCGGTCAGGGTCGATTCGAGCCAACTACCCGACCGCAGTGTGCAGTTCTCGCTGCCCAAATCCAAGGGGGATTCATGGAACTCGCTGCCATGCTCGGCTGTCCGGACGTCGCTTTCCGCCAGCCTGAGAGCGAGTGGGAAGCCTCGGTGACCGCCGCGATGCGCGGCTCGTTCGCCGAGCACGCCGGGCACAACGCCTTCTACCGCGCCCAGTGCGAGGCCGCCGGCGTGTCGGCTGACGACATCAAGACGCTGGCCGACCTGGTGAAGATCCCGCTGCTGCCGGTGCGGATGTTCAAGCAGCCCGACGCGCACGTGCTGATGACCGCGCCGCTGACCGATGTCGAGCTGGAGATTCGCTCCACCGGCACCGGCGGCGTGCCGAGCGTCGCCCGTCGTGACGTGAAGACGGTCAGCCGCGTGATGACCGCGATCTTCGCTCAGTACCGGGAGTTCTTCCAGGTCGGCAAGGGCGCGGGCCTGTTCCTGTGCCCCTCGACGGCCGAGACGCCGGAGATGGGCATGGTCAAGGCGTTCAACGTCCTCAACGGCCTGCTGGACGACCACGCCTACATCGTGCGCGACTACGCCTTCGACCCCGAGGAGGCGCTCGGCCAGCTCGACAAGTGGGAGGAGTCGATGACGCGGCACATCATCGGCCCGCCGTTCCTCGTCGGCCGGCTCCTGCGCTACCTGGAGCTGGAGGACATCACCCTCAAGCTCGACCCCGAGTCCCTCGTGATCACTCTCGGCGGTTGGAAGCGGTACACCGGCGAGTCGATCAGCCGCGAGGAGTTCAACGCCAAGATCGAGAAGTACCTCGGCATTCCCGCCGACCGGGTCCGCGACATGTACGGCATGATCGAGTCGAACATGCTGGCCATGGAGTGCGAGCACCACCGCAAGCACGTCCCGCCGTGGTCCTACATCTCGATCCGGGACGTCGAGAACACCGACGTCGAAGTCGCTCCGGGCAAGACCGGCGTCATCGCCCTGATGGACGCTCTGTCCACCGGATACCCGGCCTTCATCCTCAGCGAGGACGTCGGCGAGGTCGACCGCACCCCCTGCCCGTGCGGCCGCACCGGTCAGACGGTCTCCTTCCGCCGCCGCCTGCAGGGCGCCGAACTCGGCTGTTGCGCGGTGAGCATCGAGAAGTTCATCGACAGCCAGGAGATCGTCGCCGAGTGCGAGGTCCCCGCCGCTGCCGCGCCGGTGGAGGGCTGACACGATGCCCCGCTACAGCCCCACCGTGGTGGACCACTTCACCAACCCACGCAACGCCGGCGAGCTCGAGACCCCCGATGTGCGGGCCTTCATCGGCAACCCGGTGTGTGGCGACCAGATCATGCTGACCGCCCGCATCAACGACGGCACGGTGGCAGAGATCCGCTTCCGCGCCCACGGGTGCGCCGCCTCGCTGGCCACCGCCAGCGTCATCACCGAAGCCGCCCTGGGGGCCACGCTCGGCGAGATCGAGGCGTGGGACGACGAGCGGGTCGAGGCCCTGCTCGGTGGCCTCGCCCCCGACCAGCGGCACGTCGCCGCGCTCGGCCGGCAGGTGGCGCACCGCCTGGTGACCAACCACCGGGAGGGGGTCGACGATGACGCACCCCTCATCTGTGCCTAGCCCGCCCCAGCCCACGGTGGGCGGCACGGGCATCTACCTCGACCACGCCGCCACCAGTCCCGTCTGCCGTGAAGCGGTCGACGCGGTCCTGGCCGGGATGAGCATCACTGGCAACCCCTCCAGTCGGCACGACGCCGGCGACGAGGCCAAAGAGGCCCTGGAGTCCTCCCGGGCCCAGATGGCGGCCCTGCTGGACTGCGCGGCGGACGACGTCGTGTTCACCGGCGGCGGCTCCGAGGCAGACGCGCTCGCTGTGTGCGGCACCGTCCTGTCCGCCGCTTCCGGCGGCCGGACGGTCCACGTGATCACCACCGCCATCGAGCACTCCGCGGTCCTCGAATCGTGCGCCATGGCCCACGAACTGGGCGCTGAGATCACGATCCTCAGGCCGGACGGCCGGGGCTGGATCGACCCCGAGGACGTACGTCGCGCTCTGCGGCCGAACACGGCGCTCGTGTCGGTCATGCACGCCAACAACGAGACCGGCGTCATCCAGCCCGTCGCCGACATCGCCGCCATCGCCCGCGAAGCCGGCGCGCTGATGCACACCGACGCCGTGCAGACCGCGGGCAAGATCTCCCTCACCGGACTCGGCGCGGACCTGGTGTCCGTCTCGGCGCACAAGTTCTACGGCCCCAAAGGCGTCGGCGCGCTGAAGGTCGCCCCAGGGGTGAAACTGTCACCGCTGATCCGCGGCGGCAGCCAGGAGCGCGGCCTGCGCGCGGGAACCGAGAACGTCCCCGGCGTACTCGGCATGGCCGCGGCCGCCACAGCGGCCCTGCGCCACCTGGACGATCCTGCCTACCAGGCGTACCGGCACACGGTCCGCGCCCACCTCCTGAAGGGGCTCGAGGAAGCGGGCGACATCGCGGTCAACGGCGACGGCGCGCCGTGCCTGCCGGAGACGCTGAACGTGTCCTTCACCGGAGTGCGGGGCGACACACTCGTCGACGTCCTCGCGGTGCACGGCATCTGCGTCTCGGCCGGTTCCGCCTGCCACGCCGGCAGCGACGAGCCGTCCCACGTGCTGACCGCGATGGGGATCCCGACCCAGCGGGCCCGCTCCGCGGTCCGGTTCAGCCCCGGCCGTACCACCACCGTGGACGCCGTCACCGCGGCCGCGGCGCGAACCGTCGACGTGGTCGGCAAGCTGCGGGCGCTCGGCCCGGCCGACGCGCCACAGCCGACCCACGCCTGACACCCGGGGCGGCCCGGGCCGGGGTCCCAGCACGACACACAGCGGTAAACGACGGGGGCGCAGAGCAGTGAGCAATGACGTGAGCGAGCAGTGGGAGATGGCCCCGCCGCACACCGAACGCGAAGCGGCGTTCGTGGCGGTGCCCGATCCCGCGGCGGCGGCATCGGTGGGGCTCGACGCACCGGTGCGCAACCTGCAGATGCTGGAACTGCAGATCACCGGAGGCGCGACCGAGATCTACCTCGCCCACCGGCCACCAGCTGGTACGGGCGTCAGCTTCGACGCCCTGCCGGGCAAGCGGGACGGAGACCCCACGCAGGTCTCCAACCGGCGCCTGCTGAAGGAGATCATCACGCACGCCCACGCGGCCGGCATGAGAGTCCACTTGTGCGCGGACGCCCCCGCCGTCACCACCGGCGACAAGGACACGTTCCTGGACCATGTCGCCCAGGGCATCGATGCGGGCGCCGACACCGTCGTCGTCGGCGCCCTGGCCGCCGCCCGCTGGATCGCCGACGAGTATCCGGGCGTTCCGCTCGTCGCCGGCTCCCACCTCGGGGTGACCACCGTCGCCTACGCGAAGCGGCTGCAAGAGGTCTACGGAGTCGGGCGGATCGTCGTCCCGCACGCCACCACGCTGGATGAGATCGCGGCGTTCTGCGCGGTCGACGGCCTGGAGGTCGAAGTCCCCGTGCAGACCGGGTCCGGCGGGAACTGCCACGCCTGCCGACTGCCCGACCAGCCCGGCTCCGGCCTCGGCTGCCGCGCCGGCTACCAGGGCAGCCCGGCACCCGAGGAAGCGGTGAGGGACCTGGGCGGATTCCTCGACGGGGCGTCGGACTGCGCCCTGTGCGACGTGCCCTCCCTGGTGGCTCTCGGAGTGACGGCGCTGCAGATTCCCGGCCGGGAGAGCCCCATCGTCCGGCAGAACGCCAAGATCACCCAGATGTACCGGCGTGCGCTGAACGGTGTCGCCAAGGGCTGGAGCACCAAGCAGACGATCGCCGACATCGACCGCGTCGAGCTGATGTGGCAGATGGGCTGGGTTCCCCGGATGTGCGAGCAGCGACGCTGCCGCTTCCGCGACACCCCCCGCCGCCGCGCCCACGTCTGACAGGAAAGGGGGAGAAGCAATGACCGTGGAAGTCCGCCTGACCACCCCGGGCCGGCTCGACGAGGTGCTCGGACTGCCGGTTGACGCGGTGAGCATCGGGCAGGAAGGCTGCGCGGCCAAGCTGCCCGACGAGTACGCGTTGCGCCAGGCGATGGACAGGATCCGGCGGGCGGGGCTGCGAGCCGGTGTCGTCCTGCCGGCCGCCTGGCAGCGCACCGGTACGCGCCTCGTCGGCCTGGCACGGGACCTGGCGGGGCACGGGCCGCTCACCATGACCGTCAACGACCTCGGTACCGCCGCCGCTCTCGACGCCGCCGGCTGCGAACTGGCCGCGGGGCTCGCCCTGATGCCCGGACGGCCCCACGACGCCGCTCAGGCGCCACGCGCCCCGCTCGAGGAGCCGGTGTTCGAAGAGGCCTACCTGCACGAACTGGCCGCCTTCGGCATCACGGCCCTGGAGAGTGAGGCCGCCGCCCGCGTCCCCGAGAAGAGCAGTCTGACGGTGCGGCGCCTGCTCGACGTCACCCCGCTCGCCTGGGCCCGTTCATGTCCCACCGCCCGCCATCACCAGCTCGCGCAGCCAGACTGCGCGAGCACCTGCGACAGGCCCACCGACATGGTGGCCACCCACCGCTGGCAGCTCGGACACGGGCACCGCGAACCCATCCCCGTCGCCGAGCGGTCCGCCCAGGTGCCGTTGACCGTGTACGGGAACGCCGTCTACGCCGGCACACCCACGACCGCACCGCCCGCCGGTGGCGTCATCATCGACGCCCGCTTCTACACGCCGGAACAGCTGGCCACCCGTGTGACCTCGCTGCGGCGCCCGGTGTCCGCGGCCTTCTAGGAGCTTTCATGGTTGACCTCGCACTGAGCAGTGACCAGCAGGACATCGTCGACCAGGCCCGGGCAGTCGCCCGCCGCTGCCTGGCACCCCGCGCCGGCGAGTACGACCGCGACGCCGGCTTCCCGACGCAGAACTTCGCAGACCTCCACGACGCCGAACTCCTCGGCCTACTGGTGCCCACCCGGTACGGCGGCATCGGCGCCGACCTCACCTCGTGGGGGCTGGCCGTCGCCGAGCTCGCCGAAGCATGCGGATCGACCGCGCTGATCTTCGCCATGCACTCGGGCGCCGCCCGCCTCCTGGCCGCCGACGCCGCGACAAACCCGGTCGCCGAACGCGTCCTGAAGGAGGTCACCTCCGAGGGAAAGCTTCTCAGCTGGGGATTCTCCGAACCCGGCACCGGCGGCAACATCCTCAACCCCCAACTGCGCGCCACCCCCGACGGGGACACGGTGCACCTGGCCGGCACGAAGGCGTTCTGCACCGGCGCCGGCCACGCCGACTACTACCTCATCAACGCTCACAGCGGCGAAGCCGAGTTCCGCCGCAGCCAGACCATGGCGGTCATCCCCGCCGGTCACGACGGCCTCACCGTCAAGCAGACCTGGGACGCGATGGGCATGCGCGCCAACAGCGCCAACACCCTGCTGCTCGACTGCCGTATCCCCGCCGCGAACTGCGTCGGCGGCCCCGGCGGCGGCATGACCCGCCTCACCCACGCCCTGCCGGCCCTCATCCTCGGACTGGCCTCCGCCTCCCTCGGCATCGCCCGAGCCGCCCAAGGCTTCGCCAACGACCACGTCATGCGCCGCAGACTCGCACCTACGGGACAGCCGTTGGCCGCATTCCAGGGTGTACGCCTCCACGTCGCGGACATGGCCACCACCGTCCACAGCGCCCGCCTGTCCCTGCTGCACGGCGCGTGGACGGCCGAGAACGACCCCCTCGAAGCACTCCCGGCGCTGAACATGACCAAGTACATCTGCAACAAGGCCGCCATCGCCGTCGCCGACACCGCCATGCAGGTCACCGGCGGCCACGGCTTCCTGCGCGCCAACCCGCTCGAGCGGCACTACCGCGACGCCCGCGCCGGTGCCGTCATGGGCGCCAACCTCGACGCCCTGCGCGACATGATCGGCAAAGCCACGCTCGGCCTCGACCCGCGCAGCGACACCATCACCGCACCCACAGGAGAGACCCGGCCGTGACCACCACACCCGCCGCCACACCCACCGACGACGAGCTGCTCACCGCGCTGCGCGAGGCCCTCACCGACATCCTCGACCCGGCCGACCTCGCCCACGTCGACCTCGACCGACTCGACCGCACGACGCCGCTGCTCAGCCTGCCGCTCGACTCCATCACCCTGGTCGCCGCGATGAGCCGCATCGAGAACACCTTCCGGGTCTTCATCCCCGAACAGAAGGCGTTCGCCTTCACCCACATCGGCGACCTCGCCGACCACGTCCGCGAGCGAGTGGCCGCCAAAGCCGCCCGCGCCGACAAGTGAAGGACCAGCCCATGGCCATCACCACCGTCGACGAACCCGCCCTGCTCGACTACCAGGCCCTCGGTGACCACACCGCGGACATCACCTTCCTCGACTCCCGCGGCACCACCGCGTCCCTCACCTACCGTCAGCTCGCCGAACAGGCCCGGAGAGTCGCGGGGGCGCTCCTGGCCCGCGGCCTGAGGCGGGGAGACCGCGTTCTGCTCCCCCTCGGCACCAGCCCCGACCACCTGGCCGCCCTGTGGGGCTGCCTGCTGACCGGCCTGGTCCCGTGCACGATCGTCGTCCCGCCCAACCCGGGCGACGACACCGCGACCGGCACCCGCCAGTTCCGGGCCGTCGTCACCGTCACCCAACCCGCCGCCGTCATCACCGCCGACAGCGCCACCGCTGCCGCCCTCGCCACCGACGACGGCCCGCAGTTCCTGACCGTGGCCGACCTCCAGCACCCGCCGGCGACCGACGAACTGCTCACCCCACCGCGTCCGGACGACCCGCACCACATCCAGCTCACGTCCGGATCCACCAGAGCCCCCAAAGCCGCGGTCCTCACCCACGCCCAGGTCAACGCCAATGTCCGCGCCATCCACCGCGCCCTGGACTTCACGCCCGAGCGGGACCGGGCGTGCCATTGGCTGCCACTCCACCACGACATGGGCTTCATCCTGACCCTGTCCACCCTCACCCGCGGCGTGCCGCTGGACCTCATGCCGTCCATCAGCTTCCTGCGCGACCCGCTGTCCTGGCTGCGGCACATCTCCCAGCGCGGCGCCACCATCACCACCGCGCCGCCCTTCGGCTACCGCACCGCCACCGAACGCTTCCGCCGCACCCCCGACCCGGACCTCGACCTGTCCACGCTGCGACAGGCGTACGTCGGCGCCGAGCCGATCCCGCTCAAGGTCCTCACCGACTTCCGGGACACCTTCGCCAGGCAGAACCTCCGCGAAGACGTGATCATCCCCTGCTACGGCATGGCCGAGACCGTCCTGGCCGCCACCATGTCCCTCGACCGGCGCCCGCCGGGCGACCTGTCATGGGGCCGCGTGAAAGCCCTGCGCCTCGACCGCGAAGCCCTGCACCACCACAACAAGGTCGGCGACGCGACCGGGGACCGGCCCTCCCTCACGGTCATCGCCTGCGGCCGACCGCTCGGCGGACTCACCGTCCACGTCCGCACCGCCGACGGCACCCCCTGTGGCGACAACGAGATCGGCGAGATCCACCTCCAGGGCGATTCCGTCATGGCCGGCTACCTGGCCGCCGGCGGCGCCCCGACCATGGTCACCGACCGCACGCACGCCACCGGCGACCTCGGCTTCACCCGCGACGGCGACCTCTACATCGTCGGCCGCGTCAAGGAACTCCTCATCGTCAACGGACGCAACCTGCCGCCGTACGACGTCGAAGAGGCCATCGAAACCCACCCCGACATCGACGCCGGCAACAGCGCCGTCTTCTCCTGCACCGACGACAGCGGGGAACACGTCATCGCCGTCATCGAGACCCGCCTGCGCGCCGACGAGCACCCCCGCATCGAACGCGAAGCCGCAACGTTGGTCCGCCAGTCGTTCGGGTTCAACCTGCATGAGGTGATCGTGCTGCGCCGCGGCGGAATCCCCCGTACCACCAGCGGCAAGCGTCAGCGCGGACGTCTGCGCGAGGACTATTTGACGGGGAGGTTGGCCTGAATGCCGCACAGCACCGTGCCCCGCCCAGGCTCCGCCGCCCCCGATATACACGCCCAGGAGCGACAGCAGCAGTTCCGCCGTGTCATGGGCGAACTGGCCGGCGGGGTCACGGTGCTGACCACGATGTCCCCGAGCGGCCCGGTCGGCATGACGACCAGCGCCGTCACCTCACTGTCGCTCGACCCGCTGCTCGTCCTGGCCTGCCTGGCCAACCGCTCCGGCACTCTCGCCCTCATCCGCGAGCACGGAGCTTTCGCGGTGAACATCCTCGCCGTGACCATGGACCACACCTCGCAGGTCTTCGCCGAGAAGCCCCTGATGGAGCGGTTCGCCGGCGTTCCGCACCACTACCAGGACACCGTGCCGATCCTCGACGAAGCCGTCGCCGCCGTGACCTGCCGCGTCCACGCCGCCCACCTTGGCGGGGACCACACCATCCTCATCGGCACCGTCACCACCACTACCACTCACGGCGGCGGCGAACCGCTGGTGCGCCACCGCGGCACTTACCGCCGCCTGGCCTGACAGAGCGGCGCCACTGCCGCCGTCGCCTCTCTCCGACCGGTCGATCACCGCCACACCGCCCATCAGGCGAGAGGAAAGCGGATGACAGCCTGGACACAGCACCACCTCCTGCCCCAAATCGCCCTCCCGCCGACCGGATACCGTCCGGCCGCCGACCACATCGATGTGTGGACCCTGCACGCAGACCCGGACACCGCCGGCCGCGCCCAGCGCCTCGGAACCCTGCTCGACGCCACCGAGCGCCGGCGCGCGAACAGCTTCCCCAGCACCGACCGACGCGACACCTACGTCCTCGCGCACCTGGCCCTGAGACTCATCCTCGCCAGCTGCCTGGGCACCGCACCACGAGCCGTCACCATCGGGCGCGCCCTCTGCCCCTCCTGCCACAAGCCCCACGGCAGACCAACGCTTCCGCAGAGCAACCTGCACTTCTCCCTGTCCCACACCCGCACCACCGTCATGCTCGCCCTCGCCCGCACGAGCGTGGGTATCGACCTGGAGGCCGTCGACCGCGTCGACGCCGCACTGCTGCGCCGTCTCCACCCGAACGAGCAGGAAGCGATCCACCGACTGCCCCCGGCGCACCGCCCCCGCGCGCTGCTCGACTGCTGGGTCCGCAAAGAGGCGTACCTCAAGGGGTACGGAGCCGGCCTCGGCGCAGGCCACCTTCAGATCGTGGACATCGGACCGGGACCCGAGTTCGCCGGCGACAGCGCCGACACCCCCGCCGGGTGGCTTGTGACACCACTCGCCGCACCTCCCGGGTACGCGGCCGCCGCGGCACTGCGGTCCGGTACGGCAGCCTGCCGGCATCCGACCATCGCCCATCACGGATGCGACCTGTGCAGCCATCCGGCTCACGCGGCTGATGCCGGGGCCGCGCTGTGGGCATGAGGCGGCTCGCTCGGTGCGGTGCCGGCCCCTGCCGCTTCGTGAATCCCGGGAGCGCCGCAAACCCCATGTCCGTACTCGACATCCAAGGGCGACCATGACGACCGACGTACCGGAATTCCTCAAGGTCTATACCCCGAGCAGGGGCATGAAGCGGATCATGCCGTTCTCACGGACGCCGGCCACCGGTCGTTACGGTGAGGCGTGGCACCTCGCGGCTCAGCGCTTTCCGAACCAGCGGATCGTCCTGTCGCGGCCCGCGGACATCGCGCCCGACGCAGGCACTCTCTTCAGCTACCGACAGTGGGCCGCACTGGTCGATGACGTGGCCGCTCGCCTCTACGCGGCCGGAGTGCGGCCGTGGGACCGCGTCGCGGTGATGAAGGCGAACCACCCCGACGTCCAGGTCATCGGGTCGGCCGCGGCCCGCATCGGCGCCATCCCCTTCCAGCTGGCCTGGAACCACGGCAACCAGGTGGCCACCACGCTGCTGCAGCGGATGGAGCAGCCTTTCCTGGTCACCGACCCGGGTCGGCTGGAGATCGCCGAGCTGGACGCGGAAGCCCTGGCGAAGCTGACCCGCAAGACCATCGTCATCGGCGCCGGTGACGCGCTGCCCGACGGTGCCCTCTCCTTCGAGAGTCTGGCCGGCAGCCCCGCCGCGCCCGTCGAGCTGCGCAAGTTCGACGAGCCGATGGTCGCCACCCACACGTCGGGCACCACGGGCATCCCGAAGCTGGCCCTGCACAGCGCCGAGACGCTGCACTCCATCGCGCATGTCCAGACCGAGCGCTGGGGCGGGATGGGTTTCCGGCACAGCGACACCTTCGCCTTCTTCGACCCCTTCTTCCACCAGCACACCCTCACCGCGCTGTTCGCCATCGCCACGGTCGGGCCGAAGTACCTCGCGGTCTCGGACGTGCCCGACGACCGCATCGCGGATCTGATCGCCGAGCACCGTCCGACGATCGTCGACATGCTCCCGAACATGTACTTGCGCCAAGAGCACCTTCTCGACGACCCGCGCAGGCTGTTCAAGCAGGTCCGCTTCTACATCAGCTCCTTCGACGCCGTGCACACCCGCTCGATCCGCAAGTTCCTCGACGCCTCGGACGTGCGGCTGCCGGTCTGGGTGCAGTCGTGGAGCCAGACGGAGAACGGCGGTCTCGTGCTACGGCCGTACTTCAAGTCGGTGGTGCGCGAAGTCGGTCGGTTCCCGCCGCCCACCCAGTACATGGGCTGGCCGCTGCCCACGGTCGCCAAGATCCGTATCACCGACCCGGCCACCGGAAGACAGCTTCCGAAGGGCGAGGTGGGCCTGGTCGAGATCGACCAGCCCGGCCGTTGCCTGGCCTACGTCGGTGAGCAGGACCGGCACGACAACAAGGTCAGCGGCTGGTGGTGGAACACCGGTGACCTCGGCATCAAGACGCGCAGCGGCATGATCCGGCTGGTCGACCGGGAGATCGACCGGATCGAGGGCACGAGCGGCATCGCCATCGAGGACGTGCTGCTGGACCGGCTGCCCGAAGCGAACGAGGTGATCGTGCTGGCCCGCCTGCAGAGCAAGCCCAGCGTCGTCTACTCCACCTACTCCGGCAAGGAGATCGACCCGCAGCGGTGGCGCGCTGCTCTGACCGGTCTGCCCGACCTCGACAGCCCGATCCACCTGAGCTGGAGCGACATCCCGCGCACGGCCACCTGGAAGGTCAAGCGAGTGGCGCTGCGTCAGCACCTGTTCAACGAGGCGCCTGTCGGCAAGGGCAACTGGAGCTGACCTCCCTGCGCACCGGACACACGACTTTTCTATCGAAACGGGGGGCCTTTTCGTGCCCAGGAATCAGAAAAGCCAGATGGTACGGCGCCTCCAGGACAACTGGAGCATGAAAATCCTTCGGGCCCTGGAGCTGGAAGGCAAGTCGCCGTACTTCCGTGCCCTGCAGTCGGCCAACTCGCCCAGCGTCGACATGGACGGTCGCTCCCGCATGATGCTGGGGTCGAACAACTACCTCGGCCTCGCCGACCACCCCCTGGTCATCGAGGGCGCGCGGCGGGCACTGGAGCGGTTCGGAGCCGGGTCCACCGGCAGCCGGTTGCTGAACGGCACGATCGACCTGCACCTCGAACTGGAGGCCGAGATCGCCGACTGGTACGGAACCGAGGCCGCCATCGTGTTCACCACCGGGCACCAGGCGAACCTGGGGACCGTGGGCGCCCTGGCCGGCCGCGGCGACGTGATCGTCTCCGACTCCGACGCACACGCTTCGCTCCACGACGCGGCCAGATTCACCGACGCGCAGTCCGTACGGTTCCGTCACAACGACATCGACAACCTCGCCGAGAAACTGGCCGCGGCGGCCAAGCACGGCCGACCGGCCATGGTCACCGTGGACGGCGTGTACTCGATGGAGGGCGACCTGGCGCCGATCGACCGGATCGCGGAGGTGTGCCTGGAGCGCAACGCCCTCCTTCTGGTCGACGAGGCGCACTCGGTCGGCGTGCTCGGCCCGGACCTGACCGGCGTCACCGCGCTTTACGGCAAGGCCGGCAGGACACCCCTGCGCACGGGCACCTTCTCCAAGAGCATCGCCTCCACCGGTGGCTTCGCGGTGGGCTCACGCGACCTCATCGACGCGATCCGGACGAACGGGCGGGCATTACTGTTCACCGCGGCAGGGGTGCCCGCCGCCATCGGCGCCGCACTCGCCGCGGTCCGGCTCATCCGGTCCGCCGAGGGCCAGGAACGGGCTGAACGGTGCCTGGCGAACGCCCGATTCCTACGAGACTCCCTTGCCTCGCTGGGGGTTCCGCTGGCCGGCCCGGCGATCGGGCCCGATGGTGCCGAGGCGGTGACGCCGATCGTGCCGGTGATCGTCGGCGAGTCCCTGCGGGCGTTCGCGAAGTGGCACGAGCTGTACGAGCGCGGGGTGTTCGCCGCCCTCGCTCACTACCCCGCGGTGCCGCTCGACCGCGCCATGCTGCGGCTGGCCGTGACCGCCGAGCACACCTTCGCCGACCTGGAAGAGGCGGCCAAGGCCATCCACACCGTGCTGGAGCTGGACGCTGAGCGCCGGCTCGTCGCCTGACCACACAGAGGGGACACCGTGACGATCCGCATGATGACGACGGAGCGCGCAGCCCTTGAGCGCTACCTGCCCGGCCTGCGAAAGGAACTCGCAGGGCACACCCTGCTCGACCTCGAGGCCCGCGACAGCGGGGTCATCGAGATGTTCAAGAATTCCGACGCGCCCGCGCTGGTGGTGCCCGAGGAGTGGGGTGGTCTCGGCGCATCCGCGTTGGAGGCGACCCGCGTGCAGCGGGCCATCGGCGCACTGTCGCCGTCGCTCGGTGCCGCCACCACCATGCACCATCTGTCGATCGCCACACTCATCGAGCACAGCGCCACCGGCACCGACGACGAGAAGGAACTCCTCAAGGCCGTGGTGCTCGCGAGGATGCTGCTCTCGTCGGGCTTCTCCGAGGGCAACCCCGGCACCAGCGCGGCGAGTGCCTTCAAGCCGACCGTGACGGCGCAGGCGGTCGAGGGCGGCTTCAAGGTCAACGGCAGAAAGCAGCCGTGCAGCCTGTCCGTGTCGATGGACCTGCTCACCGCCGGCGTCGCCGACGAGGCGACCGGCCGTCGCGGCGTCATCGTGATCCCGGCCGCGTCCGAGGGGATCACGGTCGAGCCGTTCTGGGAGACCCACGTCCTGGCAGCCTCGCAGAGCGACACCGTCGTGCTCAAGGACGTGTTCGTTCCCTCGGACATGCTGTTCTGGAACGACGTCGACGATCCGACCGGCCGACACGAGAAGACCGGCTACGTCTGGTTCGGCCTGCTGATATCGGCCACCTACCTGGGTGCCGCGTCGCTGCTGCTCGAGCGGATGCTGGCGAATCCGAAGACCAGCCCGATGCTCTACGCCGACGCCGCGTGCGAGATCGAGACGTCGATGGCGGCTCTCGAGGCCATCGCCCGCGCCTTCGACGAGGGCGACCGGTCCGACGAACTGAGCGCGCGCGTACTGTTCGTGCGGGAGGGGATCCGGCACGGCATCAAGCGTGCCGCGTCGACGGCGGTGGACGCGCTGGGCGGCATCGCCTTCATCAAGTCGCCCGAGATCGCCTATTTGCTGGCGGCGGTGCAGGCGGCCGGCTTCCACCCGCCGTCCCGCCGGGCGACCGCGGACACACTGCACGCGTACCACGCAGGCACCGGCGCGGTGACGCTGCGCTGACCCCGTCTCCGCGTCACCGACGGAAAGGCTCAGCGCCCGCTCGAAGACGAGGCCGGTGACCTCCGCTGGAACGCTGCCGGTTTCACTCCCGGCGGCCAAGGCCATGTCGGTGTAGGCGGCCGCAGGCCACACCACCGCTCCCGCCACGGTGTGGTCGGCCAGCCACGGCACGGCGTCGGGATCGAGGCGCCGACGCCACGTCGGCTCGGCGACCGGCAGCCGGCTGCCCAGCAGCGGTCGGCACACCGACGTATCGGCATCTTGCATGCCGTCCTCACGCCACGACCGCGGCCGGCCGTTCCAGTGCCGCTCCCGCTGCCAGGGATAGGCAGGCAGATCCGCCACCGCGCCCCGGCGCGGGAAGAACACCGACCAGTCGATCTGAGCACCCAGCGCCAGCAGCCGGGTATGTGCCGCATCCAGGGCTGCCGGGCCCGAGTGGACGCGCGAGAGCGTCGGTACGAGTGGACCGGGCTGCCGTCGGCCGATGCCACGCGCCGCAGGTAACCGCTGAGCACCCGGTGAGGGCCGATGTCCACCAGTACGGCACATTGCAATCGTCCCCGGCCAGTACCGCGGCGGCGTCGGCGAACCGGACCGGCTCGCGCACATTGGACCACCAGTAGCCCCCACCGAGGGCCGTTCCTTCCACCGCGGCCCCCGTAACGTCGAAACGAACGGAATGCGGCACTTGCCGGGAAGAAGGTCACTCAGGGCCTCGGCCAGCGGCTCCCGGATCCTGTCCATCGCAGGCGTGTGGAAGGCGTAATCGAGCCCGAGATCCCGGAAGAAGACGCCCTCGTCGTCGAGCCGCGCCCCGAACTCGGCCAACGCCGACGCCTCACCGGCGACCGTCCCGTCCTGACCCGGGTTGACCGCGGCGACACTCAGCCGACCGGCGAACCCCTCCTCGGCCAGCCGCCGGCTCACGACATCGGGGCCCAGGCCGACCGCTGCCATCCGGCCCGCCCCCACGGTCACCGCCTGCGCCCGACTACGTGCAGCGACCACCTGGCAAGCCTGCGACCGGCTCAGCGCCCCCGCGCAGTAGGCCGCCGCGACCTCACCCACACTGTGCCCCATCACCGCGGCCGGCTCGATACCGCGCGCGGCCAGCGCCGCCATGACACCGGCCTGGACCGCGAACAGCAACGGCTGCGCCACCTCCGCCCGATTCCAGCGCTCCTGCTCTCGTCCCCCCGCCAACTCATCCCTCACCGACCAGCCCAGCATCGGCCGCAAGGAGTCGTCCACGGCGCTCACCTCGGCCGTGAATGCCTCGTCCTCGCCCAGCAGGTCGGCTCCCATCCCCATCCACTGCGCACCGTTGCCGCTGAAGACGAATCCCACACGGCCGCGATCAGCAGCTCGAGCCGCTGCCGCCCCCGCGACCGGCTCTCCCAACGCCACCGCCCGCAGCGCCGCCGCGACCTCCTCGGATCCTTCGGCCAGAACCGCGATCCGCTGCTCCAGTCCCTGACGCCGCTGGGATGCCGTGAAGGCGGCATCGTAGAAGCAGCCTTCGCCCGGAGCGTCCTGCCGCTGGGCCAGGCCCTCGAAGTGATCGGCCCACTGGTGTGCTGCCTCGGTGAGCACGGGGGAGGTACGGGCTGAGACGACCACGGGCAGCCGCTTTCCGAACCCCCGTCCCTGGCGGGGCTTTTCCGGCGTTTGGGCGGGGGCCGGCGCTGCCGCCAGGACGACATGGGCGTTGGCGCCTCCGAACCCGAAAGAGTTCACACCCACCAGGGCTTTGCCCGTCCGGGGTACGGTCCGTTCCTCCACCACCGGCTCCAGCCCAAGGCCGGCGAAGTCGATGGCCGGGTTGTGCGGTACGGCGTGCAAGGTCGCCGGGATTCGGCCTTCTCGCAGTACGAGCATCCCTTTCAGCAGCCCCGGCAAGTCAACACTCCAGTGAGCAGACGAGCCCAGCCCAGGAAAGGCCGCGGTCTCTCTCACGTAACGGAAGCCCGGGCTGAAAAACATGACCTCTAGCAAGCCGCGAACACTCAAGGACGCTTGCAACCGCACTACGGTGACGGCCCAGCCCATCGCCAAGCCAAGTTGAGTGCGACATCGGCATCGAGGCCCCGGCTCACGCGACCGCGCTTCGGCGGCACATCACTCACTGGCCACAACGAGTCGATCCTCGTTCCGGAAGCCGTCTTCGAACGGCGCGCGCGGGTTGGGCGTGGTAGGTGGCAGCGGGGGTGCGTGGTGCGCTTGGGCACGGCTTCGGCGTGGATGTCGCGGTCGCCGTCGACCGGGAGCTGTGGGCATCCACGGCAGCCGGCGCGATGCTCGGCGCGCTGGGGGAGAGCACGCACTGCCCAACGTCACGCGTATCCAAGAGAAAGAGCGAGCGGCGAGGACACGGACTACAGCGTTCCATACCCTGCCGTCCGCGTCATCCGGTGAAGGCGCGTGAGGACTTCTGTGCTTGGAGCACACCCCTCTGGCGGCTCTGTGTCGGGCTCTCACCAGGTAATTGAGGCGAAGTTGTTCATCCTTCAGTTACGCGGAGCAGGATGGGCAGTTCGTATTCAAGGGCCCTCTTGTATCGCTCCCGTGATGGGGCCCGGATCCATGGGCCGACGGTTCCGACGCCGTGATCACACCAGCCACGACGAGATCGTCTCATCTTGGTCATGCTGCGGGGCCCGCCCGGCTCTGTCTGGAGACATCTCAGTCGCCCGGACGGGTTCGGCATGAGAACCTCACACCCGTGGCTACATGCCCCGGTCCGGTGTCTCCGCGCGGTCACCCCTGTCCGTGCCGCGCGATCACGACGGGATCCTCGATGAGCCGCACGGTCGGAGCCGGATCGGGCACCGGACGCTTCCACACGCCCTCCGCGTCCGCGACCTCGTCCAACTCCCAGTTGCGGCAGGTCCCGTCGAGCGCCAGCGGGTAGAGGGTGAGCGTGCCGTCCCGCGCGAGGCGCATCCGGAGGAAGCCCTTGTGGTCGTCGATGGACTGCCCGGACATCTGCCATTCGGCGACCACGCCCCGGTCCGTCCACAGTACCCACAGTGCGAAGAGCTGGGAGCCGAGGGAAGCGCCCATCACGGCGGCGACGACCAGCAGGATCGCCAGGAACGCGAGGCCGTTCCAGGAGGACGGGATCGACCGGGCGAGGGCGACGGTGACGGTCAGGGCCGCGGCGGCGACCGCCGACTGGAACAGCACGGCCACGACGGGACCGGACGGCGCCCTGGGGCGCCGTTCGCGCACCAGCCCTCTCCACCAGCCGATCACGAAGGGCAGGACGAAGAGGGCGGCACTCGTGCAGAGCAGGCCGAGCAGGTCGTCGGCGCCGGCGCTCCGCAGGGCCCCGACGGGATTGTGCCGGCCCCCGGCCAGCGCGAACGCGCCGCTCGCGATCAGGACGAGCACGATCTGTACCGCCCCGGCCAGGACGGCGAATCCGGGGTTGCGCCGCGGGAGCCAGTACCGCGACCAGGGCTTGGCGATCGCGCGGGCGAGCGAGCGGGACTCCGCCGCGTCCGGGTACGTGTGCTGGGCGAGGGCGAAAGCCGTCGGCGGGTGGTCCTTCCTCTGCATACGTGAGGTGGCCGGCGGCAGGGGCAGGGCCTTCGGGAGCCTGTGGGTGGACGAGAGGAACGCGCCGCCCAGGCCGCACGTCACCATCTGGCGCCGCCGGGGGTCCGGGGGCAGAGCGTCGTCGGCCCCGACCCCGGCCCCGTCATCGGCGAGCCGCTCCGCGTAGCGGGCGTAGTGGTGCTTGTCGCCGGTCAGCCACAACCGGATCGAGGCGCCCGTCTCCTCGTGCTTCCGGGTCGTCCGGTCGAAGCGGGACCGCACGATGTTGCGGTCGAACCAGTGCAGGGAGTTGAAGGCGTCGGGCCTCTCGTCGCTCCTCACCCAGGTGGGCTCGGCCGAGCAGACGATGACGCTGTCACCCGGACGCAGCCGCGGCGAGAGGTGGGTCTCGAAGTAGCGTCGCTGCGGATCGTCGAAGTAGGTGCCGAGCTGGCTGTCCAGCCCGACGAGCCACCAGCGCTGCGGCAGTTCCACGGCGAAGTAGCTCCGGGTCTGTCGGGTCTGCCAGCCGCCGATCACGCTCTCCTGGGCGAACATCCGCAGGAACGCGGTGAGTCCGTCGTACCAGTCGTGGTTGCCCGGCAGCGCGACCATGAGCGGCTCGTCCGGCGCCGACGGGAGCGCCGCGCGATAGGGCCCTTTCATCCGGTCCTCGTAGGCGGTCGCCGATGCCACCGGGTACACCTGGTCCCCGCCGAGGACGAGCAGCGAGCCACGGGGGAGCGAGCCGGGCCCGTCGACGGCGAGTCGGTCCGCCCCCAGGGCGGATGCCACCGAGGCCGTCGCCTCGAATCCGTCGCCGAGGTCCGCGACGAAATCGATCCAGATCTCCTCGGCGCCGGGATCGGCCAACGGCGCCCGCAGGAGACCGGCCTCCAGCGCGCCCTGGATCTCTCGCTTGTCCGAGTAGCCGGCGAAGACGGCGGCCAGGCAGACCTTGACCGCTGTACGCGCCAGCTCCTTCGGCGCGAGCCAGCGCACCGGCTCCTGCGGAGTGAATCGGAGCCCATCCGCGTGTCTGCGCAGCTCATGGAAGTCCACTTCGGCTCCTCCTCGGTCACAGCGGGGACCAGGGCAGGACGTTCTGCGCGTACACGTCCCACAGCTTGCCGGCGAAGAACTGCCCGAACCGTCCCAGGGTGGTCGCCCTGTCGCGCAGCGTCGGGGCCTCGACCCGGAAGGTGGTGAGTTGCTTCACGAAGTCGGCGGGGCGGATGTGAACGCTTCCGGCGGCCACCGACTGGGCTCCGGACTCCTCGTCGGCGTCGACGTGACCACGGAGAACGCGCGTGTAGAGGACGGACGTGTCCTTCCAGATCCCCCGACGGGAGTCCTCGCTGACGTCCTTGTACCCGCTGAGGGTGAGCCGGTGCCCGGCCCGGTCGCTGAAGAACAGGCGGTAGCGCATCCGCAGGTGCTGCGGGTCGGAGTGCTCCACGAACAGGTGGAAGGTGCCGCGCTCGACCGGAAGGCGCCCGCCCAGCTCTTGGCACAGGATCTCTCCGCGCAACTCGGCCTCGTGCTCGGGACCGGAGAGGAAGCGGTCCATTCCCCTGATGTCGACGGTCAGGTGCAGGGCGATGTCGGCGGCGGCTCCGCCCGCCGACGAGGCCGCCTGCCGGGCGTCGTCCTCCCCGAAGACGACACGGCCGACCATGCGTTCGGTGAAGCGCATGCGGGTCGGGTCGTCGGGGCGGCCAGGAGGTGCTCCAGCCTTCCAGGGGATCCCCTGGTCCGTGCACCAGCGGCGCGCATGCTGTACTCCGATTTCCACGGCCTGGGCGAAACGGTCCCGGCTGAAGTTGATGAGGTAGTTCAAGGGGACCTCGCCGCTCAGCAGCCGGACCTCGATCGGGCGCCCGAACTCTCCCTCCTCCCCGTCGCGGATGGCGGCGTTGCTGGCCTCGATCCGGCGCAGCCAGTCTTGCAGCCGGCCGTTGGCCGTCGTCTCGATGATGTGGAAGTAGTTGGCCACGAAGCCGTTGCGCCAGCGGTGCCTTCGGCTGACGGTCCAGATGATCCACAGTTCGTCGCAGCCCCGCCGGATCGCCTCCTCGACGTTCGCGTCGGTCAGATAGACCGGGTCGATGTACGTCTGCCCGTCGATGACGACCGGAGGGAACCACATGGGCAGCGCCACCCCGGCACAGAACCGGTCCTCGTCCATGCGGTCGGCGGTCACCGGCTCCAGTTCGTTGGTGCTGAAGTTGTAGAGGGTGAAGGTGGCTTCACGGTCGGTGGCCCGTATCCGCTCCCAGTCCAGCCCCCAGCCCGGGAAGACGCGACGCCGGTATCCGTTCAGGGTGAAGAGGGAACGGGCGTAGGGCCCCTTCGGCAGCTCGCGCCAGTTCGGGGTGACGCCTTTCAGTGGGGAGAGCGTGCGCCAGTTGTCCGCGATCTCGCGCCCGGACATCCCCTGGCAGTACATCGCGAGGTTGAACACCCCTCCACTGGCGCCGTCGGCGTGGTCGAACGTCAACTCGGCCTCGTCGAGCAGGACCTGGAGGACGCCGGCCTGGTAGGCCACCTTCAGCCCGCCGCCGGCGAGGAGGAGGGACCTGCGCGGCTTGCGTGGGGATCCGCTGCGGGGCGTGGTGCCCTGTCCGGTCGTCATGAGGGGCTCTCAGGGTTCTGCGGGTCGTCCTCGACGATGCGAAGGGCCGACCGGTCGGCCAGCGCGGCGATGGTGAGCGAGGGGTTCGGGCCGACGGGTCCTGGCAGCACCGAGCCGTCGGCGATCGACAGTCCCGGGTAGCCGTACACGCGGCCGAAGGAGTCCACCACGCCTTCCCTCGCGGTGTGCCCCATCGGAGCGCCGCCCAAGGGATGCACGGTGATGAGGCGGTTGAGCAACCACAGGGGATTCGCGGCGTAGCGTGCGCCGAGACTGCGGGACACGCGCTCCATGGTCGCGTTCATCTGGTCGAAGTACTGATCGGACGCGGCCAGTTCCCAGTCGAGGTCCAGATGCCCGTCCCGGAGGAACATCCGACCGTTGGGGACGTCCCTCCCCATGCCGAGGAGCGGTAGGGACGTCGCGGTGAACAGCCCCTTGCCCATGGCGTCACCGAGCTGTCGTCCCACCCGGCTGCGTGCCGTACCGGTCAGCTGCGACCATCCTCGGCGCAGCAGGAATCTCGCGATCCGGTTGGACATCGTGAGGACGTTGTGCTCGATGAGCCAGTTGAGGAATTCCGGGTACCCGGCGTCCTCGATGTAGAACCCCCGGTCCCTCTCGCCGGTTCCCTCGCGGTCCACCCGCATCGCACTCGTGATGACGGGTCCGAAACTCGGCTCCATCAGGTGCGGCTCCGTTTCCCCGGGCCGGACCTGACGCCTCTTCCGGGCTTTGACCGCCAGCCCGAGGAAGTCTCCGTTCCCGGAGAAATGTGTGCCGAGGGCCGGGCTGAGCGCGGGGAAGGCGCTGCGGTTCCGCAGCAGCAGATAGGTCGTGCCGAGGGTGCCGGCGGAGAGGACCAGCCGCCTGGCCCTGACGGTCCGACGTACGGGAGGAGCCGACGGATCCTCGTCGCCGGCCGCGCGGTGCTCGATGTACGAGATCTGGAAGCCCCCTGGGACCGGTTCGAACGAGCGGACCTCGCAGAGGGTCCGGATGTCGGCCCCGAGCCGGTCCGCGGCACTGAGGTAGGTGAAGTCCATACTGTTCTTGCTTCCGAAGTTGCATCCCAGGTCGCATTCGCCGACGAGCCTGCACGCGTAGCGCGGGCTGTTGTGCAGATTGCCCTCGCCGACGTCGAGAGGGGTGCCGGGCACCGGGGGGTCCCCGAAGGAGACGGCCAGCAGCGGAAGTTCCCAGGAAAGACCCAGCCGCTCGGCCGCCTCGCGCATGGCGAGGGTCTTGGGTGTGTGCCGATAGGGCTTCACGTCGAAGGGGTATTTTCGCGCGCCCAGCGTGGTCTCGACGGATTGGTAGTGCGGTTCGAGGTCCTCATAGGTGACGGGCCAGTTCTCGTAGCCGCCGTCGAACGACTCGTGCACGAACCAGTCGGCCGGTTTGCGGATCAGCACGTTCGCGTAGATCAACGACCCGCCGCCCAGCCCACTGGACACGAGCGCGTCCATCTTCGAGAAGCTCCACATGTCGTACAGCCCGTACAACCGGGTATCCGGGTCCCAGAAGTTCTTGGCCGCCTCGTGGGGGCTGCGGGGAAAGGACCCGGGTGGGAACCGCTTCCCTCTTTCGAGGACGCATACGCTCAGGCCGGCCTCGGCCAGGCGGAACGCCGTCACGGACCCGCCGAAACCCGAACCGACGACGACGGCATCGAAAACGTCCACGCTCGCCACCTCTGGAGATCGGAGCCGGAACAGCTGCCCGACTTCCCCCTCGTCTGCGGCTGCCGCACGCGCGACCTCTCTCCATCGTTCACCCGCGTGTGGTGAAGCGCATGTCGAGGCCACGGTCGTCACCGGTCAGGGCGTCCGTGCGCCGACGCGGTGGGGACGGAGCCGTAGGCGAGGGCTGGGTGCGCTGTGCCCGCACGCAGTGCGGAACCGGTCGGTGGAACGTGACCGGTCATTTCGGCCGTGGCTGTGCGGTCAGGCCCGCGGGGCGCGTGGCTCCAGCCGGAACTGGAAACCGAGGGTGCCCGGGTCGAGTGCCGTCGCGCCGCCGTCGACGGTGAGCGTCGCACCGTTCACGAACGAGGCGGCGGGCGACAGCAGCCAGGCGATGGCCTCCGCGACCTCGTGCGGCTCACCGGGCCGCCCGGTGGGCAGGACCCGGGTCACCTCCTCGTACGCCGCTTCCAGACCGTTCCCGGCCAGGCCGGCCTCGTCGGCGAACCGGTTCATTCGGCGGTCGGCCATGTCGGTGCGCACCCAGCTCGGGCACACGGTGTTGGCGCGCAGCCCCGCGCCCCCGTAGTCGACCGCGAGCGAGCGGCACAGCTGGAGCAGCGCCGCTTTGGAGGTGGCGTAGGCGGCGTTCCCGACGCCGTTGCGCAGGGCGGACACGGAGGCCACCGCGACCACCGCACCGCGGGCGTCGAGCAGGTGCGGGAGCGCGGCGCGCAGCAGCAGGAACGGACCGGTGAGGTTGGTCCGCATGACCTCGTCCCAGTCCTCCAGGGCCACCTCGCCCACCCCGCCGCCCCGCCCGATGCCGGCGTTGAGCACCAGACCGTCGAGCCGCCCGTACGTGCCGACCACCGTCTCGACGAGCGAGGCCACGGCGGCGGGGTCCCCGATGTCCGACGGTACGGGCAGGGCGCCGATCTCCGCGGCGACCAGCCGCAGCGGCTCGGGGCGGCGCCCGGACACGGCCACCTTGTGCCCCGCCCGGGCCAACGACCGCGCGGTCGCGGCCCCGATCCCCGTTCCGCCCCCGGTCACCAGGTACACACGCTCCTCCGCCATGTCCGCCGCCTCTGCCGCGCATCGTCCGCCGTCCCCGTCCCGGTGATCTTAGGCGCGCGCCGCCCCGGGGCCGGGCTGGCCGGCGAACCATGGGGGCTGGTGGAACGTCCTCAGGGCTTGGCGTCATCGTGGAGCCCTTGTGGAGCGAGGACTGGATGGCAGGTGACCGCTTCGGTGAGGTGGTCGATTCGGTGAGGTGGTCGATGACGACGGCGCCCCGCTCCCGGCCTACGCGGTCCCCGCCACTCAGTTGAAGCCCGGGACGGGTGCGCCTGGCCTGGGGTTTCGCTGCCGGGCCGACGCAGGGGCGGAGGATGCTCGGCTCGAGCTCACCGACGCCCGCCCAGGACTGGACCGATCGCCTCCGCCGCGGCAGAGAGACGGTCATCGCCCGGCCCACGACGCCGAACTCATCGGCTGCTGGGCGTCTCGGACCCGTACGCGCGGGCGGTGTACGGCGTGAAGGCTTCCGGCAACGACACATGGGTCGAGGTCGCGGGAGTCTGGCGGGCTGAGGCTGAGCAGGTCGTCGTCGCGGGCTTGCCTTAGACCGTGTCCTATGTGGTGAGGCGGACGAGCCGGTTGTAGCAGCACAGGGCGGCTGTCAGTCCGAGAAGGGCCAGGTAGTTGCGTGGATCGCGCTCGTAGCGAGGGCTCAGACGTCGGTAGCCGGACAGCCAGGACATCGTCCGTTCGATGACCCAGCGGCGGCGGCGCAATCGTTCGCTGGACTCGATGCCTTTGCGCGCGATCCGTACTCCGATGTGTTCGCCGCGTAACCATTTCCGCAGGTCGGCGTGATCGTAGGCTTTGTCCGCGTGGAAGCGCTGGGGCTTGAAGTGGCGGCCGCGGTGGGGGTCGTGTCTCGTTTGGTGGCCCTCGACCATGGGCTTCAGCCCTTCGCTGTCGTGGGTGTTGCCGGCCGAGACGCCGACAAGGAGGGGCAGTCCGTTCGCGTCCGACAGGACGTGCATCTCGGAACCCGGCCTGCCCCGGTCCACAGGGCTCGGACCTGTGAGTTCGCCCCTTTTTTTTAGCGCGGACGTGGGCGGTGTCCAGAACGACGCGGGTCACGTCGACGAGGCCGGCGTCGTCGAGCCGATGCAGCACGGCCTCGTGCAGCCGCCCCCAGACGCCGGCCGTGGACCAGACGGCAGACAGAGTCTCTCCGGCTGTGGAGCGGCATGCGGAAAGCACCGGGCCGCGGGGGATGCGAACTTCATCGCCTCCCCCGCGGCCCGGTGCGAACGTCAGACGCAGCGTCCGTCCATCCAGTCGGTGAGGCCCGGCGTCCACGTGGCGATGTCCTCCGGTTACATCGGGGCGAGCGGCACGGTGATGGTGTTCTCGGGCATGACAGCTCCTCAACGGTCGGGCCGCCCCGCTGATCGCGGCGACCTCGAAGCCACCCTCGATCTACGGCCCTGTGGACAGAGCCCGGCCGCCGGAGGGGGAGAACTCTCCCCCTTTCCGACTTGTCCCGTGCCACTGGATCTTGACCGTTTGCCATCGGACTTTGACGGACGCGAGTTTGTGTCATCGGACTATGAACACCGCAGGTCAGAGGTTTGCGATGAGGCGCGGTCACACGTGGTCATAATCGACAGTTGACAGATCGTACTTCTGAGTTGATGCTCACACCGTGGCGAACGTATTCAGCGAGCGGGTGGCCCAGCTCAACACCGAAGCAGGGAAGACCTACCAGCAGATGGCGGTCGATTGTGACCTCAAACCGTCTGTGACCTGGTGGAACAAGGTGCGGTGGAACGATATCAAGATCCCACCGGAGCCTGGCCTGTACCCGCGTATGGCTAAGGCGCTAGAAGTTCCGGAGCGCAGGGTGGCGGAGATGGTCGCCGAGCAGTGGTGTGGGGTGAGGCCGGACGACACGGTCCCCGAGCGGCTGCGCCACCTGATGGCCGTGGCGCGAGGGGTCAAGAACGAAGAGGATCTGAAGCTCCTTGTCGATCTTGCGCATGCGCTCAGCATGAAGCACGGAGCAGAGCAGCTCCTGGAGTTGCTCGACCCGGACCCTGACGAGGTGCTCAAGCTGAAGGAGGCTAAGGAGGGTGGCCGCCGCGTGGTGAAGATCAGGAGAGCGCCTAGGTGACGAGCCTCTGACCTGCGGTGATCAAACTCCGATGACACAAACTCGCGTCCGTCAAAGTCCGATGGCAAACGGTCAAGATGCAATGCCACGGGACACGACTGTCCTCCGACATCGCACCTGGACCGTCTGCCATCGAAGTTGGACGACTGAACCGTTCGCGACATCGAAGTTGGATCGTTGATGGCGCTCCCTGAGACCCCGTCTCTCGCTCAAGAAGTTCCCGGCGTTCCGTGGGATCCCTATTGCCTTGCTGAGTGGATCAACGGGAGCGAAGATGCCCGGGTCGTCGAAATCAGGGGAGACGCGGTGAGTCTGGGAACGGTGGCAGTAACGGGAGCGGCGGGCACCATCGGTTCCGTGGCGCGGAAGGCGCTGCGGGGCGAGGCGGAGCGGTTGATCCTGCTCGACCGCGTGCCGCTCCGCCCAGAGGCCGAGAACGAGGACGTGCACACCGTGGACCTGCGGGACGTCGCCGCTGTGGAGTCGGCCCTTGCGGGAGCCGACCGGGTGCTGCACCTGGGCGGCGTGCCCGACGAGGCGCCCCTCCCGGATCTGCTCGAGACCAATGTGCTCGGCACGCATCACGTCCTGGAGGCTGCGCGGCGCACAGGAATCGAGCGGGTGGTGCTGGCCAGCAGCAATCGTGTCACCGGCTTCTACCCCGCCGGGCACCTCACGAGTCCCCTGGAGCCGGTACGGCCCGACGGTCTTTACGGGGTGAGCAAAGCAGCCGTCGAAGCGCTGGGACAGCTGTATGCCGACAAGTTCGGCCTGTCCGTCGTCTGCCTGCGCATCGGCAGCTTCGAGTATCTGCCCACCGAGCCCCGGCACCTGGCGACCTGGCTGAGCCCGCGCGACGCTGTCGGCTACCTGCGGGCCGCTCTGGTCGCACCGCCCTCCCTCCGCTTCACCACGGCATACGCGGTTTCCAACAACACCCGCCGTTTCTGGGCACTCCCCGACCCGGCGGAACTGGCCTACGCTCCCGTCGACGACGCCGAACTCCATGCCGCAGGCATTCCCGCAGCGGACTCCCCGGCCGACCCGGCCGCGCCCCAGGCCGGCCCCTACGCCCTACCGCAGTTCACCCTCAAGCACCTTCGGCCCTAACGCCCATATCCACCTTCGGAATGCGTACCGGCAGCAGTTCCGCTGTCGGTACGCAGCGGTCCGACTTCGGTGGCAAGCGGTCCAGTTGCACTGTCACAGGACAACGACTGATCACGATGCGGTCACGACGGAGAGGTTCTTCAAGGCCGGTGTCGGCGTACACGTGAACGTGCCCGGTCACGTACGGATGAACGTGCCCACTTCCTGACGTACTGAGGATTTTTGATGGGCGGCCTGCTGCCGGCCTGTGAAGGGTGGCGGTGGGCGGCTGACCGTGGTCTTGGACCCGCAACGATGGATGGAGCTTCGACGTTTCCGCGGGCTGTTCGAGTCCGGGGCTATGAGCCTGTCTGAGATCGCGACGGAAACGGGGCTCAACCGCCGCACGGTCCGCAAGTACCTGTCCTCTGAGGCCCGCATCGCCCCGCCCCGTCGGGCCGCGCCCGGACATGGCCGTCGGCCTGGCTCGACCGGCCCACCGGCGAACCCATCCGCCGCTACGAACGCTCCAGGCCCGGCGAACTGGTCCACGTCGACATCAAGAAGCTCGGCAACATCCCCGACGGTGGCGGCTGGCGCACCGTCGGCAGGACGACCGGCGAGGCGAACCGGCAGGCCACCACCGACCAGCGCCGCAGCTGCAAGCCGGTGATCGGCTACAGCTACATCCACTCCGCGGTCGATGACCACTCCCGCCTGGCCTACAGCGAGGTCCTGCCCGACGAGCGCCAGCACACCGCCGCTGCTTTCTGGCAGCGGGCACAGGCGTTCTTCCAGGCTCACGGCATCACCGTCGAACGGGTGCTGACGGACAACGGCTCCTGCTACAAGTCCAAGCTGTTCACCCAGACCCTGAGCGCTGCCGCCATCGTCCACAAGAAGATCCGCCCCTACCGGCCGCAGACCAACGGCAAGGTCGAACGCTTCAACCGCACCCTGCTCGACGAATGGGCCTACCTGCGGCCCTACACCTCGAACACCGAGCGAACCGAAGCCCTGACAGACTTCCTCCACACCTACAACCACCACCGCTGCCACACCGCACTAGACGGCAAACCACCCATCACCCGCGCCAACAACGCTGCGAGTCAATACACCTAGAGCGTGTCTCTTTGATCGGATGGTCGGTTGATCGGGTGTGTCCGTCCGAGCTTCGGAGCGGTGTGCAGCCGGCCAAGGGCCGGCTGCACAGTAACGCTGATCAACGGGTCGTCGTTGTGGGTACATGACCTCACGCACTCTTACTCGGGCCGCCACTGTCACTCTCACCGTGCTGGCGAGCGGCCAGTTCGCCTCACCGGCTTGGGCTGGCGGTATCGGCAATCTCCTGTCGCCCGCGTTCGGAACAAGTTGTGCCAACCACCACGGCGCTCATGCAACCGGCGTCACCCGCAGCGGGACCGGCACCGTCGGCGGCAACCTCGCAGGGATCCCCATTGGCAGCCCCTACAACCACTGCGGAGGCGCCGAGCTGGGCCTGATTATCCAGTAGGTGAACGGGCTGGCACCTGGTGCTGGAGATGCTCGCCGGACCGTTGCCCGGCATATACGACCCCACCGGCCCGGGCAAGCTGCTGTTCGCGTTCTTCGCGGCGATGGCCCGCGAGTCCACCCTGGAAGGGCTCGATACCGCCGCCCGCAAGGGCAAGCACGGCGGCCGGCCGCCGGTCATCACCGACAGCATGCTGCACCCGGGCTCCGCCGCAGGGAGCTCGGTGAGTCCGTCGAGCAGATCCAGCCCGACCTAATCATCCCCACCGGCAAGCGCAAGGGAGAGAACCCCTCGGTGCCCAGCCAGCATGTACCGGGCGCTCGCCGAACATGCCAAACGGCAGGCGTACCCGGAAGCCGTCGAGCAGGCGCACGCCGACTTCGCCGCCCTCCAAGCCGGGCGGCGCGGTTCCCGAGCCACGCACAGGGGTCGAGGCCGCTGCGGCATGCGACGACGGCCCCCTGTCGCCGGGCTCGGCCGGCGCCCGCGGCCTCGCCGTCGCGTTCGGCCCCGGGTTCTCCGCCGCGCCATCCGCGGCACCCGGACCGCTTGACCCGCCCGTTGTCAGTGCCGGATGCCACCCTGTACGGAGCCCGGCGGCGCCCCACCTCGAAGCCGATGCCACCGCCGGGCACACCCCCCTTCGGGAGAGCGGAGAGCAGCGATGGTGAACTACCGACTTCACTGGACCGAGAACGCGCAGGCCCGTACCTCGTCCGTCAGCTACGGCTAGACGAGCGCCGGGACCGCAAGGCCGAACTCGAAGCCGCAGGCGCGACCGGCGTGGAGATCGTGCAGGTCAAACCCGGCGAGTAGCCGCTCCGAGCAGCGGAATCGTTCCTGCCGGAGCGCTACGCCCTCCACTCACACCAGCCAGTGCCCGTCCCGGGCAGCACACGGGACGGGCACTCGCGCATATGCCGCCGGTTCTTTCGTGCACGGCCCTTTGCTACGCGCAGCCGTAGTGGCAGTCTGTGCGCACGCGGTTCTCGCATCCCACCCCCGGAGACAGGACCGCCCCCTGGCCCCGCCTGCCCCTGGTCCGGCGGGGCCGCGCCCCCTCCCGGCTCCCCACGGGAGACACACCCAGGTCTGAGGAACATCGCCTCCGTCAGACGGCGCACGAGTCATGCCGAGCAGCTTCCCGGAATGGCGCACACAGCCCGGTGGAGCGGGTCCTCGCAATGCCTGATGCGTTCGCCCGCGAGTGGGAAGCGACGACATGCCGGGGCTCGGGTAACGAAATTGTTCAGGGGTGTCCGCACACGGATGCAATCGTTGATCAAAGCATGACGAACATGCGCATCCTGCTCAGCTCCATGGCCCTCGCCCTCGGCGCCCTCGCCTTGACTACTGTCCCTGCCCACGCGGACGGCCCTACCGACCAGCTCGGGCAGGTAAGCCAGGCTCTCGATCCGGTACTTGGTCTGCTCTCTCCGGTCGCCGGCGTCCTGCCTCTGTAAGGGGCTAACGGGGTCGCCCTTGAAACGTGAGCGCCGTAGGTGGCCAGTACGGCCACCTACGGCGGTCAGGCACAGCAACGGTGACCACAACAGTAGCGCGCGTACCCACCCTGTCCCCTCTGGAAATCCGGCCGGGTCAACACGGGGCTCTCACAGGTTCGGAGCCACAAAACCGCAGTTACACGAATCTCGTCGGTTCCCCGGGAGTGGGGCGGGCGGAGCGCCGGGCCCCAGTCTGCATGGGCATATCAGGCGGTTCCGCGGAGGTCCCGCACATCGGCGCCGGTAGAGATGAGGGTGCCGTCATGCTGCTCGTAGTGGGACAGGGCGAGGCCGAGGCCGAAGAACGTGGGCGCCCACTCGCCGACGAACAGGCCCCACCTGTCAGCGCGGGCCAGGCCAGTGCCGGGCTCCATTTTCAGCGACTCGGCCCACACAGCGACGGTGAGGCCGATGGAGGCGAGAGCGGCGGTGTAGGCGTGCTCGCTGCGTATGCCCATGTCGTGCAGCTTCTTGATGATCATGGTGCCTCCGTTCAGCTGGCTAGCCCCCCAAACGGTCCCCATCCACCGTGGCACGGTAAGTGCCGAACCGCCGCTCGGCGCACAGGTACAGGGTGATTCCGGCGGCCACATAGAGGGCGCCTGCCGTCGTCGCATGATTAGGGCCCCGCCGAGAACCGGAACGTGTTGCAAGGGCGAGGCCGCCAGGGGTGTGCCGCGCGTCGGGCGCGGCTTGCTGATGCGGATGTCAGGTAGGGAGGTGCTGGGCGATCTCCAGTGCCAGGCGCAGTTCGAGGGAGTTGCCTGCCGTGGTGGTGGCGGGAGGGAGGAGTTCCTCGGCGCGTTTGACGCGGTAGGTGATGGTGTTGCGGGCGACGTGGAGGCGGTCGGCCGCGGTGCGGAGGCCGCGTTCCTCGGCGAGGTAGACGCGCAAGGTCTCGCGCAGTTCCCGTACTCGTTCTCCCCCGGAGGCCAGGGGGCCGAGGACGTCCTGGACGAACCAGTGGGCGTGTTCGGGCTCTGCCGTTGCCAGTGCCACCAGGCGGACTTCTTGGTAGTCACACAGCCAATGCCCCGATAGGCGTGCGATCCGCTCCGCCTGGAGGGCGCCCAGGTGGCTGCGGCGCATGCCCGGCAATCCGGCTGCCGACGGACCGAGGGCTGCTCGTACGTCGCGCGGGCGGTCCAAGCGGTCCCGGAGGTGCTCGACCCGGCCGGGGGTGTCCTCGTCGGCGAGGGTGAACCAGACCCAGGCGCTTGTGTTGTCGGCCGGGATGAGCAGCATGCCCGCTGCTTCCATGGTGCGTGCCATCGCCATGGCCGTTCGGTGCAGTCGCTCGGCCGGGGGTGGGCTGCCTCCGGTGTCGTCGCACCACAGGATGGCGGCGACGTGGGTGCGGGAGATGTCGTAGTGCAGGCGCCTGGCCGCGGTCTGCGTGTCCACCGGCCGGCCGGCGAGCACCTCGTCGATGATGGCGCGGCGGGCGGCCTCGTCGCTGCCGCGCCAGCGGTCGCGTTCGGCGATGTACTCCTCGGCCATGATGCTCGCGTGGCTGTCGGCGTAGCGGAACAGCAGGTCGTTGACCCGGCGCAGTTCCGTCAGACGCTGGTCGGCCTCGACGTGTTCCTCGATCGCCGCCGCGAGGTCGTGCGCCAGCCGGGCATGGCCGAGCCGTACGCCCCGCAGCACCTGGTCGAGGGGGATGCCGCGGCGGGCGAACTCGCGGCAGCCTTCGAGCGTTTCTTCCGTCAGGTCGGAGACACGGCCGGGAGAGTCGGACACCAGCAGGCGCAGGGCGGCCAGGACGGCCGACTCGGTGGACCGCCGCAGGGTGGTGACCGGACCTTGGCCCCCGCCGTGCCTCGGGACGTGTTCCAGGATCTCCCCCGCGATGTCCTCGGCGATCTGTACCGCCCAACCGGCTGGGCCTGGTCCGAGGGTTTCCAGAGCACCCGCGACGGCGGCCGACGGCATCACAGGGTCAACCGCCCGATCCGGGTCCGGCTCGAGTCGCTGGAGCCACTGTCGAGTCATGAGCCGTGCCCTCCGGTAGGGGGATGATAAGGGTGCGCGCCTGTCGCCGGGCGCGCACCCGCTCCTTGTACTACTACAGCCAGGTGATCACTTCGTCGGCGGACAGGCGTAGCAGCCGGGGGAACGACGCGTCAGGGCGGGGTACACCGATGTTCACGACCAGGATCGACCGGTGACGGCCGTCGGGGAAGAACTCTCGGTCGACACCCGGCCGGTCGAAGCCGCTCATCGGCCCGGCCGCCAGGCCGGCCGCCCGGACGCCGATGATGAAGTACGCCGCCTGGAGGGCGCTGTTGAACAGGGCGGTTTCCGTGCGCAGTACGTCACCGCCGGCGCTCCCCTCGTAGAGGTTCTTCATCTCCGGCCGGAAGGGCAGGAGCCGCGGCAGGTGCTCGTGGAAGTACAGGTCGGCGGCCAAGACGGCGACGAGCGGGGCGTTCGCCGTCTTGTCGCGGTTGCCCTCCAGCAGGTGTGGCAGGAGCCGGGCCCTGGCCTCGTTCGTGCCGAGCATGAGCAGGCGCAGGGGCTGGCCGTTGACGCCGGTGGGGCCGTACTTGACCAGGTCGTGGACGGCATTGATCTGGTCTTGGGATATGGGCTGGTCAGTGAAGGCGTTCGCGGTGCGCGCCTCGCGGAACAGCAGGTCCTGTGCGTCGGGAGCGAGGGCGAGGAGGTCATGGGGTGGGACAGGAGATGACATGGCGGTCACGCGGGTGGGCTTCTTCCGTAGCTGGGATGAGGGGCGGGGCGGGCCGGCAAACGATGGTTCCGGACGGTCAGTGGACGGGTGAGGTGGCGGTGAGTCCGTCGCGGAACGCGGCCAGCAGGGCGGGTACGTCGTACTTGCGGGCCGCCGCGCCGAACACGTAGTTGTCGGGGCGCAGCAGCAGGGCTTGCCGCTGCATGCGGGCGAGGTGGGGGAGGTAGGTGCCGTCGAGGTCTAGGACCTCGTCCGGGCCGTCGGCCGTGGTGTCGTCGGTGATCCTGAGGAGGCGTATGCCGACCTGTTCGCACCATGCGACGGCGTCGCTGTCGAGCACATGGCGCGGGTGCTCGACCGCCAGGAGGGCGAGGCCGGTGCCGACTACCTGGTCGAACAGCCCGGTGCGGTCGCCAAGGCGCACTCGGCCTTGGCGGCCGAGTTCACCCGCGGGCTTCGCGGGCGTGCCGTCGCTGCCGCGTGCCAGGAGGCCGCCGGTGAGGGTCTGGGGCGGCATGCCCGCGAGCGGGTCGCGGCGGGCTGCCTGGTCGGCGAGCATCGTGGCGTCGCGCTCGGCGGCCGCTGCGGGGTCGGGCTCGCAGATGATCTTCCCCAGGTGCACCGACAGCTCGAGGGCGTGCTGGAGGTGCTGGGAGCGTTCGGTGGTGTAGGTGTCCAGCAGAGCCTCGTCGGCGTGGCCGGACAGGACGAGGTCGAGCTTCCAGCCGAGGTTGGCCGCGTCCCGGATGCCCGAGCACATGCCCTGGCCGGCGAACGGGGGCATCTGGTGCGCGGCGTCACCGGCCAGCAGGAGCCGCCCTTCGCGCCAGGTGTCCGCCCAACGGGCCTGGAAGGTGTAGACGGTGTGCCGTTCGAGCGTGGCGTTGCCCGGGTGCAGGTCCCATGGCGCGAGCAGCTTCCACGCCGTTTCGGCCCGGTTCAGCTCGCTGATCGTCTCGCCCGGCAGCCGCATGAACTCCCACCTGCGACGGCCCGGACCGCCCGACACCACCGTGCTCGGCCGTGCCGGATCGCACAGCTGCAGATTGCGCGGGGACCACACCCGGTGCCGGTCGTGCGGAATGACGTCGAGGACCAGCCAGTCGTACTGGAAGCCCAGGTCCCTCATCGCCGTGCGCATACGCGAGCGTACGAAGCTGTTCGCGCCGTCACAACCGACGGCGTAGGCCGCGCGGACGGTGCGGTGCCGCCGGACACCGTCACGCACCATCGGCCGGTCACCGGCGCTCTCCGCCACGGTCAGCCGGACGGATGTCGCGTCCTCGGTGAGGTCGACGGCTTCCCAGCCTCGCAGGATGTCGATGCCGGGCATCGCGCGGGCACGTTCCTCCAGCGCCGCTTCGAGCCGGGGCTGGGTGAAGATGTTCATGAACGGCCAGCCGGAGTGGCTGGTGTCGTCGAACGCGAGGCGCAGCAGCGTCTCCCCCTTACCGTTGCGCCACTCGTAGTCCTCGGCGGGTTCGCTGAGAGTGGGCAGGACGTCGGCCAGCCCGAGCGAGGCGAGGATGCGGGCGATCTCGTGGTCGAAGACCACCGCGCGCGGCAGCGGGTAGGGCTGCGGCCAGCGCTCGACCACACCGACCCGCCGGCCGCGCATGGCCAGTTGGATGGCGGCGGTCAGCCCCACCGGCCCCGCGCCCACCACCAGAACGTCATAATCGCTCGTCATCCCCGTACCCGTACGCGTGTTGTTGTCGGTCTGCATGGCTGTCTCGCCCTCCGGTCAGCTCGCGTCGTGGGCGCCGGTCATCAGCGCGGCGAGGTCTTCGGGCTGGAGGAAGGACGGAGGCACGGGCGGACCCCAGTTGTAGAGCGCGCGGACGTCCTCCCACACGCGCGGCGTCCACAGCTGGTCGTCGACGATGCAGTCCATGTCGGCGAAGTACTCGGAGAAGTTGCCGGCCGGGTCCTTGAGGTACCAGAAGAAGTTGGAGCCCAGGTGGTGGCGGCCCAACCCCCACACATGCCGCTCGGGGTGGCCCTCCAGCATCCAGGTGGCGCCGCGCCCGACCTCGTTCACGTCGTCGACCTGCCACGAGGAGTGGTGCAGAAACGGGATGGGCGCCTTCTGGACGAGGACGTTGTGGTGGTCGGTGGAGCAGCGCAGGAACGCCGCGCCGGGCACCAGGTCGCTGACCTTGAAGCCGAGGCCCTCGGTGAAGAACCGCTGGGACGCCTCCTGGTTCGTCGACCCGAGGACGACGTGTCCCAGCCGGCGCGGCCGGACGGGGCCCTCGCGCAGCACGCCGGGGGCGCGCACGTCGGGACGTTCGGTGCGGCCGGGGGCGTTGTACGGCACGGGCGCGGGCGGGGTCTGGAGGATGCGGGGCTGGGCCTCGACGGTGACGGTGACCTCGGTGCCGGGGTCGACCGCGCGAAGGGAGTGCGTGTCGCGGACGAAGGGCACGTCCAGCCGGTCCAGGGCCGCGCCGATCCGGCCCAGGTCGTCGATGTCGTCGGCGCCGACAACCAGTTCCTCCAAGCGGCGGCGGTTCGCGTGGACGATCTTCAGCTGTTCGCCGCCGTCGGAGGAGGCGAAACGCCCCCGGCCGAGGCTGGTGAGGCCGAAGTCGGCGTAGTAGGCGGCGGTCGCGTCGACGTCGGGGACGCCCATGGTGATGCGGGCAAGGCGGTGCAGGGCCATGGCGGGCTCCTCGGAGCAGTGAGGGGAAGGGAGTGTCCGGACGGCACACGGACGGTGGCCGGCGACCGTGTGCGATCGGGGCGGTTACGGGCGGCCGTGCGGGCCGTGCGGGTGGGCCGGGCCGGCGATCAGCGGGTTGCGGAGTTCGCCGATGCCCTCGACCCAGCTGCGCAGTTCCTCGCCGGGGGCCAGGAAGCGGCGCGGATCACGGGCACCGCCGACGCCGGCCGGGGTGCCGGTGAAGATCAGGTCGCCGGGCAGGAGCGGGCAGATCCGGGAGATCCAGGCGATCTGCTCCGACACCGAGAAGATCATCCGGCTGGTACGGGACTCCTGCATCGTCTCGCCGCCCAGCGCACAGCCGAGTGCGAGGTCGTCGCGGTCCGGCAGCTCGTCCGGGGTGACCAGGACCGGTCCGGTCGGGCTGAATCCGGGGAAGGACTTGCCCAGCGCGAACTGCGGCGCCGGTCCCTCCAGCTGGATACGACGCTCGGACAGGTCCTGCCCGACGGTGAGCCCCGCCACGTGACTCCAGGCGTCGGCGGCGCTGACCTGGTGGGCGTCGGTACCGATGACCGCGACCAGTTCCACCTCCCAGTCCACCAGGGTGCTGGGCAGTTCGATGGTGTCGTAAGGGCCGGCCAGTGACGTGGGGTACTTGGTGAAGACGGACGGCTGAGCGGGGGTGTCGAACGCCGACTCGTTCACGTGGTCGGAGTAGTTCAGGGCGACGGCGAAGACCTGCCGGGGACGCGGTACGGGGGCTCCCAGGTCCCGCTCGTCGAACGGGGCACGCTCGTGTCCGGCCGTGGCCGCCGATCCCGCCCAGGCGCGGAACTCGGGCCAGCGGTCGAAGACGGCCTGCGGGTCGGACGGGAACAGGCCGTCGCTGGCCTTCTCCGCGTCCACGACACCGTCGTCGAACACGAGCACCAGACGGCCATTGAGATTGGCTGTGCGCATGGGCGCACCACCTCCATGTCGAAGAGAGATCGAGAAATCGGTGATCGCCCGGGCGGCACCGCGATGTGCCGAGCCGGGCTCGCGGGCGCCGGGTCAGCGCCCGGGTCGCGGGGGTGCCGGCTGATCCCGGCGCCAGCGCAGGAGCCAGTGAGAACCCCGGGTCGTGACGGCGGTCAGCTCCAGCTTTCCGGGCCGGAATCGGACACCGCGCTCCAGGGTTGCTCCGACCCACGGTCCGAAGTGGCTGTACTGGACGTGATGGAGCACCGCTCCCTCCGCCGTACGCTCCCAGCGCCCGGCGTAGGCCACGGTCCCGTCAGGCGCGTCTGGCGGGTCGGTGAGGTCCGTACCGCCCTTGGGGTCGGATGTCAGGAGCGCGCTCATCCAGCCGTCGGCGGCGTACAGCAGCATTCCGCCGGGACGTTCACCGAGTGGGTGGGTGGTCACTCCTTCGCGTGTGGCCGAGAAGTCTTCAAGGACCCAGGCACCGATCAGCTCGTCCACAAGCACCTCTCACGTTCCTCACGCAGGGCCGGTCCGGCCGCGCCGGGCACAGTCAGAGCACGGGGCAGTGCCCGGTCGGCCGGACCGTGTGACCGACATCCGTCGACCACGCGCTCAAGCCAACCCTCACCCCCTGATCCGGCTCTCGGTCCCGGGAACCAAAGATCGGCCTCTCCTTTGGTGTGACAGCGCATATGGAGGAGGGTGCGGCGCCGGCCCCGGACACGGATGTACGCCGGAGGCCGCGGCCCACCGGCCCGCACAGTGCGTGCGCCCGGGGGGTGGTCGGCCGGTTCGCGCGGTGCCGGCCCTGGTCGGGAGGGGCGACGTGAGACCGATGCCTATGGGCCCGGGGGCCACATCGGCGTGACGGTTTGCGCTGCCGGGCCAAGACGTGCGGTGCCGATGTGCCTTGGATGGGGGAACCGTCCTCTCACCGCACGGGAGGAGGGTATCCGCGTACGGCGGATGTGCCCGCACCGGGCGAACGATCTCCGAAGCCGGTGCGGCACCGACCGTTGGTGCCACAACCGGCTTGCCCACGTTAGAAGTTGTCCCATGAGCCGCCTGTCCTCCGACCCGGAACCCGCTGCCTTCCCCCTTGTTGCGACGGACGGAGTGCCTCATCTGCGAGGCCGCCGCCGCGGTGGCCCATGCGTCCGGGACGACCGCTACGAGCTGGACGACGCCGGCTTCGCCGGAGCCGTCATGCGTGTCGCCTCGCGGCTGGCCGACCGGGGCGTGGAACGCGGCGATGTCGTCGCCGTGGCCCTGCCGAACCGGGTGGAGGCGCTGCTGTGCCTGTTCGCGTGCTGGCACATCGGGGCCATTGTCACCCCGGTCAACCCACGGCTGACCGCCGAGGAGCTGGTGCACCAGCTTGACGATTCCGGGGCGCGGCTGACCGTCGTCGACGCGTGCGCGGGCCCGCTCCTGCGGTCGCTGGGCCGTTTGGTAATGGAGTCCGACGAGCTGTGCGACGGGGGTCCCGACACGGTCACGCCCGCCGTACTGCCGGCGGGCGGTACGCGCCCCGGTGAGCTGGCGCTCCTTGTGTACACCAGTGGTACGACCGGCCGATCCAAGGGTGTTGAACTCACCCACGGCAATATCACCGCCATGATCGGGGCGCTGGCCGCTGTCCTGAAGCTCCCTCCCGGTGAGCGCGGGCTCGTCGTGCTGCCCCTGTTCCATGTCAACGCCTTGATGACGTGCGTCTTCACCCTCCACGCCGGAGGCGATCTGGTGCTGGTCGAGGGGTTCAGACCCGCCGGCTTCTGGCCTCTCGTGGAACGGCACCGGCCGGCGTACTTCTCGGCGGTCCCCACGATCTACCATCTGCTGACCGCCCTACCGCCGTCCGAGCGGCCGGACGTGTCCTCACTGCGGTTCGTCCTGTGCGGCGCCGCCCCCATGCCCGCCGCAGCCGTCGCAGCCTTCGAGAGCCGCTACGGCGTGCCGGTGGTGGAGGCGTACGGGCTGACCGAATCGACCGTGGCCCTGACCATGAACCCACCGGACGGGGTACGCAAGCCCGGCACCGTGGGGCCGCCGCTGCCCGGCGTGGAACTGCTCGTTCTCGGCGAGGACAGCCGTCCCCTGCCCACGGGTGCGGCCGGCGAGGTCGTCGCTCGCGGCCCCATGATCATGCGCGGGTACCACGGCCGCCCGCAGGAGACGGTGGCCGCGCTGACCGACGGCTGGCTGCACACCGGGGACGTGGGGCACCTCGACGAGGACGGCTACCTGACGCTCGTGGACCGCAAGAAGGACCTCGTCATTCGCGGCGGCGAGAACATCGCGCCCTCCGAGGTGGAGGCGGTGCTCCAGCAGCATCCAGCAGTACTGGAGGCCGCTGTCGTAGGCCGCTCCGACCCCGTCCACGGGGAGGTACCGGTGGCATGGGTCACCGCCCGGGCCGAGGCGACGGTCACGCCCGAGGAGCTGCGGGACTTCACCGCATCCCGGCTTGCCCGGTTCAAGGTGCCGCAGCACATCACGATCACCTGCGCTCTGCCGCGCAACGCCGTGGGAAAGCTCGACAAGCAGGCTCTGCGGACAATGCCGGCGGAACCCCAACTTCCGGATCCGCAGGACACCCGACGCAATGACAACCAGCCCGCCGAGGGGCACCGCTGACGCGCCCCCTCGACAGCTGCCGCCGGTGGCGCCGTGCCCGCAGCTATCGGTCGAGGTTCGCTCGGGCGGCGGGCCTCGAGATCGACCAGGGTTGTCGCGCAGGAGTCACCCTTGCGCCGAGCGAGATTGTCCACTCCCAGAAATCTGACGGTGCCGACTGACGGCTGTGGAACCAAGCGGAGCGAGTCCAATAGCACGTCCGCTGATGCAGATCCTTGGGGTCGCGGCCAGGCGGGCGTGGGGCGGCCCGCCAAGTGGAGGGTGATCGAGGCTGCGCTCGGCATCGTGACGCTAGGGCTTGCGGAGCACGATCGGCTGATCGAGGGCCTGAGGAAGTGCCACGTAGTGAGACTGAGCCGCAGTGCCATCGTTGCGAGACAACGGGATAGGCCCTGCCAGCTGTGACGGGTCAGTGATCTTCAGGGTGCTGGACTGTTGTGGTCTGGTGTTCCGTGTTTGGGGGTGGGACTGGGGGTTGCTGGAGCCGCTGTGTTCAGGCGTGCTTGGTGTGGTCTGGGGGCGTGTTCGGTTTGGTTGTTCGGGCGCTTGGCCTGCGGTCCGATAGTTGTGTGGGATTGATCTTGGATTTCTTGTAGGTGTGGTGACGCGTCTATAGGTGGCTGCACTCTTTGGGGGCTTGGGGTTCCGGATGGTGCTGGTCAGTGGCGTATGTGGGTGAGGAAGGCCCGGAGCGGGTCGCTCGCGTTGCTGGCCAGGCGGGGCAGTTTGAGTCGGTGGGCGATGAGGCTGAGGGCGTCGTCGATGGTGCGGTGTGGCTGGCTGGGCAGGGTGGCGAGTGCGCGGGCGAGGGCGACGGTTTCGGGATAGGTGACCAGGTCGCGGGTCAGCAGGGCGGGGGAGGCGCTGCTGGTAGCGGTGAGGTGGGGGTTGGTCGCGATCAGCTGGTTGAGGCGGGTGTGCCAGCGGTGGGTGAGGTGTTGCTGGTGGTCGTACCAGCGGGTGGTGATGGCGTGCGCTGTGGTCCAGGCGGTGGCGGCGCGGGGGTGTCGTAGGAGGCGTTGGTGGGCGTGGTGGACGGCGGTGAGTTGGGGCAGGGCCCACGTGTGGATGGGGGAGGCGAGCCGTGGGTCGGGGGCGGCTTGGTGGTGGCGCGGGCACATCAGCCGGTGCGGCGGCCGGTGAACCCAGGCGGTGTCGGTGGCGTCGTGGCTGCGGTGGCGGGTGCACAGGGTGCAGGCGCGGACGGGCTGTTGCTCGGCCTCGAGCCGTTTCCAGTGCGCGGCGGCTGCGGTGTGGTGTGCGTCGTCGGTGGGGGCGAGGCGGGGCACGGCGTGCATCAGGGGGAGTGGGATGCGGGCCAGGGCGGCGAGGCGGTGGCGGGCGGCGGTGCTGAGGTGGAGTTCGGCGGTCGGTGGCGTGCCGTGGCCGGTCAGCGTGATGCCGGAGCCGTCGAGGAGTTGGGGGAGCGTCAGCTGGTAGGTGTCGGCGAGGCGTTGTGCGTATGAGGCGGTCGCTTCGCCGTGCAGTGGTCGTACGCGGAACACGCCCGGTGCTGCTGACGGGGACTGCAGCCATACCTCTGTGGTGAGGATGCTGCGCGGGGCGGGGGCGGTCGCGGCACGGGCCGTGTCGTCTGTCGGCTCACGGGGTGCTGGTATTCCGGCTGCTGACTCTCACTTCGTTGTACACACAGATTCTCATCGAGATGTCCGAGTCGTTCAGTCCCTCAGCCCCTGCTAGGTCGTGCTCAACGGCGTTCCTGGTCGGATGCCCGATGAGAAGTGTGCCTGCCTGTATATGAGAAACGAAGAAGGCCACCACCGGCACTGCCGGTGCAGGCGAGAACACGTACACCTACGACCTCGCCGGCCGCATGGACTCCTGGACCAGCGGCACCACGACCGTGCCCTACGAATGGGACAAGTCCGGCAACCTCACCCGGCGAGGCGACATCACCGGCGTCTACGACGCCCGCAACCGCCTCCAAACGTGGGGCAACGAGACCTACACATACACGCCGCGCGGCACTATCCAGAGCGTCACCAAGGGGGGCAGCACAAGCACCATTAACAGCGACGCCTTCGAGCGCACCATCAGCAACGGCTCGAGCACGTTCACCTACGATTCCCTCGACCGAGTACTCACCGGCAATGGCGCCCGGTTCACGTACGACGGCGGATCCAACGACCTCGTCAGCGACGGTACGAGTGCGTACAGCCGCACGCCGAGCGGCACGGTTCTCGCACATGCTTCTGCCGGGACGGCCGCGGACGCCCAGCTGTCCCTCACGGACCAGCACACCGACCTTGTGGCCGGACTCAACAACACCGGCACTGCGGTCACCGGTTCCCGGGCATACGACCCGTTTGGTACTGTCACCGCGTCCCACGGAGCGAACCCTTCGGTTGGCTACCAGTCCGGCTGGACCGACAGTGCGACGGGCCAGGTGAACATGGCGGCACGCTGGTACCAGCCCGGCACTGGCAGCTTCACCTCGCGGGACACCTGGCAACTGGACCCTGTCCCCTCGGGGCGGTCAAACCGTTTCGCCTACGCCACGGGGGATCCGCTCAACCGAATCGATCCTTCAGGCCACGCTGACCTTAAGCACGGGGGTGGAGGTGGGGGGCCTGTAGGAGGCACCATCGGCGTCAAGCCGCAGCCTGCACCAGCCAAGCCTCAGCCCAAGCCTCAGCCCAAGCCTCAGCCGAAGCCCAAGCCCAAGCCGCGACCACGGCCTGGTCTTGACCTTGCGCAAGACAACTGCCGTGCTTCAAACCCGAAATGCAGCCGACCGGAGGACATATGGTCTGAACCGGCACCCGGCGGGAGCCGCGAGTCCGGTCCCGGCGGGGGCCGCGAGTCCGGTCCCGGTAGCGGCGGAGGCCACAACGGAAGCTGTGGACATGGGTGCGCCATACGGCCGCCAGCGCCCATTATCGATCAAAATGTAAATGACGGATCGCGCCCGAAGCCCGCACCTAATAGGCCGGCCCCCAAGCCTGAATGGGAGGACCAGAAGTGGAAGGCCGGTGACGGCTGGGCGCAGGTCTACAGCGCGAGCGAAATCCTGGCCCTACTGACCTCAGGGCAGAGCGAAGGCTTCATTCCAGAGGATGTTTGCTCTGGAACCTCCTTGGGTTCCAGTGCTCGGCTGATGGCAATCTTCTGGATCCGGAAACGGGTGTCGCGTACTGCAATCCCGCAGGCGGTCAAAGCTCAGGTAACACTTGTGTTCCCATGGCGGAGGCGCTGGCATCTAAGGCCGGCGGAGCCCTTGGGCTCGCAAATTGCAGGGCTGTTGGTTGCACGGCAGATGAACTCGCTGCCCTGTCCAAGCAGCTTGCGGACTACATTCATTCAAAGATCACTTTTTGGAAGGAGCGCGAAATTGGAAGACCACCGCTGTTACGATGGTAAGGAGGCAGGATGGCTCCCTTGTCGCTGTCGTCTCTGGCGTGGGTGAGTCGGGCCTGAATGCCGCCCAGCTGAGGTATGTGAACTCAATTACCGCACGTGATGAGCTGGGGCGCCCCAACATCGTGGTCGCTGGGAAGCTCAAGCATGTCCATGCGGAGGGCGTTGGTCTACACTATGCTGCCGGCAATGGGTTGACCCCAATAGCTGGGGCTGCTAATCGGAACGCTTGTTCTGCTCCTATGGGGTGCGAGGACTGGTTGCCCCAAGTTGGAGCAGTTCAAGTGGGCCCTGTCACCATTGGCGGCACGGGCAAGGTTCCTGGACAGGCGGGCTATATCTGGCAGGACTACGGCGCGTACAATGACTGGCTTGCGATGATGGGGTACCGATAGAGATGCATACCGGATCCTTGGACTGGTTTGACGATGCGCAGCTTGAGGGTGAAATCAGGCGCATGAACCCGGCTCAGCGCCATAAAGCGGCCTTCTTGGCCCTTAGGCGCCTTCAGGGGCCGTTGCTAGGCCTTCCGATGCCGGAGGAATGGGGGATTAGGGCGGAAGTTGTGGCCGCGATTCTCCAAGCCGGATCGGCGAGGCTAGATGGCGCAGTCGATCGCGATCTTCATCGTGCTATCGAGGCACTTCTGAGTGCCGATCTTTTTGAAGACGGGAATGAGGTGCACCCTGAGGGAAATGAGGAATTCCAGTTGGATGTGCTGTCTGCCTGGATTTCCTTGGAAGAGTCTCTTGGGGACATGGATGAGGAGACAATCTACGACATCCTCATGAGGGTGCGGCAGTTGGCGAACGCAACCGATGTGGTAGTCGATCAGTCTCTCTCGGTTCTTGAAGGGGAAGGCGATCATCGAGATTACATTCTCGGAGTGGGAGGGAGTCTCTCCGCCTATGGGCTTGGGTATTTCGGCACTCGGAATATCGAGCTTGAGCAAAAGTGCAATTCTGCTATCCTTTCCTTCGAGGGTGATGGCTGGGGTGGCTCGGAAGTCGGTAGAGAAGCCTTGGGGCTCTGTGATGAATTTGGACAAGAAGTTCTGTCGGTCCTGATTCGAACCTCAACTTTCTGAGACCGCGTTTGAGATCTCATTCAACGCGGATAGGTGACTGGGGTCGTCACCCCCTGTTGTCCCAGGTAGCGCCTAAGGGCTGTCGCGTAATGACTCCAAGTCACCTCGGGTAGAGCTGACCGCGGTGAAACCCATTGATCTACCCGGCGAGGACGAGGTTGTACATGCGAGCGATGCCGAGCATGGCCTGGTGGACGCCGTCGCCTTTGAGGCGGCAGTCTCGGAGGATCTTCCAGGTCTTCATACGGGCGAATACATGCTCGACCCGGCCTCGGACCTGCTTGTGCAACCTGTTGTGGTCCTCTTTCCAGGCAGGGGGATCGGTCTTGCCGCCCTCTCGACGGTGCGGGATGACTAAGGGCTGTCCCGCAAGTGCGGCCGTGTCTTGACCTGAGACCGGCTCGATAGGGTCAGGATCAGAGCCGACGGAAGAGGATCGTTCGATGGCGACGTACGACCAGCTGACCGAGTGGGCCGGTCTGGGGCATGTCACGCGAGCCGGACGGGACGTTGTGGCCGGCTGGCAGATCCCGGGCTTCATGAAGGCGCAGCTCGTCGAGGTGGGCGTCCCGGTAGCTCCGCGCCTCATCGAACGAGTCGTGATGCTGAGCGAGGCTGATCCGGTCCTGCTCACGTCCCGGGGCCCGCTCTACCGTCTCACCGAGCAGGCGGGCCCCGATGATCAGACCGAGCGGTCATCGTTCGGCGTCGAGCCGGAGACTGGAACGGTCTACTTCGTCATGCCGGATGGGGAGGCATGGTTCGCCAACTCGGGTGTCGGCGTGTGGCTCAGCGTCCTTCACCACTACGGCAGCTGCGTAACCGCCTCAGAGCTTCTCAGCGAGCCGGACGGCCCCGAGGAGTACCTCTCTGAAGGCGAGGAAGAGCGGGCTTTCGCCGAGCTGAACCGGCTTGCCGAGGAGCAGAAGGAGATCGACCCGGCAGCCTTCAACGGCTACGAGGGGTTTCTCTGGCCGGGGTTCCTGGACCGCTGGCTCTACTGAGCTCGGCCGGCAGATCCATGGCCCGCAGGTCTGGACCCGTGCGGGAGGCCAGGCCGCCCATGACTGAGATGATCTTCATGTGGGGGCTGTGATCACGGCGTCGGAGCCGTCATGGATAGCGCCGTACTCCGGGCTTACTTCGAAGCAGTTCGGCAAACTGATCACCGTGCTGCGGCGCGGAGGCTTGCCCGTGGTTTGCAGGGGCCGTCCGTGGAGTCTTCGGCTGGAAGACCGGGTGTTGCTGGTTGCCGCGTACTGGCGGACAAACCTGACCTTGCGGCAGCTGGCCCCCTTGTTCGGGATCTCGAAGTCTGCCGCGGGCCGGATCGTGAGCCAGCTCGGCCCCTTGCTCGCGCTGCGGCCGCGGAGCCGCTTCCGCAGAGACACGGTGCTGATCGTGGACGGCACCCTGGTGCCGACGCGGGACCACAGCGTGGCGGAGCAGTCCAAGAACTACCGCTACTCGACCAACCACCAGGTCGTCATCGATGCCGTCTCACGCCTTGTCGTCTCCGTCGGCCGGCCTGTGCCGGGCAACCGCAACGACTGCAAGGCATGGGAACTGTCCGGAGCCAAGAGCTCGGTGGGCAACACCACCGTGATCGCCGACGGTGGCTACCGCGGCACTGGTCTGATCATCCCGCACCGCCGAGAACCCGGCCAGACCGAGTTACCGGCCTGGAAGGAAGCCCACAACACCTCCCACCGCAAGGTCCGCGCCCGAGTTGAGCACACCTTCGCCCGCATGAAGACCTGGAAGATCCTCCGCGACTGCCGCCTGAAAGGCGACGGCGTCCACCACGCCATGCTCGGCATCGCCCGCCTCCACAACCTCGCCCTGACCGGATAGTGGATCTATGCCGACGGCTGATGAGGAGCACGTCTGAGATCACTTGCGGGACAACCCTTAAAGAGTGTTTTGTCCTGCCAGGGGTGTTTGGTAAGGCGGCGGTTCCGGCGGGTCGCGGTCGCTCCTGAGTGAGGTCCGTGGGGTTCAATGCGGG
>NZ_JBIWIU010000021.1:0-45875 GCF_044764755.1 Streptomyces sp. NPDC093600
CACACCCCCGGCCTCGGCATCGAACTCGACACCGACGCAGCAGCCGAACACCCCCAACAACAAGCCCGCTTCGACCTCTGGGCCGAAGGCTGGGAGCAGCGCAAGCCCCGCCCCGCCACCCGTTGAGCACCGCCGAACGCCCAGGAGGCCCCGTGCCCGACTCCCCCGACCTCCCACCGCGCCGACCGGGCGAGCGGATCCTCGGCCCGCTCGGCCTCGCCGCCCCGGCCCTCTCCCCCGAGGACGCCTCCCCGCACGCCTTCCCGGACGGGGGGCGGTGGCGCACCGAGATTCCCTCCGTCGAGGGTCCCGAGGCGCTGGACACGGTGCTCCGGGAGGCGGAGCGGCTCGACGTGCCCGTCCACCGGATCAGCCAGGGCAGCGGCGTCTGGATGCTCACCGACGCCGAGATCGAGGAGATGGCGAAGGCCGCCGCCGAATCCTCCGTGGAGCTCTGCCTGTTCACGGGTCCGCGCGGCACCTGGGACATCGGGGCCGCCACCCGGACCGACTCCCGGGGCGGCGGGCTGCGCGCCCGGGGCCATGACGCGGTCGCCGGCTGCGTGGAGGACGCCGTCCGCGCCACCTCCCTCGGGGTCAGGTGTCTGCTGGTGGCCGACGAGGGCGTGCTGTGGACGCTGCACCGGGCGCGTGCCGCGGGGCTGCTTCCGGCGGAGACGACCCTGAAGGTGTCGGCGCTGATCGGTCCGGTCAACCCCGCCGCGTACGCCGTGCACGAGCGGCTGGGGGCGGACTCGGTCAATGTGCCCAGCGACCTGACGCTCGATCAGCTCACCGAGATCCGCCGGGTGAGCGGGGCTCCGATGGACATGTACGTCGAGGCGCCCGACGACCTCGGTGGCTATGTGCGCATGTACGAGGTGGCCGAGCTGATCCGCCGCGGCGCTCCCCTCTATGTGAAGTTCGGTCTGTCGAAGGCTCCTTCCGTCTATCCGTCGGGGGCGCACCTGCGGGAGACCGTCCTGGCGACGGCGAGGGAACGGGTGCGGCGCGGCAGGCTCGTCCTGGACCTGCTGGCCCGGCACGGGGCGGACGGCGCCATGTCGCCCCTCGGTTCGCGTCTGCCCGGTCCGCTGCGCAGGTTCCCCGCGGACGCCTGACCCGCCGGGGGCGGAGCTCCTTCGCCCGGCGTGACGACGGCTCGACGCGCCACGGCCCGCGCCCCTGAGAGGGACGCGGGCCGTGGCGCGTCGTCGGTGCCCGCGACGGCGGTGGTCACTGACCGGCAAGACCGGTGTGCGCGATACCGCGCACGATCTGACGCTGGAACAGCGTGAAGACGATCAGCAGGGGCAGGCCCGCGATCACCAGCGAGGCCATCACCTGGGCGTACCGGACTCCGAAGCCGGACTGGACGTTGACCAGCCCCACGGGCAGGGTCATGGCGTGGGGGTCCGTGGTCACGAGGAACGGCCAGAGGAAGTTGTTCCACGTGGAGATGAAGGTGAAGATCGCGACCGCGGCGAGCACGGGTCGTGACAGCGGCATGACGATCGTCCAGAAGACCCGCCAGCGGCCGGCGCCGTCGACGAAGGCGGCTTCCTCCAGTTCGCGCGGCACGCCTTCGAAGAACTTCACCAGGATGAACACCATGGCCGGCACGGCGACCTGGGGCAGGATGACGCCCCAGTAGGTGTCGACGAGCCCCATGCGGACCATCTGGGTGAACAGCGGCGCGATGAGGACCTGGGGCGGCACCACGATCCCGGCGAGGACCAGGCCGTACAGCAGCCTGCGGCCGCGGAAGTCGGTGCGGGTGAAGCCGTAGGCGGCCATGGCGCACAGCACCACGGTGAGCAGGGTGGTGGCGCCGGAGACGATGAAGGAGTTGACGGTCCAGCGCAGCAGGGTGCCGGACTCCCACACCTTGGCGTACGCCTCGAAGGTGATCCGCGAGCCGATCCACTCCAGCGGCGTCCTGGTCGTCTCCCCCTCCGGCTTGAGCGAGGTGGCGACGGCCCAGAGCAGCGGCAGCAGCCAGGCGGCGGCCGTCAGGAGCGCGATGGCGAGCAGGACGATCCGGCCGGCGGTCCAGCGGGGGCGTCGGCCCTCGGCCGGTCCGGGGCGTCCGGCACGGTCACGGGCGGTGGCGAGGCTCACTTGCCGGCCTCCTCTTTGCGCCGGGCCAGCCAGGGCTGGACCAGGGAGACGGTCAGGACGAGGGCGAAGAAGATGTAGGAGACGGCGGAGGCGTAGCCGATCCGGTAGCCGGTGAAGCCCTGCTGGTAGACGTACTGCAGGATCGGCCGGGTGGAGTCGTCGGGTCCGCCGCCGGTCATCAGGTAGACCTGGTCGAAGATCTTCAGCGAGGCGAGGACCTGGAGCACCAGGACGAGGCCGGTGGTACGGCGCAGGAGCGGAAGGGTGATGAGCCGGAGCCGCTGCCACGCGCCGGCGCCGTCGAGCTCTGCCGCCTCGTACAGGTGCTGCGGCACGGCCTGCAGGGCGGCCAGGTAGAGCAGGAAGTTGAAGCCGACCGTCCACCACACGGTGGTCAGGACGATGGACAGCATGGCGTAGCGCTCGTCGCTCAGCCAGCCGATGCCGGGATCCAGGCCGACGGCCGTGAGGAGCTGGTCGGCCAGGCCGAAGTCCGGCGGGAAGATCATCTGGGAGAAGAGGAGGCACACGACGCCGGAGGGCAGCAGGAAGGGGGCGAACCAGCTGATCCGCCAGAGCCACTGGACGACGCGCAACTGGTGGGCGAGCAGGGCGAGGACGAGGCCGGCGGCCACGAGGGGGACGGTGGAGAGCACGGTGAACCACACGGTGTTCCACAGCGAGGACCACATCTGCGGGTCGGCCAGCGCCTCCGCGTAGTTGTCGAGGCCGACGTACTCCCCGCCCGTGCCGGTGATGTTCTCGCTGGTCACGCTCATGCCCAGGCCGCTGATCAGGGGCCAGACGAGGAAGAGGCCGTAGACGAGGAGAAAGGGGGCGACGAAGACGAGCCCGTGCTCCGTCCACCCGCGCCGGACGGCTCCCGGCCGCGACGCCGTACCGGCCGCGCGGCCCGTCCCGGCGGTCGGCCGCGCCGGGGCGGCGCTGGGGGTGAGAGTGGTCATGACGCGGCTCCGGGAAGGGGGTTGCGGGTGTCGAGAAGGCGTCCGAGCCGGAGCTTGGCCTCGGCCAGTGCCGCGCTGGGGGTGCGAGCGCCGATGAGGAGGGTCGAGAACACCTCACCGAGTTCGATCCACATCCGGGAAGCGGAGCCGGCGAACCAGGCGGGCTCGTCGAGCACCACGTCGTCGATGACGTCGCGGTACGCCGACTGCGGTTCGAGCGCGAGATAGGCGGGATCGGCCAGGATGGGCCGGTACGCGGGGACATGGCCGCCTGCCGCCCACTCCACGGAGTGCTTGAGCATCCAGGCGACGAAGGCGCAGATCGCCCGGTCCGTCGCCGCGTCGCGGTCGCGCTGGTGCGGCAGGACGAAGGCGTGGGAGTCGGCCTGGGTCGTGGCCCGGCCGAAGAGGGCGGGGACGCGGGTCATGGAGAAGGGCGTGCCGTTGGTGCGGAAGGTGGTCACCTCCCAGTCGCCGTTGAGGTGGAAGGCGGTGCGTCCCTGGCTGAAGATGCCCACGGAGGCGCCGTAGTCGGCGCGGCGGGCCCAGAGCCCCTCCTCCACGAGCGAGGCCATGAACTCCAGGACCCGCAGGGCCTTGGCGTCGTCGAGGGCGAGGCTCTGGCCGTCGGGCGTGAGCACCGCTCCGCCGGTCTGGGAGTAGAAGGTGGAGAAGAGCCGCCAGGGCGTGATGCAGTCGGGGCCGAGCGTCTCGGTGACGAGAGCGGGTGCCCCGGTGACCTTCTTGGCGGCGCGCAGCGCTTCGGTGAACTCCGCCGCGCCCTTGACGGTCTTGAGCCGGTCGCCGTCCATCAGGCCGGCCTCGCGGCAGATCTCTGTCTGGTAGTAGAGGACCAGCGGGTGGGTGTCGAGGGGGACGGCGTACTGCCTGCCGTCGATCTGCCCGCGCCGCCAGAGGTCCGGCGGGAAGTCGTCCGCGCGGATGCCGGCCTCGGCCAGCAGGTCGGGCGGGAAGGGGTCGAGCAGCCGGCCGGGCCCGAAGCCGGCGAGCCGGGCCATGTGGAGGGCGGCGACCTCGGGGGCGCGTCCGCCGGCTCCGGCCATGCCGAGTTTGGTGTAGTAGGGGGCGCCCCACTGGAGGGTGGTGGCCTCCAGTTCGATGTCCGGCCGGGCCGCGCGGAAGGCTGCCAGCATGTTCTGCATGTTGACGCCGTCTCCGCCGCCGAAGAGGTGCCAGAAGCGCAGCAGCGTGCGGCCGGACGCCGCGGCGGAGGGCGCCGCGCAGCCGGTGGCCAGCGGGCCGAGGGCGCCGGTGGCGGCGAGGGCGCCCAGGGAGCCGGCGAGCACACGGCGCCGGCTGGGGTGGGGTGTTTGCATAGCGGCTCGTCTTCCCAGGGTGCGGGGCGATGGGACCGGGGACGGCGCGGGGCCGCCCCCGCACAGGGCTTCACAGGGATCGGCGCGGGACCGCTCCCGGACAGGGGCTTCACACGGCCGGCGCGGGGCCGGGTGCCCGCGACGGGCCGAGGTTCCGGTGCCCGGCGGGCGGCTGCGACGGGCGTCGGCGTTCGGCCGGGACGGGTCCCGCCGTACGGAGAGGTCGGCGTCCGGCCGGCTCGTGTGGCGGGCCGTCAGGCCAGGCGGATCATGGTCCAGGAGAGCGGTTCGAGCGTGACGGTCAGCGCGGAGTCGGCCAGCTCCGCGCCCTCACCGGCGTGGGGCGTGACCCGGTCCGGCGCGTCGAGGGTGTTGCGGGCCTCCGGGTCGGCGTCGGCGAGGACGGTGTGCTCGACGATCCGGCCGAGGTCCAGGCCGTTGAGCGCGACGCGCAGCGGCAGCGGCCGCCGCCGGTCACGGTTGACGGCGAAGACGGAGATCGCGCCCGTGCGCGGGTCCCGGACCGCCGTCGCGTGGAGCAGGGGCACCTCTCCGTACGCCGCCGTCGAGTACGTCGGGGAGTCGACCCGTACGTCGAGCACTTCGCCACGGCCGTGGCGCGCGGTCTGCGCGAAGGGGTGGAAGGTCGTCTGGCGCCAGGCGGGGCCGCCCGGTTCGGTCATGATGGGCGCGATGACGTTGACCAGTTGGGCGAGGCAGGCGACGGTCACCCGGTCCGCGTGGCGCAGCAGGGCGATGAGGAGGGAGCCGAAGACGACGGCGTCGGTGACGGAGTAGTTGTCCTCCAGGAGCCGGGGGGCTTCCGGCCAGTCGAGCGGGCTGGCCCGCGACTCGGCCTCGAAGCGGCTCATGTACCAGACGTTCCACTCGTCGAAGGAGAGGTTGATCCTCTTCTTCGACTTCAGCCGGGCGCCCACGTGGTCGCAGGTGGCTACCACGTTCTCGATGAACGACTCCATGTCCACGGCGGATGCCAGGAAGGAGTCGCGGTCGCCGTCCTTCTCCTCGTAGTAGGCGTGCAGGGAGATGTGGTCGACGAGTTCGTACGTCTCCTCAAGGACCTTCGCCTCCCAGGCGGCGAACGTCGGCATGGCCTGGCTGGACGAGCCGCACGCGACGAGTTCGACGTCCGGGTCGATCTGCCGCATGGCGCGCGCGGTCTCGGCGGCGAGCCGGCCGTACTCCTCCGGCGTCTTGTGACCGGTCTGCCAGGGGCCGTCCATCTCGTTGCCCAGGCACCACAGCCGGATGCCGTAGGGCTCCTTGTCGCCGTGGGCGATCCGCAGGTCGGACAGCGCGGTGCCGGAGGGGTGGTTGGCGTACTCCTGGAGTGCGATCGCCTCGGCCACGCCGCGCGTGCCGAGGTTGACGGCCATCATCGGCTCCGCCTCGGGGCCGGCCTTCTTCAGGAACGCCATGAACTCGCTCAGGCCGAACCGGTTGGTCTCCGTGGACCGCCAGGCGAGGTCGAGGCGGCGCGGCCGGTCTTCGACGGGGCCGACGGAGTCCTCCCACCGGTAGCCGGAGACGAAGTTGCCGCCGGGGTAGCGGATGGCGGTGACGCCGAGTTCGCGTACGAGGTCGAGGACGTCGGTGCGCAGCCCCGTCTCGTCCGCCGTGGGGTGGCCGGGCTCGAAGACACCGGTGTAGACGCAGCGGCCCAGGTGTTCGACGAATGATCCGAAGAGGCGGGGGTTCACCTCGCCGACGGTGAAGGCCGGGTCGAGGGTGAAGCGCGCCGCGTGGGCCGGGGTCGGGGACATGGCTTCCTTTCGGGGTACGGGGTTCGCCCGGTGGCTGCGGGCGGGGTGATCAGCGGGCGAGCGTCGGCCAGCCGTCCGGGCCCCACGCGAGCGGGGCGAGGCCGAGCTTGGGCGTGCCGCCGTCCTGGGCGTCGTAGTAGTGGTGGACGAGGGTGTCGCGGCCCCGGTCGCGGAGCACCGACTGGCCGCCGGGCCCGATGTACCTGCCGTGTCCGGCGAGGAGGACGTCTCCGCCGCCCCGGGTCATCGGCGTGCCGTCGCGTCCGGTGTAGGGGCCGGTCGGTGAGGTGGACCGGCCGACCCGGATGTTGTAGGTCGAGTCGGTGCCGGCGCAGCAGCGGTCGTAGGAGACGAAGAGGTAGTAGTGACCGCCGCGGCGCACGATGGACGGCGCCTCGACCGCGTAGGGCGCGTCCGGCCGGGTGGCCAGGTGGTGCACGGCGGCTCCCGCGACCGGGCGGCCGGTGCGGCCGTCGAGTTCGACCATGCGGATGCCGGTCCAGTGGGAGCCGAAGGACATCCACAGCCTGCCGTCGCCCTCGACGATGCCGGGGTCGATGGCGTTGTACGGGTCGGCGGAGCCGCTCTCGAAGACCTTGCCCTGGTCGGTCCACGTTCCGGGCCGGCCGGTGGGGGACGTGGCGAGGCCGATGGCGGAGTGGTTGGAGCCGAAGGAGGACACCGCGTAGTAGAGCCAGTAGCGGCCCTGGCGGTGGACGATCTCGGGTGCCCAGGGGTCGCTCTCGGAGGAGTAGGCGCGCCACCAGGAGGGGAGGGCGGTGAAGGCCGATCCGGAGCGTTTCCAGTGGCGTCCGTCCGGCGAGGTGCGGGCCTCCAGTCCCCCGTGCGTGGAGTAGACGACGTAGGTGCCGTCCTGGAGCCTGATCGCCGACGGGTCGTGGACCTCGGTGTCGCCGGTGACGGGCAGCGGATCGGGGTAGCCGGCGCTCGGGGGTGGCGCGGGCGCGGCGATCGCCGCGGGGGCCAGGCAGGCGAGGACGGTGGCGCCGGCGGCGAGGAGGGTCGCGGTGCGACGGCGGGCGGGGCGGCCGAGGGGCATGGAGGAGCTCCTTCACCGAAGATGCGCACGGAGAGTTGTTCGAGATTACGAACAGTGATCGCTACTTCGGACGCGAAGCTAGACCGCCGGAAAGGGGCCGTCAATGGTTTGAGCAAAACTCCGAACAGCGTTCGAAATAGCGAACATTCGGAGGGGGCGCGGACCGCCCGGCCGGGTGGCCCCGACCGGGCGGGGGCTCAGGTCCGGCCTGCGGTGCCGTCCTCGACGGCCTCCAGCGCCTCGGGCATCGTCTCCCGGTCCACACCGCCGCCCGTCGGGACCACGGCCGCCCGGCTCCGGCGTCCGGTGAGCCAGGTGGCGACCGGTTCGGTGTAGCGGGCGGTGAGGGGGCCCGCGATGACCAGGACGAGGACGTACGCGGTGGCGAGCGGACCGAGGGCGGGTTCGATGCCGGCGGTGACGGCGAGCCCGGCGATGACGATGGAGAACTCGCCTCGCGCCACGAGCGTGCCGCCGGCCCGCCAGCGGCCCTTGACGGAGATCCCGGCACGCCGGGCCGCCCAGTAGCCGGTGGCGATCTTCGTACCGGTGGTGACCAGGGCCAGGGCCAGGGCGGGGAGGATCACGGGCGGGATGCTGGCCGGGTCGGTGTGCAGGCCGAAGAAGACGAAGAACACCGCCGCGAACAGATCCCGCAGGGGGCTGAGGAGGCTGTGCGCGCCCTCGGCGACCTCGCCCGAGAGGGCGATGCCGACCAGGAAGGCGCCCACGGCGGCGGAGACCTGGAGCTGCTGGGCGATCCCGGCGACGAGCAGCGTCAGGCCGAGGACCACGAGCAGGAGCTTCTCGGGGTCGTCGCTGGAGACGAAGCGGGAGATGTGGCGGCCGAAGCGGACCGCGAGGAACAGCACGAGCCCCGCCACCCCGAGGGCGATGGCGAGCGTGAGGCTTCCGGCGGCCAAGCTCACACCCGCCAGCAGGGCGGTGATGATGGGCAGGTAGACGGCCATGGCGAGGTCTTCGAGGACCAGGATGCTGAGGATCACCGGAGTCTCGCGGTTGCCGAGCCGCCCCAGGTCTCCCATGACCTTGGCGATGACGCCCGAGGACGAGATCCAGGTGACTCCGGCCAGTACGACGGCGGCGACCGGGCCCCAGCCGAGGAGCAGCGCCATGGCGGCGCCGGGCAGGGCGTTCAGGGCGGCGTCGACCAGGCCGGCTGGGTACTGGGTCTTGAGGTTGGAGACGAGGTCGCTGGCGGTGTACTCCAGGCCGAGCATCAGCAGGAGCAGGATGACGCCGATCTCGGCGCCGATCGCGACGAACTCCTCGCTCGTGCCCAGCGGCAGCAGCCCGCCCTCGCCGAAGGCGAGACCGGCGAGGAGATAGAGGGGGATCGGGGAGAACCGGAAGCGGCCGGCGAATCGGCCCAGCAGGCCCAGGCCGAGGATGATGGCCCCGAATTCGATCAGGAAGACGGCGGAGGAGTGCACGCGATCACTCCCGGCCGAGGATCGCGGCGGCGGCTTCGACGCCCTCGCGGGTGCCGATCAGGATCAGTGTGTCCCCACCCGCCAGGCGGAAGTCCGGAGTCGGGGACGGTATCGCCCCCGAGCGGCGCAGGATGGCGACGATCGAAGCGCCGGTCTCGGTCCGTATGCGGGTCTCGCCCAGCACCCGGCCGTTCCAGTGCGAAGCGGAGGAGAGTTCGATGCGCTCGGCCACCAGGCCCAGGTCGGTGGTGGAGAGCAGGTTCGGGCTGTGGTGGGAGGGCATCAACGCGTCGATCAGCGCCTCCGTCTCACGGGATGTCAGCTTCACCGAGAGCGCGCACTCGTCGGGATCGTCCCGGCGGTAGGCGTTCAGCGTCCGGGTCCCGTCCCGGTGGGCGACCACCGACAGCGGCTGCTGTTCGCGCGTGGTGAGGTCGTAGCGGACGCCGATGCCGGGCAGAGGTGTACGGCTCAGGCGAGGAACAGGCACGACAAACCCCCAGGTCCGGGCTGGTTCAGCGGTGAGGGGGCGTACCCGCGCGCCCCCCTGGCACCTTACCGGGACGCGCCGCCGGGCCACGAACGGTCTACAGCGCCGTCACGGAGTCCTCCGTCAGGGGGACGAAGGGTCTCAGGAAGTTCCCGCTGCCCCGGACAAGGCCGTAGGTGGACTCGGGGACCTCGAACCAGGCGCCCGGCAGTCCGCTGAGGGGTTCGGAGACGACGAGCCGGCTCTGGTCGGAGAAGTGGTCCAGGAACGTCAGGTCGGGGTGCAGCCCGCGGAGGGTCGCCAGTTCGGCGCTGTAGAACAGCGAGCGCGAGCGGCGCTCGCTGGAGTAGCGGAAGGCCCACAGCCCCTCCCCGTCCGTGACCGCGATCGTCATCTGGAGCGGGTACTCGACGCCGTGCTCCCGGCCGAGCGTCTCCACGTGGCCGGCCATCCGCGCCACGGCGGTGGGCGGGTCCTGGTCGAGCCCGTAGGTGAGGGCCAGGAAGAACATGACCTCGGAATCGGTCGATCCCTCGATGTCGGCGAACAGGGACGGGTCGATGCGCAGGCACAGGTCCCTGCGGAGCCGGTTGAAGTCGGTGATCGCGCCGTTGTGCATCCACAACCAGCGCCCGTGGCGGAAGGGGTGGCAGTTGGTCTGCTGGATCGCCGAGCCCGTGGAGGCCCTGATGTGGGCGAAGAACATGTGGGAGCGGACATGGGCGGAGATCTCCCGCAGATTGCGGTTGTTCCACGCGGGGCCGGTGTCGCGCACCACGGCCGGGGTGTCCATGCCGACGGTGTACCAGCCGATCCCGAAGCCGTCGCCGTTCGTGGTCTCGACGCCCATGCGGGAGTGCAGACTCTGATCGATCAGCGAGTGCGCCGGGCGGTACAGCAGGGAGTCGAGCAGCACCGGGGTACCTGAGTAGGCGAGCCATCGGCACATGCGGCGTTCCTTCCCTCGCCTCGTCCCCCATGACGCGTGGACCCCTCCATCATCACGCGCCGTCAAGGGTGATCGCCAGACAGCGCGGCCACCGGTGAAAGGGCGCCCGGGGGCGACCGGAGGACAAAGCCGAGCGGTGACATTTCGCCGGACGGGATATGCCGGCCGACTATCACGGGAGGCGGGGAAAGCGCCTATTTTACGGCATCCCCGCACCACTTCACCGGCTCGATCCCCCGTGCGAATGACAACAGGACCGTAATGGCCCTCATGGGATGGACCGACACCGATGGGGGATATAAGAATCGCATCAGCACCCGTCCCCGCCTGCACGGACACCGCACGCTCCCGGCCGGGAGCGTGCATCCGCGACACTTCTCCGCGCATGCATTTATCACGCATGGATTCGGCCGTCCGGACCGACACTTTCAGACTTTTCACACAGCGTTAACTCCACGGGCTTTTCCGGCTGTTAGCGTTCTTCAAGCCATTGACAGGAGTGTGAGAGGAGGCGCGAGATGCCAGCCACGGCGACCCGGTTCGTGGTCACCGTCCTGACCGCCCTCCTGTTGGCCCTGCAGTTCCCGGCCGTCGGCACCTCCCCCGCCTTCGCGCACGACGCCCCCGTGTCGGGCGTTGAATCCCCGCAGCGGCCCACGCCCGACGCGGCGGCGGAAGAGGTGCGGGACCACATCACGTGCGACACACCCGACGGCGACACGAACGGACTTCTGCCCGCGCGTGACCGGCACCGCAGCACGGCAGGTTCCACGCTCGACACTCCCTCCCGTTCCCTGCTGAGAGGCGCCACCGCCGCCGCGCGGCCGCACGTGGAACTCTCCCCGTTCGGCGACGCCCACCGCGTATCGAGATCCTCCACCGCTCACTCGCCGGCGGCCCTTCAGGTCTTCCGCTGCTGAGCTGATCCGCGGCGTCCACCGACACAGGTCCCACCCCGCCCGCACCACCGTGCGCGTGGACGTGGGGTCATGTCCACGTGGCCGCCCGCCCCCGTTCTCGTACGTACGCCGACGCGCCGGCAACGGCGCGCCAGGAGGAACCACTGGTATGCAGCCCCTCATCGAACACGCCCGATCCTTCCGTGAGCAGTCCGCCGAGCGTTCTGAGGAGTTCGCCCGTCTGGCCCAGGGCCAGTCCCCGCAGGTCCTGTTCATCACCTGCTCCGACTCCCGGGTCGTCCCCGCCCTGATCACCGGCGCCAAGCCCGGTGAACTCTTCGAACTGCGGACCGCCGGAAACATCGTCCCCCCGTACGCCTCGCAACAGCCCACGGGCGAGGCGGCCACGATCGAATACGCGGTGGAGGTGCTGGGGGTCACGGACATCGTCGTCTGCGGCCACTCGCACTGCGGCGCCGTCGGCGCGCTGCTGCGCGGCGACGACCTGACCGCCGTGCCCGCGGTGCGCGACTGGCTCGCGCACGCCGCTCCCCGCCCCGAAGGCACGGTCGAGGACCCGGCCGTCGCCGAGGCCGTACAGAACCACGTCCTCACCCAGCTGCTCAGACTCCGCTCGTACCCCTGCGTCGAGAAGCGCCTGGCGGACGGGCGGCTGCGGCTGCGCGGCTGGTTCTACGAGGTCCACACCGGAACCGTCCTCGCGCATGACGCGCGCACCGACTCCTTCGAGGCGCTGTGAGCACCGCCGTCGGTCGGCGAGGGAAGAGGTTCCCCCATCTGCGGCAGGACTTCATGGCCTCGCTGGTCGTGTTCCTCGTCGCCCTGCCGCTGTGCGTGGGCGTCGCCGTCGCCTCCGGTGTCCCGGCGGAACTGGGCCTGATCACCGGCATCGTCGGCGGTCTCGTCACCGGCATGATGCGCGGCAGCAGTCTCCAGGTGTCGGGACCCGCCGCGGGTCTCACCGTGCTGGTCTTCGAGGCCGTCCAGACGTTCGGACTGCCCGCGCTGGGCGTGATCGTGCTGACGGCCGGCCTGCTGCAACTGGCCATGGGCGCCCTGAAACTGGGGCGCTGGTTCCGGGCCATCTCGGTCTCGGTCGTCGAGGGCATGCTCGCCGGCATCGGCCTCGTCCTCATCGCCGGTCAGCTCTACGCGGCGGCCGGCGCCGAAGCGCCCTCATCCGGTCTCGGCAAGATAGCGGGACTGCCCAACGCTCTGATCGACGCCCTCGGAAGCACCGCGGCCCTCGCCTCTCTCGCCGTCGGGGCGGGGACCATCACGGTGATGGTGCTCTGGAACCGTCTGCCCAGGCGCCTGCGGGCCGTCCCGGGCGCGCTCGCCGCGGTCGTGCTGGCGACGCTCGTCTCGCTGGCGTTCGGCCTGCCGGTCGCCACGGTCGAGGTACAGGGGCTGCTGGGCGCCATCCAGCCGCCCGGGCTCGACGCGTTCGGCGAGCTGGCCACCCTGGGCATGCTCGGTACCGTCCTGGCGTTCACGCTGATCGCCTCCGCCGAGAGCCTGTTCAGCGCGGCGGCCGTCGACCGCCTGCACGACGGTCCGCGGACCGAGTACGACAAGGAGCTGATGGCCCAGGGCGCCGGCAACAGCGTGTGCGGGCTGCTCGGCGCGCTGCCGATGACCGCCGTCATCGTGCGCAGCTCCGCCAACGTCCAGGCGGGCGCGAAGACCAAGGCCTCCCGGGTCATGCACGGCGTGTGGCTGCTGCTCTTCGCGGCGCTCCTGCCCTCCGCCCTGGCGCTGATCCCGCTGCCCGCCCTCGCCGGCATCCTCGTCCACGCGGGCTGGAAGCTGATCCCGCTGCGGACGATCGTGCCGCTGTGGCGCGAGCACCGGGGCGAGGCGGTGATCCTCGTGGTCACGGCTGTGGGCATCGTCGCCGTGAACATGTTCGAGGGCGTCCTGATCGGCCTCGCCCTGTCCGTGGCCAAGACCGCCTGGGAGGCCTCGCACACCCGGCTTGAGGTCGTCGACAAGGGCGCGGGGCCCGTCCAGGTGTATCTGTCGGGCAACGCGACCTTCCTGCGGCTGCCGAAGATCCTCGACAGCCTGGAGGCCCTCCCCGAGGACCGTCCCATCAAGCTGGACCTGTCCGGCGTGCACCACCTGGACCACGCGTGCCGCATGGCGCTGGAGAACTGGGCGGCCCGCCACAGCTCCGCCGGTACGGAACCGGTCCATGTGACCGAGCTGTCGACGGTGAAGAGCGCGTCCGGCTGACACCGGGCCGGACGCGGGGGCCGCTCCTCGGCCCGTGGCCGACGCCTGCGGGCGTCCGGCCCGGGCCCGGGGCGGCCCTCGCGGCTTCGTGGAGCGGAGTCACAGTCGGCTTGGTGGACCTGCTCAGAGGTCGAAGTCGATGTGCTCCACGTCCGTGAAGCGCACCTCCTCCAGGCCGCCGGCGCGGCGGCCGCCGTCCTGGAAGTACACCTCCTTGAGGCCCTCGGCCGCGATCTCCCTGAGCCGCTGGTCGCCGGCCCCCTGCTCCTGCGCCTCGAAGAGGCGGGCGGCGTACCGCGGCGGGAGGGCCACCGTGAGATGACGGATCCGGTCCTGGTCGGTCGTACCGATCGGCGCGGTGTAGCCGAGCCGGGCCCGGGTGTCGATGACGATGCCGCCCGTGGTGGCCGCCGTCCGCCTGGCCTTGGCCCGGATCTGCGGCTGCCACCGCTTGGTCACCTCGCGCTCCAGGCGCTCGGCGAGGTCACGGCGGGGCTTCTTGATCTCGTCCTTCACATACCGCTCCACGGTGCGCTGGGACACCCGCAGCATCTGGGCGACGGCCCTGGTGCCCTTGAGCTGCTTGACCAGGTACCGCATGCGCGCGCCGGCCGACTTCGGGATCGGGCGGGTGAACGCCCGCTGCACCGCCTTCTCCAGGCCGTCCCCGAACATGCTCATCGTGGTCTACCTACTCCCCGTCGTCCACGGTGGTGACGTCGCCGTCCTTGATGTAGCGGGCGAGGTTGAGCTCCTGGCCGTACCGCTCGCGTACGCCTTCGCCCCACAGCACGCTCTGGGTGCCCTCGTGCTTGACCATCCCGGGTGAGACACCGAGCCGGAAGCCGCCCGGCAGCGGCTTGCCGTCCCGGTACGGCAGGAAGTCCAGCGGGGACGGCCCGTCGGAGGCGTACACAGCGCAGTCGGAGAGGACCGCGACCGGGTACTGCCCCGTGGCGGCCGCGTGCCGGACCATCTTCCGGTGCATGTTGACGCGGGTACGGGAGATGACGGCGGCGCGGATGTCGGGCCGCCAGGTCGGGCGGGACAGGGCCCGCCAGGGCTCGCCCGGCTTCCACCCCTCGCCGCGGGGACGTTCGCGGAGCTTGCCGATGCCGCCCTTCACGGTGGCCTTGATCGCGGACAGCACGATCGCCAGCTGCGGGTCGCGCCGCCGGTAGCCCTCCATGGCCGCGAGGAACTCCTCCGGTGGCAGGTCGCCGGTGACGCCCAGGTCGGCCATGGTCGCCACATAGGCGTCGCGCAGCCGGTTGTACCAGCCGTCCAGATAGCGCCCGTTCTCGTACCGCACGTACGCCTCGGCCGGTTCCACGTCGTAGCCGAGCTCCACCGCGTACGCCACCGTGGGCGTGGCGTACCACGCCGGACCCTCGGGGCGTTCGCCCTTGGGCGTGAACGGGCTGGGCAGCAGGTCGCCTTCGAGGCGCCGCCACTCCTTGCCGACCAGCACGCGGGAGAGGTCGACGTGGGAGAGGTCGACCAGCCAGGAGCCGGGGAGCTTCGGGTCGAAGCGGGGGTTCTCGACGTGCGTCGGCGCTCCCAGGCCCACGGTCGTGCCGTTCGCGCCCGCGGCGAAGGCCATGTTCACGTCGATGCCGACGAGGTGCCGCTTGAGGCACTCGTCGTCGGTGAGCGGCCGCGCCCAGTCGTACGCCTCCTCCATCAGCACCTCGGCCGGGGTGCGCCGGTGGAACCTCGGCAGGTCCTTGAGCAGCGGGTGGCCGTCGGGGGCCTCGCACGGCGCGCAGTCGACCGGGTCCTTCCCCAGGGAGCCCGGGTTGTGCTCGCTGTGCCGGACGCCGTGCTCGTCCGGCTCGCTCGCCCGCGTGGGCGGATGGAGGGCGGTCATCAGCTCGAGGCCGGTGACGGCGGTGGAGCCTCGCGGCGTCATCACCCGGGACGCGTACGTGCCCAGGAGCCGGGCGAGGTCCGGGGGCGGCAGCTCGGCCGCGTCGCCCCAGTGCCGGGTGTCGAGCGCGTCCCATGAGGGGAGGCACAGCTGTACGCACATACGGTGCGAACCCTGCGCCGGGCGGTAGATCCGCGCCCACGGGCCGAACCCGCGCTTCGTCAGCTTCCAGTCGGCGCGCGCCAGTTGCCTGACGACCTTGTGGCTGTCCGGCAGCCGCCCCGACAGGCGCTCCTCCTCAGCGAGCCGGACCGGAAGGCCGTAGCGCCGGCAGGCGGCCTCGGTCAGCACGATCAGCGGGTCGGCGTCCCGGCCCGCCCCGCTGAGCCTGCGCGCGCCCAGTCTCGCGTCACGCAGCGTCCAGTCGACAAGCGCCGGGAGGGACTTGGCCGGCACGTCCAGGACGAGACCGCCGACGCAGTACGCGAAGACCTGCCCGTCGTCCTCGGCGTCCACGACGGCGAGCGGCCCGTGCTCGAAGCGCGGGTCGCCGGGGGCGGAGGCTGAGGCGTGGGCGGGCGCGGGGGTGGGCTTCGCCGCGGTGGTGCGGGCGGCCTTCGGTGCGGCGCTCCCGGCGCGCGGGCGCGGCGACGTCGTCGCGGCGGCGGCGGCGGGAGTGGCCGTGCGCGGCGTGGTTCGCCCGGCGGCCGGGGCGGGGGTGCCCGAGACCGGGTCGGGGAGCGAGGGGCGCGGACGAGGCCGAGCGGACTCGGCCTCGCGGGGGCCGGGCGTGGCGTGGCGGGTCGCGGTCGTGGAGGCGGGGCCGGTCGTGGGCGCGGGCGCGGACGTCGCCGTGTCCCGCGCTGGCGGCATGTCTTCGGCCGGCATGTCCCGCGCGGTCGCCGCGTTCGGCGCGGCCCGCATGTCCGGCGCGGTCGGCGTGTCCGCGGCCGGGTAGAGTTCCGCGAGCTTCTCCAGGAGGCGGGCGTACGCCTCCCGCTCCGGTGGCCTGGGTTCCGTCCGGCCCGCCTCCCACCCGCTGACGGTCGCGCGTCGCACCTGGAGGGCCGTGGCCACCTGGTCCAGCGTCAGTCCGTGGGCGGTGCGCAGCCGCTTGCGCTCGGCCGGTGGGGGGAGCGGGGAAGCGGACGCGATCAGCGCGTCGACGGCGTCGAACAACTCGGACATGGAACACCTCCGCGGCCACCCTAGCCCGCCCACCGTACGGATCGCGCACTTCTCGCGTACGGGTCGCGTACTTACCGGGCTCGCGGGGCGAGCTCACGGCGGCGACTCGGCCCATACGCCCGGGCCGCCGCCGCGCCACTCGATGAGGGGTGACTCCGCCACTTCGTCCGGCCCCAGCTCAAGCCCCACGGAGGCCAGCAGATCCGCTAAGTCCGCCACGCTCTCGGCCAGTCCGAGGATCCGTCCGTCCGCTCGGACACGGCGGCCGCCGGTCGCGGACGGCGGATGGACGACGACGGGCGGGTGACTGTGCATGAGACCACGGTGGCTCCGCCGCGGCCCCGACGCATCCGGCTTACTCCAGACGGCGCACCTCCGGGAGCGGTCGACCGGGGTGTGCCGGAGTGGACGCCAGCTCGGCCCGGAACGCGGTCACCGCGTCGCCGGTGATGGCCACCTCGAGCCCGCCGTCGGGCCGTACCTCGACGCGCACCCGGACCTCGCCGGGCCGTCCCATGGCCACCCCCTGGCGACCGGTGAAGTCGAGCCGCCCCTCGGGCGCCGGCACGATGCCGTGCCGTACGAGATAGGCGCCGAGCGGGCCGTGTCCGTTGCCGGTGACCGGGTCCTCGGCGATGCCGATCGCCGGTGCGAACATACGGGACCAGGTGAGGAGCCGGGCGTCGCTGGTGGCCCGGGTGAAGACGAAGAAGCCGTTGCTGCCGACCTCACGGCTGAGCGCCGTCAACGCCGAGGGGTCCGGTCGCAGCGCGTCGACGACGGCGCGGTCCCGGAGCTCCACGAGCACCTTGGAGTGGCCGGTCGACACGGTCTGGACGGGGGCGTTCTCCGCCAGGTCGGCGGTGCCGGCTCCCAGGGCTCGCAGCAGCCGGTCCACGCGGCCGCCGTCCAGCTCGGGCCCGAACTCCGCCCTTCCCTGGTGCATGCCGATCCGTACCCTCTCCCCGTCCCGGTGGATCTCCACCCGTTGGATCAACCCGGTGCCCGTCTTCTGCCGCAGCGATCGCGACGGCAGCCCGTACTCCACCGCACGGGCGAAGTGCGCCCCCACGGTGGCGTGCCCGCACGTGGGCACCTCGGTCGTGGGGGTGAAGAAGCGGACGCGTACGTCGTGGTCGGCGGCGTCCGGCGGCAGGACGAAGGCGGTCTCGGAGTTGTTGAGCTCCCGCGCGACCGCGAGCATCTCGGCGTCCGTCATGCCTTCGGCGCCCAGCACGACGCCCGCGGGGTTTCCCGTGAAGGGCGTCCGGGTGAAGGCGTCGACCTGATAGAGGACTCTCTTCACGGTCGGCCTCCTCGACCCGCGCACCGGGAGCGGCCCGCCCGCGACCCGGACCGGCTCACCGGTACGTCCCCGGCCGGTCGAGCGTGCCTGCGGCGGCGTCCTCGGCCAACCGGACCAGGGTGCGCACCGCGGAACCGGTGCCGCCTCTGGGGGTGCAGCCGTACGGCGCGCCTTCGTGGAAGGCCGGTCCCGCGATGTCGAGATGGGCCCAGGGGACGCCGTCCGGCACGAACTCCTTCAGGAAGAGGCCGGCCACCAGGCCGCCGCCCATCCGCTCACCGGTGTTGGCGATGTCGGCCACCGGGGAGTCGAGGCTCTCCCGCAGGTGGCCGGGGAGCGGCATGGGCCAGGCCTCCTCCCCGGCGCGCCCGGCGGCGTCGACGACCTGGTCGCGGAAGGCGTCGTCGCCGGACATGACGCCGAAGACGCGGTGGCCCAGGGCCATCTTCATCGCGGCGGTCAGGGTGGCCACGTCCACGAGGGCGTCGGGTTCCTCCTCGCCCGCGCGGACGAGGGCGTCGGCGAGGACCAGGCGTCCTTCGGCGTCGGTGTTGACCACCTCGACGGTCTTTCCCCCGTACATCCGCAGTACGTCGCCGGGCTTGGTCGCCGAGCCGGACGGCATGTTCTCGGCGAGGGGCAGCCATCCGGTGACACCGACCCGCAGCCCGAGCCGGGCGGCGGCCACCACGGCGGCGAGGACGGCGGCGGCGCCGGACATGTCGCGCTTCATGATCTCGTTGAAGCCGACCGGCTTGAGCGAGATGCCGCCGGAGTCGTAGGTGATGCCCTTGCCGACGAGGGCGAGGGTGGTCCGCGCGTCCGGGTGGCGGTAGGCGATCCTGACGAGGCGCGGCGGCCGCACCGAGCCCTGGCCGACGCCGAGGATGCCGCCGAAGGACTGCTCGGCGAGCGCCCGCTCGTCGAACACCTCGACGTCGAGCCCGTACTCCTCGCCCGCCGTCGTCACGGTGGCGGCGAAGGTCTCCGGCGTGAGGTGGTTCGCCGGCATGTTGACGAGGTCGCGCGCACGGTTCGTCTCCTCACCGATCACGGTGCCGCGCCGGACGGCGGCCGCGATGTCGTCCCGGGCCTGCTCGGCCGCCGGGATCACCAGTTCGCCGACGGGAGCCTCACGGTCGCCGGGGGTACGGAAGGCGGTGAAGGCGTAGGAGCCGAGGAGGCCGCCCAGCGCCACCGCCTCCGCCGCCTCGGCGGTGGCGACCGGAAGCGCGAGGACCGCCCGCCCGGTGCCGGTCAGGGCGCGGGCGGCGACAGCGGCGGCCCGGCGGAGTGCCTCCGTGGTGGGCACGCCGTCGTCGGCGGTCTCGCCCAGGCCGACCGCGAGGACCGTCTCGGCCTTCAGGTCCGCCGGGGCGGGCAGCTTGAGCGTCTCCCCCTCGGCGCCCGTCATACCGAGGCAGCCGAGCGTCGCGGCGAGCCTGCCGCCGAACGCCTCGCTCACGGCTTCCGCGCCGGGGGCCGGAACCGGCCCTCCGGGGCTCGTCACGACGCCGATCACGACGCAGTCCGCGGGCAGGGCCCCGGCGATGGGATCGGCCACGGCAAGGATCGTCACGTCACACTGTCCTGTTCTCTGGCGGTTTCCGGAGTGGGACACGACCTAGGGCCGCGCGGGGTGGGAAGGGAGCGGTGGGTGGGCCGAGGCGGCCGGAGCCGGCTTCTTCCGGCGTGTCATGGCGACGCCGACGAGAACGATCAGCATCCCCGCGGCGACCCGGAGGCTGAAGGGTTCGTCGAGCACGAGGGCGCCCAGCCCGACCGAGACGACGGGCAGCAGGTAGCCGACGGTCGCGGCGTTGGTCGCGCCTTCGTCGGCGATGATCCGGTACGTGAGGTGGAAGGTGATCCCGGTGGCGAAGATGCCCAGGATCACCACCACGACCAGGCCCGCCCGGTCGAGGTGCACGGGCGCCAGGCCACCGGCCGGCAGGCTCAGGGCGGTGAGTCCGGACGCGGCGAGGAGCTGTGCCGTGGAGAGGGAGAGGGTCGCGTACCCCTTTCCGACGAGGGCGCGCCCCATGTACGTGAAGCCGATCGCGTAGCTCGCCGCCGCGGCGACGATGGCGAGGGCGCCCCAGCTGACGATCCCGACCCCCTGCCACGGGGCGAAGATCAGCACCACGCCGCCGAATCCTAGCAGCAGGCCGCCCCAGCGCAGCGGGCGGACCCCGCGCTCCGAGCCGATGGCGATGCCGACGAGCAGGGACCAGAGCGGAGTCGTCGCGTTCAACACCCCCGCCACCCCGGAGTCGACCGTCTGCTGGCCGATGCTGAACATCGCGAACGGCAGCGCGTTGCACCAGAAGGCCGCGACGAACACACGGCCCCAGACGGCGCGTTCACGCGGGAGGCGCTGCCCGGACGCCAGGCAAAGGACCAGCAGCGTGCCGGTGCCAAGCAGGCAGCGGGCGAGGGTGACCTGGACCGGGGAGAGGGCCTCCAGGGCCAGTTCGATCCACAGGAAGGTCGAGCCCCACAGCAGGGCGAGCACCCCCATCCGGGCCAGGGCCCATGTCCTGCCTGCCGCACGGTTCACGCTCGTTCTCCTCCCAAATCTTCCCGGAGGAACGATGCCGCCCGTCGAACATAAGGACAATCAAAAGGTTCTGCACGACCATTAAGCTGTGCTACATGCTTGATCTGAGACGGATGCAGGTTCTGCGGGCGGTGGTCACCAGCGGCTCGGTGACCGCCGCCGCGGCGCACCTGGGCTACACGCCCTCCGCCGTGAGCCAGCAGGTGGCGGCGCTGGAGAAGGAAGCCGGGATCACCCTGCTCGAACGGGTGGGACGCGGCGTACGGCCGACCGCGGCGGGCCGGCTTCTCACCGAGCACACGGCGATCATCAGTCAGAACATCGCGGAGGCGGAGACGGCGCTGGCCGACCTGCGGGCCGGACGCACCGGAAGGCTTGCCATCCGCTACTTCACCTCGGTGGGCCCCACGCTCGTGGCGCCCGCCCTGGCCCGGCTCCGCCGCGAGCATCAGGGGCTGCGGATCGACCTGGGCCTGATCGACCCCGAAGACCCGTTGGCGGAGGTCGAACAGGGCGACGCCGACCTGGCGATCGTGGTCCGGCCCCGTGACGGTGGCGGGCAGCGGGGCATCCATCTGGTCCACCTGCTCGACGACGAGTACCTCGCCGCCATCCCCGCCGATCACCCGCTCGCCGCGCGCCGCGTGCTCGACCTCGCCGATCTCGCCGGTGAGCCGTGGATCGGCAGCGAACCGCCGGGGCCCTGCCTCGACGTCGTACTGGAGGCGTGTGCCGCCGCCGGCTTCAGCCCCGACGTCGTGGCGGAGAGCGAGGACTACGCCACCGCGCTCGGTTTCGTCGCCGCGGGCCTCGGCGTAGGACTCGTCCCCCGCCTCGGAGCGGCCGGGCGCCGCTCCGGCGTCGCCCTCCGCCGGGTCCGGCGACCGGAGCCGGTCAGGATCATCCACGCCGCGGTACGGGAGAGCACCCTGGACCAGCCCGCCCTGCGCACGCTGCTCCACACGCTGGAGCAGGCCGCGCGGCACCCGGCACCGGCCACCCCGTCACGGGCACGCCGGCCCGGGACGTCATGAGGCCGCGACGGCCCGGGCGGCGTGAGGCGCGGCGGCCCGGGCGGCGCGCGTCGGCTCCTCAACGGCCGGGGTGTTCGCCCGGTCCCTGCCGGAGGGGAGCCAGCGGGGTGGGCGAGAGCGCGGACGTCTCCTCCCCCGGTTCGAGAAGGGTGTCCGCGGCGCCGACGATGAGGGGGTCGGGTGAGCCCACCGCCTCCGGGTCCTTGCTCGCGTAGTCGATGCGTGACAGCAGGCTGCGCATGGCCTCCAGGCGCGCCCGTCGCTTGTCGTTGCTCTTGACCACCGTCCACGGCGCGTGCTCGGTGTCCGTTGCCCTGAACATGGCGACCTTGGCGGTGGTGTAGTCGTCCCAGAGATCGAGCGAGGCCAGGTCGGTGGGTGAGAGTTTCCACTGCCGCACCGGGTCCACCTGCCGGATGGCGAAGCGGGTGCGCTGTTCGGAGCGCGACACGGAGAACCAGAACTTGATCAGGTGGATGCCGTCCTCGACCAGCATGCGCTCGAACAGCGGGCACTGCTGGAGGAAGAGCCTGTACTCCTCCTCGCTGCAGAAGCTCATCACCCGCTCGACGCCTGCCCGGTTGTACCAGGAGCGGTCGAAGAACACGATCTCGCCGGGGGCGGGCAGGTGGGCGATGTAGCGCTGGAAGTACCACTGCCCCGCCTCGCGCTCGGTCGGCTTGTCCAGGGCGACGATCCGGGCGCCGCGAGGGTTGAGCCTCTCGGTGAACCGCTGGATGGTGCCGCCCTTGCCGGCGGCGTCCCGGCCCTCGCACACCACGACCAGCCGGGCTCCGGTGTCCTTGGCCCACCGCTGCAGCTTGAGCATCTCGATCTGCAGGATCCGCTTGGCCCGCTCGTACTCGCCGCGGCGGATCTTGCGGTCGTACGGGTAGTTCTCCTGCCAGGTGCGGATGGGGTCGCCCGCGGCGCTGAGCAGGACGGGTTGCTCGGGGTGCGTGTCGTCCACGCTCAGCCCCTTCAGCAGGTTTCGCTCCGTGGCTGCCTGGTCGTCTCCGCCGTTCGTCCCGCTCACGTGATCACCTCGTCGTCCGCAGCCCTGTCCCTACCAGTGTCTGCTGTGAAGAGGGGGAACGACGTAAACAGGGAAATCGGCATCGGCGGCGAGGACGTGGTGCCGTGGTGCCCGTCGTGCCGGGGTCAGGGTGCGGACAGCACGGCCACGTCATAGCGCTCGACCACCGGGACAGGGCGCGCCGCGGGTTCCTCCTGGGCGTCGGCCCGCAGACGCCGCAGGCCCTCCTGGAACTCCGCGGCGGTGAGCCGGGTGAACTTCGACTGCGGCCGGGACGCCATACGGGCGTGGTAGTCGCGCAGACCGGCGGTGACCGGCCGGGCGAAGGAGATGACCGTCCGGACCGTGAGGCCGGCCGCCGCGAAGTCGTCGAGCACCTCGGAGCGGGAGGGAAACCGCTGGGCGTCCAGCTCACGCAGGCGCGGCCAGTAGTCGTAGACCAGCGCGTCCAGCCGTTCGCGGAACGTCGTGCGGAGGACCACCACCCCGCCGGGACGCAGGACGCGGGCCAGCTCGCGGGCCGCCAGGACCCGGTCCGGCAGATGGTGGACCACCCGGGACAGCAGCGCGAGGTCGAACCGGTCGGAAGCGGTGGGGACGGACTCCGCGGTGCCCACCACGTACCGGACGGAGGGGTGGGCGTTGAGGAGCCGGGCCTGGGCGAGCATGGGCACGGAGGCGTCGACCCCGACCACCGTCGACGCGTTCAGCCAGCGGGCCATCGCCGCGCAGAACATGCCCGTCCCGGCTCCGATCTCCACGACGGCGGGCGCGGGCCGGTCCGTGAAGGAGCCGATGAGGTGCGTCCAGTCGCGCAGTGATCGCTCGGGCATCTCGTTGCCGCTCTGGTAGACGCCGGCCAGCCGCTCATCGTCATAGACCCTGCTCATGCCGGTGATGCTGCTGGTTCCGACCCTCCGGGGGCAAGACCGCCCGCCCTTCTCCGCCGTGACGTGACGAACAGCCCCACCTGCTCGCGCATTCACATGATGAACGCACAACGGGCCGCAGGGGCGGGAAACTTGGGATTCAGCCGATGTCGGCGTGAAGTCTTGACGGCACGGTGGCCTGACTGTTGACTCGCCGCACCGCGTGCGGGGAGCCCCTCGCCCGCCGCTCCGCACCCGCTTCCCGAGCCGCCCTCCCGGCCGCTCCCCCACGGGGCACGGCGCCCCCGCCCCTCCCCCGCACACGCCGGCCCCGCGGCACGAAACCCGACCCCGCACACCGCCCCTGCCGTACCGAAGGAGACGCAATGCCACGCCCCCGTCCCAGGAGCAGAACGAGTACGGCGTTGATCGCATCCGTCGCCGTCCTCGGCGGTCTGCTCGCCGGCGCCCTGCCGAGCGCCGCGGCCGCCGAGGATCCCGTGCCCGTGGCCGTCGACCGCTTCGAGGGGGAGATCCCCTTCGCGCACCCTCCCGCGGAGGGGATCTTCACCTGGGGCAGCGACGCCGACGACCATCCGGCCCTGCGGATCGAGGAGCGGGCCGACGCGCCCGAGGGCGCCAAGGTCCTCGAAGGCAGCTACGACATCAGCGGCTGGGGCGGTTTCAGCCACGACTTCGCCTTCGACGCACCGGCCCACGACTGGACCGCGTTCAAGGGCGTCCGCTTCTGGTGGTACGGCCAGAACACCGCGCCGCTGCCGCCCGGTTCGGGCAAGCGCGTCCACTTCGAGATCAAGGACGGTGGCGCGAACGGCGAGGCGTCCGAGCTGTGGACGACGTCGTTCACCGACGACTGGGAGGGCTGGCATCTCGTCGAGATCCCGTTCTCCGACTTCCAGTACCGCGCGGACTACCAGCCCGTCGGCGGCATCGACCAGATCCTCGGCCTGAACGAGATGTGGGGCTACGCCCTCACCCTGCCGCCGGGCTCGCCCGGCTCCTTCGCCCTCGACGGCCTGGAGCTGTACGGCAAGGCCGAACCGGCCCTGAACACCAAGGTCGTCACCGACGCCGCCGTGTACCCGGTCCGGGAGGGCGGCACCGCGCGGGTGCGGCTCTCGGTCGCCACCACGGGCTCCGGGCCGATCGACGAGCCGGTGACGGTCGCGTACACGACCGAGGGCGGTGCGGGCGGCGGCGCCGAGGCCGGCGAGGACTACACGCCGGTCACCGGCAGCGTCACCTTCCCGGCCGGCACGGCCTCCGGCACGTCCCGTTCGATCGCGGTGGCGACGACGAAGGACGGCGCCGCCGAGTCCGCCGAGACGATACCGCTCACGCTGACCGTCACCGGGGCCAAGGCCCCCGCGGAGACACCCCAGGTGGTGGTGGACGCCCACGGCCTGCCCTACCTCGACAAGCGGCTCCCGGTGAAGAAGCGGGTGGCCGACCTCCTCGCACGGATGTCGCTCGCCGAGAAGGCCGGCCAGATGACGCAGGCCGAGCGGAACGCGCTCAAGTCCCCAGGAGACATCGCCTCCTACGACCTGGGCTCGCTGCTCTCCGGCGGCGGCTCGGTGCCCACGCCCAACGCGCCCGAGGCGTGGGCGAAGATGGTCGACGCGTACCAACTGCGCACCCGGGCCACCCGCTTCCAGATCCCGCTGATCTACGGGGTGGACGCGGTGCACGGCCACAACAACGTCATCGGGTCGACGATCATGCCGCACAACATCGGCATCGGCGCCGGCCGGGACCCGAAGGTCGCCGAGAGGACGGGCGCCGTCACCGCGAAGGAGGTGCGGGCCACCGGCATCCCGTGGGACTTCGCGCCCTGCCTCTGCGTCACCCGCGACGAACGCTGGGGCCGCTCGTACGAGGCGTTCGGCGAGGATCCCGCCCTGGTGACCGCGATGGAGACCGTGATCAACGGCATGCAGGGCGCGCCGAACGGGAAGGACCTCGACCGCAACGACAAGGTGCTCACCAGCGCCAAGCACTTCGTGGGCGACGGCGGTACCACGTTCGGCTCCTCGACCACCGGCTCGTACACGATCGACCAGGGCGTCACCGAGGTCACCCGCGAGGAGCTGGAGGCGGTGCATCTCGCGCCGTTCGCCGAGGCCGTCGAGCGCGGCGCGGGCACGGTCATGCCCTCGTACTCCTCGCTGGACGTCCTGGGCGACGACCGGGGGCCGGTGAAAATGCACGCCAACGCCGAGATGATCAGCGGCGTCCTCAAGGACCGGATGGGCTTCGACGGCTTCGTCATCAGCGACTGGCAGGCCATCGACCAGATCCCCGGGGACTATCCGAGCGATGTCCGTACGTCGGTCAACGCCGGCCTCGACATGATCATGGTGCCGACGAACTACCAGGACTTCACCCGGATCCTGGCGGACGAGGTGGCGGCCGGGCGGGTCGGCCGGGCGCGCGTCGACGACGCGGTGTCCCGGATCCTGACGCAGAAGTTCAGGCTCGGCCTGTTCGAGCGGCCGTACGCGGACACCACCCACCTCGGAACGGTCGGCTCCGCCGAGCACCGCGCCGTGGCGCGCGAGGCGGTGGCCAAGTCCCAGGTGCTGCTGAAGAACGACGGCGATGTGCTGCCGCTGAAGACGTCGCAGAAGGTGTACGTCGCCGGTTCCAACGCCGACGACCTCGGCAACCAGGCCGGCGGCTGGACCATCAGCTGGCAGGGCTCGTCCGGCCGGACGACGACGGGCACCACGATCCTCGAAGGGATGAGGAAGGCCGCCCCCGACGCCGAGATCTCCTACTCCAAGGACGCCTCCGCCGCCACCGACGGCTACGACGTCGGCGTGGTCGTCGTCGGTGAGACGCCCTACGCCGAGGGCTTCGGGGACGTGGGCAACGGCCATGACCTCGAACTGAGCGCGGCCGACAAGGCGGCCGTCGACAAGGTCTGCGCCGCGATGAGGTGCGCGGTCCTGGTCGTCTCCGGCCGCCCCCAGCTCATCGGGGACCGGCTCGGCGGCATCGACGCCCTGGTCGCGTCCTGGCTCCCCGGCACCGAGGGTGACGGCGTCGCCGACGTCCTCTACGGCAAGCGCCCCTTCACCGGGCAGCTCCCGGTGACCTGGCCCAAGTCGGAGGCGCAGCTGCCGATCAACGTCGGTGACGCCGCCTACGACCCGCAGTTCCCGTACGGGTGGGGCCTGACCACCCTGTCCAAGGCACCCGCCGGCGGGGAACCCGCCCTGAAGGCCATCGCCTTCGCGGCCCGGGTGCTGGAGGCGACCGGTCGCGGAACGTCGGCGGAAGGCAGGAAGCTGGTCGCCGAGGCCCGGATGATCGTGCAGCGGCGGATCGGCCAGGACATCACCGAGGCGACGGCCAAGCCGTTCGCCGAGGCGGATCATCTGCTCCTGACGGGCGATCTCACCGGCGCCGTCGGCAAGCTGACGGCGGCTTATCGGGCCGCGTGAGGACTCGGGTGAGCACCCCGGTTCGGAACACGTGAGGCCCTGGAGGGGAATCCCTCCAGGGCCTCGCCTTTCAGGCGCGTCCGGTTCCAGGCGGAAAGGCGACACGGTATCGAACGGTTTATCGAAGGCGAGCTGGTACCCCCTGCACCGAATGCCAGTTCGTCGCTCATGTGGCGGACACGCGCGTGATACACCGTGCGTTTCAGCGAGAGGAGTTATAAGGTAAGCCTTACCTCTCTCGTGTGACTCGTGTGGAAGACGGGAAGTAACGTGCCGCTCTCGACCGCCCCCGCCACCTCGGCCCCCTCCGTCGCGTCCGTCGCGTCCGTCGAGCCGCTCTCGGGTGTCTACCGGCGGCTCGGCGAGATCTCCCCCCTGGTGAGGATCCAGGCCGGCCCCGCCCCTCGGGAGGCGGCGGCCGAGTGGGTCGAGGGGCGGCGGCTCGGGCGGGAGCCCGAGGCCGTCGAGCGCCTGGTCGCCGCCGAGTCCGGGCGCATCGAGAAGGCGTACGGAAAGGCTCCCCGGCGCGATGTCGCGGCCACCTGGGCGTTCCAGCGGTACGCGTTCACCGCCTGTCTCGCCATGAGCGGGCCCTGGTACCTCGAACGGCGGGTTCCGCGCGTGCCGCTGGAGCTGGTCGCGTACGGCTGGCGGGAGCGGGAGATGACCGTCGGCGCCGAGGCGATGACATGCCTGCCGGGCGACCCGCTGGAGGGGCTGCCCGGAGTGCGCACCGCCGCCGGGCCGGAGGCCCTGCGGGCCGAGTTGCGGTCCGCCGTCGCCGAGCATCTCGCCCCGGTCCTCGACGCCTTCCAGCCGCACGTCCGGCGCAGGCATCACGCCCTGTGGGGCATGGTCACCGATCAACTCGCGGGCGGCGTCTGGCATCTGGGCCGGGCGCTGGGCGACGCGGGCGCCGCGACCGCGGCCGCCGACGCGCTGCTGCCCGGCTCCACACCGCCGTACGTGGGAGCCGCCGGGTTCCGGCCGTCGCCCGACCTGGACGGCGAGCCGACGCGGACCCGTACCAACTGCTGTCTGTACTACACGATCCGGCCGGACGAGCTCTGCGCCACCTGCCCCAGGAAGCGCTGAAAGGGGGCCGGGCACCTTCCGGTGTCCGGCCCCCTCACCGTCGAGCGGTCACGCCTTCGCGGGGTCGACCTTGTAGGTCTTGGCGACGTCGTCGAGCACGGAGTTGGCGCCGTACAGGCCCACCGCGCTCATCCAGATCTTGTCGTCGACCTCGTGCTTGGCACCCTTCAGCTGCTTCCACAGCGGGTTGGCCTCGAACTTCTCCTTGGTCTGCTTGGAGAGTCCGGCCTCGTCGGCGTAGAGCGTGATGAAGATGTCGTCGGCGTCCATCTTGGCGATCTCCTCGTCCGACACCTCGGTGTTGAAGCCGGTGCCGGTGGCCGCGGCGGGCTTGCCGAAGCCGAGGTCCTTGACGATCACGCCGATGTAGGTGTCCTCCTTGTAGATGCGCGTCGGACCGTCGACGAAACGCACCACGGAGACCGTGGGGTTGGCACCCTTGGCCTTGCGCACGCTGTCGCCGATGGTCTTGGCGCGCTTCTCGAAGGCGGCGATCCGCTCGTCGGCGGCCTTCTCCTGGCCCATCGCCTTGCCGACGAGGCGCAGGTTGTCCTTCCACGTGCCGCCGGTGGTCTCGGAGAAGACGGTCGGGGCGATGGCGCTCAGCTGCTTGTACAGCTTCTCGTGGCGCACCTTCGCGGAGAGGATGAGGTCCGGCTTGAGCTGGATGATCTTCTCCAGGCTCGGCTCCTCCAGGGTGCCGACCGGCTTGGCGTTCGGGGCGTACGTCTTGGCGTCGGCACCGAAGTAGGAAGGAAGGGACGCGCCGCTGCTCGCGATGGTGGTGTAACCGACCACCTCGCCCTTGAGCGCGAGGGTGGCGTCGACGAACGTCATGTCGAGGGCGACGATACGCTTGGGCGCCTTCTTCACCTCGGCCTTGCCCATGGCGTGTTCGACGGTGCGGGGGAAAGCGGAGTCCGAGGCGGCGGGGGTCTCACCGGCCTTCGTCTCGTCCTTCGGCTCGGAGCCGGTACCGCAGGCGGCGGTGGCGAGCAGTCCTGCGGTGACGGCGGCGGCTCCGACGGTGCGGCGGAAGCGGCTGAGCCAACGGGCTCTCATCAGGTGGTTCCCTTCTCTCACGGGGGGTGCAGCTGTAAGGATAGGCTCGCCTAACTTATGGCGGGGCAGTTCGGAGGAGATCGTGACCCAAGCGCTATCAGCGCCACCTCGGCAGACGGCCGCGCGGCAGCCGGCCGCGAAGGCGGAACGCGCGCGCAGACGCTGGACGGGCCTTCTCGTCCTGGCGGCACTGCTCGTGGTCGTCGCCGTCCTGAGCATCGTGTTCGGTACGAAGTCACTGACCCTGGCGCAGGTCTGGCACGGCGTGTGGAGCCCCTCCGGGACCGAGGGCGATGTCATCGTGCGCAACCTGCGGCTGCCCCGCACGGCGCTCGCCGTCGCCGCCGGTGTCGCGCTCGGCGTCGCCGGAGCCTTGATGCAGGGCCACACCCGCAACCCGATCGCCGATCCCGTCCTTCTCGGTGTCAGCGCAGGCGCGGGCCTGTTCGTGACCGCCGGCATCTTCCTGCTCGGTGTCAGCACCCTGTACGGGTACGTGTGGTTCGGCTTCCTGGGGGCGATGCTCGCCAGCGTCGTCGTCTACCTGGTCAGCACCTTCTCCAAGGGCGGCGCGACCCCGGTGACCCTGGCTCTGGCGGGCGCCGCCGTCCACGCGCTCTTCACCGCGCTGACGGCGGGCGTCGTCATCTTCGATCAACAGGCGCTGGACGTCTACCGGTTCTGGACCGTGGGCTCGGTGAGCGGCCGGACCCTGGAACTCACCTTCCAGATGCTGCCGTTCCTCGCGGTCGGTCTGCTGCTCGCCGCCGTCAACGCCCCCGGTCTGAACGCCCTCTCCCTCGGCGAGGACGTGGCCAGGGCGCTCGGCGTACGCATCGGTCTGACCCGGTTCACCGGCATGGCGGCGATCACCCTCCTCACCGGTGTGGCCGTCGCCGCGTGCGGGCCGATCGGCTTCGTCGGGCTGATGGCGACTCATATCGGCAGGTCCTTCACCGGCCCCGACTACCGCTGGGTACTGGGGTACGCGGCGCTGCTCGGAGCGATCCTGATGCTGGGCGCGGACATCCTGGGCCGCCTGGTGGCCCGGCCTGGCGAGCTCCCCGTCGGCATCATGCTCGCCTTCATCGGCGCACCGCTCTTCATCTCGCTCGTACGCCGCAGAAAGCCGGTGCGACTGTGACAGTGGAATCGACAGCGAACACCCGGGCGAGCGGCGAGGACACCGCGCCCGGGATGCCCACCGCGAGGCGCGGGCCGGTGGTGCCGGGGCGCAGGCCGTTCCGGGTCGGCCCGGCCTCCGGCGTGTGGCGGCCGCGTACGGTCGTCGTACCGCTGGCCGCGGCCGTCGCGCTCTTCGCGGCCGTCGTCGTCAGCACGGCCCGCGGCGACTTCGCCATCCCGCTGCCGGACGTGGTCCGGGTGCTGTTCGGCGGCGGCGGCGACGCGGACCGCCTGGTCGTCCTCGACTTCCGTCTCCCCCGGGCCGCCACGGGCGCGTTCGTGGGGGCGGCCCTCGGGCTCGCCGGCGCCCTGGTGCAGGGCGTCGCCCGCAACCCGCTCGCCAGCCCGGACATCCTGGGTGTGACGGCGGGCGCGGGCGCGGGCGCGGTGGCCGTGATCGTCCTCGGCGGTGAGTACGGCAGCGTCAGCGGCCCGCTCGCCGAGATCGGCGTCCCCGCCGCGTCCGTCGGCGGCGGGCTCCTCGCCGCGGCGATCGTCTACCTCCTGGCCGTGCGGCGGGGGCTCTCCGGCTACCGGATGCTGCTGGTGGGCGTGGGCGTGCAGGCCGTCCTGTCCAGTGTGATCTCCTGGCTGCTCGTCAAGGCCTCGATCGTGGACGCGGGCCGGGCGATCCTCTGGCTCACCGGCAGCCTCAACGCCAGTACGTGGGACAACGCGCGGGCCGTCGGCTGGGCGCTGGCGCTCCTGCTGCCCGTCGCCCTCGTCCTCTCCTTCTCCTTCGGGGCGCTGAACTTCGACGAGGACACGGCGCGCGGTCTGGGGGTACGGATGAACACCAGCCGCGCCACCCTGCTGCTCGTCGCGGTCCTGCTCACCGCGACCGCGACCGCCGCCGCGGGACCGGTGGCGTTCGTGGCCCTCGCCTGCCCCCAGCTCGCGGTCCGGCTGGTGCGCACCGGCACGCCTCCCCTGCTCGCCTCGACCGTGCTCGGCGCCGCCGTCACCGTCTGGGCGGACGTCCTTGGACGTACCGCCTTCGGGAGGATCGAGCTTCCCGTGGGCATCCTCACCGCCGCCCTCGGCGCCCCCTACCTGCTCTACCTGCTCGTTCGGAGCGGAAAGGCCCGGAAGTCATGACGGAGACGAGCCAGACGAGCCAGGCCGGTCAGGTCGGTCAGATCGGCCACGCGAGCCGGCCGGTTCACACGGACCGGCCATCGACCGCGACGGCGACCACGACGCCCACGGCGTCGACGGCCGGCGTGCGGCTGCGGGCCGAGAAGCTGTGCCTGGCCTACGGGGAGCGGACGGTCGTCCATGACCTGGACCTGGACATCCCGGACGGTTCGGTGACCGCCGTGATCGGGCCGAACGGCTGCGGCAAATCGACCCTGTTGCGCTCCTTCGGACGGCTGCTGCGCCCCAGGAGCGGGCACGTCCTGCTGGACGGAAGCCCCGTCCACACCCTGCCGACCCGCCGTGTCGCGGGAACCGTCGGCCTGTTGCCCCAGTCGCCCGAGGCGCCGGAGGGCATCACGGTGGCCGACCTGGTGGCGCGTGGCCGGCATCCGCATCAGAGCTGGTACCGCCGCTGGTCCTCCGACGACGAGGCCGCCGTGGAGCAGGCCCTGCGCAGCACCGGGACGTACGACCTGGCCGAGCGCACCCTGGACGAGCTCTCCGGCGGTCAGCGGCAGCGGGCCTGGATCGCCATGGCCCTGGCGCAGAACACGGAGATCCTGCTGCTCGACGAGCCGACCAACCACCTGGACCTGGCCCATCAGATCGATGTCCTGGACCTGGTGCGGGAGTTGCACCAGGACACCGGCCGGACGGTGGTGATGGTGCTGCACGAGCTCTCCCTCGCCGCGCGCTACGCCGACCGCCTCGTCGCGATGAAGGACGGCCGGATAGTGGCGCAGGGCGCGCCGATGGACGTGCTGTCGGAGGACCTGCTGCGCGAGGTCTTCGACCTGGAGGCGAGGGTGCGGTACGACGAGGAGTGCGGCGCTCCCCTCGTCGTACCGCTGGGGCGGCACCACCGGAGGACGGCGTCCGCCGACGCCTGACACCCTCAGGGTTTTTCAAGATTCAACCAGCAGGGCCGAAACGGCAGTTCTCCGGAGCTGCCGTTTTCGGTCACGCCCGAGAACACCCTTTGCGAGCGTGCAAGGTTAGGCTAACCTAACCGTTGACCGACCAGAGATCACCACTGGCCGGCGTCCGCCATGCCGTCACACGTACGACCCAAGGCACCACGACCGAAGGGCACTTCGCCATGCTGCGTGCTCAGCTCCTGGAACGTCAGGCGCTTCGCGAGTCCTCCGCCCGCACCTATGCCCGCAATCTGCCCGTGGCACCCGTTGCCGCCGACGGAGCGGTCGTCACCGGTGCGGACGGCCGCACTTATCTCGACTGCCTCTCCGGTGCGGGAACGCTCGCCCTGGGCCACAACCACCCCGAGGTCGTCGCCGCTCTCCAGTCCGCCCTCACCTCAGGCGCACCGCTCCACACGCTGGACATGATCACCCCTCAGAAGGACGAGTTCAGCGCGGAGTTGCTGCGCAGGCTGCCCGGTACCCTGCGCGACGACGCCCGTCTGCACTTCTGCAGCCCGGCCGGCACCGACGCCGTCGAGGCCGCCCTCAAGCTCGCCCAGCACGCCACGGGACGGCACGGGATCATCGCCTTCACCGGCGCCTACCACGGCATGACGCTCGGCGCCTCGGCCGTCTCCGGGCCCGCCCGGATGCGGACCCCCGGGCCCGCCGATTCGCTCCCGGTCACCCGGCTGCCCTACCCGTACGGCTACCGCTGCCCGTTCGGCGTGGGAGCCGAGCAGGCCGGGGAGCTGTCCGCCCGTCTTCTGGAGAGCTACCTCACCGACCCGAGCAGCGGCGTGGCCACGCCGGCCGCCGCCATCCTCGAGGTCGTCCAGGGCGAGGGCGGCGTCGTCGAGGGGCCGGACCACTGGCTCCGGGAGGTCCGCCGGATCACCGCCGAGCACGGCGTCGTGCTGATCATCGACGAGATCCAGACCGGGATCGGCCGCACCGGCCACTTCTGGGCATGCGAGCGGGCCGGGGTCACCCCGGACATCCTCGTCACCTCCAAGGCGGTCGGCGGCGGACTGCCCCTCGCCCTCATCGCCTACCGCCCCGACCTCGACACCTGGCGGCCGGGTGACCACACCGGCACCTTCCGGGGCAACACCCTCGCCATGATCGCCGGCGAGATCACCCTGCGCACCGTCGCCGAACAGCAGCTCGCCGAACGGGCGGAGAAGCTGGGCGAGCGGATCCGCCACGGACTGCGCGAGATCGCCTGCGCCCACCCGGCCCTCGGCGAGGTCCGGGGCCGGGGACTGATGATCGGGGTCGAGATCGTCGACCCGGACGGCCGGCCCGACCGCCTCGGCTCCCTGCCCGCCGACCCCGCGTTCGCCCGCGCCCTGCGCGCCGCGTGCCTGGACAACGGCCTGATGCTGGAGCTCGGGGGCCGGGAGGACACCGTCGTGCGGCTGCTGCCGCCGCTCGTCCTCACCGACGACCAGGCCGACTCCGTCCTCGGCCGGCTGGGCGCGGCGGTGGAGACCGTGGAGCGTGCGGCGTGACGCTCCTCCGTTCGACCGGGGGCACCGGTGGCGCCCCCGACTCCCGGCAGCCCCGGGGCATCGAGACCGCCGTCGCCGGCGGGCACGAAGGACCGCATGTCCTGCGCTCGTTGACGTGGACCGTGCTCGGCGCTCTCGCCGAGGGCGCGACCGCCCGCAGCGGCCCGCTGCCCGCGGGCGGGCCCGACGCGGTCGCCGACGCCATGGCCGCGGCCTGCGGGCCGGTCCTGCCCGAGGAGGGGATCGGCGCCGAGGCCGCGCTCGGCGGCCTGGTCCGCGCGGTCGCCGCCGGCGCAGCCGACCCGTCCGACCCGTCCTGCGTCGCCCATCTGCACTGCCCGCCGCTCGCCGTCGCGGTCGCGGCGGACCTCGCCGCCTCCGCGCTCAACCCGTCGATGGACTCCTGGGACCAGGCGCCCGCCGCCGCGGTCATCGAACAGCGCACCACCGAGGCCCTGGCCGCGCTGGTCTACCCGGGCGCCCCGGCACCCGACGCGCTGATCACCAGCGGGGGTACGGAGTCCAATCTCGTCGCCCTGCTGCTCGCCCGGGAGCGGGCGCGGGCCCTCGGCGCCCGTCCGCTCCAGGTCCTCACCGGAGCCAACGCCCACCACAGCGTCCACCGGGCCGCCTGGATGCTGGGGCTTCCCACTCCGGTGGTCGTCGAGTGCCGCGCGGGCCGTATGGTGCCGGCCGCGCTCGACCGCGCCCTGACCGAACTCGGCCGGGGCCCCGCCCTGGTCGTCGCCACCGCCGGCACCACCGACGAAGGACTCATCGACCCGCTTCCGGAGCTCTCCCAGGTCGCGGCCTGCCACGGCGCCGAACTCCATGTGGACGCCGCCTACGGCGGCCCCCTGCTCTTCAGCGACCGGCTCGCCCCGCGCCTGGCGGGCCTCGGCGCCGCCGTCTCCGTCACCTTCGACCTGCACAAGCTGGGGTGGCAGCCGGTGGCCGCCGGAGTCCTCGCCGTCGCCGACACCGCCGCCCTCGACGCGCTCTCCCTGCGCGCCGACTATCTGAACGCCGACGACGACACCGAGGCCGGGCTGCCCGACCTGCTCGGCCGCTCGATCCGTACCTCCCGCCGCCCCGACGCCCTCAAGATCGCGGCGACGCTCCAGTCGCTCGGCCGCCAGGGGATCGGCGCGCTCGTCGAGCACTGCGTCCGTACGGCGGAGGAGTTCGCGGCGGCCGTGGACGCCCATCCCGCCCTGCGCAGGCGCCCCGGGGACATCGGCATCAGCACCGTACTGTTCCGGCCGACGGCCGCCGACGCGCTCCCCGACGACGAGGGCGACGCGCTCGTCGCGGCGGTCCGGCGGGACCTGCTGGCCGCCGGCCGGGCCGTGCTCGGCCGCGCCAGGGCGGCGGACGCGGACGGCACCCCGCGCCTGTGGCTCAAGGCCACCCTCCTGCACCCGCGCAGCCGCGCCGCCGACCTCGCCGGCCTGCTCGAACTCGTCACCGAGACCGCCGGCCACCACCGCCACACCACCGCCGACGCCTCCGGCACGGACGCCCACCGCCCCCACACCCCGACCCAGACCGAGCCCCAGGCCGAGACCGAAACCGAGACCGCGGCAGCCGCCGGCGCCACCGGCTCCGGCACCGTCACGCTCGCTGCCGACGCCCGCCCCACCGGAGGACCCCGATGACGCCCGCACCAGCCGAAGAGCCCCTGGATCTCCTGGGGGTGGGCACAGGACCGTTCAACCTGTCGCTCGCCGCCCTGGCCGACGGCGTACCGGGACTGCGCACCGCGTTCTACGAGCAGCGCCCCTCGTTCCACTGGCACCCCGGCCTGCTGATCGAGGGCGCCACCCTCCAGGTCCCCTTCCTCGCCGACCTGGTGAGCCTGGTCGAGCCGACGAGCCGCTGGTCGTTCCTGAACTACATCAAGACGCGGCGGCGCCTGTTCCCGTTCTACTTCGCCGAGCAGTTCCACATCCACCGCGCCGAGTACGACCACTACTGCCGCTGGGCCAGCCGCGAGCTGCCCTCCGTCCACTTCGGCCACCAGGTCGACACCGTCCGCTGGGACGCCGGACAGGACGCGTTCGCCGTGGACTTCACCCGTCTCGACGCGGACGGCGACGCGCAGGCCGTGGGCCGTACGTACGCCCGGAACCTCGCGCTCGGCATCGGTACCGCCCCACACGTGCCGGAGCCGCTGCGGGCGCTCGCCGACGACCCGGGCACGCTCGTCCTGCACTCGGCCGACTACCTGGCCCACCGGGACCGGCTGCTCGCCGCCCGCCATGTCACGGTCGTCGGCTCCGGACAGTCCGGAGCGGAGGTCCTGCTCGACCTGCTGCGCGCCCGCCCGGAGGGCCAGGAGGGCCTGACCTGGCTCGCGCGCACCCCGGCGTTCGCGCCGATGGAGTACAGCAAGATCGGTCTGGAGCAGTTCACGCCGGACTACACCCGCTACTTCCACAGCCTGCCCGAGGCCACCCGCGACCGGCTGCTGCCCAGTCAGTGGCAGCTGTACAAGGGCGTCAGCGGCGACACGCTCGGTGAGATCCACGACGAGCTGTACCGCCGGGGCCTGGACGGCACCTGGCCCGACGTCACCCTCACCCCCGGAGTGGCCGTCCAGCGGGCCACCCGCGTCGGCGACCGGATCGAGCTGGACGTCGAGCACGGCGACCAGCAGGCGCGCGGCCGGCTCGTCACGGACGCCGTCGTCCTCGCCACCGGCTATCGCGAGCGGCCCGTCGACGGTCTGCTCGCCGCCCTGCGGCCGTACATCGTGCGCGACGCGGCCGGCCGGCCGGAGGTCGACGAGCAGCAGCGGCTGCGGCTCGCCCCGGAGATCGGCGGAGCGGTCTACGTCCAGAACGCCGAGCGGCACACGCACGGCGTCGGCACCCCCGATCTCGGGCTCGCGGCCTGGCGGTCCGCCGTGATCCTCAACTCGCTCACCGGCGAGGAGACCTATCTCCTGCCCGAGCGCACCGCCTTCACCACCTTCGGCCTCGGCGGTCTCGCCGCACCGGGCCACGATGCCGAACTCACCACCACCAGCACCGGAGGACGTTCGTGACCGAGCAGATATCCCCGCGGGACCGCGCGCTTGCCTGGCGACGGGCCGGCACCCTGATCACCGAGAAGATGCTCGGCGAACTCTCCTACGAGTACCTCTTCGAGCCGGTCGCCGACCCCGAGCCCGTCTCGGAGGGCGTCGAGCCGGCCTGGCGCCTCGATCTCGCCGATGGCGTGACGTATCGTTTCCGCGCCCGCCACGGCGCGTTCCGCTGCTGGGTCGTCACCCCCGGCACCGCCACCCGCCACACCGCCGACGGCGCCTCCGCGCCGGCCGACGACCCTCGGATCCTCGTCACCGACGCCCGCGCCGTGCTCGGCCTCGCCGGGATGCGGCTCGCGGACGTCCTGAGCGAGCTGACCGCGACCGTCTCCAACGAGGCGCTGCGCCTGGCCACCCCGATCAGCGCCGCCGAGCTGGCCGCCCTCCCCTACGACCGCGCCGACGGCCATCTCACCGGCCACCCGCGCATCGTCGTCAACAAGGGGCGGGTGGGCTTCTCCGCCGCCGACCGGGAGCGGCTCGCCCCCGAGGCCCGCACCCCCTTCCCGGTGCGCTGGGCGGCCGTCCACCGTGATCTCGCCAGCTTCCGCTCGGTACCCGGCCTGGACGAGAACACGCTGCTCGCCGAGGAGCTCGACGAGGAGACGCGCGAGGCGTTCACCGAGCGCGTCACCGCGACCGGCGGCGACCCGGCCGACTACGTGTGGATGCCGATCCACCCCTGGCAGTGGGACGAGATCATCGGCACCCTCTACGCCGCCGAGATCGCCACCGGCCGTATCGTCCTGCTCGGCGACTCGGCCGACTCGTACGTGCCGCACCAGACCGTCCGTACGCTCGCGAACGTCACCCACCCCACGCGGCGGGACGTGAAGACGGCCTGTTCGGTGCGGAACACGCTCGTCTACCGCGGTCTCAACTCCGCCGCCACGCTGGCCGGCCCCGCCGTCACCGAGTGGCTGCTGTCGATCCACGAGAACGACGAGCTGCTGCGCGACGAGTACCGCTTCGACCTCCTCGGCGAGGTGGCCGCGGTCTCGGTGCGCCACCCGCTCTTCGGCTCGCTCCCCGATCTGCCGTACCGCTTCCACGAGACGCTCGGCGTGCTGTGGCGCGAGCCGCTGCGCACCCGCGTCGGCGCGGACGAGCGGGCGATCTCGCTGGCCACGCTCCCCTACCGCGACCAGGAGGGCGAGAGCGTCGTCGCCCATCTGATCCGTACGTCCGGCATGACGCCGGAGGCGTGGTTCGGCAAGCTCTACGACCTCATCCTCACGCCGCTGCTGCACTGGCTCTACCGGTACGGGGTCGCGTTCTGCCCGCACAGCCAGAACCTCATCCTCATCACCGACCCGGACGGCCGTCCGCTCCGTGTGATGATCAAGGACTTCGCGCAGGGCGTCGACCTCGTCGACAGCGACCTCCCGATCCACGACACGCTCGGCGAGGAGGCGCGCAAGGACATGCTGCGCTGGCCCGCGCCGCTCATGGCGCAGTCGCTGTTCTCGTCCGTCTTCTCCGGTCAGATCCGTTTCCTCGCGGAGATCGCCCACGACGACTTCGGCTATCCGCGCGCCGCGATGTGGGAGCAGGTCCGGGGCATCATCCGCGCCCACGCCGACCGCTTCCCCGAGGACGCCAAGCGCTACCCGGACCTGGACCTGTTCGCCCCGGACGTCGAGCGGGTCTGCCTCAACCGCGAGCACCTCGCGGGTGAGGGCTTCGAACGGGTCGACCGGGACGAGGAGTTCGACGTCCGCTTCGGCCGCGTCCCCAACCCCCTGCACGCGCCCGACCCGGAAGGCGCCTGGTGACCCCGGTGACCTCCGACGCCTTCTGGAAGCGCCCCGCCGGGCCGCGTACCCTCGCGGCCCGTGCGGAGGCCGGCTCCCGGCTCCGGGCGGAGCTCGCCGCCCGGGGCCCGCGCCGGCTCACGCTGCTCGCGCCCGACCCGCACGCCCGCTTCGCGGCCGTCGACCTGGACGGCGACTTCGCCCTCGGGTCGGTGCTCGACGACGGATACGGCGCCTGCACCTACCTCTACGCCTGGACGGTGGACCGCGCGACGTCCACCGCGCCCGAGCTCCAGCGCTACTACGACACCTTCTCCGACCTCGTGCTGCGTCCCGACGCGGCGACGCTGCTGCCGCAGCCCGGCGAGGACGGCAGTTGGTACGTGGTCTGCGACGCGGTCTGGCCGGACGGTGCCCCGGTGCCGGTCGCGCCCCGGACCGTGCTGCGGGAGCGGCTGGCCGCCGCCGAGGAGCTCGGCATCGTGCCGTCCGTGGGCCTGGAGCACGAGGTCACCTTCTACGACGCCGGAGGCGCCCCGCTCACCTCCCACGGCATCGACTACGCCCTGGGCGGTACGGAGCCGCTCGCCCCGCTCCTGCGCGACCTGCGCGCCACCCTCCACGAGGCGGCGCTGGGCGTGGAGTCGGCGCGGGCCGAGTGCCACCCAGGCCAGTACGAGGTGGTGCTGCGTCACCGTGACGCGCTGGCCGCCTGCGACGACGCCATGGTGCAGCAGACCCTCGTCCGGCAGACGGCGGCCCGGCACGGCGTCACGGCGTCCTATCTGGCCGCCGAGGGCCCGGGGCAGGGCAGTTCGTGCCATGTCCATCTCTCCCTCAACGACGCCGAGGGCCGCAACCTCGGCGCGGAGGAGGGGGATCCGCGCCGGCCGGGCCCCCTGCTCGCCTCCTTCCTCGCCGGGGTGCTGCGGGCGGCCGGCGATCTGACCCCGGTGTGGGCGCCGACGGTCAACTCGTACGTACGGCTGCGGACTGGCGACTTCGCCCCCACCGAGGTCCGGTGGGGCGTGGACGACCGGACCGCCTCCGTACGGCTGGCCGGCAGCGGGCCGTCGCTGCGGCTCGAATGCCGTTTCCCCGGTGCCGACGCACAGCCCCACCTCGCCGTGGCGGCGCTCCTCTCCGCCGGCCTGTCCGGCATCGAGGACGGTCTTCCGCTGCCCGAGGCGGGCGAGCGGACCGGCGGCCTTGCGACCACGCCCTGGCAGGCACTGGAGCGGTTCACCACGTCGAAGCTCCCCGCCCGCCTTCTCGGGCAGGAGCTGGTCGACCACTACGCGGCTCTCTTCCAGGCCGAACTGGACGCCTGGTGCGACGGTGTCACCGACTGGCAGCGCCGCCGCGGAGCCCTGCGGTCATGAGCGCCCCGACCACGGGCGCACCGGCCGCGGCGAACTCCCTCAAGGAGCTCGCCGCGGCCCCCGGTCTGCTGTCGCTGCTCGGCTGGAGCCTGGTCGGCCGCCTCCATCTCTCCGCGACCCTGGTGGCGCTCCTGGTCGTGGCGGCCGACATCACCGGCTCGTACGCCACCGCGGGGCTGGTCTCCGGCGCGCTCGTCCTCGGCCAGGGGCTCACCGCGCCGCTCCGGGGCCGGACCGTCGACCGGCGGCCCGCCGCCCGCCTGCTGATGTGGACGTCGGTGGTGTACGGGGCCGGTGTGGCCGCGCTCGCGGCCGTGCCGGCGCGGGCGGGCTGGGAACTGCTCGCCGGTGCCGCGTTCCTCGTCGGCCTGGCCTGTCCGCCGTCCACCCAGGTCTCCCGGGCCAAGGTCGCCCAGCTCGCCCGAGGCGGGCTGCGGCGGCGGGCGTTCACGCTGCAGGCCACGGTCAACGAGCTGGTCCTGGTCACCGGCCCCGGCGCCGCGTCCCTCGCCATCGCGGGCGTGGGGGCCCGCGGCGCGGTCGCCGTCTGCGGGGCGCTCGCCGCCGTGGGCGGGTTCGGCCTGGCCGCGGCCGTGCGCCGGGCGGGTGTCGACGCACCGGCCGCGGCCGACCCGGCCGAGGCGGGCGCGTCGGGGGGTTCGCTGCTCCGAGACCCGGCGGTGCTGCGTTCCGTCGCCGCCGTGACCGCGCTCATCGCGGGCTTCGCGATCATCGACTTCGTCCTGGTCTCCTGGTCGCACCAGCGCGGCAGCCCGGCCCTCGGCGGTGTCCTCACCGGTGTCTGGGCGGCCGGGTCGGCGGCGGGCGGCCTCGCCGCCACGCTCTGGCCCGACGGCGCGGTGAACCTGCGCCGGCGGCTGCTGCTCGTGGCCGCCGGGGTGGCCCTGCTCCTGCCCGCTCTGGCCACGCCGCTGACCGGCGGCAGTCCCTGGGCGGTGGCCGCGGCGCTCGCCGTGGGCGGCATGGTGATCCCGCCCGCTCTCGCCGCCCTCTACGACCATGTCGCGGACAGCGCGGGACCGGCCCGTCGCGGTGAGGCGTTCGGCTGGATCGCCACCGCCACGACGGCGGCGTCGGCGGCCGCCAACCCGCTGGCCGGGGCGGCGCTCGACCGCTGGGGGCCGTGGGCGCCGGTGGCGGTCGCGGTCGTCACCTGCTGTCTGGCGACGGGGCTGGTCGCCCGGGCGCGGAAGCTGCCCGTGGCGGCGAACGGGAAGGTGCCCGCCGTCTCATGAGCCGTCAGCCGGAGCTCCTGGCGAACCGCCTGACCGGTCGTCCGGGGGCGCCGCGCCGCCGGGCCGTCCACCGTGGTGCGAGGGAAGGGGGAGCCGTGGAGCGCCCGATCGTCTCGGAGATCAGGTACGACACGTCCTTGGCTCACCTCACCGTCACCGGCTTCCCGGGCAAGCCGGTCGACATCGCCGGTCTGGTCCAGCGGCTCGGGCAGGTGGGAGTACGTCCCGAGATGCTGCGGCTTGGGCCTTCGCGCGGTGCGCCGGGCCTCACCGACGTCTCCTTCGTCCTTGCCCGCCGTGACGCGGCCCGCGCGCTCGACGTGCTGAGCGTGGGTGCCGGGCGGGCCGTGCTGGAGTGCGACGAGACGGTGGCGCGCGTCTCGCTCACGGGTACGGGCCTGCGCACGGCGCCCGCCGTGACGGCTGCCTTCGCCGAGGCGCTGTCCGGGGCCGACGCCCGCATCCTGGCGATCTCCTCGACGGCGGCCGGGGTCACGGCGGTGATCCGGGCCGCGGACGTCCCCGCGGCGGTGCGGGCGCTGCGGGCCGCGTTCGGCCTGGGGAGCCTGGACGAGGACACGGCGGACTGGGGTGCCGGGGGCACGCCGGAGATGTTCCCGAGCGTATGAGCCCCACGTCCGGAACGCTTCTGACCCTCAGTACGTACGTCCTGTCGCGCACCGGCAAGGACGCCCGGGCGCGGCTCGCGGAGCGCCTCGCCCGGCGCGGTCTGCGCCTGTGGCACGCGACGGTCCTGTCGGCGCTGGACACGTACGGGGCGCAGGTGAAGGGCGAGTTGGCGGCACGCCTCGACATCCACACCACCGACCTCGCCCGGGTCGTCGGCGACCTGGCGAAGGCGGGCTATGTGACGTGCGCCCAGCGCCCCGAGGACCGGCGGCTGATCGAGGTCGCGCTGACCCCGGAGGGCCGATCGGCCCTGACCGGGATCAGCGCGGAACTCACCGCCGTGGACGACGACCTCCTCGCCCCTCTCTCGGCGGCCGAGCGACTCGTCCTCGAGTCCTTGCTGCGCCGTCTGTTCGCCCACATCTGCCGACCGCCCGGTGGCGTCGGCCTGGACTGACGGGCCGCGCGCCCGGCGGTGCGGCAGGTGTCGGCGGGGGCGGTAGGGCGCCAGGGTGACGACGGCGGGTCACACGACGCCGCGCCGACGGGTCAGCAGGACGCCGAGCGCCACCATGGCGACTCCGAGGGCCAGGTGGAGCCAGTTGTCGGCCTCGTTGACGGGGACGAAGTTCGCCTTGCTGTCGAGGTCGATGACGAGGCCGTAGATCCACAGGGCCAGGTAGATGACGCCGCCGCCGATCAGATACCGCCGGGCGCCGGGGGCCGTGCGGGCCATGAGCACTCCGGCGATGCCGAAGAGCAGGTGCACCAGGTTGTGGAGGATCGACACCTGGAAGATGCCGAGCAGTTTCGCTCCCGAGTGGTGCTCGGCGAACTCGAGCGCGTCGTAGTCGGTGGTCACTCCCGGGACGAAGCCCAGGATTCCCACCAGGAGGAACACGGCTCCGATCAGCAGGGCGGCCTGTTGCACCGCGGTGCGCGCGCCCCGGGCCATGCCACGAGTCCCGGCCATGGCACTTCGCCTCCTTCGCGAGGCCGAGTGCCCGGGGCTCCGGTCGCCCCGGGCGGTCGTCGCTCACTCGGCGTCGTTCCGCTGGCGGCTACCCAGCTTCCCGGCGATCAGCCGCCGACGGGAGCCGTTTGTCCATGAGGCCGGCGCCCCGCGTCCGCACCGGAACGCTCCGGTGACGCCGACCATTCGTCGGCCAGAAGGGACCAGACCTCCGTGTCGTGGCGGATCCCGTTGTGCGGATACTTCGAGCGGAGCACCCCGTCCAGGCGCATGCCCGCCCGTTGCGCGACCGCACGGCTGCGCGCGTTGCCGGAGCTGGTGAGCCACTCGACGCGGTGCATACCGCGTTCGACGACCGCGTACTCGATGAGGTGGCGTACGGCCGCGGAGATCAGTCCGAGTCCCTCGCCCGCGGGCTCGGCCCAGACGCCGACCTCGCAGTTGCCGGTCCGGGCGTCGAAGCGCGCGAACATCGCGCCGCCGACCAGCGTGCCGTCCAGCCAGATGCCGTAGATCCGGGCGGTGTCCGCGGCCGCCTGGTCGGCGTACCTCTGCAGCGTGGCGCGTGCCGAGGGCAGGTCGGTGGAGCGGGAGGCGAAGGGGATGAACGCGTCGAGGTTGGCGCGGGCGCGGTCCATGTGGTCCAGGAACTCCTCGGCCTGCCAGGGCTCCAGCGGGCGGAGTTCGGCGTCGAGGGTGTCGGAGAGGCGTATCGCGAACATCGGGGCGGCTCCGGGAGTCGGCGGGCGGCGCGTACGTACCAAACGCTTGCTATGTAGGATACTCACATGCCCCCCGCACGCGGAGATCATGAGGCACGCCGACGCGATGTCTCCGAGGCCGTCTGGCGCATCCTTGCCGCACACGGTTTCGGCGGCTTGACCCTGCGCGCCGTGGCGGGCGAGATGGGCGCGACCACCGGCCTGCTCACCCACTACTTCCCGAACAAGCGCGCCCTGGTCCGCACCGCCCTCGAGGTGCTCGCCGAGCGGACGGATCAGCGGCCGCGCCACAGCGCGCCCACGCAGGGCGCCGCCGCCCTGCGGACCCTGATGCTCGACGTGCTGCCGCTCACGCCCGAGGCCGCCGCGACCAACCGGATCTGGGTGGCCTCCTGGGACGTCGCGCTGGCGGATCCCGACCTCGCCGCCGAGCACGCCGAGCGCTACCGCCGGTCACGGGCCAGGCTGACCGCCCAGGTCGTCGACGCCCAGCGGCGCGGCGAACTGCCCGCCGGCACCGCGCCCGAGGATCTGGCCGCGGCGGCCCAGAGCTTCGTCCTCGGGCTGGTCGTGCAGGCGCTCTTCGCTCCGGCGGAGTACCCGCCGGAGCGTCAGATCCGGCTGGTGGACGACTGGTTGGCGGGTGTACGGGCCACGGCGGCGCCGGCCGCCCCTTCGCGCTGATCCGAGCCCGGCGCCGCACTCTCGTGGTCAGGTCACGGGTGCAGGGGCCGGCACGGGACCGGGCAGCGGGCCGGGCTCCGGGTGCGGCTCGGGGGAGGGAGCGGGGGCCGGCTGCGGGTCGGGTTCGGGCTGCGGCGGCGCCGGAGGCACCGGGTCGGGTCCGCCCGGCGCGGGAACCGGCCCGGGCACAGGCCCCGGCTGCGGCCCGGGCCCCGGGCCCGGCGCCGGAGTGGGGGTGGGCGGTACGGGATCGTTCGGTGGGGTCCCCATGAGATACCTCTGCCCTTCTCTTCGCTGTAGGTGCCGGTGTCCTGCGGCGCGTACCCCTGCCGCATCGGCTGACACCCCGCGCGACGGACGGTGACCGCCGGTCGTCGACCGCCTTCCATCCTCGCGGTCGCTTCCTCGGGGATCGCAGTCATGGAGCGGGCATTTTCGGGAAGACGCCCGACGTGGGACATGCTTCCGCGCCCATGAAGGAGATTTGGACATGGCTACCGGCACCGTCAAGTGGTTCAACGCGGAGAAGGGCTTCGGCTTCATCGCTCAGGACGGAGGTGGCCCGGACGTCTTCGTCCACTACTCGGCCATCGACGCCGCGGGATACCGAGAGCTCGACGAGGGACAGAAGGTCGCCTTCGACGTCGTCCAGGGCCCCAAGGGCCCCCAGGCCGAACACGTCACCCCCGCCTGAGTCCCCCCACCCGCTCCGAACCCTCCCCGCCCCGCGCGACCGGCGCGGGGCACGTCTGTGTCAGGCCCCCTGTGCGGCCGCGCCGCGCCGGCGGACGGGGGGCTCGGCCCCCCGGGATCGGGCCCGGGGGCGGGAGGACTGCCGGGGAGGTTTGCGGGTATGCGCGCGTCGTGACTCCGGAGCACGATGTACATCACGAGCATGACCGCGACCGTACCGAACCCCGGGACTCCATGGACGAGGTGGCGTCCCGGCTCCTCCGGGAGATGGGAGAGGCGGCCCGGCGGCTGCGCCGCGGTGCCGCGCGGTTCGGACAGGGACCACCGCCGCCGGACACCAAAGACGACAGCCGCGCCACGTAGCGCACCCACCGCACCCACCGCACCGCACCGCTCGGACGACACGACCGACGCCCCGCGCGGGGAACGGCGACGCCTCCGGCGCCGGGTGATGTCGCCGACACGGGTCGAGGAGGGGCGGTGCGAGGAAAGGAGCCGACCATGCCCCAGGACGCCCATGACCAGGCTGCCGCCGACGCGGCCGTGCCGGACGACGAGGCACGTGGCGACGACGTGTACCAGCCGGTCAACGCCGATGTCGGCAACCGCCCCGACGACGAACTCGATCTCGAGAACGCCATCGGCGCGGACGAGCTCGACGACATGCTGGACCAGGGCTACGCGCCGCCCGACCGCCCCCACGCCGTGACCCGGCACGGTACGACCGGCCGGGAACAGAGCGAGGGAGAGTCGCTCGACGAGCGCCTCGCGCAGGAGGTCCCCGACACCGCGCCACCGCCCGGCGACGGAATCGGCGATCTTCCGGGCGGCGACGGCGAACCCGTGGACCAGGAGTCGGGCGCGACGCGCGCCGGCCGGCTGGCTCCGGTGGACGAGCCGTCACCCCGGCGGAACGTCGGCGTCGTCGCCCGGGACGTCGGCATCGACGGCGGAGCGGCCGCGGCCGAGGAGGCCGCGATGCATGTCGACACGGGGATCGAGGACGAGGGAGGAGCGGGAGCCGGCGAGGGCCCGGAGGCCGGTCAGGGCAGGTGACCCCACGCCTCCGCGTGGCGGGAGGGCGGGAAGGAGCGGGGCTCCTTCCCGCCCTGCGGTGGCGCTG
>NZ_JBIWIU010000021.1:45885-47644 GCF_044764755.1 Streptomyces sp. NPDC093600
CTCACCGCCTGTCTCCCGCACCCGGCGGTCCCGGAGCCTGCGCAGCGGTACGAGGGTGAAGGCGCCCAGGAGCGGGGCTCCTTCCCGCCCTCCCGCCACGCCGTGCCCGTTTGGCGGACGTCCGGTTTGTCACCCCCGGCGACGGGCACGCGCCGGAGTACGGAGGCGGTACGGAGACCCGTTCCTGAAGGAGCCTGACCGCCGCCCGGACGCGACGTCCGACATGACGCCCCTCCCACCACGCATTGGGGGACACCATGGAACTCGGCTTTCTCAAGCCGCTCTTCGATCGCCCAGGCCCCTGGGCATCGGTCTACGTCGAAACCACCCGGGCGACCGAGGACGCGGCGAAAGTGCAGCAACTGCGCAATCGCTCCGTCGCCGGCCGGCTCGTCGACGAGGGCGCCGCGCCCGCCACCGTGCGAGCGGTGATGGACCGGCTCGCCCATGAACCCGTCTCCGGTACGCCCCCGGGGCGCGCACTGTTCGCCGCGGGCGACGAGGTCGTCCTCGACCTCCCCCTGGCACAGGCGCCGCCCACCGAGGACGTGACGTGGTCGACCCTTCCCCATGTGGCACCGCTCGTCGTGCTGCGCGGCGAGGACCTCACCTGCCTGGTCGCCTACATCGACCGCACGGGCGCCGACCTGGAGCTCCGGCAGGCGCACCGCCGTGAGAGCGTCGGACAGGCGCAGGGCAAGGAGTGGCAGGGCCGGGGCCACCGCAGCATTCCCGCGGACCGGTACGAATGGCACTACCGCAACAAGGTCGAGAAGACCTGGGACGAGACCGCCGACATCATCGCCTCGGAGCTCGTCCGGCAGTGGCCGGAGAACGATCCGTCGCTGCTCGTGCTGACCGGTGACCCCCGCGAGCGCCGAGCCGTGTACAGCCGGCTGCCCCAGCACATCCAGGCCGTCGCCGTCGAGGCCGGGAGCGGCGGCAGGCAGGCGGGTGCGTCGACGAGCGTCCTCGACGAGCAGATCGAGGAGGCGTGCGACCGGTACGCGCGCGAGCGGATCCAGAACGCGCTCGACCGCTTCCGGATCGGGCGCGGCAGGCCGGGCGAGCACCGGACGTCGAGCGTGGACACCGGCCCGGGGCAGGCCGCCGAGGGCATTCCCGCCGTGGTCGACGCCGCCCGCAAGCACCAGGTGGCGACCCTGCTGATCGACCGGAACGCCTCCGACGCGGGGCGGCAGGTCTGGATCGGTCCCGGCCCGGACGATGTCGCCGTACAGCGCGGTGACGCCCGGGCGGTCGGAGTCGCCGAGCCCGAGCAGGCGCGCGCGGACGACGCCCTGCTGCGGGCCGCCGTGGCCGCGGACTGCGAGGTCCTGGTCGTCCCCGAGGGGATGGGCGGACCGGCGGGCGGCCTGGGGGCGGTACTCCGCTGGAGCGACTGAAGCGCCCGAGCGGCGCGAGGAAAGGACGCGTGGGGCCCTTCGCACAAGGGCCCCACGCGTCCTTTCCCTTCCGGCGGATCGCCTCCCGAAAGACGACGAAGACGACGCTGCCGGGGCGGCTTCGGCCGCCCCGGCAGCATCGATCGGAGTCGATCGGATCAGCTCACCCGCTCACCCGGTCATCAAGCCACCGGCGGGTCCCACTTGCCGACCGGCGGCGTTCCCGTGTCGGTCCTGCCCTGGGTGGCGTCGCCGGGGGTGATGCGGCCGCGCCAGCCGCCGCTCTCGGTGCCGCGTTCCTCGATGAAGCCCTTGAACCGCTTCAGATCACCCTTGACCCGCCGGTCCAGCAC
>NZ_JBIWIU010000022.1:0-38450 GCF_044764755.1 Streptomyces sp. NPDC093600
CCGTCGAGCGCATGATGCGCGACGCCAAGATCACCCAGATCTACGAAGGCACCAACCAGGTCCAGCGCATCGTCATGGCCCGCAACCTCCCGTAACGCTCATCGACCGGACCTCGAGGCCGGAGGCGACGCCCGTCGCCCCGGTTTCCGGGGACCGGTCGCCGCGCTTCCGGGTAACGTGGCGGGGACCGGCGCGACCGTGGGGGTTCACGCGCCGGTGGGGGACGACACAGCAAACCGCGCGGGGGGCGCGCGGACGGGGCGTGGGGGGCGAGCAGCCAGTGCGCCGCGTCGAACCGTGCTCTCCACGGGACCGACGACCGCGGGTCGGATCCCGCGCGCCCGACCGCTCTCAGTGAGGCGCCACCCGATGACCGGCGAACACCGCGCTATCCGCAAGCAGACCACCCCGGCCGCCGCACTCCCCGAGGAGTGGGCGCGCACCGCCCTGACCGTGGTCATGCCCACCTACAACGAGGCGGGCAACATACCCGGCATGGCCGAGCGCCTGATGGCCCTGGAGATACCGGGGCTGCGGCTCCTCGTCGTCGACGACGCCTCGCCCGACGGCACCGGCAGGATCGCCGAGGAGCTCGCCGAGCGGTACCGCGCCGACGACGGCACGGCCCGGATGTCGGTCCTGCACCGCACCGCCAAGGAAGGCCTCGGCCGGGCCTACGCGGCCGGGATGAGCCGGGCCGTGGCGAACGGCGCCCGCTACGTCCTCCAGATGGACGCCGACGGCTCCCACCCGGCCCCCAAGATCGCCGAGATGCTCGGCGTCGCCCTCTCCACCGGCGCCGGCCTCGTCGTCGGCAGCCGCTACGTCCCCGGCGGCACCCTCTCCGACGCCTGGGGCGCCCACCGCAAGCTGCTCTCCCGCTGGGCCAACGCCTACGCGAGCACCATCCTCGGCACCCGGGTCCGCGACATCACCGGCGGCTTCAACCTCTGGAGCGCGCAGGCCCTGGGCGCCATCGACCTCGCCTCCGTCGGCAGCGCGGGCTACAGCTTCCAGGTCGAGATGAAGTACGCCGCGCTGCGCCGGGGCTTCCCGGTCATGGAGGTCCCGATCCACTTCGAGGACCGCGCGATCGGCGAGTCGAAGATGAGCCTCGCCGTCCAGCTGGAGTCCATCGCCATGCCGTGGCGGCTGCGTGCCCGCGCCGTCACCCGTGGGGACGGGCGACGGCCGTGACCACGAGCCCCGAAGCGCCCGTCCGCGCGCCCCACCGTCACCGGGACGATGTCCCGCCGACGGCTGACGGGCCGCACCCGGGCTGGTACCGGCCCGCGCCCCGGCGCCGGCCGTCCCCCTCCGACCGGCTCACCGCCGTCACACGCGGAGCCGTGCTCCTGCTGACCGGCCTGCTCACCTTCATGATCATCAGGCTGCCCTGGATCGGCGACATGGGGGTGCACGCCGCCACCGTCGAACGGCTCCGTCACGACCTGCTCCACCCGGGCAACCCGATGGTCGACTCGCCCACCGAGAGCCCGTACCACTCCCCGTGGATGGTCGTCCTCGCACTCTTCGCCAAGGCGACCGACCTCGGCACCTTCGACGTCCTGCGGTGCGCCGCCGTCGTCGGCCTGGTGCTGCTGTTCACCGGCGTACGGCACTTCACGCGCACGCTCAGCGCCCACCCGGCGGCCCCGTCGCTAGCCATCCTGTGCCTGCTCTTCCTGTGGGGCACGGAGACCTACGTGTGGAGCGGCTTCCTCGGTCTGGTCCCGCTCTCGCTGAACATCGCCTATCCCAGCACCTTCACCCTCGGCCTCGGCCTGCACTTCCTGGCGCTGCTCACCGCCGCGCTCCGACGCGGTACGGCGAGCGGCTGGTGGACGTACACGGGTCTGGGCCTGCTGTGGGCGCTGCTCCTGCTGTGCCACCAGTTCTCCGGCATCATCCTCACGTTCGGAGCGCTCGGCGTCCTCGTGGCGGCCCGCCCCTGGCCGGCCCGGGCGGTCTGGCTCCGGCTGGGCGCCGGGCTCGCCGCCGGGACGGTGCTGCTGGCCCTGTGGCCGTACTACTCCTTCTTCTCGCTCTTCGGAGCGGACGGGCTGGAGCAGATCCACATGACCCTCTACCACCGCAAGCTCGTACGGTTCACGTTCGTGCCCCTGGGAGTGCTCGCGCTCGCGGTGCGCTTCCGCCGCGACCGGCGGGACCCGCTCGTCGTCTGGTTCCTGCTCGGGCTCGCCACCGTGGTGGCGGGCGCCGTGCTGGACAAGTGGTCGCTGGGGCGCGCCGAGCCCGCCGTGGTGATGCCGGCCCAGATCGCCGCCGCCCTCGCCGCCGTGGAGGGCGGGCGGAGGCTCTTCAGGGCGGCGTACGCCACCCTCCTCTCCGGCGCGCTGGTCCTCGGCGCCTGGGCGCAGAACGACGCCCTCGGCTTCGTCCTGCGCGACGAGGCGCTGCCGAGGGCGGTGACCGCGGAGGGCTGGACGGTGCGGCCGACGTACGAGTGGACGACGCGGTACGCCCGGTACGGCGAGGTCTTCATGACCGACTGGAAGACGGCCCAGAAACTCCCCGGCTACGGCTTCTACACGGTCGTGGCCGGCTACCCCGACTTCTTCCTGCCCGACGAGGAGCGGCGCCTGGCCGACACCGAGCGCTACTTCGCCGCCGGGACCCCGCGCGACGAGCGGATCGCCATCCTGCGCAGGTACCACGTCACCTGGATCCTGACCGGGCGCGGCGACCACGGCCTGTCCGGCCGGGACCCGGCGCTGCGGAAGGTGGCGACGGGCCCGAGCGGTCAGCTGCTCTACCGGTTCGTGGGCTGACCGCCCGGCCCGTGCCGCCGGGTCAGCGGTCCGAGGTGACCGTGACCGGCTCGTCGTTCTGGATCTGTCCCACCAGCTGCTTCACCTTCGGCATGTCCCACTTCAGGGAGCCCTGCGGCGCCCCGCCCGAGATCGGGATGTTCATGGACTTGCCGGTGCCGCCGCTGATGCCCTTCATGGCGAAGAACATCTTGCCGAGGTCGTACAGCGACATGTCCTTGTCCACGATCAGCGTGTCCATGCCCGCGCCCAGCGTCGGGTAGAGCGTGAACGGGTTGAGGATCGTGCCCGGCGTCGCCGCCTGGTTGGCCAGGGCGGACAGGAACTTCTGCTGGTTCTTCGTCCGGGCCAGGTCCGACTCGGCGAAGGCGTAGCGCGTCCGGACGAAGGCGAGGGCCTGCTCGCCGTTGAGGGTCTGCTCACCGGCCTGGAAGTCGGCGCCCGACTTCTTGTCCTTGAAGCCCTTCTCGATGTTCATCTCGACACCGCCGAGCGCGTCCACGATGTTGGCGAAGCCGGCGAAGCCGATCTCCGCGTAGTGGTCGATCCGCAGCCCGGTGTTGTACTCGACCGTACGGACGAGCAGCTCCGGCCCGTCCATCGCGTAGGCGGCGTTCAGCTTCGCCCCGCCGCGGGCCGCGAACTTCTTCCCCGACTCGGAGCCGACGAAGGAGGGGATCGTCACCCAGGAGTCCCGGGGCAGGGAGATCATCGTGTTCCCGCTGCCGCAGGCGGCGAGGATCATCATCGAGTCGGTCCGCTTGCCCTCGGCCGAGCCGGTGTGGAGCTTCTTCTTCTCCTCGGCCGACATGCCCTCGCGGCTGTCGGAGCCGACGATCAGATAGGTCGTGCAGTCGCCCTCGGCCGGCCGCTCGATGACCTTGGCGAGATCGACCTCGTTGCGCATCTGCGAGCTGGCCCAGGCGTACGTTCCTATGCTCCAGGCGAGCACGGCCACCAGCAGCACGACCGAGCCGACCTTGATCCGGCGTCGCCAGTCGGGCGCGGGGCTCGACGGCCGGGGGTCGTACTGCGGGGGAACGGTGCCCCGCCCGCCACCCTGGGGAGCGCCGTAGACCTGACCGGTGTTGTACCCGGAGTCGTAGCCCGGCTGCTGCCCGTAACCCTGTCCGTACTGCGGGTCGTACTGCGGCGGCTGCTGGGGGACCTGCGGACGCTGCACATGGCGCATCGCGCGAGCCCCCTCGGGCTGCGCGTTCGCGCTGCCACGGCCGTAGCCGCCGTCGTCGGTCCGCCCATGGGGCCAGTCATTCATGCGGACCAGTGTGCCGTCCGGCCTCGGGGCGCCGACAGGGTGGGTGGAGGATCGGGTCGGCGCTGTTGCCAAGCTGATGCAAAGCGGACGGGACGGGGACGCGGCCGGGACCCGGCATAAGGTGGAGGGCATGACAGATCAGGGCGATATCCCGGGCAAGCCCACCTCGGCGTCCCGCACCACTCTCAGCCACATCATGACGAGCCACGACACCAACCTCCTCGGTACGGTGCACGGCGGCGTGATCATGAAGCTGGTGGACGACGCGGCGGGCGCCGTCGCCGGCCGGCACTCGGGCGGGCCGGCCGTCACCGCCTCCATGGACGAGATGGCGTTCCTGGAGCCGGTACGGGTCGGCGACCTGGTCCATGTGAAGGCCCAGGTCAACTGGACCGGCCGGTCCTCCATGGAGGTCGGCGTCCGGGTCCTGGCCGAGCGCTGGAACGAGTCCACGCCCGCCCAGCAGGTCGGCTCCGCCTATCTGGTCTTCGCGGCGGTCGACGCCGACGGCAAGCCGCGCCCGGTGCCGCCCGTGCTCCCCGAGACGGAGCGGGACAAGCGCCGCTACCAGGAGGCCCAGATCCGCCGCACCCACCGCCTGGCCCGCCGCCGCGCCATCATGGACCTGCGCGAGCGCCGCGCGGCCGAGGGCTACGAGGACTGAGCTGACGACCGCCCCTTGGCCGTCGGGCAGGACCTACGCGCACCCCACCCGGTCGCCCGTGACCGCCTCGAAGGGCCCCGGCGTCCGCTCCACCCGGACCGCCGTCACGCCCTTGTAGTCCCGGCCCGCCGTCACCCGCATCGTTCCGCCGAGACCCTTCACCGCCCGCAGCTCCGCCCCCGGCAGCGCCGCCGCCAGCGACTTCGCCGAGCGGTCCCAGCCGGGGTCGTACTCCACGAGCGTGCGCGCGCGCTCCGGGCCCGCGGCGGTGCGCGGGGCCCGCGTGGTGTCGAAGCCCGTGGCGTGCAGCGCGTCGTCCAGCTTCCGGCCGAGACCGTTCGTGCGGGTCCCGTTGTACACCTGTACCCGGACCTCCTTCGGGGCCACCTCCACGGCCACCGCCTTCGGGCCCTTGGCCGCCGGCGGCCGGTGCCCGGCCAGCGGCCGGTCCTCGCGCAGGGACTGGAAGAGCTTCTGCGCCTCGGCCGCGTCCCACTTCACCGTCGTGCCGATCCCCTTCACGGGGAAGCTCATGTCCCCGAGGGGCACCGACACGAACTCCGACGACGCGGGGGTGAAGCCCCGCATCGCCTTGGCGAGGCCCAGCAGCTGATCCGTACCGAAGTCGCGGTCGGCCCGGACCGAGCTCAGCATGGTCGTGGCGACCTGGCGGAACCTCACCGGGTTGAGCAGCACCCCGCCGCTCGCCATCCGGTCGATCAGCGCGGCGAGGAAGCGCTGCTGGCGCTGCATCCGCCCGATGTCCGCCGCCCCGTCGACATGGCGCGAGCGCACGTACTGCAGGGCCTGCCCACCGGTCAGCTCATGCGTCCCGGCCGGCAGGTCGAGCCCGGTGTACGTGTCCTTCATCGGCCGGGCCGTACAGATGCGCACCCCGCCCACCGCGTCGACCGTGCGCATGAAGCTGGTGAAGTCGACCTCCAGATAGTGGTCGATCTTGACGCCCGTCATGTTCTCCACGGTCCGCACCGTCAGCGCCGGGCCGCCCTCCGCGTACGCGGCGTTCAGCTTCACCGGGTGGGCCTGGTGGAGCTTGCCGGTGGTCGTGTCGATGTGCTCGGGCATCTCGGCGTACGAGTCGCGCGGCAGGCTCACCACGCTCGCCCGCTCCCGGTCCTCGGAGATGTGCACCAGCATCACGGTGTCGGTGCAGTGACACGGCTCACCGCCGAGGCGGTACGCCTGCCGCTCCTCCTCGGTGATCCTGTCCCGCCCGTCCGTCCCGACGACCAGCACGTTCATCCCGTGCCCGGCCTGGGGCCGGTTCTTCATGTCCTTGAACGGGTCGACCCGGTCGATACCGGTGTCCAGGCTGGTGACCACCGCGTGGCCGATCCCGCCCGCCCCCAGGACCAGCACGGACAGCGCCGTCGCCATCCGCATCCCCCACCGTGGCCGCGCGGCCCGTCTGACCCGCCGCGCCGGTACGGGACGGGCGGCGGCCGGACGAGGACGGGGCGTGCGGGGCGGTGTGGGCACCGGGGGACACCTCCGCGGGTGTGACAGGGGGAACCGTGAGCACCGTAGGCCCATACGATCAGCGCCAGCACCCACCCTCCCCCGCGGCGCGCGTTCGTGTCCCCCATTCGCGGTAACGTGACCCGCGATGAACGCCATGCCTCCCGCCCCGCCTCCGGTCTCCGTGATCATGCCGGTCCTCAACGAGGAGCGGCATCTGCGCGACTCGGTCCGTCACATCCTCGCGCAGGAGTACGACGGCGAGATGGAGGTGGTGATCGCGCTCGGACCGTCCACGGACCGCACCGACGAGATCGCCGCCGAGCTCGTACGGGAAGACCCCCGCGTCCACACGGTGCCGAACCCCACCGGCCGCACGCCCGCCGCGCTCAACGCGGCGATCAAGGCGTCGCGCCACCCGATCGTGGTGCGGGTCGACGGTCACGGCCTGCTCTCGCCGAACTACATCGCGACCGCCGTGCGTCTCCTGGAGGAGACCGGCGCGCAGAACGTCGGCGGCATCATGCACGCCGAGGGCGAGAACGCCTGGGAGGACGCGGTCGCCGCGGCGATGACCTCGAAGATCGGCGTCGGGAACGCGGCCTTCCACACCGGCGGCGAGGCGGGCCCGGCCGAAACCGTGTATCTGGGTGTCTTCCGCCGGGAGGCCCTGGAGCGGCAGGGCGGCTACAACGTGGAGTTCATCCGCGCCCAGGACTGGGAGCTCAACTTCCGCATCCGCGAGGCCGGCGGACTGATCTGGTTCTCGCCCGAGCTGCGCGTCCGGTACCGGCCGCGGCCGAGCGTGCGCGCGCTGGCCAAGCAGTACAAGGACTACGGCCGCTGGCGCCATGTGGTGGCCCGCTACCACCAGGGCTCCATCAACCTCCGCTATCTCGCCCCGCCGACCGCCGTCTGCGCGATCGCGGCCGGAGTGCTGGTGGGCGCGACGCTCACCCCGCTCGGCTTCGTGATCCCGGCCGGCTACCTCGCCGCGATCACGGCCGGCTCGATCCCGGCGGGCAAGGGGCTCCCGCTGAAGGCCCGGCTCCAGATCCCGGTGGCGCTCGCGACGATGCACATGTCGTGGGGGTACGGCTTCCTGACCAGCCCGCGCGCGCTGGCGAAGAAGGTCATCGCCAGCCGTCGCCCGGCGGTCACGGACGAGAAGGTCTGACCGCCGCTCCCGTACCGATCGCGGACGAGACGACGGCGAAGGGCCGGGACCCCCGAGGGGTCCCGGCCCTTTCGCGACCGCCGGCGACGAAGCGCCGGGTCAGCTCTTCCCGTCCCAGCGGTAGACGCTGTAGACGTCCATGCAGCCCTTCTGGTCGGCCGTCTTGACGTCCGCGCCCTCCGGGAGGTCTCCCGCCTCCGTCTTCGGCTTCTCGTAGGTGGTGCCCTGGCGCCAGTCGGCGCCGATCACCAGGGTGAGGGTCTCCGCCTCGGCGTCCGCGCGGACCGCCGAAGCGGGCAGACCGAGCGCCTGGGCCACCGACAGGGCGTCCGCCCTGCCCTGTTCGCCGCCCGCCTTCGGGTACTTGACCACCGTGTCCTTGCGCGGCTCGGTGGTCTGGGCGGCCTCCGCCCGCGTGAAGCCCTTGTCCGCCAGGGCCTCGGCCATGGAGCCGGCCCGGCCGTCCACGGACATCTGGCCGCTGCCGCTGGTGCCGTTGACCACCGTGACGTCGAGGGTGCCGGGCGCGCCGGCGGCCGGGCCCTTCGGCTTCCCGGACGCGGAGGCGGTCGGCTTGGCGCCGGCCGGATCGCCGTTCTTGTCGAAGGCGACGTCCTCGCGGAGCATCGACCACATCTTGTCGGCGGCCTGCTCGACCATGACGAGCTTGTTCTGGTCCTGCGACCACGCGGCCGTGGGGACCGTCGCCGTCGTCAGGCGGTCCAGCTTCACGTTCTTGAGCTGCATCGACAGGTCGAAGAGCTTCGCCACCGTACCGATCTCGTCCGACACCTGGAGCGCCTTGGTGGCCGTCTCGGCGAGGCCCATCAACCGTCCGGTGTCGGTCCAGGCGTTCTGCTCCTGGAGCTTCTTGACCATCCCGTTCATGTACATGTGCTGGGCTTTGGCCCGGTTCTGGTCGCTGCCGAACGCGTGCCGGGTACGCAGCCACTGCAGCGCCTGCTTGCCCTTCACCTCGGTGGTGCCCTCGGGCAGCTTCAGACCGGAGCCGCCCTTCTGCTGCCTGGTCGACCGGTCGTGGACGCCGGTCTTCACACAGACCGGCACACCGCCGACCTCGTCGGCCATCGCCACCACACCCGCGAAGTCGATCATCATCCAGTGGTCGATGTAGACCCCGGTGATCTTCTCCCAGGTGGTGAGGGTGCAGCCGGGACCGCCGCGGCCGAGCGTCTCGTTGATCGGCCTGTTGGTGGTGGCGGGGAAGGTCTCGTCCGTCTGCGGGTCCTTGCACTCCGGGATCGGGACGATCGTGTCCCGGGGGATGGAGACCACCGAGGCGTTCTTCCGGTCCGCCGAGACGTGCAGGAGCATCTGCACGTCCGCCAGCGGCTTCTGCTGCATCAGGTCCTTGCCGCCGCCGAGTGCGACGTTCTTCGGGTCGCTCCGGCTGTCGGAGCCGATGAGAAGGATGTTGAGCGGGGTGTCGCCCAGCGCGTTCGGCGGGGCCTTCTTCACACCGCTCTCGCCGCCGCTGCGACCGCCGCTGCGGATGTTGCCGTTGAGGTGCTGGTAGTACAGGTATCCGGCGCCGGCCGTGCCCAGTATCAGCAGCGACAGCGTCACGGCGACCCAGCGGAATATCCGGCGCTTGCCGTTCTTCTTGGCACGCCTGCGCGAGCCTCCGCGCCGGCGGCTCGTACGGCCGTCACCGCCGCCCCTGCCGCCCGCGCCACCGTCGCCCGGCCTGCTGCCCGCACCACGACGGGCCCCCCGGCCCGTGGTGCGGGTGCCGACAGCGGCCCCGTCGCCCTCGTCGTCGTACAGGCTGTCGTCCCAGCCCGAGTCGCGGGCGTGCGGAACGCTTCTCCGCGTCCCCTCCCCGCGCACGCTGCTCTGTCCCACCCCAGGGTCCCCCTTGTTGCTCAGGAGCGTCCCGCGACCCGGTGTTTCCGGATCACTGGGCGCACACCTGCTTGTCGGCTTCCACCTTCTCGACGTCCGGCGCCTTCACCGGACCGGTGATGGGCACCCCCGCGCCCTTGAAATCCCCGCCGAGGACGAGCGTCATGGGCTCGCGCTCCCCGGCCTCCTGCGTGCCCGGCTTCAGCGCCGTGGCGGGCAGGCCCATCATGTCCGCGAGCTTGCGGGCCTGGTCCGCCTGGTTCGGTCCGTACGTGAGCGTCGTCTTCGCCGCCTTCTCGGGGGCGTTGGCCTTGTTCGTGGAACGCGTGACGCCCTGCGTGGTCTGCAGCCAGTTGAGCGTCTTCTGGGCCGCGCCCTGGATGCCGCTGCCGTTGTAGACGTCGACGCGCACGTCGATCGCCTCCGCGCGCGGGCCCTGGAGCAGCTTCGCCTGGGCCTCGTTCTGCGCGTTCTTGGCGTCCTGCTGCTTCTTCTTCACCTCGGTGAAGGAGATGTCGTTCTGCACCATGCTGAACACCTGCGGCGCCTTGACCGGGTCCAGGACGACGGTCGCCCTCCTGTTGGGCGGCTCGTCGGGGTTGTCGACCACCGGAACGGTCATGAAGCTGATGTTCTTCAGGTCGACCTTCCCCAGCTCCTTGGCCAGGGCGGTCAGCTTCATGGCGCTGCCTATGCCCTTGTCGACGGTGAGGGCCTTCGTCGCCGCGTCCGCGACCGAGAACAGCCTCGTCGGACTGTCGAGGGTGTCCTCCTTCAGCTGCCGGATCATGGAGGCGAGGAACTGCTGCTGCATCTTGATCCGGTCCAGGTCGCTCTCGTTGCCGAGACCGTGCCGGTTGCGGAGGAACGCGAGCGCGTCCTCACCCTCCAGCCTGTGCTCCCCGGCCGGGAGGTTGAGCTTGGAGTACTTCTTGTCGTGGATGGGCTTCTTCAGACAGACCTTCACGCCGCCGACCGCGGCCGACAGGGTCTTCACGGCGTTGAAGTCGACCATCATGAAGTGGTTGATCTCCAGCCCGCCCGTGAGCTCCTTGACGGTGCGCATCGTGCAGCCCGGGTCGCGGCCGTCCACGCCGAACGACTCGTTGAACTTCTGCGTCCCGACCGAGCCGGGGATGACCTTGGTCGAACCGTCGGCCTGCTTCGTCGGGCAGTCCGGGATCCTGATCTTGAGGTCCCGGGGGATGCTCAGGGCCGTCGCGTTGGTCCGGTCCTCCGAGACGTGGAAGAGGAACGTCGTGTCAGCGTGACCGGTGACGTTGTCCTTGTTGCCGTAGCTCTCGTTGCCCTCGCCGGTGCGTACGTCGTTGCCGATGATCAGGATGTTGAGCGGCCCGTCCATCGCCTGGTCGCCGGCGGCGTCCCCGACGTCGACCGTGTTCAGGTTGCCGTCGAAGTGGTTGTACAGCGCGTACGCGGCCGTGGCACCCGCGACCAGCACGACGGCCATCGTGCCGCCGGTCCACATCAGGGCCTTCTTCTTCTTGGTCTTGCCCGGCTTGCGCTTGCGGCGGCCGGGGGGCGGCGGCCCGCCGGCCGGCTCCGCCGCACGGCGACGGCGCTGCCCCGGTACGGGCGCCTCGGTGGCCGTCCGGGAGCGTTCCGCGCCACGGCCGGGCCCGGCGGTCCGGGAAGCCCCCGCGGATCTGGGGGCGGGGGTGGTGGTGCCGCGCGGCTGCGAGGGGAGCGTCGACTGCCCAGCGGAGTGGTCCAGTCGCAGTTCGTAGTTGCCGGTCTGCGGGTTGAGCACCCACTGGTCGGCGGGGTCGATCTCGTCCGCCCGTCCACGGCTGTGCGCGTCCACGGTTACTTGAATCCTCCGTCGGTGCCACGCGAGGCGCCTCCCCCGTCGGGCGCTCGGTCCTTCGATCCGTGCGTGCGCGACCATGTGGTCGGGTGCACCGGATCGCGTCACACTATCCGCCCAGTTCAGCGTGGGGCGACGTCCGTGACAAATTCCACGCCCCTTACAACCGGGCAATTTGCCCAAACCTCATCCAGCACAGCCCTCCCCTTGGACATCGCTTTACCCAGCCCCCTCGGGGCAGGCCCTCTGCGCCGCGTTGCGCCCGGTGAAGGTCGGTGTCGGAGCGGGGGTCGGCGAACCCGCCTCGTCCGGCTTTCCGTTGCCGTCCGTGTCCGGCTGCCCACTCGTGTCGCCCCCCGGCGCCACCATGACCGGTTTGTCCTCGCGAAGTCGGGCGAAGAGTTGCCTCGCCTTCGGTTGGACGAGTTCGTCCCGGTTCACGTTGTACGCGTACGGTCGGCGCGGGACCGTGAGGAACTGCACTTTCTCGGTGGGGATGCTCCGCATCGAGCGCGCCAGGTTGTACAGGTCCCGCAGCGAGTCGAGGCCCGGGTCGGTCGTGATCGATTTGGTGGCCGCGTCCAGGACCGGGTAGAGCCGGGTCGGATTGAGCAGCACTCCGTTGCTCTGCACCTTGCTGACCAGGGCGCCCAGGAACTGCTGCTGCCGGTCCATGCGTTCGGTGTCACTGCCGTTGCCGAGGGACTTGCGGGCCCGTACGAAACCCAGCGCCTGCTCGCCGTGGAGCGTCCGGAGCCCCGCCGGCAGCTTCAGCCGGGCGTCGGAGTCGTCGATCGGCTCCCGGAGGCAGACCTCGACCCCGTCGACGGCGTCGACCATCTTCTTGAAGCCGCGGAAGTCGATCACCATGTGGTGGTCGACCCGGATGCCCGTCAGCCGCTCGACGGTACGGATGGTGCACGCCGTCCCGCCGACCTCGAAGGCCGTGTTGAACTGGGCGAACCGCGCACTGCTCCGTGTTCCGTCCGCGGTGCGGCACCTCGGGATGTCCACCATCAGGTCGCGCGGGATGGAGACGGCCGTGGCGCTCGACCGGCCCGCCGAGATGTGCAGCAGGATCGTGGTGTCGGAGCGCTGGGTGCCCTTGTCCCGGCCGTACTCGGCGTTCCCCGCGCCGGCCCGGGTGTCGGAGCCGATCAGCAGGATGTTCCGGGCGGCCGACACGACGGGTGCGGGCCGCTCCTTCTCGTACCGGAGCAGTTCGGCGGCGGCGGTGGTGTCCGTGGTGATGTTTCCGTCGAGCTTGCGGTAGAACCACCAGCCCGCCGCGGCCCCGGTGAGCAGGACGACCGAGACCCCGAGCGCCGTCCAGCGCAGCCAGCGCCGCCCGCCCTCGGCGGCCCCGTCGGAGGCCGCCCCTCCGGAGCCGCCCGTCCCACCCGTACCCATGGTCCCGGTGCCTCCGACGGTGCCGGCCGAGCCGGGCGTGCTGGGCGTCTCGTCCTCGGCCGGGTCGACCGGTTCGGCGGGCGTGCCAGCACTGTCCGTCACGTCTGAGTCCGTCCTTCATGGGGTCGGCGGCGCCCGGGCCGCCGGTCGCAGAGGTAGACGGCCGAACCAGACGCTTGGTTGTGCGGAAGGGGGGTGCGTACCCGCCGATCATGTACCGGAGTTGACGCGCGGACCCGGGGACTCGGCGAGTCGCTGCGCCGTACGGGTGGATCTCCGGCGGGTTGTCACACCGCGGTCGCGGTGACCCGCTCGCTCTCCACCCGCTTGTCGAGCGCCTCCGGCGCCAGCCGGTCCAGGTTCCGGCACAGCACCACCGAGGCGCCGGCCGCCAGCGGCGCGTACAGACCGGCGGACACCCCTTCCCAGGTGTCGTACGGACGCGCCGACAGCAGCCGCGACCCGGCAGCCAGCCCGAGCGCCTCGGCATCCGCGCGGGCCCGCTCGACGAGCTGGGCGCCCGTCAGTTCCGTACCGCCGACCACGAGAGCGGGAGCGTCCGCGTCGACCGGGACGAACGGGGCGAACCGGTCGCCCTGGCTCGGCACCTCCACCGCGTAGTCCGCGTACCCGGCGGGCGGCGTCGGGAAGCGGCGGCCCAGCGGGGCCAGCGAGAGCGCGATCCGGTCCCCGGAGCAGGCCAGCCCCGCGTCCAGCGTGTCGGGACCCGCGACGACGACGTCGGCGCCGGCCGGATCGCCGCCGAGCTCGGCGGTCACGCCGACGGACGAGCAGGCGAGCAGCCAGACCGCCGTCTGCCAGTGCGCGGGCAGCAACAGCGCGAGCCGGTCGCCGGGCGAGGCGGACAGCTCGCCCTGGAGCAGATTGGCGGTCTTGGCCACCCAATTGGCGAAGGTGGCGACGGACAATTCCACGCGCTCACCGGTGGCGTCGTCGTAGAAAGTGACCAAGGGGCGGGAGGGGTCCGCGGCGAGGGCGGATCGCAGCAGGTCGGCGGGGGTTCGGTCGCTGGCGTTCACGCGGGCAAGCGTACGCGGGGAGGTGCGCGGGGACCCGCCGTACCGGTGACACCGTCCACCGGTCGGCCCGATGCTCCGTCAGCCTCCCGGCCCTTCCCGCCGAGCGGAACGGCCGCCGGATACGGACCATCGCTTCATGCGTGCCTACCTTGCTTCCTCGGTCGCCGTCACGTGTGCGGCGGCGCTCTCCCTGCCGTTGTCCCTCGCGACCCCGGCGGTGCCGCTCCCACCCGGCACGCCCGCCGTGCCCGCCGCCGCCGGACCAGCCGGCGAGGGGAGCCTCGCCGGATCCACCCAGTCCCTGCGCCTCGGTCCCCTGGGGAGCGGTGAACGCGCCGCCGGCGGCGCCCGCTCCGAACAAGGACTGACCCGACGCGACGTCAGACCGTTCTCGCTCGTCGGGGTGGTGTGGGACGACCCCACCGCCCGGCTCCACGGCACCGTCCAGGTCCGCACCCGGGCCGCCGGGACCGGCATCTGGTCGGAGTGGCAGGACGTGGAGACCCACAACGACGAGCACGGGGCCGACCCCGGGACGGATGAAGGCGGCTCCGGCGCCCTGCGAGGGGCCACCGCCCCGCTCTGGGTCGGCGCCTCGGACGGTGTCGAGATCCGCGTACGGGCGGACGGCGAGAGCGGGCAGCCGCTGCCCGCCGGGCTGCGCCTGGAGCTGATCGACCCCGGCCCGGAGCCGCCCCCCACCGCCGAGGAGGAAGTCCCCACGGCCCCGGTGGAGCGGGTGTCCCTGGCTCCACTCGCGCTGACGGCTGCCAGGCCGGCGGCGGCCGCCGGGAAGCCGTACGTCGGACCCCGCCCGAAGATCATCACCCGGAAGGGCTGGGGCGCCGACGAGAAGATGCGCGAGAAGGGCTTCGTCTACACCAAGGCGGTCAAGGCGGCCTTCATCCACCACAGCGCCACCGGCAACAACTACACCTGCAAGCAGGCGCCCTCGGTCCTCCGGGGCATCTACCGCTACCACGTCAAGAGCAGCGGCTGGCGTGACATCGGCTACAACTTCGCCGTCGACAAGTGCGGAAACATCTACGAAGGCCGCGCCGGCGGCGTGGCCAAGCCGGTCCTCGGCGCCCACACGCTCGGCTTCAACACCAACACCATGGGAGTCGCGGTCCTCGGCTCCTACAGCTCGGTGAACGCCCCCGCCGCCGCGGTGACGGCCGTGGCCCGTCTGACCGCGTGGAAACTGGGACTTCACGGAGTCAACCCGAAGGGGAAGTCGACTCTCGTCTCCGGCGGCGGGAACCGCTACAAGAAGGGCAAGAAGGTCAGCTTCAACGCCATCGCGGGCCACCGGGACGGCTTCGCGACGGAGTGCCCCGGCAAGCGCCTGTACGGCCAGCTCGGCACCGCCCGGACCGCGTCGGCGAAGTACCAGGGACGACGCTGATGACGTGACCGGTCGCGACCTCTGCATAAACTGACCGGTCATATCGCACGGACGAGCGATGTGACCGGCCCCGGACAGGAAGCAGAGACGACAGGTGACAGAAGCGATCCTCCTGGTCGGTGGCAAGGGCACACGGCTGCGCCCGCTGACGGTCAACACCCCGAAACCGATGGTCCCGGCGGCGGGGGTGCCGTTCCTGACGCACCAACTGGCCCGGGCGCGGGCCGCGGGCGTCGAGCACATCGTGCTCGCCACCTCGTATCTGGCGGAGGTCTTCGAGCCCCACTTCGGGGACGGTTCGTCGCTGGGCCTCAGCCTGGAGTACGTCACCGAGGAGGAGCCGCTCGGCACGGGCGGCGCCATCCGGAACGTCGCCTCGCGTCTGCGCTCCGGCCCGGACGACCCGGTCCTCGTCTTCAACGGCGACATCCTGACCGGCCTGGACATCCAGGCCCTGGTCGACACGCACGCCTCGTCGGGCGCCGACGTCTCGCTGCACCTCACCCGGGTCGAGGACCCCCGCGCGTTCGGCCTGGTACCGACGGACGGCGGCGGACGCGTCACCGCCTTCCTGGAGAAGCCGCAGACGCCGGAGGAGATCGTCACCGACCAGATCAACGCGGGGGCCTACGTCTTCCGCCGCTCGGTCATCGACACCATCCCGACCGGCCGCCCGGTCTCGGTCGAGCGGGAGACCTTCCCCGACCTGCTCGCCTCAGGGGCGCACCTCCAGGGCATGGTCGACTCCACGTACTGGCTCGACCTCGGCACCCCGCAGGCCTTCGTCCGCGGCTCCGCCGACCTGGTCATGGGCCGCGCCCCGTCCCCGGCCGTACCGGGCCGCTGCGGCGAACGCCTGGTCCTGCCGACGGCCCGGGTCGCCGCGGACGCGAAGGTGACGGGCGGCACGGTCGTCGGCGAGGGCGCGCGCATCGGTGAAGGCGCCCGCGTCACGGGCTCCACGCTGCTCGCGGGCGCGGTGGTCGAGCCGGGCGCGGTGATCACGGACTCCCTGATCGGCGCCGGCGCCCACATCGGCGCCCGCACGGTCCTGACCGGCGCGGTCATCGGCGACGGCGCCCACGTGGGCGCCGACAACGAACTCCGCGACGGCGTCCGCGTCTGGTGCGACGCCACCCTTCCGGCGGCCTCGGTCCGCTTCTCCTCGGACCAGTAGGGACCGGGGGGCGACGGCCCTCGGGTCGAGGGCGGGGGGCTGGGGCCGGGAGACGCCGGCGCCGGCCGGGGGCCGGGCGCGCCCCGCGGGCTCGCGGCCGCTTACCCTCGTACCCATGGCCGGCCGCTTCGCTCCACGCCCCACCCGCACCACCGTGTGCGGCGGCCATGTCTCCGTACCCGCCCCCAGACCCGCCGACGCCCCGGGCCCCGGCACCGTCCGGCGGTGGACACCGCCGACCCCGTACGACCTCGGCCTCACCCTCGGCCCCCTCCGCCGCGGCCCCGCCGACCCCACCTTCCGCGCGCTCCCCGACGGCTCCGTCTGGCGCACCAGCCGCACCCCCGCCGGTCCCGGCACGCTCAGGGTCGCCGCGCGCGGCGGCGCCGTGGAGGGCGAGGCCTGGGGACCCGGCGCGGACTGGCTGCTCGACCGACTGCCCCAGCTCCTCGGGGCCGACGACGACCCCACCGCCTTCGTCCCCCGCCACCGGATCGTCGCCGCGACCCACCGCCGCCGCGCCGGGTTGCGCCTCGCCCGCACCGGTCTGGTGATGGAGTCGCTGATCCCGTCGATCCTGGAGCAGAAGGTCACGACGGACGAGGCGTACCGCGCCTGGCGCCTTCTCGTTCGCAAGTACGGAGAGCCCGCCCCCGGCCCCGTCCCGGACGGGACGTACGGACTCCATGTCGTACCCGACGCCCGCACCTGGTCGCTCATCCCGTCCTGGGAGTGGCACCGCGCCGGCGTCGACGACAAGCGCGCCGCCACCGTCCTGCGCGTCGCCAAGGTCGCCCGCCGCATGGAGGAGGCGGCGGCGATGGAGCCCGAACTCGCCCAGAAGCGCCTGGAGTTGATCCCCGGCGTCGGCCCCTGGACCTCCGCCGAGACGGTCCAGCGCAGCAACGGCGCCCCCGACGCCGTCAGCGTCGGCGACTACCACCTCCCGAGCATCGTGGGCTACGCCCTCGCGGGCGACCGGACCACCGACGACACGGCCATGCTGGAACTCCTCGCCCCCTACGCGGGCCAGCGGTACCGCGCGGCCCGTCTGATCCTCCTCAGCGGACACACCCCGCCGCGCCGCGCACCGCGCATGACCCCCGGCGACATCGGGACGCTCTGAGCGAAGCCGGCCGGAAGAACGGCGGCGAGGGAGACGCCCTCCGCGAGGAGGCGGCGCGCGAGACCTCAGCGCACCTCGATGAACCGCCCCGCCTGCCGCGCCGGCCGCTCCTTCGGCGGCGCCGCCGCGTGCCCGACCGCGACCGCCCCCATGGGGTCCCAGTCCTCCGGCAGCGCGAGGACCTCCCGTACGACATCGCGGCAGAACATCGTCGAGGACACCCACGCCGAGCCCAGCCGCTCACCGGCCAGCGCCACCAGGAAGTTCTGCACGCCCGCGCCCGCCGCCACGACGAACATCTCGCGCTCCGCCGCGTCCCGGCGCGCGTCGCCGTAGTGGTGGGAGCCGTCCATGACCAGGCAGGGGACGACGAGGTACGGGGCGTTGCGCAGGACGTCGCCGCGGCGCACGCGCTTGGCGACGGACTCGGGCGACTTGCCGTCCCGGCGCAGATCCGCGATCCAGGCGTCCCGCATCGCGTCGAGCAGCCGGGTCCGCGCCCCTTCCGATTCGAGGAGCACGAAACGCCAGGGTGTGGTGTGGTGCGGGGCCGGTGCCGTGACGGCGGCGGCGACGGCCCGCCGTACCGCCCCCGGGTCCACGGGCTCGTCGGTGAACTCCCGGACGGTACGCCGCAGGGCCACCGCCTCCCGTACGGCCTCCGAGGTCCCGAGCCGGAACATGTCGTCGGCGGCGCCCCGGATCAGCGCCCGGGCCCCCTCCTCGACGTCGCCCACCAGGTGCGGCAGCCCACGCACCACGGCGACCGGTGTGCCGTTCGTCTTGCCCTTCACCAGGTCGCCCGCAGCGGCGAGTTCGTCGGCGGTGGCGACGACGGTGGCGCCGAGCGGGTTGCCGTGGGTGTCCGTGCCGCCGCGCAGGTCGTCGAGGACCCGCACTCCGGCCGCGCCGATGGCCACGTCCGTCAGACCGCTGCGCCAGGGCCGGCCGAAGGTGTCCGTGACGACGACCCCGACGTCGACCCCGAGCGCGTCCCGCAGACCGTCCCGGAGCGCGCGGGCCGAGGCGTCCGGGTCGACCGGCAGCAACAGCACGGTTCCGGCGGGAGTGTTGGAGGCGTCGACCCCGGCGGCGGCCATGACGAGCCCCTGCCGGTTCTCGACGATCCGGAGGGTGCCGCGCCGCGCGACCACCCGTACGGTCTCGGCGTCGATCGCCTCCTCCCGGTCGTCGGCGGCGATCACCCGCCCCTCGGCCTTGCTCACGATCTTCGAGGTGACGAGCAGGACGTCCCCGTCACGCAGACCGGGGGAGACGGAGGCGATGAGCTTGGCGAGATCGTCCCCCGCCTTGACCTCGGGCAGCCCGTCCACCGCCCACACCCGAAAAGCGGCGCCGGTGTCCCGGCCTGGCTCCCCGGTGTCCCGGCCCCGCTCCCCGGCGTCCCGCTCGACGGCCCCCCGCTCCGCCGCCCCCGTCATCCCCGGACCTCCTCCGCCAGCGCCAGCGCCTCGCGCGCCATCGCCGTCGTCGCGTCCAGGTCCGTCATCATCAGCGGCACCGCCCGGCAGCGGATCCCCGCCGCCTCGACGTCCGCGACCGTGCCCGCGTCCACCGTGTCGACCAGCCAGCCGTCGAGCAGCCCCGAGCCGTAGTGCTGGGCGACCGCCGCCGCCGTCGCCTCCACGCCGACCGCCGCCAGGACCTTGTCGGCCATGCCGCGCACGGGCGCGCCGCCGACGATGGGGGAGAGGCCGACCACCGGCACGTCCGCCTCGGCGATCGCCTCGCGGATGCCCGGCACGGCCAGGATCGTGCCGACGGACACGACGGGGTTGGACGGCGGGAAGAGGACGACGTCCGCCTCCGCGATCGCCTCCAGGACACCCGGCGCCGGCTTCGCGGCCTCCGCGCCGACCGGCACGACGGCCCGCGCGTCCACGGACGCGCGGAGCCTCACCCAGTACTCCTGGAAGTGCACCGCCCTGGACTCGCCGTCCACGTCGATGGCGACATGGGTCTCGACCCGGTCGTCGGACATCGGAAGGAGCCGGACGCCCGGCCGCCAGCGGGCGCACAGCGCCTCGGTGACGGCGCTCAGCGGATAGCCGGCGCCCAGCATCTGCGTACGGACGATGTGCGTGGCGAAGTCCCGGTCGCCGAGGCCGAACCAGTCCGGTCCGACGCCGTACGCCGCGAGCTCCTCCTTCACCGTGAAGGACTCGTCCTCGCGGCCCCAGCCCTGCTCCTCGTTGATGCCACCGCCGAGGGTGTACATCACCGTGTCGAGGTCGGGGCAGACCTTCAGCCCGAAGAGATGGATGTCGTCACCGGTGTTGCCGATGACCGTGATCTCCGCGTCGGGAGCGGCCTGCTTGAGGCCGCGAAGGAAGCGGGCACCACCGATGCCACCTGCCAGAACCACAATGCGCATACGGACAGTCTGTCAGGGGTGGCGGCCGGGCGGCGGCCGGGCCCGTCAGGCCGGTACGGCGCCCCGGGTCTCCGCGGCGCAGCGGGCCCCGAGGGATTCGTGCATCGGCATCTCGGTGAGGCCCGGGTAGTAGACGTGCAGGCTGACCGCCGGCTCCAGCGAGGCGTTGACGACCTCGTGGACGTACCCCGGCGCGAACACCCGCTGGGCGCCGGCCGTCAGCGTCCTCGCGCCCCGCTCCGTACGCTCCGTCAATTCGCCCCGCAGCACGGTCAGTACGCCGGACGAGGGGCCGTGGTCGTGCGATCCGCTGCCCTGGCCGGGCACCCAGGAGAGCAGCCAGACCTCGTAGCCGGGGCCGGTGCGCAGCCGGTGGTACCAGCGGGTGGTGGCGTCGTACTCGACGTGCGGGGCCCACTGCGCGCGGTCGGCGGCGATGGAGCGGGCGAGCCCGGCGAACTCGGCCACGGTGGCGGGGTGCTCACGCGCGGGCTGGAGGAGGTGCAGGACCTCGAGGAGGTCGCCGGCGATCTGAAGGTCGCTGTCGCTGTTCATGGGTGCGGTGGTTCCTCGGCAGAAGCAGAAGTGTGCAGTGCGGGGTGTCGCGAGAAAGCGGGGGTGACGCGAGAAAACGGGGGTAACGGGGTGACGCGAGAGAGGTGACGCGAGAGATGAAGCTGGCTGGAGCGCTACGGCATCAACAGCTGGGACAGCAACAGCAACAGCGGGCCTGGACAGCGCGGCGGAACCCACGGGCGTGGGTCGCGGAGGGCGCTGAGGTCGCTGGCATGGCAACAAAGGTGACGGGCGGGCGTCCCGACTGTCAACCCAATGCCCGTTTTGGCGGTAATGTTTCACCTCATCCGGTTGCTGCGTCCGGAGAAAGGTTTGTGCAGTCGGGGAGCGGGACACATGGCGCAGCATCGCGCCCGTAAACGCGGCGGGGGTCTTGTGATCAGACTGTGATCCGGATCGCTTCCGTGGCTGGATCGCAACAAGATCCATCTTTCGGGCGTCCTCCTTCATGAGGAGCGCGATACGGCCAGACCGGTGGGAAGTGTCAGGTTTTTGGTGATTTGAACACTTTCCGCATAGCCTTGGTTCCGCAGAGTGAATACCGGGCCCAATAGCAGATTCCGGCTTGACTCGCACAGAGCACGAACTTGTAATTTCACTCGTGTCGTTCGGCCGGAAATCGGCGGCGGCAACATCACGGGGACGCGAAGACAGACGAGGGGCGCACATGACCGAGTTGTTCCAGGAACTGCTGGTCGAGGACGCGGACGAGGAACTCGGCTGGCAGGAGCGCGCACTGTGCGCCCAGACCGATCCCGAGTCCTTCTTCCCCGAGAAGGGCGGCTCGACCCGCGAGGCCAAGAAGGTCTGCCTCGCCTGCGAGGTCCGCTCCGAATGCCTCGAGTACGCCCTGCAGAACGATGAACGCTTCGGCATCTGGGGCGGTCTGTCCGAACGTGAACGACGCCGCCTGAAGAAGGCCGCCGTCTGACCGTCGGGCCGCCGCCGACCGCGCCCGCCGCACCACGCACACCCGCACACGACGAACGGTCCGCCTCCTGTGCTCTGTCCACAGGAGGCGGACCGTTCTCGCTCTCCCGCCGCGCGCGGCCACCGCCCCTCATCGAGGCGCTGGGCGCCGCCCCCGCGTGTCTGCCGTTAGTGTGGGGCCCCGTCCGAGACGCACTCACGCCCCCCGCGGGCGACCCCGGCCGGAGGGCCCGTACCTCGATGTCCTCAACTCCCGAGTTTCCGCGACACGTCGTCACCGCCGTGCTCGTCGCCCACGACGGCGCGCGCTGGCTGCCGGACGCCCTCGCCGGGCTGCTCACCCAGGAACGCCCCGTTCAGAACGTCGTCGCCGCCGACACCGGCAGCGCCGACGACTCCGCGCGGCTGCTCGCCGACGCGATCGGTGCCGACCGGGTGCTCCACCTCGCCCGCCGTACGGGCTTCGGCGCCGCCGTCGAGGAGGCCGCCCGCACCGCGCCCCTGCTCGGACCCGAGGAACTCCCCTATCTGAAGCGGCCCAGCGGCTGGGACCCCGTCAGCCGGACCTGGCGCGACGACGCCTACGACATGCCGGAGCTCCCGCACGGCGAGCCCGTGCAGTGGCTCTGGCTGCTCCACGACGACTGCGCCCCCGAACCCGACGCGCTCGCCGAACTGCTGCGCGTCGCCGACTCCGACGCGTACGCCGCCGTCGTCGGCCCCAAGCTCCGCGGCTGGTACGACCGCAAGCAGCTGCTGGAAGCCGGCGTCTCCATCGCCCGCAGCGGCCGCCGCTGGACCGGCCTGGACCGCCGCGAACAGGACCAGGGCCAGCACGACCAGGTCCGCTCCGTCCTGTCCGTCTCCAGCGCCGGCATGCTCGTCCGCCGCGACGTCTTCGAGGAGCTCGGCGGCTTCGACCGGCGCCTGCCCCTGATGCGCGACGACGTCGACCTGTGCTGGCGCGCCCACTCCGCCGGCCACCGCGTCCTCGTCGCCCCCGACGCCGTCCTGCGGCACGCCGAGGCCTCCGCCCGCGAACGCCGCACCGTCGACTGCGCCGGCCGGTCCGTGACCAACCCGCACCGCGTCGACAAGGCCGGCGCCGTCTACACCCTCCTCGCCAACGCCCGCGGCGCGGTCCTGCCCTACGTCCTGGTCCGGCTCATCCTCGGCACCCTGCTGCGCACCCTCGCCTACCTCGTCGGCAAGGTCCCCGGCCAGGCCGTCGACGAGGTCATGGGCCTCTTCGCCACCCTGCTGCGCCCCGAGAAGATCCTCGCCGCCCGCAGACGCCGCAAGAACCCCGCCGTCGCCGCGAGCGAACTGCGCCCGCTCTTCCCGCCGCCCGGCGCCACCGTCCGCGCCACCGTCGAACAGGTCGTCGCCAACTTCGGCGGCTCCGACGCCGACTCCGGCGGCTCCCGGCACGGCGCCGTCGAATCCGGGCCCGGCGGCGACGACGCCGACTTCATGGAGATCGAGCAGTTCGCCCGGCTGAAGAAGATCGCCCGCAAACCGGGACCGCTCCTCTTCGCCGTCCTCCTGCTCGTCTCCGTGGTCGCCTGCCGCGGCCTGTTCGGAGGCGGCTCGCTCGCCGGCGGAGCCCTGCTGCCCGCCCCCGACTCGGTCTCCGCGCTCTGGGGCCGGTACGCCGACGCCTGGCACGCCCTCGGCACCGGCGGCACCCAGACCGCACCGCCCTACCTCGCCGTGCTCGCCGGACTCTCCGCGCTCTTCCTCGGCTCCACCTCCTTCGCGCTGACCCTGCTGCTCGTCTGCTCGGTCCCGCTGGCCGGTATCACCGCCTACTTCGCGGCCCGCCCGATCGTCGAGTCCCGGCTGCTGCGCGCATGGGGCTCCATCGCGTACGCCTTCCTGCCCGCCGCCACCGGAGCGCTCGCCACCGGACGCCTGGGCACCGCCGTCCTCGCGATCCTGCTGCCGCTCATCGCGCGCGCCGCCGTCGCCGCCGCCGGACTCCACCGTCCCGACCGGGCCGGCTGGCGCGCCACCTGGGCCTACACCTTCCTGCTGACCCTCGCGATGGCGTTCACCCCGATCGTCTGGCCCCTCGCGGTCGTCCTCGGCATCGGCGTGCTCGTCCTGCGCCGCGACGACATCACCGCGTACGCACTGCGCTTCCTCGCCACCGTCGGCACCCCACTCCTCGTCCTCGCCCCCTGGTCGCTCTCCCTGCTGACCAGCCCCTCCGCCTTCCTGCGCGAGGCCGGGCTCGACATCCGTACGGAAGCGGCCTCCGCCCTCGATCTGCTCGGGACCAGCCCGGGCGGCCCGGGGACCGTCGGCGGTCTCCTGCTGATCGGCATCGTGCTGGCCGCCCTGGCCGCGCTGCTGCGCGAGGAGCGGCAGTTCGCCGTCCGTACGGCCTGGGCCGCCGCGCTCGCCGGGCTGCTGTTCGCCGCGCTGTCCAACGGCGCGGGCGGCACGGGCTGGGCCGGACCCGCCACCCTCGTCTACGGCGCCGCCCTGCTCGCCGCCGGCATGGTCGGAGCGGAGGGCGGCCGCACCCGCGTCGCCGCCCACGGCTTCGGCTGGCGCCAGCCCGTCGCGGCCCTCATCGCCCTCGCCGCCGCCCTCGGACCGGTCACGGCCGCGGTCACCTGGATGATCGCCGGCGCCGACGGCCCGCTGACCCGGCGCGACCCGGTGCAGGTACCGGCGTTCGTCGCCGAGGAGAGCGGCACCCGCGACCAGCCCCGCACCCTGATCCTCGGCGGCACGTCGCCCGGCCAGGTCGCGTACACCCTGGTCCGCGGCTCCGGCGGCCGCCTCGGCGACGCCGAACTCACCGCCGCCGCCGACGGCGACCCCCTGCTCGACAAGGTCGTCGCCCACCTCGTGGCCGGCTCCGGCGCCGACCAGACCGCGGAGCTCAGCGGATTCGCCATCCGCTACGTCCTCGTACGGGACGGGTCACCGCGCCAGATGAGCCGCGTCCTCGACGCCACCCCCGGCCTCAGCCGGCTCAGCCAGCTCGACGGCAGCGCGCTGTGGCGCGTCGACCGCGAGGTCGCCCGCGCGACGATCGTCCCCGCCGCCAAGGCCGACGGCGCCGGCACGGACACGACCCGGCCGGTCGCCGTCGCCGCCGGACCCGTCGAGGCGCACACCGACATCCCGGCAGGCCCCGCCGGCCGCGTCCTGCGCATCGCCGACCGCGCCGACGACGGCTGGACCGCCACCCTCGACGGCGAGGCGCTCGAGAAGACCACCGTCGACGGCTGGGCCCAGGGCTTCCGACTGCCCGCCGAGGGCGGCCGCCTCGACCTCACGTACGACGAGCCGCTCACCCACACCGCGTGGATCTGGACCCAGGCCGGACTCGCCGTCGTCCTGCTCGTCCTCGCCCTGCCCGGCCGGCGCCGCGAGATCGACGACGACCTGCCCGAGGAGGAGGTCGCCGTCCCCACCCAGGCTGTGGAGGGCGACGGCCGCCGCGCCCGCCGGCTCCGCGCCGCCGCCGAGGCGGCCGAGGCGGCCGAGGCGGAGCAGACCCCTGAGCCGGCGCCCGAGCCGGTCCCGGTCCCCGACCAGCGGGAGTACGCGGCGGAGGACTGGCAGCAGCAACAGCAGGACCAGTACGCCCAGCAGGGTTACTACCCGCAGTACACGGAGTACGCGACCGACCCGTACCAGCAGCAGTACCCGCAGCAGGGCTACGACCAGCAGCCGCAGCAGTACGACCCGTACCAGCAGCAGGGCTACGACCAGCAGCAGCAGTCGCAGCAGCCGGGCCACGAGCAGCAGCAGCCTGGCTACGACGACCAGCAGACGCAGCAGCAGCCGTACGAGCAGCAGCAGTACGACCCGTACACCTACGGGTACGACCCCGAGCAGCAGCGTCCCGACGGGAGCAGCAACCAGTGAAGCGCACCACCCTCTCCCTGATCGCGGTCGCCACGGCCCTCGCGGCCGTCACCGGCTTCGCCGCCCTGACCGCGCCCGACGGCACCACCACGACCACCCTCGCCGCCAAGCTGCCCGTGCCCGTGGAGCGCTCCAGCCTGCTGTGCCCCGCGCCCAGCACGTCCGAGGTGGCCGAGACGGTCTACACGTCGTACACCCCCACGGCGAAGATCGGCACAACGGTGCCGGGCAAGGCCGCCACGAAGAAGGCCGAGCTGAAGCCCGCCCAGGCCGCCGCCACGCCCGTCGACGACAAGCCGAAGAAGCCCGTGGCCGCCAAGGCGCCGGCCACCGTCGCCGAACCCGGCAAGCCCGTCACCGCCGAGGCGAACGGCGGCAACGCCCCCGCCCTGACCGGCTCGGCGACCGGCGCTCTCGCCCCCGGCTGGACCGTCCAGCAGACCACCGTCGTCCCCGCGGGCGGCGCCCGCGGCCTCCTCGGCGTCTCCTGCACGGCCCCCGACACGGACTTCTGGTTCCCGGCCGCCTCCACGGCCAAGGAACGCCAGGACTACGTCCACCTCACCAACCCCGACGACACCGCCGCCGTCGCCGACATCGAGCTGTACGGCCCCGAGGGCGCGCTCCCGTCGCAACTCACCGAGGGCATCCCGGTCCCCGCGCACTCCAGCGTCCCCGTCCTGCTCTCCACGCTCACCGGCGAGGCGGCGAAGCCCGACGTCACCGTCCATGTGACCACCCGCAGCGGCCGCGTCGGCGCGGTCATCCGCTCCGCCGACGAGAAGCTCGGCAGCGACTGGCTCCCCGCCTCGGCCGACCCGGCCGCCCGTGCCGTCCTGCCCGGCATCCCGAAGGACGCCACCTCGGTGCGCCTGGTGGCGTACGCGCCGGGACAGGACGACGCCGACCTGAAGATCCAGCTGGTCGGCCAGAGCGGCACGATCGTGCCGGCGAGCGCCCAGTCCCTCCACGTGAAGTCGGGCATGACCGCGGCCGTCGATCTCCCGGACCTCACCCGCGGCGAGCCCGGCTCCCTGCTGCTCACCCCCACGGACCCCAAGAAGGCCACGCCCGTGGTCGCCGCCCTGCGGGTCGTCCGCGGCAAGGGCGACGAACAGGAGGTCGCCTTCATCCCGGCGACCTCGGCGATCACCTCCCGCGCCACCGTCGCCGACAACCGCGCGGCGGGTTCGACGCTCTCCCTGACCGCCCCCGGCGAGACCGCCGAGGTCCGGGTCACCGCCTCCGCGGGCTCGGAGGGCGGCACGCCGGTCTCCAAGACCTTCACGGTCAAGGGCGGTACGACGACGGCCGTGACCCCGCCGGTGCCGGAGGGCCTGAAGGGCTCCTACGCGCTGACCGTGGAGCGCCTCTCGGGCGGACCCGTCCACGCGGCGCGCACGCTGGCCCTCCCGGAGGACGGCATCCCCATGTTCACGGTCCAGACGCTGTCCGACGACCGGGGCACGGTCGAGGTCCCGACGGCGGAGCAGGACCTCTCCGTCCTGGACGACTGACGCCCGTGCCGGGCAGGCCTCTCAGTCCCGTCCGGCCCGCCTGGCCGTCAGCCCGCCCGTACGGTCAGTCCTGGCCGTACCGGGGGTCGACCGACTCGGGGGAGAGGCCCAGCAGCTCCGCCACCTGCTCCACCACGACCTCGTGGACGAGCAGCGCCCGCTCGTCGCGGCTCTTGGAGCGGATCTCCACCGGCCGCCGGTAGACGACGACCCGCGCGGGACCGCTCTTCTCCGCGGGCATCGAACCCCCCAGGGGAACGGCCTCGCCCGGCACCGACGGCGGCACGTCGAGCACCATGAACTCGACGTCCGCCAGCTGCGGCCAGCGCCGCTCCAGCCGCTCCACGGAGTCCAGGACCAGATCGCGGAACGTGTCCGCCCGGCTCGCCGACAGCGGGACCTGCGGCGGCGCGACCGGCCCCCGCATCCCGCGCCCGTGACGGTCGCGGCGACGCGTCCTCGGCTCCGCCGGCACCCGGCTCGACTCCGCCGGGCCGGACTCCGTACGGGCCGGATCCATCGGCTGGGATCCCGCCAGGTCCGAAGCCGTCGGGTCGGACTCCGTGGGGCGGGACGAGGGGCGCGGCGGCACAGGACTGTCCATCACTGACGCAGCGTAACTCTCCTCGGTGTTCCACGACCGTGGCGCACGCGCGCAGGCTCCGTATCGGGCCGAACCGCCCTGTCGTTTGTTGAGCGTTCCGGCCAAGCGACGGCGCGATTCGGTATGCCCCGACGATCGGCCATCTGGCCGTGGTTGACCGGATTCGCATCGACCGCTGTCCGGATCGCCCGTGCTCCCGGTGCCCCGTACGCTCCTCCCGCGCAGGTCACGACGGCAGTCCCAGGAGGGCCCGTGTCCGACGTCACACCGCGACACGGTGGAGTGACCTGGTGGAGAGTCGTCGCGGCCCGCTCAAGAGTGCGGTACCGTCCAACGTCGTGAGCCCTGTACGTCGCTGTTCGCGCACCGCGTGCGGCCGCCCTGCCGTCGCGACACTGACGTACGTCTATGCCGACTCGACTGCGGTCCTCGGCCCGCTCGCCACCTACGCCGAGCCCCACTGCTACGACCTGTGCGCCGAGCACAGCGAGCGCCTCACCGCCCCGCGCGGCTGGGACGTCGTGCGGCTCACCGACGGCTCCGCGCCGTCCCGCCCGAGCGGCGACGACCTCGAAGCCCTCGCCAACGCGGTACGGGAGGCGGCCCGCCCCCAGGAGCGCGCCGCCGAGGCCGGCGGCAAGGGCGGCGGCCGTGGCGGGAACCCGATGGAGGTCGGACGCCGCGGACATCTGCGGGTCCTGCGCTCCCCCGACTCCTGAGCCGCCTGAGCTCCCTGAGCCGCGCACGGTGCCGGAGCGCGCTCCCCGGGGCACCGGCGGAAACCGGACCCACCGACCCCTCGGTCTGCTGCGCCCCACCCCACCCCGGGTAGTTTGGGCGTTCCGTACACGCGCCGCTTACGCGTGCAGAGACTTCAGGAGGGTTGTTCCGTGGCTGCTGATCTGTCGCAGATCGTGAAGGCGTACGACGTCCGCGGGGTGGTGCCGGATCAGTGGGACGAGGGTCTCGCCGAGCTCTTCGGCGCCGCGTTCGTACGAGTCACGGGCGCGGACGCCATCGTCGTCGGCCATGACATGCGGCCCTCCTCGCCGGGCCTGTCCGGCGCCTTCGCGCGCGGCGCGGCCCGCCTCGGCTGCGACGTCACGCTGATCGGGCTCTGCTCGACGGACCAGCTGTACTTCGCCTCCGGGCAGCTGAACCTGCCGGGCGCGATGTTCACGGCCTCGCACAACCCGGCCCAGTACAACGGCATCAAGATGTGCCGCGCCGGCGCCGCCCCGGTCGGCCAGGACACCGGCCTCGCCGAGATCCGCACCCTGGTCGAGCAGTGGTCGGAGCAGGGCGCCCCCGAGGCCGCCGCCCCCGGCACGGTCACCGAGCGGGAGACCCTCGGCGACTACGCCACGTACCTCAGGTCGCTGGTCGACCTCACCGCCATCCGCCCGCTGAAGGTCGTCGTGGACGCCGGCAACGGCATGGGCGGCCACACCGTCCCGACCGTCCTCGGGGGCCTCCCGCTGGACGTCGTGCCGATGTACTTCGAGCTCGACGGCACCTTCCCGAACCACGAGGCCAACCCGCTCGACCCGAAGAACATCGTCGACCTCCAGGCCCGCGTCCGCGCCGAGGGCGCCGACCTCGGCCTCGCCTTCGACGGCGACGCCGACCGCTGCTTCGTCGTCGACGAGCGCGGCGAGCCGGTCTCCCCGTCCGCGATCACGGCCCTGGTCGCCGCCCGCGAGCTGGCCAAGCACCCCGGCGGCACGGTCATCCACAACCTGATCACCTCCTGGTCGGTGCCGGAGGTCGTGCGCGAGAACGGCGGCACGCCGGTCCGCACCCGCGTCGGTCACTCCTTCATCAAGGAGGAGATGGCCAGGACCGGCGCCATCTTCGGCGGCGAGCACTCCGCCCACTACTACTTCAAGGACTTCTGGAACGCCGACACGGGCATGCTCGCCGCGCTCCACGTCCTGGCGGCCCTCGGCGGCCAGGAGGGCACGCTGTCCGAGCTGGTCTCCGCGTACGACCGCTACGCCTCCTCCGGCGAGATCAACTCCACCGTCGCCGACCAGACCGCGCGGATGGCGGCGGTCAAGGCCGCCTACGAGGGCGCGGACGGCGTCACCCTCGACGAGCTGGACGGGCTGACGGTGACGGCCGAGGACTGGTGGTTCAACCTCCGCGCCTCCAACACCGAGCCGCTGCTGCGCCTGAACGTCGAGGCCCGCGACGAGGCCACCGCGGCCAAGCTGCGCGACGAGGTCCTCGCCCTGGTCCGCGCGACCGACTGACGGCGGGACCCCGGATTCCGGGGCTTGCTGGGATTCCGGGGAGCCCGGATTCCGCCGGGACGGACGGGGCACGCCGCGAGCCGCGCGCCCCGTCCCCCGGCGGTAGGCTGACCTGGCCCAAAGGCAGCACCATCATCGTTTGTTCGAAGGGACACCTCATGCCGCTCGAAGCCGGCCTCCTGGAGATCCTGGCCTGCCCGGCCTGCCACGCGCCGCTCAACGACCGGACGGCGGCCGAGACCCCCGAGCTGGTCTGCACGGGCGACGGCTGCGGTCTGGCCTACCCGGTCCGCGACGGCATCCCGGTCCTCCTGGTCGACGAGGCCCGCCGCCCGCGGTGAGGGCCGGGCGGTGGCCGCCGACGGCGGCACCGCCCACGGGAAGCCCCGCACCTCCGTGTGCTCAGCCGCACGGGCGGTGCGGTTGGGAAGAAGAACCCCCGGCCGTAGGCCGGGTCCACGCACCGGCCCGCACCCGCCCCGCCCCGGAGGCCCCATGCTGGACGAGACCCTCCTCGACGCCCCGGACGCCCTCGCCGTCGCCGACCGCCGCGGCCTGCTGCGCGGCGCCGCCGAAGCGGGCGCCCGCGTCCGGACCGCCGCCCGCCACGCCGCCGAGGCCGGCGTCTCCGAGCTCCGCCCCGAGGGCCGCCCCCGCGCCGTCCTCGTCGCGGGCCCCGGCACCGCCGCCGCCGGCGTCGCCGATCTGATCGGCTCCCTCGCCGGCGCCGCCGCCCCCGTCATCCGCCTCCAGCCCACCGGCGTCGCCGCCGCGGCCGGCGCCCTGCGCTGGGCCCTCCCCGGCTGGGCGGGCTCCGTGGACCTCCTCCTGATCCCCACGACCGACGGATCCGAGCCGGGCCTCGCCCTCCTCGCCGAGCAGGCGTACCGCCGCGGCATCACCGTCGTCGCCGTCGCCCCCAGCACCTCCCCGCTCGCCGAGACCGTCAACGGCTCCCACGGCCTGCTCGTGCCCATGGCCACGGCCCCGTACGACACGGCCGAGGAGACCGCCGACGACCTCGCCGCCGGGCCCAGCGCCCTGTGGGCCCTGTTCACCCCGCTCCTCGTGCTGCTCGACCGGGTCGGCCTCCTCGAAGCGCCCCCGGAGACCCTGGAGAAGGTCGCCGACCGCCTCGACCGTACGGCCGAGCGCTGCGGACCGGCCATCGCCACCTACAGCAACCCGGCCAAGACCCTCGCCGCCGAGCTCGCCGACTCGCTGCCGCTGATCTGGACCGAAGGCGCCGCCGCGGGCCCGGCCGGCCGCCGCTTCGCCGCCGTCCTGGCCGAGCTGGCGGGACTGCCCGCGCTCGCCGCGGACCTCCCCGAGGCCCTGCCCGCCCACGGCGTCCTGCTCGCCGGCGCCTACGCCGCTGGCGCCGACCCCGACGACTTCTTCCGCGACCGGGTCGACGAGCCGCAGGCCCTGCGCGCCCGGGTCGTACTCCTGCGCGACCGGCCCGCCGGCGGCCTGACCGCCGCCCCCGCCGCCCGCGAACTGGCTCTCAGCCACGAGACGGCCATCAGCGAACTCGAACCCGAGGAGGGCAGCGAGCTGGAGGCCCTCGCCGAACTGCTCGCGGTCACCGACTTCGCCGCCATCTACCTCTCCCTGGCGTCGGCCGGGATCAGCCCACCGCACTGACCCTCGGTCCACCCCCGAACCGGGCCTGGGCACACCCCGCCGGTCGTATGCCGCCCCCACCACTCCGCCGTGTCCCGTGCCGTACCCCGCCGGGACACCCCGCGGACACCACCCGCTGAGACACTCCGCCGACCCACAGCCCGCACTGAGGAAAGCTGGAACGTTCGATGGACCGCCTCGTCAACACCGTCCGCCCCTACGCCTGGGGCTCCACGACGGCCATCCCGGAGCTGCTCGGTACCACCCCCACCGGTGAGCCCCAGGCCGAGATGTGGATGGGCGCCCACCCCGCGGCCCCCTCCCGCACCGAGCGCGGTCCGCTCAACGAGGTCATCGACGCCGATCCCGTACGCGAGCTGGGGGCGCCGACCGTCGACAAGTTCGGCCCGCACCTGCCCTTCCTCCTCAAACTGCTCGCCGCCGGCGCCCCGCTCTCCCTCCAGGTCCACCCCGACCTCGCCCAGGCCAAGGCCGGATTCGCCGCCGAAGAGGCGGCCGGCGTCCCGATCGACGCGCCCCGGCGCAACTACAAGGACGCCAACCACAAGCCCGAACTCATCTGCGCGCTCACACCGTTCACCGGGCTGTGCGGCTTCCGCGACCCCGCCGAGGCCGCCGACACCCTCGCCGCCCTCGGCGTCGACTCCCTCAAGCCCTACGTCGACCTGCTGCACGCCCACCCCGAAGAGGCCGCGCTGCGCGAGGTCCTGACGGCGCTGCTGACCGCCGACCACGAGGAGATGGCGCACACCGTCGCCGAGGCCGCGGCCGCCTCCGCCCGCCTGGGCGGCGCCCACGCCCCGTACGCCTTCCTCGCCCACCACCACCCGTCGGACCCCGGCGTCATCGCCGCCATGCTGCTCAACCCGGTCCGACTCCAGCCCGGCGAAGCCCTCTTCCTCGGCGCAGGCGTCCCGCACGCCTACCTCGACGGCCTCGGCGTCGAGATCATGGCCAACTCCGACAACGTCCTGCGCTGCGGCCTGACCCCGAAGCACGTCGACGTACCGGAGCTGCTGCGGGTCGTCCGCTTCGAGCCTGCCGAGCCGGGAGTCCTGCGACCCGAGGCGTCCGAGTCCGGCGAAGAGGTCTACGACACCCCGATCGACGAGTTCCGCCTCTCCCGTTTCGTACGGGCGGAAGGCGCGGCCCCCAACGACGTCACCGCCACCACCCCGCAGATCCTGCTCGCCGTCTCAGGACGCCCCAAAGCAGGCGAAATCACCCTCGCCGCCGGTGAATCCGTCTTCGTACCGGCGGGCGAAAAGACCCAACTGTCGGGTACGGGAACGGTCTTCCGCGCGACCGTCATGGCCTGATGTAAAAATGTGCGGCCGAACAGCGGCGCCAGCACGGCCGGAGCATCGACGAAGGGAACACGTACACCCATGAGCGCGTCAGGCGGAACCAAGGCGATCGTGGCGGCACTCGCCGCCAACCTCGCCATCGCGGTAGCCAAGTTCGTGGCTTTCCTCTTCAGTGGTTCGTCCTCGATGCTCGCCGAGAGCGTGCACTCGCTCGCCGACTCGGGCAACCAGGGCCTGCTGCTCCTCGGCGGCAAGAAGGCCAAGCGCCAGGCGACCCCGCAACACCCCTTCGGCTACGGCCGCGAACGCTACATCTACGCCTTCCTCGTCTCCATCGTGCTCTTCTCCGTCGGTGGCATGTTCGCCATCTACGAGGGCTACGAGAAGATCAAGCACCCGCACGAGATCGAGGCGTGGTACTGGCCGGTCGGCGTCCTCGTCTTCGCGATCATCGCCGAGACGTTCTCGTTCCGCACGGCCATCAAGGAGTCCAACCAGGTTCGCGGCAACCTGTCCTGGCGCCAGTTCGTCAAGCGCGCCAAGGCGCCCGAGCTGCCGGTCGTCCTCCTGGAGGACCTCGGCGCGCTCGTCGGCCTGATCCTCGCACTGGTCGGCGTCAGCCTGGCGCTCGTCACCGGCGACGGCATCTGGGACGGCATCGGCACGCTGTGCATCGGTGTCCTGCTCATCCTCATCGCGATCGTCCTCGCCGCCGAGACCAAGTCGCTCCTGCTCGGCGAGGCGGCGGGCGTCGACGAGGTGAAGAGGATCGAGGACGCGGTCGTCGACGGCGAGACCGTCAGCCGCCTCATCCACATGCGCACCCTCCACCTCGGCCCCGAGGAGCTCCTCGTCGCCGCCAAGATCGCCGTCCGGCACGGCGACACGGCCGCCCAGGTCGCGACCGCCATCAACGCGGCCGAGGACCGCATCCGCGCCGCCGTCCCGATCGCCCGGGTCATCTACCTGGAGCCGGACATCTACGACGAGACGGCACCCACCTCCGGCGGCGACCCGGCCGAGGCCGCGGGCGGCGTAGGCCACTGACCGGCGGACACGGCCCCGGACCGCCCAGGTCCGGGGCCGTGCCGCACCTCTCTCCCACCCTCCCCGGCCCACGCTCCCGGCCCACGTCGAGGCCCCGATCAAGCACCTGTCCCGGTGCTGTCGAGGCCGGATCCGGCCGAATCCCGCCCCCGGGCGGACTGTGGGTCGCTGCGCCGATCGGTGTAGATTCGTGACAGCCAGACGTCGCTGCTGATGGCGGTCGGGCGGTCCTCTCGGACCGGCCGAGGGAGAGAGGGCCTCCGACGACTGCACCGCGGGAGTACCGGGCATCCGTATGCCCGCGATGCCCCGAAGCGCGGTGTCAGGCGCCGCCCCAACCGACCCTCGAACCCGATTCACGAGGAGCAGCCCAGTCATGACGACTGTCGCCACCCAGCAGGACTTCAAGGTCGCCGACCTGTCCCTGGCCGCCTTCGGCCGCAAGGAGATCACGCTGGCCGAGCACGAGATGCCGGGCCTGATGTCGATCCGCCGCGAGTACGCCGAGCAGCAGCCCCTCGCCGGCGCCCGGATCACGGGCTCCCTGCACATGACCGTGCAGACGGCCGTCCTGATCGAGACCCTGGTCGCCCTCGGCGCCGAGGTCCGCTGGGCCTCCTGCAACATCTTCTCCACCCAGGACCACGCCGCCGCGGCCATCGCCGTCGGCCCCAACGGCACCCCCGAGGCCCCCGCCGGCGTCCCGGTCTTCGCCTGGAAGGGCGAGACCCTGGAGGAGTACTGGTGGTGCACGGAGCAGGCCCTGACCTGGCCGAACACCCCCACCGGCGGCCCGAACATGATCCTGGACGACGGCGGTGACGCCACCCTCCTCGTCCACAAGGGCGTCGAGTTCGAGAAGGCCGGCTCCGCCCCGGACCCGTCCACCGCGGACAGCGAGGAGTACGCCCACATCCTCCGCCTCCTCAACCGCACCCTCGGCGAGAACCCGCAGAAGTGGACCCAGCTGGCGTCCGAGATCCGCGGCGTCACCGAGGAGACCACCACCGGCGTCCACCGCCTGTACGAGATGCAGCAGGCCGGCTCCCTCCTCTTCCCGGCGATCAATGTGAACGACGCCGTGACGAAGTCGAAGTTCGACAACAAGTACGGCTGCCGCCACTCGCTGATCGACGGCATCAACCGCGCCACCGACGTCCTCATCGGGGGCAAGACCGCGGTGGTGTGCGGTTACGGCGACGTCGGCAAGGGCTGCGCCGAGTCCCTGCGCGGCCAGGGCGCCCGCGTCATCGTCACCGAGATCGACCCCATCTGCGCCCTCCAGGCCGCGATGGACGGCTACCAGGTCGCCACCCTCGACGACGTGGTGGAGACGGCGGACATCTTCATCACCACGACCGGCAACAAGGACATCATCATGGCGTCGGACATCGCCAAGATGAAGCACCAGGCCATCGTCGGCAACATCGGCCACTTCGACAACGAGATCGACATGGCCGGCCTGGCCGCGATCCCCGGCATCGTCAAGGACGAGGTCAAGCCGCAGGTCCACACCTGGACCTTCCCCGACGGCAAGGTCGTCATCGTCCTCTCCGAGGGCCGCCTCCTCAACCTGGGCAACGCGACGGGTCATCCCTCGTTCGTGATGTCGAACTCGTTCGCGGACCAGACGCTGGCGCAGATCGAGCTGTTCACGAAGCCGGAGCAGTACCCGACCGACGTGTACGTGCTCCCGAAGCACCTGGACGAGAAGGTCGCCCGTCTCCACCTCGACGCGCTGGGCGTGAAGCTCACGACCCTGCGCCCGGAGCAGGCCGCGTACATCGGCGTCCCGGTCGAGGGCCCGTACAAGCCGGACCACTACCGCTACTGATGCCCCGCCCGACGGCGCCCGCGCACTGACGCCCACCCGTCGACGGCACCCGTAGAGGAACCAGGCAGGCCCCCGCACCCCCGTGTCGGGGGCCTGCCTCGTCCGTCATCCGGCCCGCACCCGGACCCACCGCCCCAGGAAGCACCCCGAGGACCCATGCCCCGCGGCCGTTATTCGCTCCATGACCCGCACGATCACACCCCCCTCGGTGAAGAGCACTTCCACTGCGCACCAGGCCCCTCCGGCTGGCGCTACGTCTCCCAGACCACCACCCCCTCGGGCGACCACGCGGGCTCCGTCGACCTGGCCATCGACGAACTCGGCCGCCCCATCCGACTCGAACTCCATGCCGCGAGCTGGCAGGTCCGCGGCGCCGCCCTCGACGGCGTCACCTGGGTCCGTACCGACCCCACCGGCACCCACGCCACCGAAGGCAATGTGCGCGCCCACGCCTTCACCGGCACGTCCCCGGCGTTCCTCGTCGCGATCACTCGACTTCTGCGTCTCACCCCCGGTTCCCCCGCGACCCGCGTCCGGCTCGTCGCCTTCACGGATCCCGTGCTCGCCCCCCTCACGATCGACCAGTCCTGGGCCCTGGTGAAGAGTGAAGCGCACACCACTGACAACGGCGTGCTGATGGTGGACGAATACCAGGTCAACGCCCTGGACACGGGGGAGCGGCACACGCTCCACATCGCCGGCGACGTGGTCCTCTCCGCCCCCGGCATCGAACTCGAAGCCCTCGAGACCCCGCCGTCCGTCTTCCCCTGAGCCGTCTCAGGTCGTTGCCTAGGCGGGAGGCGCGAACCCCGTCGCGGGCGTGGCAGGCGGCGAAGCGTCATCGGCGCCCGCCCGCTCGCCGGAACCGGCTACGACCGCGGCAGGGGCAGCCGGAGCGACCGGAGCCGCGGGGGGCGCGAAGCCCGCGCTCCCACCGGGCGCCGCCGCAGGCACAGGCATAGGCGCAGGCCCGGCCCCGGACGCCGGCCTCTCGGAGGCGAAGGCACGGCGCGCGTCCCGCGCCTGCCGCTCACCCACGACCCCCGCCAGATAGGCCGCGGCCGGCACACCCGGCGGCGGAGGAGTCCCGGTCCGCGCCACGAGCTCGTCCGCCAGTCGCTCGGCGAGACGCTGCCCCACGACCGGGTCCAACTGGCGCATCCGCGTCAGGTACTGCCGTATCTCCAGCCACAGACCGTCCGGCACGGCCGAGAGATCCAGCCCGGCGAACGCCCCGGCGAGCCACGCCGGGGCGGGCGGAACGGCCGCGCTCCGCGCCGCCGGCACCCGCTCCCGCACGACCAGCGTTCCGGCGAACACATCCCCGATCCGCCGCCCGCGCTCCGACACCAGCGAAGCGATACAGGCGATCACCCCGAACGTCATCATGATCTCCACGACCCCGATCGCCCCGCGCACCAGCGCGTGCCGGAACCGGATCGGCCCCCCGTCGTCGCGTACCACCCGCAGCCCGCACGCCATCTTGCCGAGCGACCGCCCGTGCGTCAGCGTCTCCACCGCGATCGGCGCCCCCACCAGCACCAGTAGGAAGGAGGCGATCGACAGCGCCATCTGCGCGGCCTCGTCCAGCGAAGCCGTGGCGACCGCGAGCCCGAGACTGACCAGCAGATAGGCGCTCCACACCACCACGAGATCGATCAGCAGCGCCAGAGCCCGGCTCGGCAGCCTGGCCGGCCGCAGCCCCAGTACGACGGCGTCCCCCGTCACAACCCCGCTCACGACGCCCACCCTTCTCCGACCTTCCCGACCCCGCTGTACGACAGTCTGCCAAGCTGACCGTCAGCGCGCCGCAGTAGTACGCCCCCGTACGCACCCAGTGCCTGGAGCAGCAGCCGATCATGGACCTCGACGTCTACGTCACCGCCCACCGCGCCGAGTGGGACCGCCTGGACCAGCTCCTGCGCCGGGGCAGGAAGCTCACCGGCGCCGAGGCCGACGAACTCGTCGCCCTCTACCAGCGCACGGCGACCCACCTGTCGCTGATCCAGTCCAGCGCACCGGACCCCATGCTCACGGCCCGGCTCACCCAGCTCGTCGCACGCGCGCGTGCCGCCGTCACCGGCACCCGCCGCGCCTCCTGGCGCGACGCCGTCGGCTTCCTGACGGCCGGCTTCCCGGCCGCGGTCTACCGTTCCCGCCACTGGTGGGTGCCGACCGCCGTCCTCTCCACACTCCTCGCGGCGCTCATCGGCTGGTGGATCGGCACGCACCCGGAGGTCCAGTCGGCGATCGGCGCCCCGGCCGAGCTGCGCGAGATGACCCGCCCCGGCGGCGAGTACGAGACGTACTACTCCAGCCACCCGGCGGCCTCCTTCGCCGCCCAGGTCTGGACGAACAATGCTCAGGCCGCCGCCATGTGCCTGGTCCTGGGCGCCTTTCTCTGCGTCCCGGTGCTCTGGATCCTCTTCCTCAACATGCTGAACCTCGGCGTGGGCATCGGACTCATGTCCTCCGCCGGCCGCCTCGACGTCTTCCTCGGCCTCGTCCTTCCGCACGGCCTCCTGGAACTGACCGCCGTCTTCGTCGCCGCCGGAACCGGCCTCCGCCTCGGCTGGACCGTCATCGACCCCGGCCCCATGACCCGCCGCGCCGCCCTCGCCCAGCAGGGCCGCGCCGCCGTGGGCATGGCCATCGGCCTGGCCCTGGTCCTCTTCGTCTCGGGCCTGATCGAAGGCTTCGTCACCCCGTCCGGCCTCCCCACCTGGGCCCGCATCACCATCGGCATCGCGGCGGAACTCGCATTCCTCGCCTACGTCTATGTCCTGGGCGCCCGCGCGGCCCGCGCCGGCGCCACCGGCGACGTCGAGGAGGCCGACCGCAGCGCCGAGCTGCCGGTGGCCGCGTGATGTGCGGAGGACCCCGCTGACCTGCTAGTCTCCTCTTCGCCCACGGAACCCGTTGACACGGTGGACGTGGGGAGGTAGATTTTAACGGTTGCCGGGGACGGGACACGTCACCAGCGCAACCAGCTAGTATCTAGCTCGCTCCGGTCGGGAACACGGTTTCCACGGAGCCACTCGATTCCTTATTCGAATCACGAAAGCCACCGATTAGGTCGGCCGGAATGAATCTGATAAAGTCGGAATCACCGGAAAGGGAAACGCGAAAGCGAAGAACGGACCGGCAGCCCGCTCCAGCGGGTGGCGGAAACGGAAAACGGATCTGCTAAGCTGGAAACACGAA
>NZ_JBIWIU010000023.1:0-32948 GCF_044764755.1 Streptomyces sp. NPDC093600
GGGGCTCTCCCCCCGGGCGCGGCCCACCGGCGTACTCCGTCAGCTCCGTCAGGCATACTCCTCAGGTGTGCTCCGTCAGGTGTACGTCAGGCCGTGGCCGACGGGGTACAGCACCTTCGCCGGATCGTCCGCCCGCTGTATGGCGACGGGTAGCCGGCCCTGGGGCCGCGCCTCGCCCGCGATGACCCGGACGGCGGCCCGCAGTTCGACATCGGTCCAGGAGTACGAGGCGAGGGCGGCCCGCTGCCCGGTCAGCCGGGCGATGTCGTACGGGTTGCGGATCGCGACCGTCACGACGGGGACGCCCGTCGCCGCGAGCCGGGAGACCAGCGTGCGCTGCGGGCTGGTCGCGCCGACGTTGTACGTGCCGACGACGACCACGTCCTTGCCGGCCGCCGCCGCCACCGCCTCGTCGATCTTCGCCGCGGTCGGTGTGATGCCGGTCGACAACGCCCGCGCCGTGAAGCCGAGTTCGGTGAACGCCCGGGCGAGGGTGGTGGTCGGCGGCCCGGTGGTGCCGGACGGTGAGGCCGGGTCGGCGCCGACGACCAGCACCTCGCCGTGCGTGCGCCGGTCGATCGGCAGGAATCCGCCCTCGTTGAGGAGGAGGGTGGTGGTCTCCTCGGCGATCCGGTCCGCGTGGGCCCGATGGGCGGGCGTGCCGACCGTCCGGTCCACCCCCGCGTGAGTGACGTACGGATCCTTGAAGAGGCCCAGCTTCGCCTTGAGCCGCAGAATCCGCAGGATCGATTCGTCGAGCCGGTCCTCGGTCAGCTCACCGCTCTTCACCGCCCGCAGAACGGCGTTCCAGGCGAGGTCCAGCTTCGGCGGGTTGAGCAGCTGGTCGACACCGGCCTTGAGCGCGAGGACGGGCACGCGCTCGTCGCCGTACTTCGTCCGGACCCCCTCCATGCCGAGCGAGTCCGTCACCACCACGCCGTCGTACCCCAGCTTCTCGCGCAGGATGCCGGTCAGGATGGGACGGGAGAGGGTCGCCGGGTCCTCGCTCGGATCGAGCGCGGGCACCACGATGTGCGCGGTCATGATCGAGTCGATCCCGGCGGCGATCGCCGAGCGGAACGGCGGCGCGTCCAGCTCCGCCCACTCCTCAAGGGTGTGGGTGATGGTCGGCAGGCCGTAGTGGCTGTCGACGGCGGTGTCCCCGTGGCCCGGGAAGTGCTTGGCGGTCGCCGCCACCCCGGCCCGCTGGTAGCCCTTGACCTGGGCGGCGACCAGAGCGGCGACGGCCTCGGGGTCGGAGCCGAAGGAGCGCACGCCGATGACGGGATTGGCGGGGTTGACGTTGACGTCGGCGTCCGGGGCGTAGTTCTGCCGGATGCCGACGGCGGCCAGTTCGGCGCCCGCGATCTGGGCGGCCTTGCGGGCGTCGGAGCGGGACCCTCCGGCGCCGAGCGCCATCGCGCCGGGAAGGAGGGTGGCGGGCGCGCCGACCCGGCAGACGATGCCGTGCTCCTGGTCGGTGGAGATGAGCAGGGGGAGGGGCGTGGGCTGGGCCAGACCGGCCTTCTGGATGCCGTTGGAGAGATCGGCGATCTGGTGCGGGTCGCGGGTGTTGTGGGCCCAGGTGAAGTAGATGATCCCGCCGACGTGGTACCGCTCCACGAGCTCGGCGGCGGTACGGACGCCGATCTCCCTGAGGTTGGCGTCGATGTCGGCCTGGTGGGGTGCGGTGGCGGAGTGGCCGTAGACCCGCATGACGAAGAGCTGGCCGACCTTCTCCTCCAGCGACATGCGGGAGATGAGCCGGCGAAGGCCTCGGTCGTCGGTTCCCGCGTGCGCGAGCGGTGCTGCGGCTCCGGTGACGGCGGCGGCCGCGGCGGCGGCGGTGACGGTGAGGAGGGTGCGTCTGGAGGTGGCGCGGTGGTGCACTGATGCTCCTTCCGGCCGTGCGAGATTGAAGGAAACTTCCAAGGAGTCACGGATAGCCCGAAAGTAACTGCCAGGTCAAGCACCTGCGCAGGATCCGCGTCGCGCTCCCCGTTCGCGGCGGAGTGGGGTCGGGCGGCTGCGGAGGGCGCTCGGGCGGCCCAGGAGGGCTTGGACGTGAGCATGGCGAAAGTGCGGTTAGGGTGCTGGTTCCGACGACGAACGGGGACCCCGCACCATGACGTTTCCGCCTCCGGGACAGCAACCGCACCCTTCCGCCCAGGGGTACGCGCAGCCGTACCCCCAGGCGCGGCCGTATCCGCAACCGTACGGATTCCCCGGACAGTTCCCCGGCCCGTCCGGCCCGCACGGGCACGTCTGCGAGGTCTGCGGCGCGCAGCCGGCGACCGCCGTGACCGTCCGCTCCCATCAGGGCATGGTCGTCATCATGCGTACGGTCACGCGGCGGGGCGTCTTCTGCCGTACGTGCGGTCTCTCCGTCTACCGGCAGATGACCTCCGACACGCTCGTGACCGGCTGGTGGGGAATCCTCTCCGTCTTCGTCACGCCCTTCATCGTCCTCGGCAACCTCGGCGCCCGGGGCGCGCTGCGCCGGCTGCCCGAACCGTACGGAGCCTCCCGGCAGCCGCTCCACCCGGGCAAGCGGGTTCTCTTCCGCGGGCCGGCGATGCTGATCCTCACCCCGATCGCGTTGCTCCTGCTGGCGATTCCGGCGCTCGTGATCGTCGGCCTGGTCGTCGGGGACGGCGACGAGCCGGTCCCGCTGTCCGTGGGCGACTGCGTACGCAACACGGCGGAGTGGCCCGACCAGCGGCTGGAGAAGGTGGGGTGCGGCTCCCCGTCGGCCGAGTACCGGGTGGCGGAAGCGGCGTCGTGCGGCCCGGGCGACTACCTGCTGCGCGCCGAGTACCTCGTCGACGCGCCCAATCCGGGCTCCTGCGTCAAGCGCCTCTAGCTCTACCCCGACCGCGCCGGGCCGCCCGCGACGGAGCCCTCAGCCCGGAGGCTCCGTCGTTGGCGGCGCCGCCCGCGACAAGCTCCCCCGCCCGGGCGCCACGTCACCCCCGGGGCGGCGCCGTCGAGTCGCGGACCATCAGCTCGCCCGCGATCGTCGCGATCCCCCCCGGCGGTGCCGCCTCCGTGCCCATCGCGAGCCGCCCCGCCCGCGCTCCCGCCTCGTGCAGCGGCAGCCGTACGGTCGTCAGCGCGGGCACCGCGTCCAGCGAGAAGGGCAGGTCGTCGAAGCCCGCCACGGAGACGTCGCCCGGGATGCTCAGGCCCCGGTCCCGCAGCGCTGCGCACGCGCCCAGCGCCACCGTGTCGTTCGCCGCGACGACCGCCGTCAACGACGGCTCCCTGCGCAGGAGTTCGAGCGTCGCGTCGTAACCGGAACGCCGGTCGTACGACCCGTGGACCGTCAGCACCTCCGCGCCCTCGGCCAGCCCCGCCCCGGCCATCGCCTCCCGGTGCCCCTCAAGGCGTTCCCGGGTCGTCGTCCGGTCCGCCGGCCCCGCCACGTAACCGATCCGCCGGTGGCCGAGCCCCAGCAGGTGCTCCGTCAGCCGTCTCGCCCCCGCCCGGTTGCCGAAGGTGAGCGCGGCCGCGCTCGCGTCCCCCGCCACCGGCGGCCGGCCGCACAGCACGACCCGGGTTCCCGCGTCCGCCAGCTTCGTCAGCTTGGCCGCCACCGCCGCCATGTGCTCGGGCAGCTCCAGCGATCCGCCGGTCAGGATGACCGCCGCGGCCCGCTGGCGCTGGAGCAGGGTCAGATAGGTGAGCTCGCGCTCGGGGGAGCCGCCGGTGTTGCAGACGACGGCCAGTTTCTCGCCACCGGCCCGGCCCGACGCGCCCTCCCCGATCGCGCTCTGTGCCGCGCCCGCCATGATCCCGAAGAACGGGTCGGCGATGTCGTTGACCAGGATGCCGACCAGGTCGGAGGTGGCGGCGGCGAGCGAACTCGCGGGCCCGTTCAGGACGTAGTCCAGCTCGTCGACCGCCCGCAGCACCCGCTCCCGGGTCGAGGCGGCGACCGGGTAGTTGCCGTTCAGGACGCGGGAGACGGTCGCGGGGGACACCTGGGCCCGCGCGGCCACATCCGCGAGCGTGACGGTCATCGCGTACCTCCGAGGTGACGGGGGCCGACCCCTTGTCCGGCGTGTTGTCGGCAGGCTAGCGTCATCTCATGTAGAAAGCGCTTTCTATCGCGCTGTCCATTCTGGTGTGGAGGGGAAACTTCGTGACACGCAGGACGGTCCGGATCGCCATGAACGGCGTCACCGGGCGCATGGGCTACCGCCAGCACCTCGTCCGCTCGATCCTCGCCCTGCGCGAGCAGGGCGGGCTCGACCTCGGCAACGGCGAGACCCTCTGGCCGGAGCCCGTGCTCGTCGGCCGCCGCGAGCACGCGCTGCGCGCCCTCGCCGAGCGCCATGGCCTCACCGAGTGGTCGACCGACCTCGACGCCGTCCTCGCCGACGACTCCGTCGACCTCTACTTCGACGCCCAGGTCACCTCGGCCCGCGTCGAGGCGATCAAGAAGGCGATCGCCGCCGGAAAGCACATCTACACCGAGAAGCCGACCGCGACGGACGTCGAAGGCGCCCTGGAACTCGCCCGTCTCGCGCGCGACGCCGGAGTGCGGCACGGCGTCGTCCAGGACAAGATCTTCCTCCCCGGCCTGCTGAAGCTGAAGCGGCTCATCGACGGCGGGTTCTTCGGCGAGATCCTCTCCGTACGGGGCGAGTTCGGCTACTGGGTCTTCGAGGGCGACTGGCAGGAGGCCCAGCGCCCCAGCTGGAACTACCGCGCGCAGGACGGCGGCGGCATCGTCGTCGACATGTTCCCGCACTGGGAGTACGTCCTGCACGAGCTGTTCGGCCGGGTCACCAGCGTCACCGCGCACGTCGCCACGCACATCCCGCAGCGCTGGGACGAGCGGGGCAAGCCGTACGAGGCGACCGCCGACGACGCCGCGTACGGCATCTTCCAGCTGGAGGGCGGGGCGGTCGCCCAGATCAACTCCTCCTGGGCGGTCCGCGTCCACCGCGACGAACTGGTCGAGTTCCAGGTCGACGGGACCCACGGCTCGGCCGTCGCCGGGCTGCGCGGCTGCCGCGTCCAGCACCGCTCGGCCACCCCCAAGCCGGTCTGGAACCCGGACATCCCCGTCACCGAACCCTTCCGGGACCAGTGGCAGGAGGTGCCGGACAACGCCGAGTTCGACAACGGCTTCAAGGCGCAGTGGGAGCTGTTCCTGCGCCATGTCGTCCTGGGTGAGCCGTACCAGTGGGACCTGCTGGCGGGCGCGCGCGGAGTGCAGCTCGCCGAGCTGGGCCTGCGGTCGGCCGCCGAGGGCCGCCGCCTGGAGGTCCCGGAGATCACGCTGTGATCCGCCTGCCGCAACCGGAGGGAGGGGTACGGGAGTACACCCCGCGCCCCGCGCAGGCGCCGGACCCCGCCGGGGCCGGGCCGCTGACCTCCCGCACCGTCTTCTCCGCCGCCCATGTCGTCGCCGACCCCCACGCCGACACCACCCCCGACTCGCCCGCCGCCGTCGACTGGGACGCCACCCTCGCCTTCCGCCGCCACCTGTGGGCCCAGGGCCTCGGCGTCGCCGAGGCGATGGACACCGCCCAGCGCGGTATGGGCCTGGACTGGGCCGGGGCCGCCGAGCTGATCCGCCGCTCGGCCGCCGAGGCCAAGGCGGTCGGCGGCCGGATCGCCTGCGGCGTCGGCACGGACCAGCTCACCGGCCCGGCCGGCCTCGCGGCGGTCCGCGAGGCGTACGAAGAGCAGCTCGCCCTCGTCGAGGAGACCGGCTCCCAGGCCATCCTCATGGCCTCGCGCGCCCTGGCGGCCGCCGCCGCGTCCCCGGACGACTACCTGGACACGTACGCGCATCTGCTGCGCCAGGCGTCGGAGCCGGTGATCCTGCACTGGCTGGGGCCGATGTTCGATCCGGCGCTCGACGGCTACTGGGGCTCGGCCGACCTCGACACCGCGACCGACACCTTCCTGGAGGTGATCGCGGCCCACCCGGACAAGGTCGACGGCATCAAGGTCTCCCTCCTCGACGCCCAGCGCGAGATCGACCTGCGCCGCCGCCTCCCGCAGGGCGTCCGCTGCTACACGGGCGACGACTTCCACTACCCCGAGCTGATCGCCGGTGACGACCAGGGGTTCAGCCACGCCCTGCTCGGCATCTTCGACCCGCTGGGGCCGCTCGCGGCGCGGGCGGTGCGCGTCCTGGACACCGGTGACGTGAAGGGCTTCCGGGAGCTCCTGGACCCGACGGTCGAGCTGTCCCGGCACCTCTTCCAGGCCCCGACCCGCTTCTACAAGACGGGTGTGGTGTTCCTCGCCTGGCTGGCCGGCCACCAGGAGCACTTCACGATGGTCGGCGGCCTGCAGTCCGCCCGCTCCCTCCCGCACCTGGCCCGTGCGTACGAACTGGCCGACGGGCTGGGACTGTTCCCGGACCCGGAACTCGCGGAGTCCCGGATGCGGTCCCTGCTCACGGTGTACGGAGTCGAGCGATGAACCCTCTTTCCCGCTTCAGCGTCAACCAGATGACGGTGAAGCAGCTCTCGCTGCCGGAGCTGGTGGAGCAGTGCGTACGGCTCGGCATCCCGGGCGTCGGCCTGTGGCGCGAACCGGTCCAGGAGTACGGGGTCGAGGCCACGGCCAAGCTCGTACGCGACGCGGGCCTGACGGTCACCACCCTGTGCCGGGGCGGCTTCTTCACGACCGCCGAATCGCTGGACGACAACCGGGCGGCTATCGACGAGGCGGCCGCCCTGGGCACCGACACCCTGGTCCTGGTCTCCGGCGGTCTGCCCCCGGGCAGCCGCGACCTGCCGGGCGCCCGGGCCCGGATCACCGACGCGATCGCCGAACTCGCCCCGTACGCGGGCGAACGGGGCGTCCGCCTCGCCATCGAACCGCTCCACCCGATGTACGCGGCGGACCGCTGCGCGATCTCGACCCTCGACCAGGCGCTGGAGATCGCCGAACGCTTCCCGGCGGAGCAGGTCGGCGTGGCGGTCGACACGTACCACATCTGGTGGGACGACCGGGCCCCGGCGGCGGGGACCCGGGCGGGCGCCTCGGGCCGTATCCACACCTTCCAGCTGGCCGACTGGACCACCCCCCTCCCGGCCGGAGTCCTCACCGGCCGGGGCCAGTTGGGCGACGGCGTGATCGACCTGCGGGCCTGGTGCGACCGCGTCGAGGCGGCCGGTTACACGGGCCCGATCGAGGTGGAGCTCTTCAACGACGAGCTGTGGGCGCGGGACGGGGTGGAGGTCCTGGAGGAGACGGCGAGGAGGTTCTCGGACCACACCGGTCCGCTGGGCTGAGCCACCACGGGTCTGTTTGAGCCGACCGGCCCGCTCGGCTGAGCCACCACGGTTCTGCTTGAGCCCACCGGCCCGCTGGGCTGAGCCGCCACGGGTCCGCTCGGCTGAGCCGCCGGGCCGGTGGTGTCTCAGTCGAGCCAGTCCAGCGGGTCCTCCGAAGCGGTGTCGCCCTCCAGGCGTGTCGTGAAGGAGACCGGCAGCCCGAGTGCGGCGAGCCGGTCGGCGGACTCGGGCGAGAGCGTCAGCCGCTCGTCCGCCCGCACCGTGCCCGCGATCGACACCTGGGCGAAGCAGCCGGCGGCGGACAGCTCCCTGAGCTCGTCGAGGCGCGGACCGACCTGAGCGGTCAGCGCCGCGACCTGCTCGCCCAGATCGGCGGAGAAGTGCTCGTCGAGGGTGTAGGCCCACCAGCCCGGCCCGTGACGGATCGACGCGCCGGTCTGCTGCTCCGCGAGCTGGGCGAGGCCGAGGGAGCGGTCGACGGCCGAGGGGTCCACACCGCCCCCGGTGAGGGCCAGGGAGGTGGTGATCGAGGTCCACACGGCGGTCACCGTTCGCTCGTGCTGGGGGCGAGGGTCAGGGGAACGCCCAGGCGGGCCACTCGGCGCAACTGCTCGGCGGTGAGGGCGATCCGCGAGTCGTCGCCCACGTATCCCCTGATGGTGAGTGTGACGGAAAGGCCGCTTGCCAGGAGTTCACTCACCGCGCCGGAGTGCGGTTCGACCGCCGTCAGGACGGTGTCGAGCTGTTCCGAGAACACCCTTGTGGAGCGCTCGTCGCATTGGAGTCGCCATTCCCCGTCGACGTCTCCCGGCCGTCCCCACCGGCTGGGACCGGGTGGGCGGGTTCCGGTCGGCTGCAGGGTGAGCTTCCTGGTCACTTCGTCCGGGTCGAGCTCGGGCCCCCTGACGACGAGAGACACATCGGGCAGCGCCCACGTGCCTCCTCGCTGGTGATCCGCATCCGCATTCACTGTCCGACCCCTTCGCTACCTTCGGTACATGTCCAACCAGGGTCAGGCAGAGGTGCCGGCGCCGCGCCAGGCGGTCGTCGAAGGCGTTCTCGAGCGGATCACCTATGCCAACGAGGAGAACGGCTACACCGTCGCCCGGGTCGACACCGGACGGGGCGCCGGGGATCTCCTCACGGTGGTCGGCTCGCTGCTCGGTGCGCAGCCGGGCGAGTCGCTGCGGATGGAAGGCCGTTGGGGCTCCCATCCGCAGTACGGCAAGCAGTTCACGGTCGAGAACTACACGACCGTCCTGCCCGCGACCATCCAGGGCATACGCCGCTATCTCGGCTCCGGTCTCATCAAGGGCATCGGGCCGAGGATCGCCGAACGGATCGTCGAGCACTTCGGCACCGACACCCTCGACGTCATCGAGCGGGAGCCGAAGCGGCTCATCGAGGTGCCCGGACTGGGCCCCAAGCGGACGAAGCTGATCGGCGCGGCCTGGGAGGAGCAGAAGGCGATCAAGGAGGTGATGGTCTTCCTCCAGGGCGTCGGGGTCTCCACCTCCATCGCCGTGCGGATCTACAAGAAGTACGGGGACGCCTCCATCTCCGTCGTGCGGAACCAGCCCTACCGCCTGGCCGCCGACGTCTGGGGCATCGGCTTTCTGACCGCCGACAAGATCGCCCAGTCCGTCGGCATCCCGCACGACAGCCCGGACCGGGTCAAGGCCGGCCTGCAGTACGCCCTGTCGCAGTCGACGGACCAGGGGCACTGCTTCCTGCCCGAGGAGCAGCTGATCGCCGACGCCGTGAAGCTGCTCCAGGTCGACACCGGGCTGGTCATCGAGTGCCTCGCCGCGCTCGCGGAGGACCCCGAGGGGGTGGTGCGCGAGCCGGTGCCCGGCCCGGAGGGCCGGCCGGTGACGGCCGTGTATCTGGTCCCGTTCCACCGCGCCGAGCTCTCTCTGGCCGCCCAGATCACCCGCCTCCTGCGCACGGACGAGGACCGGATGCCGGCCTTCCAGGACGTGGCCTGGGACAAGGCCCTGGCCTGGCTGGCCGACCGCACGGGCGCCTCGCTCGCGCCCGAGCAGGAGGAGGCGGTACGGCTCGCGCTGACCCGCAAGGTCGCCGTCCTCACGGGCGGGCCGGGGTGCGGCAAGTCGTTCACCGTCCGGTCGATCGTGGAGCTGGCCCGGGCGAAGCGGGCGAAGGTGGTCCTGGCGGCGCCCACCGGCCGGGCCGCGAAGCGCCTGGCCGAGCTGACCGGCGCCGAGGCGTCCACCGTGCACCGGCTCCTGGAGCTGAAGCCGGGCGGCGACGCGGCCTTCGACCGCGACCGCCCCCTGGACGCCGACCTGGTCGTGGTGGACGAGGCGTCCATGCTCGATCTGCTGCTCGCCAACAAGCTGGTGAAGGCCGTGGCACCCGGTGCCCATCTGCTCCTGGTCGGGGACGTCGACCAGCTGCCCTCGGTGGGCGCGGGTGAGGTCCTCGGCGATCTGTTGGCCCCGGACAGCCCGGTCCCGGCGGTCCGGCTGACCCGGATCTTCCGGCAGGCCCAGCAGTCCGGCGTGGTCACCAACGCCCACCGGATCAACGCCGGCCTGCCGCCCGTCACCAACGGCCTGCCGGACTTCTTCCTCTTCGCGGAGGACGAGACGGAGGACGCGGCGCGGGTCGCCGTCGAGGTCGCGGCACGGCGAATTCCGGCCAAGTTCGGCCTCGACCCCCGCCGTGACGTGCAGGTTCTCGCCCCGATGCACCGGGGCCCGGCAGGCGCCGGCGCCCTCAACGGACTCCTCCAGCAGGCCATCACCCCGGCCCGCCCGGACCTCCCCGAGAGGCGGTTCGGCGGCCGTGTCTTCCGTGTCGGCGACAAGGTCACCCAGATCCGCAACAACTACGAGAAGGGCGCCAACGGCGTCTTCAACGGCACGGTCGGCGTCGTGACCTCGCTCGACACCGTCGAGCAGCGGCTGACCGTGCGTACGGACGAGGACGAGGAGGTGCCGTACGACTTCGACGAGCTGGACGAACTGGCCCACGCCTACGCCGTCACCATCCACCGTTCGCAGGGCAGCGAGTACCCGGCGGTCGTGATCCCGGTCACCACCAGCGCCTGGATGATGCTCCAGCGGAATCTGCTCTACACCGCCGTCACCCGCGCCAAGAAGCTGGTGGTGCTGGTCGGCTCCCGGAAGGCGATCGGCCAGGCCGTCCGTACGGTTTCCGCGGGCCGGCGCTGTACGGCGCTGGCCCATCGGCTCGCCGGCGGCGGCTTCGCCACCCGGTGACGCGACCGACGCGACCGGTGATCCGGCCGGTGACGCGAAGGGGCGTTCCCGGGCCCCCGGTCGTGTGAAAGGGCACCCCCGACTACCGGAAGCGGGGCGAAGGGGGCAAGATGAGCAGGTTGGCGGCACTGAGTGCCGCCAAATGGCCCAATGGTCGACCCCGAGTGCACTCTCCTGAGCCAAATGGGGGATGGTAGAGACAGTCAGGGCACCTCGAAGAAGAGGCACTACGTCGGTGAGGGATGACGTGAGCGACAACTCTGTAGTACTGCGGTACGCGGACGGTGAATACACCTACCCGGTGGTCGAAAGCACCGTCGGCGACAAGGGCTTCGACATCGGGAAGCTCCGAGCCCAGACCGGTCTGGTGACCCTGGACAGCGGATACGGCAACACCGCCGCCTATAAATCCGCGATCACCTACCTCGATGGTGAGCAGGGCATTCTGCGGTACCGCGGCTACCCCATCGAGCAGCTGGCCGAGCGCTCCACCTTCCTCGAGGTGGCGTACCTGCTGATCAACGGTGAGCTGCCCAAGGTCGACGAGCTCGCGACCTTCAAGAACGAGATCACGCAGCACACGCTGCTGCACGAGGACGTCAAGCGCTTCTTCGACGGCTTCCCGCGCGACGCCCACCCGATGGCGATGCTGTCCTCGGTGGTCTCGGCGCTGTCCACGTTCTACCAGGACAGCCACAACCCGTTCGACGAGAAGCAGCGCCACCTCTCCACGATCCGGCTGCTCGCCAAGCTGCCGACCATCGCGGCGTACGCGTACAAGAAGTCGATCGGCCACCCCTTCGTCTACCCGCGCAACGACCTCGGGTACGTCGAGAACTTCCTGCGCATGACCTTCTCGGTCCCGGCGCAGGAGTACGAGCTGGACCCGGTCGTGGTCTCCGCGCTCGACAAGCTGCTGATCCTGCACGCGGACCACGAGCAGAACTGCTCGACCTCCACCGTCCGTCTGGTGGGTTCGAGCCAGGCGAACATGTTCGCGTCGATCTCCGCCGGCATCTCCGCCCTCTGGGGCCCCCTGCACGGTGGCGCCAACCAGTCGGTCCTGGAGATGCTCGAGGGCATCCAGGCCAACGGCGGCGATGTCGACTCCTTCATCAACAAGGTGAAGAACAAGGAGGACGGCGTCCGCCTGATGGGCTTCGGCCACCGGGTGTACAAGTCCTTCGACCCGCGCGCCAAGATCATCAAGGCGGCGGCGCACGACGTCCTCTCGGCCCTCGGCAAGTCCGACGAGCTGCTGGACATCGCGCTCAAGCTGGAGGAGCACGCGCTCTCCGACGACTACTTCGTCTCGCGCAACCTCTACCCCAACGTGGACTTCTACACGGGTCTGATCTACCGCGCGATGGGCTTCCCGACCGAGATGTTCACCGTGCTCTTCGCGCTCGGCCGTCTCCCGGGCTGGATCGCCCAGTGGCACGAGATGATCAAGGAGCCGGGCTCCCGCATCGGCCGCCCGCGCCAGATCTACACCGGCGAGGTCCTGCGCGACTTCGTCCCGGTCGAGGGCCGCTGACGCCTGACCTCGTCACGAGGTGCGTCACGAGAAGCGCCCCGCCACCGATCCCCCCACGGGTCGGTGAGCGGGGCGCTTCCCATATCCCCGGTGCGGATTCCCCCCACGGGATCCGGGCCGGGCGTCTGCCGGGTTCAGCAGAAGCTACGCGGGTCGGCGCGGTCTGCCGGGGTACGTACGGGAGGGCCGCTCAAAGCTCCCCGTGCACGTGCCCCGGCCAACGCTTGCCTGGGACATCCCCCAAGACGTCCCATGAACGTCCCCCAAGACGTTCTTGGCATCGCCCACTTAGACTCGCGAACAGCCCGAATGGTTACCCCTCAATATCTGTGATCTAGGTCTCTTTGTGAAGGTCCTGTGCGTCACGTGTAGGTGAATTCACGTGAACCGCCGCAGTCGCAGGCTGTTCGTCACGACGAAAACGGACGAGAACGCCATCGCCAGGCCCGCGATCATGGGGTTGAGCAGTCCGGCGGCGGCCAGCGGCAGGGCGGCGACGTTGTAGCCGAAGGCCCACCCGAGGTTGCCCTTGATCGTCGCCAGGGTGCGGCGGGAGAGGCGGATCGCGTCCGCCGCGACCCGCAGGTCTCCGCGTACGAGAGTGAGGTCACCGGCCTCGATGGCCGCGTCCGTACCCGTCCCCAGGGCCAGGCCCAGGTCGGCGGTGGCGAGCGCGGCCGCGTCGTTCACGCCGTCGCCGACCATGGCGACCGTACGACCCTCGGCCTGGAGCCGCCGGATCACGTCGACCTTGTCCTGCGGCAGCACCTCGGCGAAGACCCGGTCCGCCGGGATGCCCACCTCGGCCGCCACCGTCTCGGCGACCGACCGGTCGTCCCCGGTCAGCAGGACCGGCGCCAGACCGAGGGCGCGCAGCCGGGCCACCGCATCGGCGCTGGTCTCCTTGACCGCGTCGGCGACCGTCAGGTAGCCGCGGGCCCGCCCGTCCCAGGCGACATGCACGGCCCCCGGCTCCGACCGCCCGGGCACCTCGATCCCCGCTCCCTCCAGGAGAGCCGCGCGGCCGGCCAGGACCTCGTGTCCGTCGACGCGCCCGCGCACGCCGAGGCCGGGCACGTTCTCGAACGACGTGGGCACGGGCAGCTCGCCCACCGGCAGCCCCAGCCGCTCGGCGGCGCCGGCCGCGACCGCCCGGGCGACCGGGTGCTCGGAGGAGTGCTCCAGGGCGCCCGCGAGCCGCAGCAGCTCGGCCTCGTCCTCACCCTCGTAGCCGTACACCTTCCGCAGCGCCATCCGGCCGGTGGTGACCGTGCCGGTCTTGTCGAGGACGACGGTGTCGACGCGCCGGGTGGACTCCAGCACCTCCGGGCCCTTGATCAGGATGCCGAGCTGCGCGCCGCGGCCGGTGCCGACCATGAGGGCGGTCGGGGTGGCCAGGCCCAGGGCGCACGGGCAGGCGATGATCAGGACGGCGACGGCGGCCGTGAACGCGGCGGTGCTGTCCCCGGTCACCAGCAGCCAGGCGGCCAGGGTGCCGAGCGCGAGGAGCAGCACCACGGGCACGAAGACCGCCGAGATCCGGTCGGCGAGCCGCTGGACCTGGGCTTTGCCGTTCTGCGCCTCCTCGACCAGCTTCGCCATCCGGGCCAGCTGGGTGTCCGCGCCGACGCGGGTAGCCTGCACGACCAGCCGGCCGGTGGTGTTGAGGCAGCCGCCCGTCACCGGGTCACCGGCCGCCACGTCGACCGGGAGGGACTCACCGGTCAGCAGGGAGGCGTCGACGGCGGAGCGCCCCTCGGTGACGTTCCCGTCGGTGGCGATCTTCTCCCCGGGCCGCACGACGAAGAGGTCGCCGACGTGCAGGGCGGCCACCGGCACGCGTACCTCCGTACCGCCCCGCAGGACGGCCACGTCCTTGGCGCCCAGCTCCATCAGCGCGCGCAGCGCCGAGCCGGCGCTCCGCTTGGCCCGGGCCTCCAGATAGCGGCCGAGGAGGAGGAACGTGACGACCCCGGCCGCGACCTCCAGATAGATGGTGGCGGCGCCGCCCGCGCGCCCGACGGTGAGGTCGAAGGTGTGACGCATGCCGGGCATGCCCGCGTGGCCGAAGAACAGCGCCCAGAGCGACCAGCCGAAGGCGGCGAGCGTGCCGACCGAGACGAGCGTGTCCATGGTGGCGGCGCCGTGCCGGAGGTTGGCCCAGGCGGCCCGGTGGAAGGGGAGCCCGCCCCAGACGACGACCGGCGCGGCGAGGGTGAGCGAGAGCCACTGCCAGTTGTCGAACTGGAGGGCCGGGACCATCGCGAGCAGGACGACGGGGGCGGAGAGGACCGCCGAGACGGTCAGGCGCGTGCGCAGCGCGTCGAGCTCCGCGTCCCGCTCCCGCCCCGGCTTCGGCTCCGCTTCGGATGTCGGCTCCGGGGCGGGCTCCGGCGGCGGGGGCTCCTCGGCGGTGTAGCCGGTCCTGACGACCGTCGCGATCAGCTCGGCGACCTCCACCTCGGGCGCGTGCTCGATCCTCGCCTTCTCCGTCGCGTAGTTGACGGTCGCCGTGACGCCGTCCATGCGGTTGAGCTTCTTCTCGACGCGGGCCGCGCAGGAGGCGCAGGTCATCCCGCCGATGATCAGCTCGGTCGACCGGCTGGAGGGGTCGGTGGCGGTGGTGGGGGCGGAGCTGGAGGTCATGTGCGGTTCCAAAAGGGAGCAGGGCCGTACCGTCGTAACGGTACGGCCCTGCCGGGTATGCCGGAGGCGGGCCTCAGGCCCGGCCGACCAGTTCGTAGCCGGCCTCGTCGACGGCGGCGCGGACGGCCTCCTCGTCGAGTGGGGCCTCGGAGACCACGGTGACCCGGCCGGTCGCGGCCACGGCCGTGACCGAGGAGACGCCGGCGATCTCGGAGATCTCGCTGGAGACCGCGCCCTCGCAGTGGCCGCAGGTCATGCCCTTGACCTGGTAGACGGTGGTGACACCGTCGGCGGGGCTCTCGGCCGCGCTGTCGTGACACGAGCCGGTCGACGAGCAGCAGCCGCTGGAGACCTCGGGGAGTTCGGTCTTCGTCTCGGCGGTCATGGCGTTCTCCTCTTCGAGGGTGGTGCTGGTTCAGGGTCGTACACTCGCACATCCTATACCCCTGGGGGGTATGAGTCCACTGCGTGTCCGCCGCGCTTCTCCCGAGTCATTCGCGCCGGCTGCGGTTGCTCGGACGGTTGGCTACCCAGGCGTGGATGGTCTCCGCGTACCAGTAGGGCTTGCCCGACTCCACTCGGTCGGGCGGCGGCAGCAGTCCGTGCTTCCGGTAGGAGCGGACCGTGTCCGGCTGCACCCTGATGTGTGCGGCGATGTCCTTGTACGACCAGAGTCTTCTGTCCGTCATATGTGGCACCTCCCTGCACGCCACGCAGCGGCGGCGGGGGTGCCGTTCGGGGGGCTGCGGTGGCGGGCGCTGGCGATCACTGAGCCTGTGCCCGTTGAACGACACCCCTCGACCGGAGGAGAGCGGCTGTCGACCAGCTGTGACGGAAAACCCGCGTAATGGAGATATGTGTGACGACAGCGGGACGGATGTGACGCAAGTGGCGCATAGTCACTTCGGCGCGCCACCGAGGTGTTTCGGGGACGGATCGCCTAGGGGGCGTCTTGTCCCTAGGGTCCTCGTTCGGACCCTAGGCCCCGCAGGAGCGCAGGAAGCGGCGGGTGCGGACCGCGATCGGATACGGCCGGTCCGGCTCGCACGGGTACATGTCCTGCTCCACGATGGCGAAGAGATCCACGTCCAGGGCCTGGGCCGCCGCGAGGACCGGCTCCAGGGCGGGCACTCCGGAGGGCGGTTCGCACATCACGCCCCGGGCCACGGCGGGCCCGAACGGAACCCCGTCGGCCACGACCTCGGCCAGGATCTCCGGGTCGACCTGCTTGAGGTGGAGATAGCCGACGCGCTCGCCGTAGGTCTCGATCAGTTTGACGCTGTCGCCGCCGCAGTAGGCGTAATGGCCGGTGTCCAGACAGAGCGAGACCAGGTCCGGGTCGGTGGCGTCCAGGAAGCGGGCCACGTTCTCCTCGCTGTCGATGTGCGTGTCCGCGTGCGGATGGACGACGATCCGCAGTCCGTAACGCTCCCGCACCTCCTGCCCGAGGCGTTCGGTCAGGGACGTCAGATGACGCCACTGACCGGCGTCGAGGGTGCGGTCCTCCAGGACCTCGCCGGTCTTGTCGTCCCGCCAGAAGGAGGGGATGACGACGAGGTGTTCCGCTCCCATGGCCTGCGCGAGGGCCGCGTTGTCGGCGACATGCGCCCACGTCCTTTCCCAGACCGCCGGGCCGTGGTGCAGTCCGGTGAAGACCGTCCCGGCGGAGACCCGCAGACCGCGGCGGCTCGTCTCGTCGGCGAGGATCGCGGGGTCGGTGGGCAGATAGCCGTACGGGCCCAGCTCGATCCACTCGTAACCGGCGCCGGCCACCTCGTCGAGGAAGCGCTGCCAGGGAACCTGCCGGGGATCGTCGGGGAACCAGACGCCCCAGGAGTCCGGGGCGGAGCCGATACGGATACGGGACAGTGGCGACGGCTTCGTCATGCAAGCCACCTTGGCCGGGGCCGCGGAGGAGCGTCAAGACGGTCGTCCGAATGTAAGGACATAGCGTTGACAGGGTTCCCGGCGGGCGGCTAGACCTGGGTGCGGGGCCGAGGCGAGAGGTGACGTACATGCGGACGGAGCCGTACGACCTGATCACGATGGGGCGCATCGGGGTGGATCTGTATCCCCTTCAGGTCGGGGTGCCGCTGGCCCGGGTGGAGAGCTTCGGGAAGTTCCTGGGCGGCTCGCCGTCGAACGTGGCGGTCGCCGCTGCGCGGCTCGGCCGGCGCACCGCCCTCATCACCCGGACGGGCGCCGACCCGTTCGGCGAGTACCTGCACCAGGAGCTGAGGGCGTTCGGCGTCGACGACCGGTGGGTGACGGCGGTGGAGGCCTATCCGACGCCGGTGACCTTCTGCGAGATCTTCCCGCCCGACCACTTCCCGATCCACTTCTACCGGCAGCCCAAGGCCCCCGACCTGGAGATCCACCCGCACGAGCTGGACCTCGCGGCGATCCGCTCGGCGCGCGCGTTCTGGGTGACCGGCACGGGGTTGAGCGCCGAACCCAGCCGGACGGCGACCCTCGCGGCGCTGCGCGAGCGAGACCGCGAGGGCCTGACCGTCCTCGACCTGGACTGGCGCCCGGCGCTCTGGCCCGAACCCGCCGAGGCCCCCGCGCTCTACCGGGCCGCTCTGAGCGCGGCGACGGTCGCCGTCGGCAACCTCGACGAATGCGAGGTCGCCACCGGGGAGCGCGAGCCCCACGCCGCCGCCCGCGCCCTGCTCGACGCGGGGGTGCGGCTCGCCGTCGTCAAGCAGGGCCCCAAGGGGGTCCTCGCGATGAGCGCGGACGGAGAGTACGCGGAGGCGGAACCGCTGCCGGTCGAGGTCGTCAACGGCCTCGGCGCGGGCGACGCGTTCGGCGGGGCGCTCGCACACGGCCTGCTGGCGGGCTGGGACCTGGACCGCGTGATCCGCCACGCCAACGCGGCCGGCGCGATCGTCGCCGGCCGCCTCGCCTGTTCCCCCGCGATGCCGTACGAGACCGAGATCGCCCAGGCCCTGGCGACGGGCACGGGCTCGGTTCCGGCGTACGGGCCCCAGGGGGAGGGTTCGGCCTCAGGGGTACGGCCGGGGGCCGGGGGCGAACCGGCAGGGCCGGGGGCCGGAGCACGGCCGGTACGGTCGGAGCCGCCGGGGCCCGGAGCACCGCCGGTGCGGCCGGGGCCCGGAGCACCACCGGGGCCTGCGGCCTCACCGGCGCCGCGGGGGCTTGGGGCACCACCGGAGCCCCCGGAGCCCCCGGAGCCCCCGGCTCCACCGGCACCTCCGACCGCACCGGAGCCCGCACCATGACCGGCGACGGCCTGGGCGCGGCCGGCGTCCCGGGCCGGTCGGACGAACCTGGGGCCGTCACGTCCTCGGGCCGGTCGGACGAACCCCGCGCCACCGCCCCAGGCCCCCCGGACCGACCCGCCCCCGCCCCCGATCCGCCGGACGTGCCCTACCACCTGGCCGCCGCGCCCCGCTTGAGCAGGGCAGGGCGGTCGGCATGGGAGGTGGGGCACGACGACCGACCCGCACCGTGGTCACCTGCCGAACCTGCCGAACCTGCCGAACCTGCCGAACCCGCCGTACTCGCCGAATCCCCCGCCTCCCGCCCGGCCCCGTCGGCCGCCACCGCCACCGCGCGTCCCGCCCCACCGAGCGCCACCCCCCACCCCCTCCCGCCCGTCGACGTCGCCCATCTCGCCGCCCTGCGCGCACAGCACCCCGAGGCCGTCGCGGAAGCCGCCGCACGGCGCCGGACCCGGCCGCTGCTCGCGGGGCGTGGCCGGCTCCTGATCGTCGCCGCCGACCACCCCGCCCGCGGGGCGCTCGGGGTCGCCGGCCGGCCGTACGCCATGGCCGACCGCGCCGACCTGCTCGGGCGGCTCCGCCTCGCGCTCTCCCGCCCCGGCGTCGACGGCGTCCTCGCCTCCGCCGACATCCTCGACGACCTGCTGCTCCTCGGCGCCCTGGAGGACCGGCTCGCCGTCGGCTCCATGAACCGCGGCGGCCTCGCCGGCGCCGCCTTCGAGCTCGACGACCGCTTCACCGGACACCGCCCCCAGGACCTCGCCCGCCTCGGCTTCGACGCCGGCAAGCTGCTGCTGCGCATCGACCCCGACGACCCCGGCTCCCTCACCACCCTCCACTCCGCCGCGCGCGCCGTCGACGAGATGGCCGCCCTGCGCCTGCCCGTCTTCGTCGAACCCTTCCTCTGCCGCCGCGACGCCGCCGGCCGCCTCCGCACCGACCTCTCCGCCGAGGCCGTCACCACCTCCCTCGCCATCGCCTCCGGCCTCGGCGGAACCTCCGCCTACACCTGGCTCAAGGTCCCGGTCACCGGCCACCCCGACGAGATGGCCCGCGTCATGGCGGCCACCACCCTCCCCGCGGTCCTCCTCGGCGGAGACCCCGGTGCCGACCCGGCCGCGCAGGAGGCCACGTACGAGAAGTGGCGCACCGCGCTCCGCCTGCCGACCGTCCGAGGCCTCGTCGTCGGCCGCGCACTCCTCTATCCGCCGGACGGCGACGTGGCCGGCGCCGTCGACACGGCGGCGAGTCTGCTGGACGAGGAGAAAGGGGTAGGCACACGACCATGAACTCCCTGCATCTGCCCGCCGGAACCGCCTCGCGCGGGCCCTACGCCCTCCACATCGACCCCGAACGGGCCGGCTGGGACCACTGCTCCCTCCGAGTTCTCGAACTGCGCCCCGGCGAGAGCCATCTCCTGGACACTGGGGACAGTGAATGGATCGTGCTTCCGCTCACCGGCGGCTGTACGGTGCACGTAGCCGGCGAGACCCTCCAACTCCAGGGCCGTGACAGCGTGTTCGGCGGGGTCTCCGACTTCGCGTACGTGCCCCGTGACGCCCGAGCCCAGATCGCCTCCGGTGCGGGAGGCCGCTTCGCTTTGGCAGGAGCGAAGTGCGAGCGACGACTCCCCGCTCGCTATGGCCCCGCGCCGGAGGTTCCCGTCGAGGCGCGCGGCAGCGGCGCCCAGGCACGGCAGGTACGGAACTTCGCCGCCGCCGGCGTCTTCCCGTGCGACCGGCTGATCGCCGTCGAGGTGATCACCCCGGGCGGCAACTGGTCCTCCTATCCGCCCCACAAACACGACGAGCACCGCCCCGGCGTCGAGTCCGAGCTGGAGGAGATCTACTACTACGAGATCGGCGGCGAGATCGGCGGTGCAGGGCTCGGCTACCAGCGGATCTCCCCCTCCCGCCCCGGCGGCGCCGACCTCCTGGCCGAGGTCTGCAGCGGTGACGCCGTCCTCGTACCGAACGGCTGGCACGGCCCGTCGATCGCCCAGCCGGGGCACGACATGTACTACCTCAACGTCATGGCGGGGCCGGGAGCCGAACGGGAGTGGAAGATCTGCTTCCACCCGGACCACACGGAGGGATACACGTGAGGACTCTGACCGTCGCCCAGGCACTGGTGCGCTTCCTCGCCGCCCAGTACACCGAACGCGACGGTGTGCGGCAGCGGCTGATCTCCGCGACCTGGGGCATCTTCGGGCACGGCAACGTCGCCGGCGTCGGCCAGGCACTGCTCGAGTACGCCGACCTCATGCCGTACCACCAGGGGCGCAACGAGCAGGCGATGGTGCACGCGGCCGTCGGCTACGCACGCCAGTCGAACCGGCTCTCCGCCCACGCGGTCACCACCTCCATCGGCCCCGGCGCCACCAACCTCGTCACCGGCGCCGCCCTCGCCACCGTCAACCGTCTGCCGGTCCTGCTGCTGCCCGGCGACACCTTCGCCACCCGCCCCGCCGACCCCGTGCTCCAGCAGCTCGAAGTCCCGTACGCCGGGGACGTCTCCGTCAACGACTGCCTGCGGCCGGTCTCGAAGTACTTCGACCGCATCACCCGCCCCGAAGCGCTCATCCCGGCCGCGCTCGCCGCCGCGCGGGTCCTCGCCGACCCGGTCGAGACCGGTGCCGTGACGCTCGCGCTGCCGCAGGACGTCCAGGCGGAGGCGTACGACTGGCCGGAGGAGTTCTTCGCCGAGCGCGTCTGGACGGTGCGCCGGCCGCGCCCGGACCGGGCCGAACTCGACGCGGCGGTACGGGCCGTCAGGGCGGCCCGCAGGCCGCTGATCGTCGCGGGCGGCGGGGTGAAGCACAGCGGCGCCGAGGACGCCCTGCGCACCTTCGCCGAACGCGCCCGTATCCCCGTCGCCTCCACCCAGGCCGGCAAGGGCGCGCTGCCGTACGACCATCCCTGCGACGTCGGCGGCATCGGCCACACGGGCACCGCCACCGCCGACTCGCTCGCCGCAGCCAGCGACCTGGTCATCGGCGTCGGCACCCGCTACACCGACTTCACCACCGCGTCCGCCACCCTCTTCCCCGAGGGCGTCCGGTTCGTGAACCTCAACATCGCCGGTTTCGACGCCCACAAACTCGGCGCCCAGCCGCTCGTCGCCGACGCCCGCGAGGGCCTCACCGCGCTGACCGAGGCACTCGACGGACACGGCGTGGACGAGCCTTCATGGACGCTCTCCAAGGACGACTGGCAGCGGCGGACCGACACCGCCTACGCCGTCCCGGACGAGGACGCCCGCCCCACCCAGACACAGGTCCTCGGCCTGCTCGACACTCTGGTCACCGGGGACGACATCCTGATCAACGCCGCCGGTTCGCTCCCCGGCGACCTCCACAAGCTCTGGCGGGCCCGTTCCTCGGACCAGTACCACGTCGAATACGGCTACTCCTGCATGGGTTACGAGATCCCGGCGGCGATCGGCGTCGCGCTCGCGGCCCCCGGCCGACCCGTCTGGGCGCTCGTCGGTGACGGGACGTATCTGATGAATCCCACCGAGATCGTCACGGCGGTGCAGGAAGGACTGCCCATCAAGGTGGTCATCCTGCAGAACCACGGATACGCCTCCATCGGAGGGCTCTCCGAGGCCGTCGGCGGCGAGGGATACGGCACCGCCTACCGCCACCGCGCCCCGGACGGCACCTTCACCGGGCCACCGCTCCCCGTCGACCTGGCCGCCAACGCCGCCTCCCTAGGCATGCGGGTGCTGCGCGCCCGCACCGTACGTGACCTGCGGGAAGCCCTCGCCGACGCCCGGGCGTCGACCGTTCCCACATGTGTCTACACCGAGACCGAAACGGCAGACACAGTGTCGGGCGCGCCCCCTGCCCAGGCGTGGTGGGATGTGCCCGTGGCCGAGACCGCGACCCGCGCGTCGGCGGTCAAGGCCCGGGAGGAGTACGACCGGCACGTCACCGCCCGACGCCGCCACCTGTAACAGCCAGAAGGAGCATTCCGTCATGACGAAGACCGTCAACCACTGGATCGGTGGCAAGACCGTCGAGGGCACGTCGGGCAACTGGGGCCCGGTCACCGACCCGGCCACCGGTGCCGTGACCACGCGGGTGGCCCTGGCCTCCGTCGACGAGGTCGACGCCGCCGTAGCCGCCGCGAAGGCCGCGTTCCAGACGTGGGGCACGGCCTCGCTGGCGCAGCGCACGACGATCCTGTTCAGGTTCCGGGCGCTGCTCGACGCCAACCGCGACGCGATCGCCGAGCTGATCACCGCCGAGCACGGCAAGGTCCACTCCGACGCGCTGGGCGAGGTGGCCCGCGGTCTGGAGATCGTCGACCTGGCCTGCGGCATCACCACCCAGCTCAAGGGCGAGCTGTCCACCCAGGTGTCGAACCGGGTGGACGTCGCCGCGATCCGGCAGCCGGTCGGCGTCGTGGCCGGCATCACGCCGTTCAACTTCCCGGCCATGGTGCCGATGTGGATGTTCCCGATCGCCATCGCGTGCGGCAACACCTTCATCCTCAAGCCGAGCGAGAAGGACCCCTCCCCGTCGCTGAAGATCGCCGAACTGCTCGCCGAGGCGGGTCTGCCGGACGGTGTCTTCAACGTCGTCCACGGTGACAAGGTCGCCGTCGACCGCCTCCTGGAGCACCCGGACGTCTCGGCGATCTCGTTCGTCGGCTCGACCCCGATCGCCAGGTACATCCACAGCACCGCCTCCGCGGCCGGCAAGCGCGTCCAGGCGCTCGGCGGGGCGAAGAACCACATGCTGGTCCTGCCGGACGCGGACCTGGACGCGGCCGCGGACGCGGCGGTGTCGGCGGCGTACGGCTCCGCGGGCGAGCGCTGCATGGCGATCTCCGCCGTCGTCGCGGTCGGCGCCATCGCCGACGAGCTGGTGGAGAAGATCCGCGAGCGCGCCGAGAAGATCAAGATCGGCCCGGGGAACGACCCGGACTCCGAGATGGGCCCGCTCATCACGGCTGTCCACCGCGACAAGGTCGCCTCCTATGTGAAGGGCGCGGCGGACGAGGGCTGCGAGGTCGTCCTGGACGGCACCGGCTACACCGTCGAGGGGTACGAGGACGGCCACTGGATCGGCCTGTCGCTCCTGGACAAGGTGCCGACCACAGCCAAGGCGTACCAGGACGAGATCTTCGGCCCGGTGCTGTGCGTGCTGCGCACCGACACGTACGAGGAGGGCGTCGCCCTCATCAACGCCTCCCCGTTCGGCAACGGCACCGCGATCTTCACCCGCGACGGCGGCGCGGCCCGCCGCTTCCAGCTGGAGGTCGAGGCGGGCATGGTCGGCGTGAACGTGCCGATCCCGGTGCCGGTGGGCTACCACTCCTTCGGCGGCTGGAAGGACTCGCTCTTCGGCGACCTCCACGTCTACGGCAACGACGGCGTGCAGTTCTACACCCGCGGCAAGGTCGTCACCACCCGCTGGCCGGACCCCTCCGAGACCCCGTCGGGCGTGGACCTGGGCTTCCCGCGCAACCACTGACGTACCCGCTCGTTGAGTGACCCCGTCGGCCCCGACCGGAAAAACGACTGGCCCCCACCGTGCGCGACCGCGCACCCTGGGGGCCATGTCCGTTCCACCGAAGTATCAGATCCGCGCCCGCTACACCGACTCGACGGTGACCGTCTATCAGGCGTACGACCCGTCCATCGGCCTGCCCGCCGCGCGGGACGGGCGGTTCCCGGCCGCGTGGAAGCGGGACCGGATGACCTGGATCAAGCCGTCGTTCCTCTGGATGATGTACCGCTGCGGCTGGGGCCTCAAGGAGGGCCAGCAGACGGTCCTCGCCGTCGAGATCACGCGTGAGGGCTTCGAGTGGGCCCTGCGCCACGCGTGCCTTTCGCACTACGACCGAGGGTTGCACGCCGACCAGGCGGCCTGGAAGCGGGAGTTGCGGCAGTCACCGACCCGGGTCCAGTGGGACCCCGAACGCGACCTGCGCCTCACGGCGCTCCCGTACCGCTCGCTGCAGCTCGGCCTCGCGGGCGAGGCGTCCCGGGCCTACGCGGACGAGTGGACCGTCGCCGTACGAGACGTCACCCCGCTCGCCCACCGGATCCACGCCCTCGTGCGCGCCGGTGAACTCGACGCCGCCCGCGCGGAACTGCCCGAGGAGCGTCCGTACCCGGCGGGTCCGGAACTCCTCGGGCGGCTCGTCGCCTCGGTGGCGTCCTAGAAGATCGGGTTCTAGAAGATCGAGTGCAGCAGCTTGTTCGGGGAGCCCGTCCTCGGGTCCTGCACCTTGCCGCTCGTGGCGTTGTTCACCAGAGCGTCACGGACCTGGGCCGGGGTCGCCGTCGGGTGGTTCGCGAGGTAGAGCGCCGCGACGCCCGCCGTGTGCGGGCTGGCCATCGAGGTGCCCGAGATCGTGCTCGTCGCCGTGTCGTTGTCCTTCCACGCCGACGTGATGGAGACGCCCGGCGCGAACAGGTCGAGGCAGGTGCCGTAGTTGGAGAAGGACGCGCGCTTGTCGGCGGAGTCCGTCGCACCGACCGTGATCGCCTCGGGGACGCGGGCGGGGGAGTAGTTGCACGCGTTCGCGGGCCAGCCGAGGATGTTGCCGTTGCCGGCCGCCACCGCGTAGCTGACGCCGGAGGCGATGGAGCGCTTCACCGCGTTGTCGAGAGAGGTGTTCGCGCCGCCGCCCAGGCTCATGTTGGCGACCGCCGGCTTGACCGCGTTGGCCGTCACCCAGTCCACGCCCGCGATGACCCCGGCCGTCGTGCCGGACCCGGTGCAGTTCAGGACCCGTACCGCCACCAGCTTCGCGGCCTTGGCAACGCCGTACTTCGCGCCGCCGACCGTGCCCGCCACATGGGTGCCGTGACCCTGGCAGTCCTGGCCGTTCTGGCCGTCGCCGATGGTGTCCGTACCGACCGTGGCCCGGCCGCCGAACTCGCTGTGGGAGGTGCGGATCCCGGTGTCGATGATGTACGCGGTGACGTTCGACGCGCTGGTGTTGTACGTGTACGTCGTCGACAGCGGCAGGTTCCGCTGGTCGACCCGGTCCAGACCCCAGGTGGCGCCGTTCTGCGTGTCGGCCATCCGGACGGTCGCGTTCTGCTCGACGTACGCCACCCGGGGGTCGGCGGCCAGGGACGCGGCCTTGGCCTTCGACATCGTGCCCGAGAAGCCCTTGAGGGCGGTGCGGTACTCGTGCTGCGGCGTGACGCCCAGATCGGCGGCCTTGGTGGAGCCGTCCTTGAGGACGACGATCCAGCTGTTCTCGACGGCGACCGAGGCCGGCGCGAGCCGGAGATCGCCGAGCGGGGCGGTGGGGGCACCCTGCGCCGTGGGTGAGGCGACGAACTGGAGGCCGGCGGCGAGCGCGAGGACGGGGACGAGCGCTCCGACGCGGCGGGATATGGAGGTCATGTGGTGGGGCACCTGGACCTTTCGCAGGGGATGAGGGCACGCGCGACACGCCCGGTACGGGGTACGGGTGTGCGTGACGCGTGGGGTGTCCCACAGGGTCTCCCTGTTGTCATGCATCGCACAAGAGAGCGTCAGGTGCTGTTTTCGTCGAACTCCCAGGTCCGGATGGTGAAGACCCCGTCGTCCACTCCACCCGCGGACCGGTAGGTCGCCAGCGCCGCGTCGTTGTCGGTGTCGACGCCGACCCACAGGTCGTAACAGCCGCGCCGCCGCGCCACCGCCACCAGCGCCTCGGTCAGCGCCCGCCCGACGCCCCGGCGCCGGTACCCCTCGTCCACCGACAGCTCGTACAGGCACATCTCCACCCCCTTGTCCGGGTGGAGCATCTCGATCCCGGAGACGAAGCCCGCCGGGAACCCGTCCTCCGTGTACGCGATCAGCATCAGATGCCCGGGCGCGGCGAGAAACCGCTCGGCCCACTCCGGCCGCGGCGGACCGTCGTAGAGGTGCGCCGCCGCGAGCAGCTCGGCCACCGTGGTCGCCTGCCGGATCTCCATGATCAGCCCCCCGGTCGCCGGGGCGCGCATACCGCGCCTGGTGTACGGCGACGGTACTGCGTACGACTCGGGGAGGCCGCCGAATTCCGCCTGGGGGCAGCCGTGCCGCACAGGATGCCCGCCTAGGCTCGGACGCATGAAGCTCCGACTTCCCCGGTGGGCCGCGATCACCGCGGCCCTCGCCGTGCTCGCGGGCGCCGGCACCTGGACCGCCGTCGCCTCCGACGAACCCCCTCCCGTGAGCCGCGCGGACCAGGTGATCGACGTGCCCGGGGCACGCCTCGACACCACGTACTTCACCGCCGGCTCCCCGTCCGCCCGCAGGCCGGCCGTCCTGCTCGGGCACGGCTTCGGCGGCTCCAAGGCCGACGTCCGCGCCCAGGCCGAGCAGCTCGCCCGTGACGGATACGCCGTCCTCACCTGGTCGGCGCGCGGTTTCGGCGCATCCACCGGGCAGATCGGGCTCAACGATCCCGACCACGAGGTCAAAGACGTCCAGAAGCTCGTCGACTGGCTCGCGCGACGGCCCGAGGTACGGCTCGACAAGGACGGCGATCCGCGCGTCGGCGTCACCGGCGCCTCCTACGGCGGAGCGATCGCGCTGCTCGCCGCCGGGTACGACGAGCGGGTCGACGCGATCGCTCCGCAGATCACGTACTGGAACCTGGCCGACGCGCTGTTCCCGCAGGGCGTCTTCAAGAAGCTCTGGGCCGGGATCTTCTTCACCTCGGGGGCGTCCGGACCTCCGGGCCTGCCGGGGACGGGCACGGAGGGCGTGACGCCGGAGGGCGTGACGCCGGACGGGACGGGGCCGGGCGGGACGGCGTCGGGTGGTGCGGGGTCTTCGGAGGCCGGGTCCTCCGCGGCCGGGTCGGGGGCCGACGGTGCCGAGTCCTCCGGGGCCGCGACCCGCGCCCCCGCCACCACCGCTGCTGCCCCCGCGCAGCCGTCGGCCTGCGGGCGGTTCACCCCCGAGCTCTGCTCCCTCTACGAACGCGTCGCCGTCGCAGGGAAACCCGACGCCGCCGCCCGTACCCTCCTGGAAGCCCGCAGCCCCTCCGCCGTCGGTGACCGCATCAAGGTGCCCGCCCTGATCGTGCAGGGCCAGTCCGACTCGCTCTTCCCGCTCTCGCACGCCGATGCCATGGCGAAGACGATCGCCGCCAACGGCGCCCCCGTCGCCGTCGACTGGATCGCGGGCGGCCACGACGGCGGCAACCGCGAGACCGACCGCGTCGAGGCACGGATCGGCAACTGGTTCGACCGCTATCTGAAGGACGACAAGGGCGCCGACACGGGCCCGGCCTTCCGCGTCAGCCGCGCCGGAGGGGTCGACTCCACCGACGGCCAGGCGGTGCTGCGCGGCGCGAGCGCCGACGCCTACCCCGGGCTGTCGGCCGGTGCCGCCTCCGTCCCGCTCGCCGCCGCCCGCCCGCGGACCTTCCACAATCCGGCGGGCGCCAACCCGCCCGCCATCTCCGCCGTTCCCGGCGTCGGCGGCGGGCTGTCCCAGCTCTCCTCCCTCGGGGCCGGGCTCTCCCTCGACTTCCCGGGTCAGCACGCCCGGTTCGAGTCCGATCCCCGGCCCGCGCCGCTGCGGATCACCGGCGCGCCGACCGTCCGCGTCAATGTCACCTCGGACAGCGCCGACGGCTCCGCCGTCCTGTTCGCCAAGGTGTACGACGTCGGGCCCGACGGACGTCGGCAGGTGCTGCCCGCCCAGCTCGTCGCCCCCGTCCGGATCGAGGGCGCCCGCCAGGGCAGGAGCGTGGCGCTGACCCTGCCCGCGATCGACCACGAGGTCGAGGCCGGGCACCGGCTGCGGCTGGTGCTCTCCGCCACCGACCTCGGCTACGCCTCCCCGGCCACCCCCGCCGCCTACACGGTCGCCGTCGAGAGCGCACTGACCGTGCCCACCGCGCCCGCCGTGGCCGCCCAGGCGACCGGGATGCCCTGGTGGGTGTGGGGCCTGCCGCTGATCGGCCTCGTGACCGCCGTGGGCCTGCTGCTCACCGCCCGCCGCCGGGCCGCGGCGCCCGCCCCGGACCCCGAACTCGCCGCCGTACCGCTGCAGATCACCGGGCTGACGAAGAAGTACGCCAAGTCCGCCGACCGGTACGCCGTACGGGATCTGTCCTTCCGGGTCGAACAGGGCCAGGTCCTCGGTCTCCTCGGGCCCAACGGCGCCGGGAAGACCACCACCCTGCGCATGCTGATGGGCCTGATCACCCCCGACGACGGCGAGATCCGGGTCTTCGGGCAGGCGATCCGGCCCGGCGCCCCGGTCCTCTCCCGGGTCGGCGCCTTCGTCGAGGGCGCGGGCTTCCTGCCGCACCTGTCCGGCCGGGACAACCTGGAGCTGTACTGGAAGGCCACCGGCCGGCCCGCCGAGGACGCGCACATCGAGGACGCCCTGCGGATCGCGGGCCTCGGCGACGCGCTCGCCCGCGCCGTACGGACGTACTCCCAGGGCATGCGGCAGCGGCTCGCCATCGCCCAGGCCATGCTCGGACTGCCGGACCTGCTGATCCTGGACGAGCCGACCAACGGACTCGACCCGCCGCAGATCCGCGAGATGCGCGACGTGATGATCCGGTACGCGGCCGGGGGCCGGACCGTCATCGTCTCCAGCCATCTCCTCTCGGAGGTGGAGCAGTCCTGCACCCATCTCGTGGTCATGGACCGCGGGCGGCTGGTGCAGGCGGGACCGGTCGCCGAGATCACCGGCGAGGGCTCCGCCCTCCTGGTCACCCTGGGCGGACCCGTCTCGGACCCGCTGGTCGACAAGGTCGCCGCGCTGCCCGGGATCGCCTCGGTGGTACGGGCCGACGACGGGCTCCTCGTCCGGCTGGACGGCGCGACCCCCACCGCCCTGATCGGCGAACTCGTGCGCCTGGACGTGCCCGTGACCGGTGTGGGGCCGCACCGGCGCCTTGAGGACGCGTTCCTGACCCTGATCGGAGGAGGATCCGCATGAGCACCACCGCGGAACTGGTGGAGACCGCTCCCGGCTACCGGGCGCGGCACACCCTGCCGCTGCGCGTCGAGACCGTACGGCAGCTCAAACGGCGCCGCACCCTGGTCATGGGCGTGGTGCTCGCGGCCCTGCCGTTCGTCCTGATCGCCGCCTTCGCGATCGGCGGCGGCCCGGACGGCAACGGCAACAACCGGATCACCCTGATGGACACGGCGACGGCCTCCGCCGCCAACTTCGCGGCGACGTGCCTCTTCGTCTCGGCGGGTTTCCTCCTCGTCATCCCCGTGGCGCTGTTCTGCGGGGACACGGTGGCCTCCGAGGCCAGTTGGTCCTCGCTGCGCTATCTCCTCGCCGCTCCCGTGCCCCGGGCCCGGCTGCTGTGGTCCAAGCTCGCGGTGGCCCTGGGCTTCAGCGCGGCCGCGATGGTGCTGCTGCCCCTGGTCGCCCTCGCCGCGGGCACGGTCGCCTACGGCTGGGGCCCGCTGCAGCTCCCCACCGGCGGCTCCCTCCCGGCGGCGGAGACCCTGCCCCGGCTCGCCCTCGCCGTCGCCTTCGTCTTCGTCTCCCAACTGGTCACGGCGGGCCTCGCCTTCTGGCTCTCCACCCGCACCGACGCCCCGCTGGGCGCGGTCGGGGGCGCGGTCGGCCTGACGATCATCGGCAACGTCCTGGACGCGGTGACGGCGCTCGGCTCCTGGCGCGAGTTCCTCCCGGCCCACTGGCAGTTCGCCTGGGCGGACGCCCTCCAGCCCCAGCTGGAATGGACGGGCATGGCGAAGGGCGCGGCGGTCTCGGTGACGTACGCCCTGATCCTCTTCGCCCTCGCCTTCCGCGGCTTCTCCCGCAAGGACATCGTGTCCTAGTCCCTGTCCGGGTTGCTGTCCGGAAAGTCTCGCCCGGTCTGTCACAGCCACCCCCCTCAATCACAGCCCTCCTCATCACAACCACCCCCTTCGAGCCGCTTCCGCGCCCGCGCGGAAGCGGCTCGTCGTGCCCAGGGCGTGCATCAGCTCGCCGACCCGGCGGCTGTAGGTGCGGGGGGACATGCCCAGGCGGGCAGCGGCCGCCTCGTCCGTGAGGCCGGAGAGGAGGGCGTCGAGGACCGGGCGGAGCTGCGGGGGCAGTTCGCGCGGTGGCGCGCTGGCGCCGGCCAGCTCCTCGCCCGTCTCCCAACTGGTCTGATGGGCACGGACCAGGGCCTGGACGACGACCGGGTCCCGGATCAGGAGCAGGCCGTTGTAGAGCAGCTCCAGATCGAGGGGGACGGCCGCGACCGTACGGTCGACGAGGATCATTTTGAAGGGGATCGCGTCCGTCAGCCGGGCACGGCCGGGGACGTCGACCGTGCCCGCCACGTGAGGGAGGGCGTGGCGGGGCACGATCCGTCTGACCTCGCAGGCCCGCTCCGTCGCGGCCCGCATACACGCTCCCGCCAGCTCCAGGAACGGCTCGGGGATCGCCCGGCCCGCGGAGGCGGCCGGGTCGTCGAAGGTCAGCAACTCGTGCCGCGTCGAGGCGGCGAGGCCGGCCAGCGCGGCGCTGATCCGGCGCATTCCGCGCACCGGCCGACCCGCCGGCCGCTGCGCCTCGGGCGCGGCACGGCTCATCGCCGCCCGGGCGAGCATCACGGAGCCCGCAGTCTCTGACACCGCTGACCACCCCCGCCCGATCGGTGTGCCACTCCATGTACGCATGCGACTGCACACGGTGACAACCCCTGTTGAAAAGGATGGCGAGTCCCTGCCACAGTGGTCTGAAGCCCGCCATCATGGGCCCATGGCCACCCTGTTGCTCGCTCTCGCCGCCGCCTCCACCGGTCTCTACGCCGGTTTCATGCTCATCTTCCTCACCGGGATCATGCCCGCGCTCGCCCGGCTCGACGACGCGGAGTTCGTCACCGCCATGCGCCGGATCAACGAGTACGTGCCCCGGGCGGTGTTCCTGATCGTCTTCCTGGGCGTCGTGGCCTTCCCCGCCGCCGCGTTCTTCGTGCCCGTCGACGGGCGTACGGACACTCAGAGGTGGCTGGTCCTCGCGGGCCTGGTCTGCGCCGTCCTCAACCATCTGGTCACCATCGGCGGCAACATCCCGCTGAACACGGCGTTGGCCGCCTCCGAGAGCACGGGCGGGACCCCGGCGGCGGTACGGGCGGCCTTCGAGAAGCGGTGGAACGGCTTCCATCTGATCCGTACGGTACTGATCACCGCCGCCTTCGGGCTGCTGATCGCCGGGGCCCTGGCCTGAGCCGGGGGAGTTGGTCACCGGCCTGAGCCGAGGGGCGAGCCCACCCGCCACAGCCGAGGAAACGGTTCACCGCCCCCCGCCCCTCCCCCCTGGGCGGTCCGGTCAGCCCGCCGCGCTGCCCGACCGGTACACCGCGTCCCAGTCCGTCGCGAGGACCGTCGCCGCGTGGGCGGCCGACGCCAGGGTGATGTGACGGTGCCAGCCCCGGAACGAACGGCCCACGAAGTCCCGCAGCCCCGCGCCCTCGCCGACCTGCGTGAAGTCGCGCTCCACCCGCCGCGTCAGCTTGGTCAGGCGCAGCAGCGTGCCGACCGTCGACGCCGTCAGGTCCGTGATCCAGATCCGGCTCACCGGTTGCCGCGGGTCGTCCCACTCGCCGAGCAGCAGCAAGGGCCGCGACCGTTCACCGGGCGGCGCCGGCAGTACGACCCGTACCACCGTCGCGAGCGAGGTGCGCGACGTCCGGGAGGGGGCCGCGGTGTCCAGCCAGCTCACCGGCCGGCGCAGCCCCTTGAGCGATTCGAGGATCTGCTGCGCGGGCAGCGGCCCGGCGCCGAAGCCGGGCATGGCCCGGTCCGCGACCGACAGCCTGCAGGACGCACCGATCCGGGCGATCACCGGCATCCGGGCCGCGGCCAGCCGGTTCAGCGCCGTCCGCGCCGGCCCGCCGCGCAGGTCGATCAGCAGCGGCTTGCGGATGACGTCCCGCCAGCGCGCGGTGTCGAGCGCCGCCGCGACCGCGCACTCCTCGAGCGTCTCCTCACCCGCCCCCTCCGGAACGTCCGCGCGGTCCCGCCGCGTCCGGTCCCTGACCCAGAGATCGGGCAGGAAGAGGCGCCAGTTGACCGGCACGCTCAGCTCCTCGGAGGCGAACCACACCCCGAACGCCTGCTGACCCTGGACGACCTGCCCCCGTTCCGGGTCGAACCTGCGGTCCACGCCCACCGAGTGCTCGCCGGCCTTCGGTATCGGCATCGACCGGACCACCCACGCCTGCGGGCAGCTGTTCCGCTCCAGGACCCCGGCGAGCGCGGACCGCATCGGCCGCCAGTCCCAGGTGGAGCTGGAAATGAAATGGTGCAGACTCTGCTCGGCGGCGGGGCCACCGATCTGCGCGGCGATGTTACGGATCGACTTGCGGCCCTGTGCGCTCAGCAGCCCCCGAAGGTACTGCTCGGCTTTCAGGCGCTGATCGCGCCGGGGAAACCCCGAGAAGAGGGTGGCGCAGAGCTCGTCGTAGACATCGTCGGTCACCACGTTCCGGTACGGCGCCGACTGCGGCCCCTGCTCGGCGCGGTGCTGGACCCCCAGTGATTCGAGAACGGTTCTGCGCTTGGTTGCGACGGAAGTACTCACGACACTCCTGCCCGACGGTTTCGCAGCTCCCTCCAGCTGCCCCTCCACCGTCGCCCCTCGGGTGCCTCGCGGACGAGGTGTTCCCGGCACCGCTCTGGGCCGTCGGATGGTGGCCGGACCACCAGGGGTGTGGTCCGGCCACGAACGTGTCACCCGAAATCTGTTCGCCGTCCGGCGCCGATTCGATCTGACAGACTCCGCGCCCCCGCTTTGACGCGCGTGCGGGACGGGTCGACCATCGCAGGACGAGGCGGCACGGGCCGGTCCCTGGTTAATGCCCCAGGCCAGGGACCGCGCCTGTCCGCCTCGCTCAGTCGGCGGCGCGCGCCTCGGCCCCCACTTCCCTTGTCGTCCCCGCCTCCGCTTTCCCCTCCGCCTCAGCCTCCGCTTTCCCCTTCTGAGTGCGTGCGGCGGGGTGGAGGGGGGCGGTCGCGGGGACGCCGGCCGGGCGGAGGTTGGCGAACTCCTTGCGGAGGACGGGGATGACTTCCT
>NZ_JBIWIU010000024.1:0-29579 GCF_044764755.1 Streptomyces sp. NPDC093600
CCCACCCGAGCGCCGACCGCGCCATCCTGAAGACGGCGCTGACCCGCGGCTCCTTCGAGTTCCAGGGCCAGAAGTGCTCCGCGTCCTCGCGTGCGCGATGGGCAAGCGAACACCCGCGCTGCGCGCGGGTGTTGCGCTCCCGCTCCGCGGGAGCGCGGAGGGACGCTGCGCGTCCCACCCACTAGGCGCGCTGCGCGCGCCTAGTGACGCTCCGTCCGCTACGCTCCCGGAGCTGCGGGGCTTCGCCCCGATGACCCCGGACTCCGCTTCGCTCTGTCCGGGCCGGCGGGTCCGCTGCGCTCCCCCGCCTCAACGGTCCTTCCGGCTGCGCCTTCAGGACCGTCCGGGCCCGCTGTCGCGGGCCTGGCTGGCTGAAGGGTGGTGCTGGTCTGGGTTTGCGGGAGCTGTTTCGGAGTGATGCAGCATGTAGAGTTGGGGGAAGGTAGGGATACCCCTTCTGGTGTTCCTGTTGTGGGAGGTAGGGGGTCTCTAGTGGGTAATGCGAGGGCTTATCCGGTCTACCGGAGCGAGGGCGGGGATGTGGCGGCGGTGATCGCCGTGGCCGTGTCTCTGGTCGGGTGTGGGGAGCTGTCGGAGGGGGCGAGTGTCGACCTGGATGCCGAGTTGGTTCGGGTCGAGGACGTCGTGAGAGCCCGCGAGGTCTTCCCGCGGGGCTGGTTCTCGGGAGGTGGGGAGCACTTCCGTGGGGTCGATCTTCCGGGTGATGCCGCGGTGCTGGCTGGTCTGCTGCCGATGATGCTCTCGGTCGTGGAGCCGTTGGGGGGTGATCTGCTGGACAGAGCGCCGGAGGTGCTGCGTCAGGCAGGGTGGGGGCAGATCGCGTGGATGGCTCTCAGTTGGCCGGCGGTGCCCGAACTCGGCCTCGGTCCGGAGCATGCGCGGACCGGGGTACAGGCGTGCTTCGGGATTGACGCCAACCATGAGCCGGCCCCGGGCCACACCGTGTACGTCCACGTCCGGCCCGGGGAGGACGAACGGGCGCAGCACCTCGCCCAGCAGATCGGACACGGCGTCACAGGGCCAGGGGAGCACGGCTGGTGAAGAAACGGGGTCTGAGCGGTAGGACGGCCCGTCCGCAGTGTGCTGAGGACGGTCTGGAGAGGGGTGGGTGGTTGTGTCGGAAAACGCCGGAGTCTCGTACGAGGACTGCTCGATCTATGTGGATGCCACGGACAGCTCGACGGTCATCACCTGGCTGAACGAGCGTCTCGGCCCCGGTGAGGAGGGCCGCGGCCTGGTGGTGGGGCCGCTGCGGGCGAGCAGCGCCTGCAATGACTACTCCACAGGCAGGAAGGCACACCCTTTCGAGTTCCTCGAGTGGCCGACCGTGCTGGAGTGCGAAGCGCCGGCGGGAGTGGAGCCCGGTGCGGTGGTGGCCGCGGTCACGGCTGTGCTGGAGACGCTGTGGGGTGGAGGGTGGAAAGCTGTGGCGGCGTGCGACTTCGAAGACGAGATGCCGGCCCGTGGGGGCGGGGATCGCTACCCCCTGCAGTCCCCCTCGGGGAGCCTGCCGCATGCAAGAACGGGCCGATGGCGAAGCCTGCTGGTGCGGAGTGGGAAAAGGAAAAGGAAATCGGTGTGATTCAGCTCCGCGAACACCAAGTGGTCCAAAAATCTGCTTTCCGGAATTGGGTAGGATTTCCTGCAAGATCATTTGTTCCTCCTGAGGGGGCCCGGGCCATGGGGGTGTCCGCGACAGGGTCCGGGAAGACGATCACGGCCGCCGCGAGCGCTCTTGAGTGCTTCCCGGACGGGCGGATCCTCGTCATGGTGCCCACCTTGGATCTGATCGTGCAGAGCGCGCAGTCCTGGCGCCGGGTCGGGCACCGCGCGCCCATGGTCGCGGTCTGCTCGGTGGACAAGGACGAGGTCCTGGAGCAGCTCGGAGTGCGCACCACGACCAACCCGATCCAGCTCGCCCTGTGGGCCGGGACGGGGCCGGTGGTTGTGTTCGCCACGTACGCCTCGCTGGTGGACCGGGAGGACCCGGAGGACCCTTCGGGCCGGCGGACGGTGCGGGGGCCGCTGGAGGCGGCTCTGGCGGGTGGTGAGCGGCTGTACGGCCAGCAGATGGCGGGCTTCGACCTGGCCATTTTGGACGAGGGGCACATGACGGCCGGGGACATGGGTCGGCCGTGGGCGGCGATCCACGACAACAGCCGGATCCCCGCCGGCTTCCGTCTCTACCTGACCGCGACCCCCAGGATCCTCGCCGCGCCCCGGCCGCAGCGGGGTCGGGACGGGCGGGAGGTGGTGATCGCGTCGATGGAGGACGACTCCCACACGTACGGCACCAGGATTTTCGATCTTGGGCTGGCGCAGGCGGTGGAACGCTCGATCCTCGCCGGTTTCGAGATCGACGTGCTCGAGATCCGCGACCCCGACCCGACCCTCGGCCTGTCCGAGGACGCGCTACGCGGTCGGCGCATGGCCCTGCTGCAGGCCGCACTGCTGGAGCACGCGGCGCAGCAGAATCTGCACACCACCATGGTCTTCCACCAGCGGGTCGAAGAAGCCGCAGCATTCGCCGAGCAGATGCCGCGCACAGCCGCCGAGCTGTACACCGCTGAAGCCTCCGCAGCGGCGCTGGCCGACGCTGAGGAGCTGCCCGCCTCCTCCATCGAGGCCGAGCTGTACGAGCTCGAGGACGGCCGCCACGTGCCCCCGGACCGGGTCTGGGCCGACTGGCTGTGCGGGGACCATCCCATCGCCCACCGGCGCCAGGTGATCCACCGGTTCGCCAACGGCATCGACGCCCAGAACCGGCGGGTACACCGGGCGTTCCTCTCCTCGGTACGCGCCCTCGGGGTTGGGGTCGACATCACCGGACTGCGCGGGGTCGAGGCCGTGTGCATCGTCGGCTCGCGCAGCTCCCAGGTCGACGTCGTCCAGAACATCGGACGTGCCCTGCGTCCGAACCCGGACGGCACAGTGAAGACGGCGCGGATCATCATCCCGATCTTCCTGCAGCCCGGGGAAGACCCGAAGGACATGGTTGCCTCCGCCAGCTACCAACCTCTGGTCGACATCCTCCAGGCGCTGCGCAGTCACTCGGAGCGCATGGTCGACCAGCTCGCTTCCCGCGCCCTGACCCGCGGCCCCGAGCGCCGACGCCTCCACGTACGCCCCTCCCCCGCAGCGGGAACCGTCGGCGGTGACGAGGAGACGAGCGAGGCGCAGCAGGAGGTCGACCGGGTCACCTCGGTCGTGGTCAACTTCGCCTCCCCCCGCGACGCCGCCGACATCGCCGCCCTCACCCGCTGCCGCGTCATCCGCCCCCAGTCCCTCGTCTGGCTCGAGGGCTACCAAGCCCTGGTCCGCTGGCGTGCCGAGAACGGGATCACCGGCCTGTACGCCGTCCCCTACGACGTCGAGACCGAGGTCGGCACGACGAATGGCTATCCCCTGGGCCGGTGGGTGCACCAACAACGCAAGGCGCTGCGGGCCGGTGAACTCGACCCCCACCGCAAAGAGCTCCTCAACGAAGCCGGGATGGTCTGGGAACCAGGCGACGAAGCATGGGAGACCAAACTCGCCGCGCTGCGCTCCTACCACCGTGCGCACGGGCACCTCGCCCCCCGACAAGACGCCGTCTGGGGCGAAGGAGAAGGCGACAGCGAACAGCTGGCCATCGGACAACTCCTCGCCAACCTCCGCCGCAAAAACGGCCTCGGCAAAGACCCCGAACGAGCCGCCGCACGCGCGGCACAGCTGACGGCGATCGACCCGGACTGGAACTGCCCCTGGCCACTCGACTGGCAACGCCACTACCGTGTCCTCGCCGACCTCGTCGAGGACGAACCCGACGGGGTACTGCCCGACATCCACCCTGGTGTGGTTTTCGACGGCGACGACATCGGACGATGGCTCCAGCAGCAGCGCAAGCCGGCCACCTGGACACAGCTCTCCGCCGAACAGCAAGAACGGCTGACCAGGCTGGGCATCAAGCCCGTTGAGGCGCCGTCTCCCGCCCCCGCGCCTCCGCGTACGGCGAAGGGCCCGAGCAAGGCGCAGCAGGCCTTCCAGCGCGGCCTTACGGCCCTCACACAATGGATCGAACGGGAAGGCGCGGATCGGCCCGTACCCCGGAAGGCGGTGGAGGTCCTGCCCGACGGAACCGAGACCAAGCTCGGCATCTGGTACAGCAACACCAAAACCAGAAGAGACCGGCTCACGGTGGAACAGCGCGCCGCCCTCGCCGCACTGGGGATCGACTGGGCAATGTAGCGAGGGGTGATGTCATGGTCTGGTGCCGCCCTGACCAGCAAATATCGCTCGTTCATGTGTGGGATTCGTCGGTAGGTTGTTCGTCATGGTGTACAAGTTCGGGCCCAATGAGCAGTGTCTGCGGCGCTGCCGGGCGGTAGTGCCGGTGATTCTGCGAGCGGCTGAGCAGGTAACCAGCCAGGGTGTGCGGGTGCTGTTCGAGCATCAGAATGTCGTCCGGCCGCTCATGGGCTGGTGGCAGTTCACGAACCGGACGGCGCAGGCACTGGTGTCCCTGTACGACCAGGGGTACACCGTGGAGGCGGCGCCCCTGATGCGGAATCTGCTGGGACACTCCTACGCGATGAACTGGCTGGCAGACAGCGGCGAGCCGGCCGTCGTGGCGCTTAGCGATTACTGGAATGAGCACCGTCGGAAGCTCGCCCAGAACGTGAACGAGACCTGGAATCTTCCGGAGCCGGCTCCCGCGCCTCCAGAGGACCCGATCGTGTTCGCCAACCCTGAGAGCGAGCAGATCCACAGGCGGCTGGTCGGCGAGCTCAAGAACTTCGACACCATGGTCAAGGCGTACGGCACCGCCGACGTCTATCCGGTCTACCGGCACCAGTCGGCCTACTCGCACACCACGGGCGCGACTTCCGATGCCTTCCTGATCGTGGACGACGGCAAGTTGAAGTTCACCACGGAGCCCAAGGGTGGTGAGGCCGACATCACCGCCGAACGTCTGTGGATTCCCGTGGCACTGCTTCAGGCGGCAGCAGCCATCAGCCCGCTACTGGTGGGCAACCCCATGAAGCCAACCATCGAGAAGGTGATGGGGGACCTCGGCCTGCCGCCTACGCTGCTGAACCTGCAGCGCACCCGGCCGCTGACCTGATGCCTGTTCGCCGAGTCGTCGACTAGTCCGCATCCGGGCCCGTACGGCTCGTCTCCTTCTGAACTGGGAAGGCGCGGGGAAGGGTCTCCGAGTTGATCTCGGAGACCCTTCTCGCTGTCTGCTGGCCTCGCGGGCGTCGTGGCCGTCTTGTCTACCAGCCCGTCAGTTGGCTGCGGTATTCGTTGTTGAGTCGGTCCATCTGGATGTCGCCCTCGGGGGTCAGGACGTGGGGCTGGTGGATGCTCATGTCGGCGAGAAGGTCAGCAGCGAGGACGTACGCCGCGCTGACGGCTTCGTGCTTGTCCGCGACGAGGGCCTGAAGGTTGGCCATGGTCCGTGCGGGCATCCTGGGCATCGGCTGGCCTGGACCGCGCTGGAAGTCGTCATCGGACGCGACAACGCGCAACGAGGCGAGGCTGTCGTCGAAGCAGTGGACTGCTGCGGAGAGCATGATGTCACCTGCTCCACCCGTCTCTGCTGCCCAGGCAGCTGCTACCTGCACTTGGGCCACCAGATCGAGTTCGAGTCCGCGCTGGTAGAGCTTTCTCGGGGCGTCTTCGTCGTAAGGGTCTTTCTGAACGTTGAGAGATTGCGCGGTGAAGGTGGAGCCGTCCTGGTGGAGGTGACCGGTGGGATATCCCTCGAACCGGACCTGCCGGCGGCCGACCAGGGCGTGGTAATCCGGATTCATCCTGGTGGTCACCGCCTGGTAGGCAAGTGCGGTGAAGCGCTGGAGGGCCGCGTCACGCTCCTCCCTGTTGGTCAGAGGGTAGTTGCCGCGCACGGTGGGGACAGCGGTCACGCTGATCCAGAGCGGGAACGAAGACGCTCGGGAGCCGCCGAGGGCAACCTCGCTCGTCACGAAGGTGGCGAGATGATGGACACCGGCGGTGGCGATGTCGTGCAGGTGAGCGGTGTCCGTGGTGGCGGCGTGGAAGCGGTCGCGATAGCGCTGGGCAATCTCGGATTCGGCGAGGGTCCGTGTGGTGGTGCCGTGCCGGACGTGCACGCGGAAGTTGTAGTCGTTGCCGGGCATCGCGACAGCGTGCGGCATCTGGATGCTCGGCGGCACGGTGAGGATCCAGTAGATCTTGCCCTCGTCGGCGGACTTCAGGGAGCGCACGCCGACGTTCGGGACGACGGGCTGGATGCAGTTGGCGAGGACCGAGCGGATCCATTCCTCACCCCGTCTGGGGTCCGGCTCGAAGGGTGCCAGGGCGTGAGCGTGGTCCTTTTTGCCGTCGTCGATGCCGATGACGAGCAGGCCGCCGACGGTATTGGCCATGGCCGACACGTCCTTGGCGAGCTCCTTCTTGCCCGCGTCGGTGCCCTGGTAGAAGTCCTTCTTCCAGTCGAGGTCGACGCCTTCGGGTATCTGGTTGTCGACCGCGCGCTGCAGATCGTCCTCAGTGAGGTCGTCAGGGTGCCGTCCCAGGGCGGCGGTGAGCCGTGCGGGCAGAGCCATCGGTACTCCAAGTTCACGAGGTTCCTCACCGGCATGCGCCGGTCGGACCACGCTAGAGCTCTGTGCGGGGCTATCACCACGCATTTCAGCTCGGCAGCCGCATTCTGACCGGCGGAGAAACCGGGCAGGGGGCGACTCACCAGAGTGCGGCACGCAGGCCGGGGCGGGGTGCTTCGCCAGGACGTCGGCATGCCATGAATTAGGCGCAGCACCCGCTCTGAAGGGGCGTCGAGCCCGCGTCACCAGCCACGGCCGCTTCCGCGAGCAGCTCACGGTGCACCGCAGAGACATTCCCGCCCCACAGCGCCAGACGCGCACGCACATCCGGCGTCACACTAACCCGTGACGGAGTCCGTGCGGACGGCCGGCCCTCGCGCCGGGCCACCGCCACCCAGTTCCATACCGTTCGCAGCGACACACCAAGAGCCCCAGCAACCGCCCGCGCGTGCTCGGTAGCCAGCTCGCCCCGGGCATCAAGGGCCATCAAGCGCGCCACCGCACCCTCACGCCCGCCAGCCGACCACTGCCGCGGCATGTCCTCGCCACCAGAAACCCGATCGGACAGTCCTCACCCCCGGCTGCACCTCGTGCAAGTGGTGGCTGTCCGCCTTGGCCTCATCCATCCCGACACGCCGATCAGGCACACACGAACGGATGAAGCAGGCTCCCGATCTCCCATGGGGCACCGGGGCGCGGTTATGGGCGTTTCTGGTTACGCGCGAGGCGTCGGCTCGATGAGCAGTGCGTCCATGGGCTTGGTCCGATGGGGGCGCGGCACTTCCAGCCAGGTCACTCCGCTGTCCAGGAGACGCCCCATAGATCCGAAGCCGTTCCAGCCCAGATCGATGAAGCAGCGTTCATCCTGCTGGTCCCGGCCGAACAACCGCTGGCCGTGCAGCGTCACCTCGCTGAGGTCAACGCCTCGCTGCTCCAACACGGCCAGGGCGCACGTCGCCGCCCGGCGCAACGGGCTCGTCTCCACCCAGCGTCTCCGTACATGCCAGGTGGCTTCAGAGTCCTCGAGGTCTGCGTCCACCAGCCTCAACGGGGTGATGCTGATCCTGCCCCTCGCGTGTCGGCCGAACAACTCGATCCGTGCTGGCCGCGGCACCGTGCTCTCCAGCCCCTCGAACTCTGTGAGCATGTGGTCTCTGGGCGCCGGCCCGGCTGCCGGGTCCGCTGTCAAGGAGGCAAGGCGCTCGCGAGCCAGGGAAAAAGGCTCACCCTTCCGCCAGAGCAAGAACAGCTCGAATCCCTCATCCAGCAGGCTGCTGCGACCACGGAACTGGAAGGAAATCCCCCGGGTCCGGCCCCGCAGGGCCTGCCTCATCCCCACATACGAGTCACGTCCGTTGATCGATGCATCCAGCGACTCGCCCAGCCAACGCCTGTCCGTGCCGTGCTCGATGACGACGTCGACATCGTTCGGCTCCAGCGCCCCACGCGCGTACGACCCGAAGACGTACACCTCGTCAACCAGGCCCAGCGGCCAGGCACCGTCCTCGAGCCTCGTGATCATGTCCGCCAGCCTTCTCTGCTCGGGCAGGGGCGGCGGCTGCCGCAGCAAGCCACGAGCTGCTCCCAGAAGGCGGTCGGGGACCTCTTGGCCGACTGCCGGTGACCGAAGAGGCAGAGGGGTGGCGCAGCGTCGCGAGACGGTGTGCCACCCCTCCGTGGGTTCTGTCCTGTCAGTCCGTGTAGTAGCCGAAGACGTCCACGATCACGTCGGTCGAACCGGCGTGGTTGTAGAGGAAGATCCGGCCGTCCACCACCGGCACCACCACTAGGTTCGGCACCGTCCAGCCCGGCATCAGGTTGATGTTCGAGACCGTCGGGGTTCCTGCGCGTGTTGTCGCCGCCAGGTAGGTCGGGGCCGTCGCGTTCGTCGCCGTCACGTTGAGGACCACGGCGGACGCCCCGGTCGCCGGCACTTCACCGGTCCCGGCGACCGGCAGCGCGACGCTCTGGGCCGGGCCGAGCTTGTGGCCGCCCAGTCCCTGCCGGGTGTCCATCACCCGAGCCGGGGTCACCGGCCGGAAGCGGGCTCCTTGGGCCGCGTCGGTGGTGAAGTAGCCGGACACGTCCGCGATCAGGTCGACCGTGCCCGTGTGGTTGTACAGGGTGATCTGGCCGTCCTTCACCGGGACGACGACCGCGTTCGCCGCCGTCCGGCCCGCCGCCACGTTCAGGTTCGAGGCGGACGTCCGCTGTGTCCCGTACGGGTAGACGGAGACGAACGTCGCAGAGCTCGGGTTCGTCGCCGTGAGGTTCAGGACCACCGCTGACACGCCCGTCGCCGGCAGCCCGCCGCGCCCGGTCACCCGGACGTTCACCGTCCGCGCCGCGCCGACCTTGGCCTTGGGCGCGCCGAGCCCGGCACGGGTGTCGAGGATCCGCGCCGGCTCCACCGGAAGGAAGCGGTCGCCCTCGCCGCTCAGGGTGTAGTACCCGGCCACGTCGGCAATCAGGTCGACCGTACCGGCGTGGTTGTACAGGGCCACCTTGCCGTCCTTGACTGGCACGGTCACCAGGTTGGACACGGTCTGGCCGGCGGCCACGTTCAGGTTCGAGGCGGACGTCCGCTGCGTCACGTACGGGTAAGCCGAGACAAATGTCGCAGAACTCGGGTTCGTCGCCGTCACGTTCAGGACCACCGCCGAGATCCCAGCCGGGGCTACGGCGCCGCGCCCCGCGACCTGCAGCGTCACCGTGCCACCCGGGCCGACCTTGGCCTTGGCGGCACCGAGACCGCTACGGGTGTCGAGCAGGCGGGCAGGCACGACGGGCGCGTAGGTCCCGAGCCCGCCGTGTGTCAGGAACAGCTCGCCGAGGCGGCGCAGTTCGGGTCCGGATCCGTCGGCGGGCACGGCCGTGAGCTCCCACGTGTAGCCACCGTCCGCGAGGGGCTTGCCGTTCTCGTCCTTGCCGTCCCAGCCGGCCTTCACCAGACCACGCGCCTCCCCGCCGGCGGAGGTGCTGACGACGGCCCCGGTCCGGTCCTTGACGGTCATGGTCCAGGAGGCGGCGGGCTTGCTGAGCCACCAGCTTCCGGTCCACGACGCGCTGGGATCCGCGAGGTCAAGGACCTCGGCGGTGTCCGTGTCGAGGGTGGTCAGGGCAGCGGCGGGGAAGCCGGTCGGAACGACATGGATGCGGTCCTCGTCGTCGGCGAAGGCGACGTGGCCGCCGAAGCGGTCGACGGTCACGGTGTTCATCTTCCGCGTCGTGCCGAGTACCCGGGTGCGCCCGGTGCCGTCCAGCGCGAACGCCGAGACCACCCCGTTCAGCGCGTAGGCCAGGTAGCCGTCTCCGAGCCAGGCGAATTGGTGCGCGGGCAGCGCAATGTCCTTGCCGGTCCGCACGTCGCGCAGACCCTTGCTGCCGCCGCCGCAGGTCCAGTACAGCAGGCTGCCGCGCACCTGGACGGTGGACAGGAAACAGGAACCGGTCGTGACCTGGACGGTGCGAACGACAGCGCCCGTGCGCACGTCCACGGCGGTCACCCGGGCGTCGTCCTTGGCAGACGCCGCCCACAGCGTGCCGCCGTCGATGGCGACAGGACCGGTGTCCGGCCTGCGCAGCACGGTCCGCCGCGTGTCCAGGTCGTAGACCACTCCTATGTTCCCAGGCTGCTGGAAGGTCTGGTAGGCCACGTAACGGCCCGACGCCGCCGGCGGATACGCCTTCTCGACGCCCGGCAGCGCCTCGGCCGGCAGCTTCTTGTCCGCGCCGAGCACGAAGAGCCGGTCGCGGGCGCCCGCCTCGCCGTACATTACCCGGCCGTCACCGGTCGGTACCCCTGCCTCGCACTCGCCCCCGACCCCGCACCTGTCTTCGGCCACGTTGTCGTCGACGCCGAGGTCCACCCGGGCCGTGGCCGGCCGAGCACCGTCGATGGGGAGGTCCGCTGACCGGACCCTGGCCCGGGTGCCCGCCACCACGTCGGTGGAGTACAGGACGCCCTGCCCGAGCGACATGCTGCGGATGGTGGTGCGCACGGGCGGGACGTCACCGATCCGGGTCGCGACCGGCGCGCCGCCACCCTCCGGGGCGCGCACGACGTGAAGCGAGCGCTCGGTCCCCTCGCCCTGGCGGGCGACCACGACCATGCTGCCGTCGGCGCTCACCGGGGTGTCCCCGACGACCCGGTCGAGCACCGGACGCTCGCCACCGTCGCCGAGGGACCGGGCGACCAGTGCCACCTGTGCGTCCCCGCCCCCGCCCGGGACGCGGGCGAGCACGTGACCGCCGAGGAACGCCACCGGAGTCCCACCGCTCCAGGGGAGTTCCGCCGTCGGCCCGGACCAGTCCCCCGTCACGTCCCAGACCTGGAGCGTCTGTCCGGTCGGATAGAGCAGGAACCTGTCGGCGAGCACGGCGTCGTTCCAGTGCTGCCAGTCGTCTCCCGACGGGTTCGGCGGCAAGGGACGCAGGGTGAAGGACGCGTCGACCCAGCCCGCGTCCCCGGCGCCGCCGGGCCCGTAGGTGGCGAGGAAGCCGTGCTCGTCGGACCGCGCGTCGACGCGCCCGGCGTACGCACCCGCGGGCAGTCCGGACAACGGTCTGTCCCGTACGACGCCTCCATCGTGATACCGGAGAAACGTGTCGTACGGAGCCGTTGTCATACGGGTGATGACGCCGAGGCCCATCGTCCCGAGATAGTGGCGGTTCTTCGGAATCGGAACGATGCTCCGCACACCGGTCTTCGGGTCGTGGAACAACACCTGCGAGCCTTGGAAGACGGCCAGCACATCGCTGCCGGTGGGACGTGCCCGGCCCAGCTCCGACGGAAGGTCTGTGCGCGCGCCGTCGGCGAACGACACCCAGTGGGGCCTGGTCCCGCCCTGCATGAAACCGGTCGTCCCGGCAGCCGGCAGGACGCCCGCGTCCGGATCGGCGCTGAACTCCGCGGGGAACACCACCTCGGCCAGCACATCCGCCGCCCGGGCCTCGCCCGAGCCGAACGGCCCTGCCGGGACCGCTGAGAGCAACGCCGCCGCCACCGCGACCGCCGCCAGGGCCTTCGTCCTACGACGGCCCCCCATACTCACCATCCGCACGCTGTGCGTCCCCTCCCCAGAGGTGTCAAGTCGGCCGAGGCTACCAGCGCTTCGAACCCGTTCAAACAAGAGGGGCGGTGTCCGTAAAGCACCCGCTGTCCGCTGTGTGCCCAGGCCGCCGCGATCCCGCCGACCAGGTGGTAGAGGTTGCCCGAGTGCTCAGCCAGGAACCGCAGGACGTGCGGCGTGCGCGGCGCCTCACTGGTCGTCGCGCGGCGCCGGGCTTCGGTGTACTTGCCCCCGCTCCGGCTCGCCCAGCGGGCGGTCTGCGCGGCGGTGGACTGGTTCTTCGGCATGACGTACTCCTTTGCCGGGCCGGGCCACGCCCCCGGGACCGGCTCGTACGACTGCCGTAGATCACGACGGAACGCAGAACGGGAAAGGAGCGGGCCCCGCAGGACCTTGACCTCCGCGTCCGGCGGCGTGGCTCCGGAAGCGGGCGGTGATCGGCAGTACGCCACTAGCCGGGCAGGATGCTAACCGGCATGGCAGCACCGGCCGAAGCCACGAGCCGCCGGTTCCCTCGATCGAGCGAGGTCTCCGGCGGCCAGCCGGTACTTGTACCCCTTCGTCAGGTCCGCCGGCGGAACCATCCGCGGCCCCGGTCCGGCTCGGGGACTCCCTGCGGTTCCGGCGGTGCGGCGGCCTCGAGGCGGGCGGCTTCGGCGGCGGCTTCCTCGCGGGCGACGTCGTCGGCGCGGCACGGGCCGCACACGGACGTGTCCCCGGCCCGTACGGCGGTCCGGTGCACCGTGATCTCCTCCCAGCGTTCGTCCGTGAACCTCGTCCCACACCGCTTGCACACCGGCCGCCGCGCCTCCCGCTGTGCGGCGCGGCGCTGCCGGTCCGCCGCGTCGGCGCGGGCCTCTTGGTCTAGGTAGAGGGCGTGGCCGTCGGGGTTGTCGAGCGCGTCGGTCAACGTCTGCTCGCCCGTCCGCCCCAGGCGCCGCCACACCGCCGCGCCGGCGCCGTGCTCCTGGAGTTGTTCCAGGGTGGTGACGACGACGGGCACTGCCTGGCGGTAGTCCCGCGCGGTGACCGCCTTCGGTAGAGGGAGTCGTACCGGCGCGGCGCCCAGTAGCGGCGGCCGGCCTCCTCCAGCACGGCGACCGTGTTGGCGACCTTCGCCTCGGTGGTGTCCGCGAACACGAACGCGAGTGGCACCAGGCCCTCCCGGCCGGTCGATGGGTAGACCCGCCGCCACAGCCGCAGCTCGTGGTCGACGTCCTCGATCGCACCCGGCCGGGAGCGGACCAAGTCCACGGTGTGCTTGGCCGCGTCCCTCGGGAGCAGCCGGCCCCACTCCCAGTACCGGCGCAGCTTGGCGACCAGGTCGTACGCGTCCTCGGTGCGGCGGTCGATCTCCAGCAGCATCACCGGCACCCCGGCTTCCGGTGCCCGCACCACCAGGTCCGCCCGCTGCACGTACCCGTCGCCAAGCCGGTGACCGATCTCGGTGGCGAAGCCGAGCCGGTGGCCGATCCCGGCACGGTGGAGTTCGGCGGCCGTCGAGGTGACCGCGGCGGCGTGGTCGTCGTAGCTGGCACCGAGCAGCTTCCCGGTGACCGGGTCGTACTTCTCCTCACGCAGTGCCGAGACCCGTATGCCCTTCGGCTCCAGCAGCCGCTTCGCCTCGCCGTGTCCGCGCTTCGTCAGCACCCACACCTGCCGCTGGTCCTCCCGTATCAACTCGATCCTCACCAGGTGGTGGTCCTGAAGATCCAGGAGGGTGTCACGCGTGAGCTTGTCGTGCTTGTTGTCCGGACGGGTCAGCTTCCACAACTGATCGGGCGTAGCCCTCTGGAAGATCCCCAGCGCTTGCAGCAGTTCCCGGCGCCTGGGCCCGGTCGATGTCCTCCTGTGCTTGGGGCGTGTTGCCACATCTACATGAGGGTTGTCGGACCTGCGACGCCCCCCTGTCCGCCGCGCCTGACCTGCAAAAACGCCCGGCTGCTGAGTGCGGGGCGCGGAGGGGGTGAGGGAGGGGTCCGCGGAGGGGGTCTGTCCGGGCTGGTCAAGGTGCTGCTCGGGGTCGTCTGCGGACACAGGATGCTCCTGAAGGTGGGGCGGGCCTATCCCGCCATTCACCTTCTACAGGTGCGAAATTCGGGCTCCGTGTGACGCTGGCCTCGGAAAACCCCTCCACCGTGACTGCATCGTGATCAACCCTGTCCCGTGACAGTGAACTTGGACCGTCTGCCAACGAAGTTGGACGGATCCTCTGGGTAAGCGTGAACCCAGTACTCGATCGAATGCCACAGGCAGCTGCCACGGATGGGTGGGCAAGGACATGTCGCACATGCAGCTCTTGGCCAAAGGAGCGGGGCAGGGCTCTCCGCCCTTCTGGATCATCGCCATCGTTTTGATCGTCATCGTCGGAGTGGCGTTTTTGGTGACAAGGGCGCACAGGAGGTAGAGCGCAGGCCACTGGCCTGGCAGCTTCCGCTGATGCCGAAGCCTGGGGCGGTAGGCACCAGAGCCTTGCTCGTCGTTTCCGAGTCGAACGTGCTGCCGGCATGCGTGTCGGCATGGCTGTGAGCGTCAAGGTCGCAGGTGCTTGAGGGTGAACTCGGGCAGGGCGTAGGGGCCGGCCTGGGGGGCGGCCGGGTCGATCGGGAGGTCTGCTGCGGGGATGTCCGCCGCATGGAGTTCGGCGTTGTCGACCGGGGTGTAGGCCAGTTCCGCAGGGTCGGTGAGTTCCCAGAAGCGGCGGGTATTGGCGGAGACGGCGTAGGCGGTGGCGAAGCGGGTGGGGAGCGGTGCGGTCAGGGCGGCCCGGATGTAGCCGACGGCGTCGCGCGGGCTCAGCCAGGTTGCCAGGTGCCGGGATTCGGTGGGGAAATGCTCGAAGCTGCCGATGCGCAGGCAGACGACGGACAGACCGAACTTGTCGGCATACAGGCGTCCGAGCGCTTCGACAGCGGCTTTGCTCACTCCGTAGAGCCCGTCAGGGCGTACCGGCTCCTGGGGGCGGGTGAGGTGCGCGGCAGGGTAGAAGCCGGTCACCCGGTTGCTGCTGGCCAGCACCACTCGCTCGATCCCTGTGCGTCGCGCCGCCTCCAGGACGTGGTGGGTGCCGAGCACGTTGGCTTCGAGCAGATCGGGGAGAGGCGCCTCGTCGGGTATCCCGCCCAGATGGAGCACGCGGTCGGCTCCGGCAAGGGCCGATTCCACGGCGGCGGCGTCCCGCAGATCCACGGTGCGCACATCCTCGTTCTCGGCCTCCTGGCGCAGCGGCACCCGGTCGAGCAGGATCAACCGCGCCGCCTCGCTTCGCAGCGCCTCCCGCGCCACGGAGCCGATGGTGCCCGCCGCCCCCGTAATCGCCACCGTTCCTGGACTCACCGCGCCTCCCCTGGCTTCAGCAACCCGCGAATCTTCGCGCCTGCCGATCCAACTCGGCAAGGCGGTGGGGAACCAGTAGCGCTCTCAACGTCGATGGCAGAAACGTGGCGGTTGTCCAACTTCGGCGGCAATCGGTCCATGTTCGGTGTCAACGAACAAACCCGGAGGGGGAGAGTTCTCCCCCTCCGGCGGCCGGACTTTGTCCACAGGCCCGCAGTTCGAGAGTTCCTTCGAGGCCGCCGCGATCAGCGAGGCGGCCCGACGATGAGGAGCCCCATGCCCGAGAACACCGTGACCGCGCCGCTCGCCCCGATGGAGCCGGACGACGTTGCCGCTACCTTCGCCTACATCCGGGCGTAGCAGGCCGACGACATCGACACCGCCTGCGCGGTCGCCGACTACACGGGCCCGGAACTGCACCGGCTGCTCCTGGACGTCGCCGCGCGCGTCATCATCCCCATCACCGCCGTGGACGACCACGACGGGGAGCCCTGCGAGCACTCCTTCCTGGCCGCCGCGCTCGGCCGACTCCTGCTGGAGCTCCTGTGCCACGGCGTGTGCCTGGGCGGTCTGCCGGGCATCGCCGACACCATCACCCGCTTCACGGAGAACATCCTCACCGAGGACCACGGCGACGTCGCCGACGTCCTGCGCCAGCTGGAGGCCGCGGGGATGAAGCAGGCGATGGAGGCGCACCCGGCGCACCGCACCACCGTGTAGCCGCACCTCCGAGACGGCGATGGTGCGGTCCAGCGCGCGCCCCCTGGCGCACCACCGCACCATCGCGGCGCGGTCCACCGCACCATCGCACCGCACCGCGCCAACTCGGTACGCACCACCGCGCCACCGTGGTGCGTTCCACCGCACCGCACCGCCGGGCGCCAACACGTCTAGGGCCTGTCTCTTAGATCCGTCCGTGAGATCGTCGTGCTCATGATCGAGTCCTGGGTGATCGATGACGGCAGCACCGTCCCTGCGCCGTCCGAGGTGGTGCTGGAGACGCTTCGGGCGAGGGTCGACAGAGGTCTGCTTGAGACGTGGCTGACCAGTTCGTCCGGTCGATTGCTGGCCTTCGTGACGAACAGCGAGCGGGCGATGGTGATGCTGCTCGACGGCGAAGGCGATCCCGGCGAGCATGCCGTGGCCCCAGGAGCCGAGGGGTCCAGCGAGGGGTTCGTCCTCTCCAACGGGCAGCACGACGAGTACCTGGACAAAGACACCGTGCCCATCGGTGAGGCGTTCAGACTCGTGGAACACATTGTCAGCACGGGATCCTGGCCTGCTGACGCGCGCTGGGTCGTCGATCGTTGAGACAACGGCCTATCGCCGAGCCCAGATGAGGATGGCAGCGAGGTGGAGTGCGGCCTGATGAACATGGTGTGCGGCCCCGCCGCGCTCTCTCGCCCTGACCCCGCTCGCGGTTCCGGCCTCGGCCCACGCCGCTCCGGCCGCCGCACAACCGTTCCCGCTCACCTACGCAATCGACCAGATCCCGGTCGCCGACGAGTCCCGTGCCGGTTACACCCGCGACAAGTTCAAGCACTGGAACATCGGCCTGGACCCCGCCGACTCTTGCAACACCCGTAACGAGGTGCTCCTGGCGGAGGCAACCGAAGTCCCGGCCGTCGCGGCCGGCTGCAAGCTCTCCGAAGGCGAGTGGCTGAGCTACTACGACGAGCAGGAAGTCACCAACCCCGGCAAGCCCGACATCGACCACATGGTCCCCCTCGCCGAGGCCTGGGATTCCGGCGCCTCAGCCTGGACAGCGGCACGCCGTGAGGCCTACGCCGACGATCAGGACGCCACCACCAGCCTGGTCGCGGTCACCGCGCGGACGAACCGTCAGAAGGCCGGCCAGGACCCGACTACCTGCATGCCGCCGTCGCCGAACGCGACCTGCCGCTACCTCGCCGAGTGGGTCGCAACCAAGCTCCGCTGGGGCCTGACCGCCGACCAGAACGAGATCGACGCCATCAACGTCTGGGCCGGCGGACCCTGTGATAAGCAAGTCGTCCACTACACGCCCGCGCCGTAACCCCTGCCCGGGCAGTCTCCTGCCCGCCACCCCTGCGCCCGGGTGGCGGGCTGCCCCCGGCGCGGCGGTCTTCAGCGCGGAATCGCCCAGCTCGGAGTCGAGATCCCTGTGATCTCGTCACCAACCGAAATTGCGGTATTAGGACTTGTCCGGCCGATCACGCCGCTGGCTAAGGTGGCGCGATGGAAGGAGCCTGATGAGTGCGGTGGAGTTGAGTCGGGCGGAAGCAGTCGCACTCGTGCAGCGAATCATGGAGGCGGACTACGCCTCCGAAGATGAGATGAACGACTGGCTGGACAGGCTCGACAGAGCTCTGGCCTGCCCGTCCGGTCACGTCAGCAGCCTGGTCTTCTGGCCGCCGGATCGGGAGTTGTCAGCCGAGGAAGTGGTCGACCAGGCCTCGGCATACCAGCCGATTGCCTTGTTTGGAGTCGGTCGCTCTCGGCCAGGGCATCGGGGTGAGTAAGGATCCAGCGGGTGACGGCGCGGGCGGATGGCGGCCGGGGGCCGACCGGCTGGGGCTTGCCGCGTAGGTTCCGGCTTGTCGGCGTACACGTGAACGTGCCTAAGACTTGTCCCGCAATGATCACGAAGAAGGGCGTCGCTGCCGGTTGCCAGCCGGCTGCGGAGTCAGTCAAGGCCGGTCGCCCATGCCGTCAGCGCGGCGAAGTCGTCGATGGCGAGGCCGCGTCGCGGGTCGATCCGGTGTAGTAGGGCGGGACCATCGTGGTGTTCCTTCACCCAGGAACGATCCGCCTCTGTGATCTCGTCGTCGACCCAGGCGAACGCACGGCCTGTCGCCCAGGCGACGATCTCAGGCGTCTTCCAGAACACACCGTTCCCGGGCTCGGGCCGCGGCGAGGGCCAAGGGATGACGGGCAGCTCGGGCAATCCCAGGACTGGCGCGACGAAGGCGTTGGCTTCTTCCTCCCACGTAGTCGCCCACACCAAATCAAAGGGAAGTGCCTCCAGCGCCGGGCCGTGATCCGGGTTGAGCCACACGCGCAGCGGCTTCACCGGCTTGTTAGGCAGCCCCCACTCAGTCAGCCGGCGCCGCTCGGCGGCCTCCCACCGAGGCGTCAGCAAGCGGTGCGTCTGATAGCCCTCGGGCCGACGGTGCGGCTTCGCTGCATACGGGTTCAGCGGTCCGTCCACATCCACCAACAGCACTGGGCGCACCAGCTCATCCCCCTTGGTCCTGCGTCGCACCGTACCGGCCGGTGAAGAGACCGCCCAACAGAATTCTGGCCGGTGCTGGTCTCCGCAACTCTGGCTCCGGGGTAGTGGGACGATCTTGACGTGTCAGCAGTGATCACGGCGTCACAGCCGTCCTGGGTAGGCCCGTTCACAGGGCTGAGCCCGCGCTGCTTCAGCAAGCTGGTGAATGCCTTGCGCCGTGAGGGGGCGAACGCGGTCCGCCGAGGCCGGCCGTGGAGCCTTCCCCTGGAGGACCGAGTCCTGCTCGTCGCGGCATACTGACGCACGAACTTGACACTGCGCCAGCTCGCGCCGCTGTTCGGGATCTCGAAGTCTGCGGCCGACCGGATCATCGATCGCCTCGCCTCGCACCGCTGCTCGCGCTGCGGCCGCGCCTTCGGTTCCGCAAGGGCACCGTGCTCATCGTGGACGGCACCTTGGTTCCCACGCGTGACCATGCGGTGGCCGAGCAGTCGAAGAACTACCGGTACTCCACCAACCACCAGGTCGTCATCGACGCCGATACACGGCTGATCGTCGCGGTTGGCAAACCTCTGCCCGGCCGCCGGCATCGACGGGCTGCTCCTGTCCGTGGCCGGAGCGTCTGGCACTACCGGCCGAGTCGACGTCACCGTTGACTACTCCTCGTTCGACGAGGCCTTCGGTGGCGGCTACGGGCAGCGCTTGAGATTGGTCTCCCTGCCTGCCTGCGCACTCACTACCCCCCGGCGGTCCGCGTGCCGTGAAGGCACGCCGCTGCCGGGCGGCAATGACACCGAGCGGCACTCGCTCTCCGCGACGGGCGTGCCGCTCAAGTCCGCCGGCGCCCCGATGGTGCTCGCCGCCGTCGCGGCCGGCTCGGACTCCGGGACCGTCGGCGGTGGCTACGGGGCCACGCCGCTGTCCTCGTCGGCGGCCTGGCAGACGAGCCTGCAGACCGGCGACTTCTCTTGGTCGTACCCGCTCGCCCCACCGACTGTGCCGGGCGGGCTGGTGCCCAAGCTGGCGCTGGACTACTCCTCAGTCAGCGTGGACGGGCAGACCTCCGCGACCAACAACCAGGGCTCGTGGGTCGGCGCCGGCTTCGACATGAACACCGGATTCATCGAGCGGCGCTACAAGGCGTGCTCGGAGGACGGCACGTGGAGCAAGGACGACGCCCCCGGTGACCTGTGCTGGGGCTACGACAACGCCACGATCTCCTTCAACGGGCGTGCCGGCGAGCTGATCCCGACCGGAGCGGACACCTGGCGGATCCGCAACGACGACGGCACCCGGGTCGAACGCCTGCGGGACGCGACCGTCACCGGGAACCGCGACGACGACGGCGAGTACTGGAAGGTGACCACCACCGACGGCCTCCAGTACTTCTTCGGCCGGAACCATCTGCCCGGCTGGGCCTCGGGGAAGCCCGAGACCAAGTCCACCTGGACGGTCCCGGTCTTCGGCAACAACACGGGCGAACCGTGCAACAAGGCCACGTTCGCTGCGTCCTGGTGCCGACAGGCATGGCGGTGGAACCCGGACTACGTCGTCGACACCAACGGCAACGCCATGTCGTACTGGTACGAGCCGGAGACCAACTCCTACGGACGTAACCGGGTCGCCGCCGACGACACCCCCTATGAGCGGGGAGGCACTCTGCACCACATCGAGTACGGCCAGCGGTCCGACACCATGCTCACCGCCAAGGCCACCGGCCGGATCGACTTCGTCAATGCCGAGCGCTGCCTCGACCCCGCCGCCGGTGCCTGTGAGCCCGGCGAGATCGAGACGAACCCGAACCAGTGGGAGGACACCCCCTGGTACCTGAACTGCGCGAGCGCAACCGACTGTGACAAGGGGCGCTTCACCCCGAGCTTCTGGACCCGCAAGCGCCTGACGCAGATCACCACGCAGATCCTCCAGCCGTCCGGGAGCTACGCGAGCGCCGACGCCTGGCACCTTTCCCACGCCTGGGGCGACGCGGACATCGACCGGTCGCTGCTGCTGACCTCCGTCCGGCACACCGGGCTGTCCGGCACGACCCCGATCGCGCTGCCTTCGGTCACCTTCGGCTACCGGCAGGACCCCAACCGGCTCGACCGGCTGGGCGACGGCATCGCCCCGTTCATCAAGTACCGGCTGTCCAACATCTCCGACGAGTCCGGCGGCTCCCTGGACGTGGCATACTCCGCACCCGACTGCTCCTTCGACGCGCTGCCGACCCCGGAGACCAACACCACCCGCTGCTTCCCGCAGTACTGGCAGCCGCCAGGCTCGGCCGACCCGGTCCGCGAGTGGTTCAACAAGTACGTGGTCACGCAGGTCTCCGCGACCGACCGCACCGGCGGCGCCGACGACATGGTGACCCGCTACTCCTACCTCGACGGCGCGGCCTGGCACTGGGCCGACGACGACGGCCTGACCAAGGAGAAGCACAAGACCTGGTCGCAGTGGAACGGTTACGGCCAGGTCGTCGTGGAGGCCGGCGGCTGGGACGGGATGCGTACCAAGTCCGAACACCGGTTCCTGCGCGGCATGGACGGAGACCGCAAGGGCCCGGACGGCGGCACCAAGGAGGTCAGCCTCCCGGACGGTGAGGGCGGCACCCTCGTCGACCACGAGGCGCACCAGGGCTTCGAGTGGTGGAAGTAGCGTGACCCCAAGCCGCCGGACGGGGGAGCGATTCCCCGTCCGGCGGCCCCCGCCATCGTCCCCCTCGGAGTACCCCACCATGCATCCCGTCACCAGTGACAATCTTTACGCGACCCTGCTGCGGCACCTGCCCGAGGTGCTCCCGTACGTCGAGGTCGCGGCCGAGCGGCACGACCTGCGCATCGCCGACGTCTCCCACTGGGAGCAGCTCAACACCCACCCTGGCACCTTGCTGTCCGAGGTACTCGCGTACCCCCTGTTCCTGCCCGCGCTCGCCGAGGGCCGGGACAACGACTTCCTCACCCGCTGCTTCACCTTCGTCGAGGCCCTTTTGGACAGCCCGGGCGGATACCTCGAGGACACGGCCTACTACACCTTTATCGAGCCCTGCCTGAAAAGCCGCGAAATGCTGGGCCGGGCCTTGGAGAAGGCCCTTCCCCGAACCCGGCGGGAGCTGTGGGGGCTCATCGAAGGCTGGAACATCATGCCGGACCCCACCTGGCCGCGCTGACTACGGCGGTGGGCGCGATCGTGGCCACGATCGCTGAAGGGGCCGCTGTGGCACGGAGTTACTCACGTGACTCCTGCTGCACTGCCCGACCGGCGGAGGCACGGCCAAGACGTATACCTACGACAGCGCCGACCGTGCTGTCGACGCCGGCTTCACCTACGACGCCTTCGGCCGTACCACGACCGCGCCGGGTCATGGAAACCTCGCCTACTACACGAACGTCTGCCAGGGATTATGCGGCGGGTGCCGGGTGGCCACAGGGTCACGAGCGCGCACCACCGCCGGATTCTGCTGGCCCTGGACCCGCACCCGCCCTCGCAGCGCCACCACCCTCCCCCTCGACATCACCATCGACGTCCCCGGCACCGATCCCGCCGCCCCGGCCCGGACCTGGCACGCGGCCTGGAACGCCGCCGCCCTCACCCACCCCGACGACGGCCGCCCCCTCGCCCCCCCCACACACAACCAGCTCTGGGCCAAGACCGGCGGACACCAGCAGATCGGCTGCATCTACACCGCCCAAGGCCTTGAATACCGCGACGCCGGCGTCATCATCGGCCCCGACCTCACCGACTCGGGCGTGCAGGCTCGCGTCCTGCACCTGGCGATCCGCCGTGCATCGTGTGTCGAAGTCCGCATCCAGCCTGGCCACCAGTTGTTCGAAAAGCGCTCGCGTCGCCGCATGGTCGTAGCCAGGTGGATGTTCCGTCAGCTCCGGATCATCCAGGCGATGAAGGAGAGCGTTCAGGTCAGCGTCGCTGTATGTCATCCGCCCATGATGGCGAAGCGGCCACATGCGCACGGCTCGCTCGCAGCCATGTGTCGTCAAACCGACGTCGGCCAGCGTGCCGAGGGCGTCGGCGAGCTCCTGGGCAGGGGACACGCCGACACCTCCGTAGTCGCGGGGCGTCTTGTAGGGTGCCGGGGGTCCGGCGGGGGCGGGGGTGGGGTAGCTGTGGTGCTGGAGGATCGGTCCGGGGTGTCTGCATACGAGGAACTGACGCCGAACCAGCGGATGAGTAACCGGTTCCACCTTGCCTGTCTTGCGACGCTGATTCCGTACCACCAGCGGCCCGCCGCCCTGGAGGCATGGCTGGACATCGATCCGGCCCTGTTCTTCATGGGGTTGGATCCACCCACCCCCGTCACGGAGGCCGTCCAGCGGCTGGGGGGCACGAGGCTGCGGGCCGCCCTCGCGCACACGGTCGGCAACGTCGGCACCCAGCGAGCCCTGTTCGACCTCGACGTCCGCGAGGTCGATGAGGCGCTGCTGGACAACCGCCGACTGGGGTACGAGACGTTGTGCCTGTTGCGGATACGGGACCCTCTCACCGCCGGGGCCGGCGGTGCGTACCACCAGGACCATCATCGTCGGGCGCTGTTCTCGGGTGATGCGGACCTTGCGGCGGCCGCCCTGCTTGACCAGCGCGGCGAGCACCCGCCGACGGCTCGCGCGACCGCTTGGGAGACCGTGCGTGCTGCGGGCGGGGCGGCCCGGGTGCGGGAACTCGCCGCGCGGTTGCCCGGTCGTGGCGGCCCGGCCGACGCCGATGTTGTCGCGGCCTGCGCGGAAACCGATCCGGAACCGTTTCTCGACTGCGCGGCCGAGCGCCGGCTCGGCACGGGCGCGCTGTTGCGGCGCCTGCGCGCCGCGCATCGCACGGACCGTCCGCCCTGGGAGGTGCAGCGGGTCATGCGGTCGATCCTCAAGGAGCCGTACCGGATCGACTGGCGGCTGGTCGCGGCGGCCCGGCTCGGCGGTCGGCTGCCGCGTACTGCTTCGGAGGTGCTGCGCTCGCGCCCCGACTGTCCGCCCGAGGTCGCTGTCGTGCTCAGGACTGGCCGGCCGGCCGTCCCTGGTCGCCCGTTGCCGCCTCCCGCCGTCGAGGCGGAGGCACAGCAGCCGTACCGGCGCCCTGAGAGCCACTGGGTGCCCCCGTGGCAGCGGCCCGGCGACACCGGGCCGTTCGGCGAGACCGCAGCCTCGGCCCGCCAGGCGCTGCGGACCATGACCGTCGTCTACGACGCCCACCGGGATCCGCAGGCCCCGCACCTCGGCCACCTCGGCGCGGTTCTCGAGCGTGGGCAGCTCTCGGCGGCGGAGGCGGCCCCCTTGATACGTCCCGCGAGCCTGCTGACGTCGTGGGTGGGGCAGCATTCCGGCTGGGCCGACGTCTCGCGCGCGGCGTGGAGCGGCCGTTCCGCCCTGCACGTGGAGACCGCTGCCGTGCTGGCCCGCTGGAGCGCCGGCGGTGTCCCCGCCCGGTGGTGGGCCGCGTTCGTGCCTCGGCTGTGGCACTTCCCGGGCACGCTGCCCGAGCTGCTCGCCGAAGTGTCGGCCTCGCACGCGGACGAGTCGGATGGGCTCGGCCAGAAGGGGCCGCAGGGAGCTGCTGGGCTCCCATGATGCTGACGTCGGTTCACATCGCTGCACAGCACGGCGGACCGACCCCTCTCTATGCCGCAGGTGACAGGGTGGAGGAGTAGAGACGGTCGTTCTCCGTGAAGCCGGACCTGTCATAGAGGCGTTGGCGGCGGTATGTTCCCGGTCGTCTCCGGGCGGTGCGTCGTCGTCGACGTACAGGAGGACCTCGGTAGCGCCCAGGCCGGTCAGGACATCGAGCGCCGTATCGAGCATGGCGCGCCCGAGCCCCGTTCCTCTGGCGGCAGGTGGCAGTTGCTCGGTGTCGTCCCTGGTCGCGGGGCGTAGGAGACGACTGCTATGACGGCTCCGGCCGCGTCCGCGGCCACCTGCGTCGCCGGGGTTTCAAGGTCGGCCCGCGTCCACCGGGGAACGGCTTCCCAGGGCCTTGCGGAGCATCGCGGGTGTCGGTTCGGGCTGGCCCGGCAGCCGGTCGGCACCCCCCAGGTCAGAGCGGCCCGCTCATCGGCCCTGCAGACTGGCCTGGTCAGTAAGCCGCCCCACCTGCGGCATCGCCTGTGAGTGATGCGAGCCAGGGGGCGATCTTGTCTCGTGCGTTCCACTGGTCCCACGTGCCGTCCCAGGTGCACATCGCCTGCATGACCTCTTCGAGGAGGTCCCAGTGACGCTGGACAGCCGCGCGGGCGGCGATGCCCTGGAGCCAGATCAGCTCAACTGCTCTGCCAAAGGAGCGGCCTTCGCTGGCATCTGGTGAGAGGAAGGCGTATCCGACGCCCATGTCGCCGCAGCCGAAGTCGACGTCGAGTGGCAGGTCGCGGCTGTCGATCTGGGCGAGGAAGCGCCAGTCGGGGCCGGGCCATTCCTCGCCTTGCAGCCACACCCGGCCGGTTCCTGGTGCTGCCAGGCGGGAGCCGGGGGCAGGATCTCCCCTTCCGCGCCGGCGGAAATCCGGTCGCTGGGGATCATGAGGTACTCGGGGCCGGCACTGGGCCCCTCGGCCACGGGGATCGTGCGGAGTTGGAGGGGAACGCGCCCGCCGGGCTGGACGATGACGGCGTTCTCGCCGCCGTCCGCTTCGTAGGTACCGTCGACCCAGCCTTCTTCGCTACCGGTCATGAACAGGTAGGCAGTGCGGCCCTGGCCGAGATCGAACTGGGCAAGGAACACCACGGCGCGGCCGGTTTGCTTCGACAGCGTCCACTGCGGTTGTCCGCGCCACGCAGGCTGTCCGCCCACCTTGGTGATCCGTTCCTGAACCGGGGTATCCGCCCGCAGGAATCGGCTGAGGCTGCCATGTCTCTCCTCGTCTTGGGGAACGGCCAGGTCAAGAGGTCGTATGGTCAGTTGCCCGGCGCCGGATTGCGTGGGGTGTAGGTCGGAGGCTGGGTGGCCCTTGCGCTCATCCGCGGTGTGACGTCTCGGGCCGACTGCTCCGCGCGTCAGCCGGCGGTCGGCCGACGCGCGGAGCAGTGGCGCTTGTCCGCTGTGATTCAGCAGTAGGCGATGCCCTTGGTGTTTTCGTTCGGAATCGTCGCGGAGATGATGGTTCCCTTGGCTCCCACGGCGCGGAGATGTTCCGCAGCCGCAGGCCAGCGAGCTCGGCACGACGGGCGGCGACGGAGAACCCGAGGAGCAGCATGGCCCGGTCCCGCACACCGAAGATGTCGTCAGAGCACTTCTCCACGATCTGGCGGAGCGCGTCAACCCGCATCGCCGGCGCCTTCCCGCGGCCACGCGTCGGCTCCTCATTCTCCTCGGCCTTCAGCCGGTAGTCCTTCAGCAGCTCGCGCGCCGACTTCGTGTCCCGCTTGTTGATGACGACGCCGTACTCCTGCCGCAGGGTGACAGACACCCCGGCGAGCTTGCGGTCGATGGTGCTGTAGGCGCGCTGCTCGCGGTTCCACAGGTAGTCGACGAACGCCCGCAGCGTGCCCCGGGTGGCGGCAGTGGGAGGGATCTGGAGCTGTTCGCAGAACGCCGTCCAAGTCTTCCAGTCGGACGCGTACGAGCGGGTGGTGTTGTCGGGCCGCTGGTCGGCCGCGTGGTTGTCGGAGGCGGCGTCGAGTTCGGCGAGGCGCTGGCGCAGCTGCTCGTCGAACTCGGCAGGAAGCAGAGGATGTTCGGCTGGGCGGGCGGGGAGAGGGGCGGTCATCACTCCAGGCCTTCAAGCCACGCAGGCCTAGAGCGTGTCTCTTTGATGGGTTGGTCAGTTGATCGGATGTGTCTGTCCGGTTAGTGATCACTGATGCGATGTGGGACCGGATCGAGCCTTTGATGCCGGCCGATCCGGTCCGTGGCCGTCGGTGGGCCGATCTCACCGCCGAACCTTGGAGGCCATCGCTTGGAAGTACCGAACCTGCTCACCGTGGCGGGACTTGCCGGACGAGCTCGGCTCGTTCCAGACCGCCCACAAGCGGCTGATCCGATGGGCCGTGGACGGCACCTGGGAACGAATCCTCGCCGCGGTCCTGGCAGCGGCCGACTCTGATAACGACATCGGCTGGACCGTGTCGGTGGACTCCACCGTCTGCCGGGCTCACCAGCACGCCGCCGGAGCCAGGAAAAACGGGCTCCGAACCGGGCCGAAGCCGCCGACCATGCGCTCGGACGCTCCCGCGGCGGCTTGAGCACGAAGGTCCATCTCGTAAGCGACAGCCGTGCACGGCCTCTGGTCCTTCGCGTCACTGCAGGCCAGGCGGGCGACGCACCGGCTTTCGAAGCCGTCATGGCAGGCCTCCGTGTTCCGCGAAGCGGACCGGGAAGACCGAGGACCCGGCCGGAGGCCGTCCTGGCCGATCGAGCCTACTCGTCACGTGCGATCCGGAGCCACCTCCGCCGGCGCGGGATCCGCGCGGTCATTCCCCAGCCGTCCGACCAGATCGGCCATCGTCTGCGGCGCGGCCGCGCCGGCGGCCGTCCGCCCACTTTTGACGCAGAGGCATACAAGCAACGCAATGCAGTCGAACGGTGCATCAATCGGCTCAAGCAGTGGCGCGGCCTGGCTATGCGGACGGACAAGCTGGCCAGCTGGCCATCGCCTACCAAGCTGCACTACATCTCGCGGGCATCCTCATCTGGGCACGACGCTGACTACAGAAACGGAACGCAGCCCGAGCGAAGTATCACGCGTCACCCGGATTCACCAGTGAGGCAGGCGTGACATAGGCATCGGTCCGGGTGAGGAGCGAACGGCGCCGTCTTGGCTCGGTACTGGCACGCGTACTGCTCCAGCGTCACGGAGATGTCCGCTGCGTAATCCGCTGAGATGAACCCACGTGCACGTCGGGCCTCTTTCAGTCGCTCCAAGACCCGCGGCGTGTGGACGAGCTTCGGCCGGAAGCTGTGGAGGTGGCGCGTCGCCATGTCGATGACGATCCACCGCCCGGTGTGCCGCTCGCGCCCCACGGACGTGATCCGATCACCCCCCGGGCCCCAGTACGCGTCCGCGACGTACACCTTCGCTCCGCCCTTGAAGCACTTTGTCCCGGGGCCGCAGCTCCTGGCCTCCAACCCCGCATCGGCGCCATGCCACGACGTTCGCGGCCACCAACCAGACTGGCTCCAGTTGCGAGCCATTCGGCTGGTCCACGCGTCCCCCCTTCCAGCGGACGCCCTGCCAGATCCGCAGCCGGCATCCTACTTCGAGTGGTGCGAGTGCCACGCTTCCTTTTGTTCTCGTCCTTGTGCCGGCAGCTGGTCAAAGAGACACGCTCTAACCGTCCTGATGCGGTCGGAGCGCCAGAGCAGCACCTGACTGGTGCCGAAGCCGTACCAGCCTTGTCCCCGCTCGCACGGAATCCGCTGTCGTCCGTCGGGGTGGCGGCGAAGCCGTGCCAACCTGAGCTTCGGCAGGTGCTGCTGGCGGAACTCTGGCCGGGAAGGTGCCTTCCCGCCTCGCGGACAACGGCCCGTCGTTCGTCGAGGCGAAGGGGCACATGGTGATCACTAGGAGGCGAGAGGGGAGCACTGTGCTAAAAGAGCGTTTTGTCCCGGCAGGGGTGTTTTAGAAGTTGACGGGTTGGTCGCCATTCGGGACTGCTCTGCCCCGAGGAGGGGCACTTCTGACAGGATGACGTCATGTTCGATTTCGGCATCGCGGGCTACCAGCCAGCATGGTTGGACGGCCGTAGTGACGTCGTGCAGGAGCATGGAAATCGTCTGCGTGGTCTTGCTGGCCGGACGCTCACGAGAGTCTGGATGGTCTGGGACCTCAGGGATGACGAGTGGTTCTGCGACTGCCCGGTGCTGTTCGACTTCGATGGCGAGCAGGTCGAGATCAACCATCAAAAGCTCGGCGATCTCTCCCTCACGTGGAACATGATCGACCCCACCCGTCCAGTCCGGTGGCCTGGCTTCGACCTGCAGTGGCGCCCCGAACCTTTCCCCGGACTGCACGCTCTGCTGGGGCTGCCCATCAAGGGGGCCGAACTGCTCGAATGGACAGGCAGGGATGTCGCTCAGGGAAACGTCGACATCAGCTTCGCCTTCGATTCGGGTCGCGTTACCGTCTTCAACGCACTCGACGAGAACGGGGTGAGCTTCGACCCTCCCGGTCCGAGCCAGCGGTCCCACCCGTTGCATTGACGCGGTCGGTGTTCAGGCATCACGCCAGTTCAGGGTGGATTCCCTCGTGAGGCGGCGGCTTATGAGGTGCCATTGCCAGCTTGATCATCGCTTCGGACCGGTGTGGGTGGGTCTCGTAGTCGCGGGTGAGGCGTCGGTGGTGCATGAGCCAGCCGAAGGTCCGCTCGACGACCCAGCGCCGTGGGATCACCTTGAAGCCCTTCGCGGCCGGGTCGCGATGGACGACTTCGACGTCGATGCCCAGGCGTGCTCCGTGCTCGATGGCTTTGATTCGGTAGCCGCTGTCGGCCCAGGCCTTGGTCACGCGCGGGTGGGCCTTCGCGATCTGTGAGAGCACCTGGATGCCGCCGGCGTTGTCGGAGACGCTCGCGGCGGTGACCAGCACGGCCAGGAGAAGACCGAGTGTGTCGACGCCGATATGGCGTTTGCGGCCGGCGATCTTCTTGCCCGCGTCGATGCCCTGGCCGGCCGCGGGGACGTTCGCGGAAGTCTTGATGCTCTGTGCGTCAAGCACGCACGCACTCGGCTCGCCGTCGCGGCCCTCCGCCTCTCTGACCAGACGGCGGAGGAGCCCGTTGAGCTGGTCGAAGACTCCGTCCTTCTGCCAGGCGGCGAAGTAGCCATAGACCGTTTCCCATGGCGGGAAGTCGTGCGGCAGGTATCGCCAGGGGATGCCGGTGCGGTCGACGTAGAGGACCGCTTCCATGATCCGCCGCAGGTCGTGCTCGGGCGGCCGGCCTATGCCCAGGCCCTTCCCCCTTCGCTCGGCCCGCCAGGCCGACAGAATGGACTCCATCAACTCCCACCGGGCATCGGACAGGTCACTCGGATACGGCCGCTGTCGAGGCATGTTTCGGTAGTACCGCCGACGACCCTTCGGCTACAGGGCGCAAACGGGGTTGAGCGGGGGCGCTTTGGGATCAGACAGGAGCGAAGGAGCCCAAACGGACCCCCAACCGTTGTCACCAGCAACAGACATCACGGCAGTCGAGAGAAGCCCCAACCGCCCCAGCATGCCGACTACCCAGGTGGCCATCAAACGTACCTCTCTGGACAAAACACTCTTTAAAAGAGCGTTTTGTCCCGCCAGGGGTGCTTCATTGCAGTTCAGGTGGCGGACCGCTTCGGGTCGACTGGGGCAGTAGACGTCTTTTGTGGCAGATGAGGCGGATGACGGCCTTCGAGGGTCCGTTTCGGCCCCTTCGCTCCTGTCTGATCCCAACCCGCCCCCGGTCAC
>NZ_JBIWIU010000025.1:0-8595 GCF_044764755.1 Streptomyces sp. NPDC093600
CCCGCATTGAACCCCACGGACCTCACTCAGGAGCGACCGCGACCCGCCGGAACCGCCGCCTTACCAAACACCCCTGGCAGGACAAAACACTCTTTCAGAGTGGCCAGCCGTAGGGTGCGCAAATGACCTGGAGGTTGCCGCCGTGGTGCTTGTGCTTACCCGACCACCACAGGTCGGCCTTGTTCCGGCCGGGGGCGGTGACGCGATCGGTACGGATGACGGTGCCGTCGAGGTTGAGGTGCGTAAAGCGACCGCAGCCGCGCACTCCAGTGCGGTGGACAGGTCCGGGGCGTGGTCGGCGAGCACGGTCAGTCCTTCGTGGAGGTAGCTGTAGGCCGTCGGGACGGAGATCCGGTTGTCGCGGGCGAGTTGAGTCAGCCGGGTACCGCGCGGGTGCCCTTGCGGGTCCCGAGACGCTCGCGGTGTTCGAGCGGCAGCTTCGCGAAGGCCTCAGCAGTGGCCCGGCTGATATCGAGCACGCCGGTGTAGGTGATACTGGTCAACGTGTGAAGCCTCTCGGTACCCGGAACCTGTCCTTCGCGGACCTGTTCCTACCAGGGGCTTCTCGTGTATCTCATGCCGGGTCAAGCTCGTCTGTACCTAGTCAGGAAGATCTCGGATCTGTCGGACGGACGGCATAGCCAATACTCTGAACCCCGTCCGGCACTATCTGGGAGAGTCGTGACAAGTAGGTTCACCGAGTTGACCGTTGACTGCCACGATCCGGAGAGGCTCGCGGCCTTCTGGTGCGACGTCCTGGACTTCAAGGTGATCGACCGGAGCGAGGGCAAGGTCGAGATCGGCTCCTGGGTGCCGACCATCGAGGATGTTCGGGCCCGCCAGATGCCGCCCACCCTGCTGTTCATCCAGGTGCCCGAGGGCAAGACCGTGAAGAACCGGCTTCACCTCGACGTCAGCCCGATCGATGGCAGCACCGAGAATGAGGTGACCAGATTGCTCGGCCTCGGCGCCACCAAGACGGATGTGGGCCAGGGCTCAGACCGAAACTGGGTGGTCATGGCAGACCCTGAGGGCAACGAGTTCTGCGTCCTGCGCACCCTGGCACCGCAGAACTAGAGGTGCGCCTCTTCGAGCTCGACAACGGCACCATGTCCCAGGCCCGCCTCGCACGTGAGGTCTGGGACTACGAGCGTTACGCCGGGCACCGCGTCTGGGAAGGCACCTGCGGCACGATCGGTACGACGTACGCGTTCTGGCAGCGCCACCGCTACACCCGCTCGAAGACCTTCCCGCGGCTGCACGTCGTTCTTGCGGCAACACGCGATGGCGTGATCACGCCAGGATCCCGCACTCATCAGTGGTGATCGCCGCTCGCCACGGACAGGCGCTTGGTGAGGGTTTCCCCCGCGTCCCGGGACTCGTAGATGCCGTCCTGGGTGGCCGCGAGGATGTGCTGCTCATCGACGGCGGTCAGGGCCTGCGGCTGGCCTCCGGGCACGGTCGCCGTCTTCTTCCAGGTGCTTCCGCCGTCCGAGCTGATGCTGAGGGCACCGGTGAAGTCGACTCCGAAGAGGGATTCCGGGGACGCCCAGGAGAGGAATTCCATCCCCGGCCCCTGGCCGGGGGCGAAGGTCGCGCCTCCGTCGGTGCTGCGTGCGACGCCCTCCGCCGTGGTGGCGACGAGCTGGTTCGGGTCGGCGGGGTTCACCGCGAAGTCGAGGGCCTGCAGACGGGCACGGTCCTGCCAGGTCGTGCCGTCCTTGCTGACGCGCAACAGACCGCCCGTGCTGTCGTACCCGTACGTGATGCCCTTGGCGTGTTCGAGGCTGTGGAAGTCCGCCTCGCCCTTGAGCGAAGCGGTCTTCCAGGACTTTCCGGCATCGGTGCTCTTGATCAGCCCGTGGTTGTCCGGCTGGTCACTGCCGGGGGCCGGGTGGCCGCTGGCCAGGAAGGCCAGCCCGTGGTTGTCCGGCTGGTCACTGCCGGGGGCCGGGTGGCCGCTGGCCAGGAAGGTCTTGGCGCCGGTCACGGTGAAGCCCATGAAGTCGTCCCTGCTGTCCCCGACCAGCTGAGGGCTTCCCTTGTCATCCGCGATGTAGATCCCCTCGTGAGTGGCCACGTAGAGCCGGCCGTCCTCCGGGTCGATTCCGAGTCCGTGGATGTGGCTGTGCAGCGCGGGCTGCGGCTCCTCGCCCGGGGCAGCGGCGCCATCAGAAGGGCTGCCCTCGCCGCACGCGGCGAGCAGGACGGTTGCGGCGGCGATGGCGCCCGCCGCGAGAAGACCGCGGGTGCGCTTTCGGCGGGAATGAGTCGAGGAGGGGGACATGGTGCTTCACCTCGTGCTGTTGTGATGTCGGGGTGGGTCGGTTGTAGGGGAGGATGCCGGCGGCTGCGCGCGACGCCTGACTGAGGGCTGGCAGCCGGGCGGTCTGGCGTTCACACGGCGGGCACCGCTGACCGTCCCCGACACTCAACCGTGCCCCGCTTACGGACGGCCCGGCGGGGTGGCAGACGAGAACCGGCCGAACGTACCTCGGCGGGCGGCGCCTGGCGTGAGGGGGGCGACAGGGCACGGAAGAGGGGCGGACTCGGCCGGGTCCGCCCCTCGGTGTTGATTCGCCTACTTGTCGATGGGCTGGAAGCCGCGCAGGCGCAGGCTGTTGCCGACCACGAAGACCGAGGAGAAGGCCATGGCGGCGCCCGCGATCATCGGGTTGAGCAGTCCGGCCGCGGCGAGCGGCAGGGCGGCGACGTTGTAGGCGAAGGCCCAGAACAGGTTGGAGCGGATGGTGCCGAGCGTCCTGCGGGAGAGCCGGATCGCGTCGGCGGCGGCCCGCAGGTCCCCGCGTACGAGGGTGAGGTCGCCGGCCTCGATGGCGGCGTCCGTGCCCGTGCCCATCGCCAGGCCCAGGTCGGCCTGGGCGAGCGCCGCGGCGTCGTTGACACCGTCACCGACCATCCGCGACGCTGGAAGGCACGGTGCGTTGCGTCCAGAACCGTGCCCGCCTCGTTCGCGCTCTCTACGAACGACTGGACCGCCTGAAGGCGGCGCTCGCCCCGGAGAGGGGTGCACCGGGCGGGGGCTGGACGGTTGCTTCCAGCTACTTCGTCAGCGTGTCGAGTGCCTTCCTCGCCTCACCCAACAAGTCGCTGACCTGGCGCAGAGCATCTTCCTGGGCGTCGGCGGGCTTGCTGACCGTTCCAGCGGAGAAGGCCTGGCCCGGCTCCCGCCTCGGATACCGTGTTCCTCTACGGGGTGCCATAACGGATGTGACCCCCCCACCGGAGGTAGTCAGCGTATGAGTTCAAAGCGCAGCAAGAATCCAGCCCTGCCCGTACTTGACGACGCATTCCGACTCGAGTCGGTCAAGGACGCCGAAGAGTCCACCCGTGACTTGGCCGCGCGGCTGGCCACCACCGAGCTGCGCCGCGTTTCCCACCCGGGTCGGGTCACCTGGGAGCCCACCGATCAGGCCGAGCCCGTACCGGTCCCGCCGACTGTGGTCGACGGTGACGGGGACCTGTGGCTGCGGGACCGGGGCACTGGCACCTGGACCATGCCCGAGTTCAACCCGAAGGAGTTCCCGGCCCGCTGTGGCGAGGTTCTGACGTGGAACGAGCTTGCCCGCGAGTTCGGCCCGCTGACCGCACTGGCCGACGACCGCCGCATCGGCGGCGGCCGGCGTCGCTGACCGCGCAGCCTTCTGGGATGACCGCGCCCCTGAAGCGCCGGTTACGGGTAGCTGGGAGCTCCAGCTCACCGCCCAGCTCGACGAGGGCAGCGAGCAGGTGAGCGTGGTGGTGGCGTGCGACGGCCTCGAGCAGCGTGGCGCGGGCCTGGCGCCACCCGATGTCCTCGGTGCGGCCGGCGTCGGTGGACCAGCCGGGTAGCGGTCGGCCTTCAGTTGCCGTGGTGAGGCGGCCCAGCTCGCCGATCGACTGCTGCCAGTCGGCCAACTGCACGAGCAGGTCGCGCACCAACTCGTCGACGGCGGCCGCCGGGCCGGCGCCGAAAGCCCGCGCTTCGCCGGCAGCCTCGGCGAGGACGTCTTCGTCCAGGTCCTCGAGGGCACGGAGCGGCCGCAGCGTCGAAAGCGGCCAGGGCGACACGTCCAGTGCAAACACCGCCGCGCATCGCGCTCTGAAGAGGAGGCCGTACACAGGCCGTATGAGACGCAGCCGAGAAGAAAGCCACGATCTCCGATGCCGGGCGACCTGTGGCACGCCCCTGGCCCAGCTCCAGCACACCCACCCCGACCCGTGGACCGCGTCGGGCCGCCCGCCCGCCATGCCGGACTGCTGTCCTTCACCGTGGCCACCGACACCATCCTCACGGCCCGCGCACAGCTGACCGGCGCGGAGGACGATGTACGAGCTGAACGAGTCCCTCCGCGCTATGGACAGGCGACCCCCCGCACCCCACTTCACCGGCCCCGGGGGCGCGCTGGAGGTCACGCTCGGCAAGACGGCAAGACCTCCCGAGACACGCGGCACACATCAACGGCCTCACCCGGCTCTTCCGGAAACGCCGTCGGCACCATCGCGGCCCGCAACACGCCCGGGGTCGGCCGGTGCTTCCACTGCGACCGCACCGGGCTTGCCCGCCCGATGTGGGAGCCGGCGGCGGCCTGGCAAGCCCGAAGGGAGGCTGGGCAAGCCACCCGCGCGGGCGGCTTGCCCAGGCTTCCGGATTGCCGCTCGTCATCCCCACACTGGCGCTTACGCCGTGGTGGTCTCTCGCGGGGGCAGGCCCGGGATCACGCCGTCGGCCAGGATGGTGCGGATCTCGCGGACAGCCGGTCCCGGGGTGCCTCTCACGGGGCGTCGTGCTCCAGAGGGCCGTGGACATGGGACCACACGGTCTTCCCGTCCGAGGAGAAGCCAGCCGAGCCACGGTTGGCATAGCGGTGGTCTCTGTCCTCCGCGTACTCGGAGAATTCTGTGTGCCCCGCGCAGCCTGCCCAGCAGCGGTGCCGCAGTTCCCACCGTGGGCTTCCCGACTGGTCAACGGCTCGCAGTGCATGCGGTCCGGCGAAGACAACCAGGTCAGCGGCAGGCGACACTGCGCTCGTGCCGAACCGGCGAGGCCAGGGCGCCGGAAAGGAGACGGCCGAGGCCGTGGCCGGCGGCTGGACTTCCTGGACGATCAGCTCTGTGTCCCCTCGTTGTACGAGGAGCCGCGCTGTGGGCCGGGGCTCCAGAGTGAGGCGCTGCGTCGGCCCCGGAGAACGGGAGAGGGGCCGCGAGCGTAGTCACAAGGTGAGCAAGGCGGGGCACAGGCGCTCCGAACGGACTGGGGGACTCTTGCCGGGACCCTATGACAGGCGCTGACCCCCTGCGCATTCAACCCTCTCCGCAGCACTGACCAGGATGCACGGGACCGGAGGGATGCGGAAACTGGGCACGTTTCTCCGTACGCGCATGGGCACAGAAGGGCGTACCCCGACAAGCGGTGGTGGTCCGCCCATGACGTGAGCGTGAGTAGGGCCGGACGGGTATGCGCCCCGCGGTAGCTACTTGGTGGCTTCGCTGGTGCGGGCGGTGAGCTGGGTGAGGCTGGTTAGGCCCAGGAGCGGAGCGCGGCGAGGTTGTTCTCCCACGCTTCCTCGCACGAGGTCCTCGGTGTGGCGCACTCTGATCACGATCTGGTGGTGTTCCTGGAAACCGCCGACGTGCTCGACGCGGACAGGGTGCTGGGTGATCCTCGCTGGGTGGAGTGGCGTGATGGGCCCCCTCGTCCCACACCACCGCCGGGGTCGGAGTGCCCTCGGCGTCCAGGACGACTACGGCCGTGCAGGCGTCCAGGGCGGGGTGTGCCGACATGGAGGCACGCCTGCGGCCTCAACCAAGAGTCAGAACCGGAAGATCGCCCCGGTCCTCGCATGCATCTCGCAGTCGTTGACGTACTGCCTTTTGAAGTTGATGGGGTGGCCTTGCCAAAAGCCTTGCACGGTCGCGACCACGGGGTCGTAGGTGATGCTGCACTCCTCATCGCCGGGCGGCCGCTGACGCCCGCACCGTCTGCCCGGGACGCACAGTGGTCTGGACATCGCGGGTCGCCTCCCGGGCCGCCCGCGCCTTCTCCTCGACCGCGACCTTCCTGCTCGGAATGATCGGTGTTTGAAAACCTCCGCACGGTGCAGACGATCATTTACACCGGCTTTATTCACCGAGGTAGGAGACGCATCATGGGCATTGTGGCTTGGATTCTCATAGGTCTGCTCGCGGGCTTCATCGCCAAGGCGCTGATGCCCGGCAAGGACCCGGGCGGCGTCATCATCACCATGCTCATCGGCGTCGCGGGCGGCCTGCTCGGCGGCTTTCTCGGCAAGGTCATCTTCGGCGTCGACTCCATCGACGGCTTCTTCGACCTCTCCACCTGGATCGCCGCCATCCTCGGTTCGGTCATTCTCCTCGCCGTCTACCGACTGGTCACCGGCAAGCGCCACCACAGCCACGCCTGACACAGTCTCACTCCAGACGGAAAACGGCTCCCCCTCTTCCGAGGGAGGAGCCGTTCCGCTGCTGTGGGGCAAAGACCCTTACGGCCGAGCTTCGGCCCAAGCGACGTCTCCGGCGCGCGTTAGCGCCCGCTGCGAATGCGACCTGCGGGCGCCGGCCGCATCACACTGGCAGATCCGGAAAGCCGCGTTGACCTCTTCGACGCGGCGCTCCACTACCTGTGGAACGAGACAGTCGGCGAGCTTCGCCGGCGCGTAGCCGGATACGACCTGGCCCATCCCGGCTCCAAGCACCGCCTGCTCGTCGACCGTCACGGAACCCCGCTCGCCGTCGCGCTCACTGCGGAAGGCCCGGCAACCGGCACGACGTCAGCCAGCTCCTGCCACTGCTGGACGCCGTCCCATCGATCCGGCCCTCTTGAGGCCACCGGCCCTGGAATCCGTCGCACGGAACCGTGAGCGCATGGCCCAGCCAGGCCGGGACGGATGCAAGGAAGTGGGTGGTTGTGACATTTGAGGCCGAGCGTACGTCGTGTGGGGTGCAAACGACGGGCGGGGTACGGTTCCAGTCGGACAGCGCTCCGGCGGGTAAGCGAGTGGGAGGAAGCCAGGTGGCAGAGCGGTACCGCGTGGAGTGGACCTACGAGGGCAGCTCGATGGCGTCATACGACACCTATGACCTTGTCGGCACCGAACGCTACATGTCCAGGGTCATGGAGGACCCGATCGCCGAGGACGTCAGGATCGTCGAGGCCGAGCCCGAATAGCGGGCCTCGACGCGCGGCGTCGGCCAGCGCTTGACAGGTGCCATGGCAGGTCGGACTTCATGCGATTCAGGATCCGGTGATTGCGACGAACACGGACTCTGTGGTAAATCGGCCATCACCGCCGACACGAGGGGACGTCTTTCGTCCGCTCGTAGCGGTCGCCCACGCCCCGCTACTCAACGGGCTTCTGTGCAGTCGCCTTGTCAGGCTCGCCCCGGAAGCGGTCGGCGGGAGTGCGCATGCCCTGGCGGAAAGCGGCGAGACCGGCGTCGAAACCTATCGCGGATCCCACGAACAGAACCGACTCGTCGCACCCCACGAAGATGCTTCCTCCACCCCGGGTGCCGGCTGGCCACGCACAGATTCCGAGTCCGTCGGGCAACTCCCGTACCGTGAGCGCTCCAGCAGTGCCGAGCTCCCCAAAGAGCGTCGCTGTTATGCGTGCCAGGCGATGGACATCCATGTCACACTCCCCTTCGTTCCACCCGGAACGTACCTTCTCACGGGCAAGGCAGAGTGCCTGGTGGCGTCACCTGCTTGACGCTTGCCCTAAACCTTCCCGAAAGACCCTAGTTGTGGATGCCGCCACGGCTCGATTCATAGCAACGGTCGCGGCTCTGCCGCCCCAGACTCTCGCCGCCGCGTTCGACCACGCCGTCAGCCGGCGTCGGCAGGGCGGCCTGAGGCAAGCCGTGCCCTCCGGCTCTCCGCATCAGAAAACTCCGAGCTCGACCACGCCGTAAGGTCGGCGCTGCTTCCGCGCAGTGAGGAACTCAATGCATACCGCGCGGGACTCCACTCGGACGCCAACTCCGTCTGCGTGATCGCAGCCAGGGCCGTACGGAAACCCGCCACGCTCCCAGCCGAGCAGTACACCCTGGTCACCGCCCCGTTCACAGTCGTCGGCGTCCCCCGCCACCATGCCACCTACTGAGGTTCTCAGGGGGGGGTCGGTGGTGCGAGGGTCAGGCCGGTGGCGGTGAGACAGCCGTCGATCAGGTGTGGCCGGAGCTGGATCCTGCGTAACTCCCGGCGGAGTGTGCGGTCGAGGTCGTCGGGTGTGTCGAAGGCGGTGTTGGCCATGGCCCCGCGTACCAGTGACCAGAGGGCCTCAACGGGATTCAGGTCGGCTGCATACGGCGGGAGGCGGACGGCGGTGAGTAAGTCGTGCTCGGCCTCGTACTGTTTCAGCCCGGCCGCCAGGTGGGTGTTGAGTTTGTGAAGCTGCAAACTCGGCGCTCCTACGCCCATTCGATGCCGAGTTCCCGTAGTGCGGCCAGTTGTTCCTGGGTGAGTTTGTCGCGGCGGGTCTTGGTGTTGCTGTACCAGATGCCGAGCTTGGTCTCGGTTCCGTCGGGCAGGACCTCCACCGCCTTCCGGGGTACGGGCCGATCCGCGCCTTCCCG
>NZ_JBIWIU010000026.1:0-1399 GCF_044764755.1 Streptomyces sp. NPDC093600
GCAACTGAGGACAAGCCCTCGGCCTATTAGTACCGGTCAGCTCCACCCATTACTGGGCTTCCACATCCGGCCTATCAACCCAGTCGTCTACTGGGAGCCTTACCCTCTCAAGGAGGTGGGAATACTCATCTCGAAGCAGGCTTCCCGCTTAGATGCTTTCAGCGGTTATCCCTCCCGAACGTAGCCAACCAGCCATGCCCTTGGCAGGACAACTGGCACACCAGAGGTTCGTCCGTCCCGGTCCTCTCGTACTAGGGACAGCCCTTCTCAATATTCCTACGCGCGCAGCGGATAGGGACCGAACTGTCTCACGACGTTCTAAACCCAGCTCGCGTACCGCTTTAATGGGCGAACAGCCCAACCCTTGGGACCGACTCCAGCCCCAGGATGCGACGAGCCGACATCGAGGTGCCAAACCATCCCGTCGATATGGACTCTTGGGGAAGATCAGCCTGTTATCCCCGGGGTACCTTTTATCCGTTGAGCGACGGCGCTTCCACAAGCCACCGCCGGATCACTAGTCCCGACTTTCGTCCCTGCTCGACCCGTCGGTCTCACAGTCAAGCTCCCTTGTGCACTTACACTCAACACCTGATTGCCAACCAGGCTGAGGGAACCTTTGGGCGCCTCCGTTACCCTTTGGGAGGCAACCGCCCCAGTTAAACTACCCATCAGACACTGTCCCTGATCCGGATCACGGACCGAGGTTAGACATCCAGCACGACCAGAGTGGTATTTCAACGGCGACTCCACCATGACTGGCGTCACGGCTTCAAAGTCTCCCACCTATCCTACACAAGCCGAACCGAACACCAATATCAAACTGTAGTAAAGGTCCCGGGGTCTTTCCGTCCTGCTGCGCGAAACGAGCATCTTTACTCGTAGTGCAATTTCACCGGGCCTATGGTTGAGACAGTCGAGAAGTCGTTACGCCATTCGTGCAGGTCGGAACTTACCCGACAAGGAATTTCGCTACCTTAGGATGGTTATAGTTACCACCGCCGTTTACTGGCGCTTAAGTTCTCAGCTTCGCAACCCCGAAAGGTCACTAACCGGTCCCCTTAACGTTCCAGCACCGGGCAGGCGTCAGTCCGTATACATCGCCTTACGGCTTCGCACGGACCTGTGTTTTTAGTAAACAGTCGCTTCTCGCTGGTCTCTGCGGCCACCCCCAGCTCACGGAGTAAATCCGATCACCAGTGATGGCCCCCCTTCTCCCGAAGTTACGGGGGCATTTTGCCGAGTTCCTTAACCATAGTTCACCCGAACGCCTCGGTATTCTCTACCTGACCACCTGAGTCGGTTTAGGGTACGGGCCGCCATGAAACTCGCTAGAGGCTTTTCTCGACAGCATAGGATCATCCACTTCACCACAATCGGCTCGGCATCAGGTCTCAGC
>NZ_JBIWIU010000026.1:1492-3253 GCF_044764755.1 Streptomyces sp. NPDC093600
ACGTCCTACACCCTTACCCCGGGACAACCACCGCCCGGGCTGGACTACCTTCCTGCGTCACCCCATCGCTTACCTACTACCACCTTGGGCCGGCGGCTCCACCACTCCCCTTCACCCGAAGGATCCAGGGCGGCTTCACGGCCTTAGCATTAATGGGCTCGGTATTGGGCGTTTCAAAGCGGGTACCGGAATATCAACCGGTTGTCCATCGACTACGCCTGTCGGCCTCGCCTTAGGTCCCGACTTACCCTGGGCAGATCAGCTTGACCCAGGAACCCTTAGTCAATCGGCGCACACGTTTCTCACGTGTGTATCGCTACTCATGCCTGCATTCTCACTCGTGAACCGTCCACAACTCGCTTCCGCGGCTGCTTCACCCGGCACACGACGCTCCCCTACCCATCCATACTCCCGTTGGGGATATGTGTATGAATGACACGACTTCGGCGGTACGCTTGAGCCCCGCTACATTGTCGGCGCGGAATCACTTGACCAGTGAGCTATTACGCACTCTTTCAAGGGTGGCTGCTTCTAAGCCAACCTCCTGGTTGTCTCTGCGACTCCACATCCTTTCCCACTTAGCGTACGCTTAGGGGCCTTAGTCGATGCTCTGGGCTGTTTCCCTCTCGACCATGGAGCTTATCCCCCACAGTCTCACTGCCGTGCTCTCACTTACCGGCATTCGGAGTTTGGCTAAGGTCAGTAACCCGGTAGGGCCCATCGCCTATCCAGTGCTCTACCTCCGGCAAGAAACACACGACGCTGCACCTAAATGCATTTCGGGGAGAACCAGCTATCACGGAGTTTGATTGGCCTTTCACCCCTAACCACAGGTCATCCCCCAGGTTTTCAACCCTGGTGGGTTCGGTCCTCCACGAAGTCTTACCTCCGCTTCAACCTGCCCATGGCTAGATCACTCCGCTTCGGGTCTTGAGCGCGCTACTGAATCGCCCTGTTCGGACTCGCTTTCGCTACGGCTTCCCCACACGGGTTAACCTCGCAACGCACCGCAAACTCGCAGGCTCATTCTTCAAAAGGCACGCAGTCACGACCCATTGGGTAAACCCAATGAGCGACGCTCCCACGGCTTGTAGGCACACGGTTTCAGGTACTATTTCACTCCGCTCCCGCGGTACTTTTCACCATTCCCTCACGGTACTATCCGCTATCGGTCACCAGGGAATATTTAGGCTTAGCGGGTGGTCCCGCCAGATTCACACGGGATTTCTCGGGCCCCGTGCTACTTGGGTGTCTCTCAAACGAGCCGTTGATGTTTCAGCTACGGGGGTCTTACCCTCTACGCCGGACCTTTCGCATGTCCTTCGCCTACATCAACGGTTTCTGACTCGCCTCACAGCCGGCAGACTGTGAAAGAGAGATCCCACAACCCCGCATGCGCAACCCCTGCCGGGTATCACACGCATACGGTTTGGCCTCATCCGGTTTCGCTCGCCACTACTCCCGGAATCACGGTTGTTTTCTCTTCCTGAGGGTACTGAGATGTTTCACTTCCCCTCGTTCCCTCCACATGCCCTATGTGTTCAGGCATGGGTGACAGCCCATGACGACTGCCGGGTTTCCCCATTCGGAAACCCCCGGATCAAAGCCTGGTTGACGGCTCCCCGGGGACTATCGTGGCCTCCCACGTCCTTCATCGGTTCCTGGTGCCAAGGCATCCACCGTGCGCCCTTAAAAACTTGGCCACAGATGCTCGCGTCCACTGTGTAGTTCTCAAGCAACGACCAGCCACCCATCACCCCG
>NZ_JBIWIU010000027.1:0-4185 GCF_044764755.1 Streptomyces sp. NPDC093600
ACCACACGTGCCCGCCGCGCGGGACTTCAACCCCGGTCTTCCTCCGGCTCCCGACCCCCGTCCTCCTTCGGCTCCCGCCGCTCCAGCGGATGCAGCGCCGGCCCCTGGATGACCTCGCCGTCGACGCCGAAACGGGAGCCGTGGCAGGGGCACTCCCAGGTCCGTTCGGCGGGATTGAAGGCCACCAGGCAGCCCATGTGCGTACACACCGCCGAAACGGAGTGCAGTGAGCCGCTCTCCTCCCGGTACACGGCGCAGGGCCGGCCCGCCACGCGCAGGACCTCGCCCGTGCCGGGCCGGACATCGTCCACCGTGCGCCGCGCACCGGCGCCGAGCGAGTCCAGCCGGTCCTTCACGAAGTGCTTGGCGACGTCCCACTGCTCCTTGGCGACGGCGGGCGCCGTGCGGGCGACGATCCCGGGCCGCCGCGGGTCGTACAGCTCCGCCCACTCCCGCTCCACCGGACGGCCCCCGAGCAGGGAGCCGAGCAGCAGACCGGACAGGACACCGCCGGCCATGCCCCAGCCGGCGAAGCCCGTGACCACGTACACATGGTCGTCACCGTGGTGCAGGGGACCGATGAGCGGCACCGTGTCGGTGGAGGCGTTGTCCTGGGCCGCCCAGCGGTGGGTGATCTCCACACCGGGGAAGTTCTCCCGCGTCCACCGCTCCAGACGCTCGTAGCGGCCTTCGGTGTCCGGTTCCGTCCCCGGGCCGAAGGCCTCGCCGGTGACGATCAGCAGCCTGCCGTCCCCGTACGGGGCGGTGCGCACCGAGCGCTTGCCCTCCTCCTGCGTGATGTACATCCCGTCCGGGTCCCGGTCCGCGGGCAGCGGCCCCGCCACCACGAGATCGCGGTGCTGGCTGAGACGGGCGGCGAGCATGCCCCGGTCGAACACCGGGTGGTGGGTGGCGACGACCACGTCCCGCGCGGTCACCGTGGAGCCGGAGGAGGTCGTCAGACGGCAGGGCTCGCCCCGGTGCAGGTCGACGACGCGGCTCCGCTCATGGATCCGCCCTCCGCGCGCCGTCAGATCCTCGGCCAGCGCGCGCAGGTACTTCCGCGGGTGGAACTGCGCCTGCCCTTCGACGCGGACCGCGCCGGCGACGGGGAAGGGCAGTCCGGTCTCCGTCACGAACGACGCGTCGAGCCCGGCCTCGCGCGCTGCCTCCACCTCGGCGCGCAGCTTCTCGACGCCGTCCGGATCCTGGCAGTACGTGAAGGCCGCCCGGTCCTCGAGCTCGCAGTCGACGCCGAGCTCGGCCGCCACCTCGCCGATGTGGCGCACGGCGGCCATCTGCGACTGGGCGTAGGCGCGGGCCGCGTCGGGGCCGCGGGACTTCCGGAGGTCGTCGTAGACGAGCGTGTGCAGGGCGCTCACCTTCGCGGTGGTGTGGCCGGTGACACCGGCCGCGACGCGGTCGCCTTCCAGGACGACCACCGAGCGGCCCGCCCGGGTGAGCTCCCAGGCGACGCTGAGCCCCGCGATGCCTCCACCGATCACGGCCACATCGGCCTCGGTGTCGCCGGTGGGCGGGGGATAGGCCGGGAACGCGGCCGTCCGCAGCCAGTGGGAACCATGGGTGCCGGTGAGTTCGTTCATAGGGCGCGGTTGCCCTGAAAGCCCCCGGGGATGCGTGGCCCGCACGACGCCCGCTAGGGCCCGCCCTCGTAAGCCAGGGGGCTCTGCGGCAACCGGCTCAGGAGCTCCGCCGGGTCGGCGTACACGGCCTCGGCCCCCGCGGCGCGGAGGTCGTCGGCGGGAATGCCCCCGCACAGCAGGCCCACGCACGCCACCCCGGCCCGGCTGCCCGCCTTCATGTCCCAGACCGTGTCCCCGACCAGTACGGCGCGCTCCGGCGACACCCCGACGAGGTCGAGGGCGTGCCGCACCGGTTCCGGCGCCGGTTTGCCCTCCTCGACGTCGTCGGAGCTCGCCGTCCGCGCGATCACCTCGTCCGCGTCGATCGCACGGCGCAGCGCCTCCAGCTCATGACCGCTCGCCGATGTGACGAGGACGACCGTCCAGCCCTGGCCGGCCACCGTCCGCAGCAGCTTCCCCGCCGACCGCAGCGCGGGCAGCCGGTCGAAGTAGGTGGCGTACAGCGTCTTGTGCGCGGCGCTGATCGCGGAGTCCTGCCCCGTGTCGCGGTGGTCGCCCAGCAGATGGGCGATGAGGTCCTCGCTGCTGAGCCCGATGGCCCGGTGGATGGCGTGCATCGGGACGTCGTGCCCCGACTGCCGGAACGCCTCCCACCAGGTGACCACGTGCAGATGGTTGGTGTCGGCAAGGGTGCCGTCCACGTCGAACAGAGCCGCGCGGGTCATCCTCGGTCGCCTCCTCGTACGGCGGATCGCTTCCCGGCGCGGCTACCCGCGCACCGGGGGAGAAACCGCCGCACCGAGAGGCGTGGAAACGCCCGGCGCGGGCACTTGCGGCTCATGCGCATGATCAAGCCGCCGAGCGTGTACGCCCCTCAGGGAGACACGGAACTGCTGTTGGAGGGCCTGGCCGAGGAGGACATCCGGCCGGGCACCCGTTCGCTGGACCTGTGCACGGGCACGGGCATCATCGCCATCGCCGCCGCCCTCCGGGGCGCGGACGCCACCGCCGTCGACGTCTCCCGGGCCGCGGTGGCCACCGCCAGGCTCAACGCCCGGCTCCACGACTGCCGGGTCCGGCTGTTCCGGGGGGACCTGGGCGAGCCGGTGGCGGGGGAGCGGTTCGACCTGGTCACCGCCAATCCGCCGTACGTACCGGCCGAGAACCCGGAGCCGCCCGCACACGGCCTGGGCAGGGCCTGGGACGCCGGGCCCGACGGGCGGCTGCTCCTCGACCGCATCTGCCGCCAGGCGCCGCTCCTGCTCAACCCGGACGGGGTGCTGCTCCTCGTCCATTCCTCGCTCTCCGGCGTCACCGCGACCCTCGACGCACTTCAGCGCGCCGGTCTGGACGCCGACGTGGCCCGCCGTCGCACCCAGCCCTTCGGGCCGGTGATGACGGCCCGGGCGGACTGGTTCGAGGACCGGGGTCTGGTCGAGACCGGGCTGCGGACCGAAGAACTCGTCGTCATCCGCGCGACCCGTGGCTGAACCGGCGGCGAGGAGGTGTCCATGGCAGCCAAGGACGCACCGACCGGCGCCAAGAGCAGCGGCGGCAGGAGCAGCGCCGAGAGCGGTGCCAAGACCGGCTCCAGAACGGGGGCCGATGCCGGCGCCAGGGCGTCCGTCCGCGTCGGACGGCGCACGGTCGAGGTGAGCCGCCCGGGGAAGCTCCTGTTCCCCGACGACGGCATCACCAAGGCCGACCTCGTCGACTACTACCGTACGGTCGCCCCCCGGATGCTGCCCCATCTGCGCGGGCGGCCCCTCATGCTGGAACGCCACCCCGACGGGATCGACGCCGGGGGATTCATGCAGAAGGACCTGCCGGAGTACTTCCCCGACTGGGTGCACCACACCGAGCTGCCCAAGTCCGACGGCAAGGTCACCTATACGATCTGCGACGACGCCGCCACGCTGGCCTATCTCGCGAGCCAGGCCTGCATCACCCCGCACCGCTTTCTGTCCAGGGCCGACCGGCCGGACCACCCCGACCGGCTCGTCTTCGACCTCGACCCGGCCGGGGACGACTTCGCACCCGTACGGGAAGCGGCACGAGAGCTGCACCGGCTTCTGGACGAGGTCGGACTGCCGTCCGCCGTCATGACCACCGGCTCCCGCGGGCTGCACGTCCTCGTCCCGCTGGACCGGCGCGCCGCCTTCGACGACGTACGCGCCTTCGCCCGCGACCTCGCCGAACTGCTCGCGTCCCGCCACCCCGACACGCTCACCACCGAGGCCCGGAAGAAGGCGCGCCGGGGCCGGCTCTATCTCGACATCCAGCGCAACGCCTACGCCCAGACGGCCGTGGTCCCCTTTGCCGTCCGCGCCCGTCCCGGCGCGCCCGTCGCTGCGCCGGTCAGCTGGGCCGACGTCGAGTCACCGGACCTCACCCCGGGGCATCGCCGCCTCGCGGACGTCGACGCCCTGCTCCGGGACGACCCCTGGCACGACGCCCCGCTCCGGGGCCGCTCGCTCGGCCCGGCCCACCGCCGCCTCGCCTCCCTGCGCGCCTGACGCGCCTGAGCGGAGCGGGCATGTGGCGGCGGTGAATGAAGTCCCGGACGTCGGGCAGGCGAGTC
>NZ_JBIWIU010000028.1:0-1135 GCF_044764755.1 Streptomyces sp. NPDC093600
TCCCAGCCTTCGGCCCAGAGGTCGAAGCGGGCTTGTTGTTGGGGGTGTTCGGCTGCTGCGTCGGTGTCGAGTTCGATGCCGAGGCCGGGGGTGTGGGGGAGGGGGAAGCAGCCGGTTTCGGGGTCGATCTGGGGGGCGCCGGTGACGATGTTCTTGATGTCGGCGTCGGCGAAGTCGTTGAAGTGTTCGAGGATTTTGAAGTTGGGGGTGCAGGCGGCGAGTTGGAGGTTGGCGGCGGTGAGGACGGAGCCGCCGACGTTGTGGGGGGCGATGAGGGTGTAGTGGGTTTCGGCGGTGGCGGCGAGTTTGCGGGTTTCGAGGATGCCGCCGATGTGGCCGAGGTCGGGTTGGATGATGTCGGCTGCTTGGGTTTCGAAGAGTTCGCGGAATTCGATGCGGTCGTGGATGCGTTCGCCGGTGGCGATGGGGGTGGTGACCTTGTCGGCGACTTTCTGGAGGGCTTTGAGGTTCTCGGGGGGTACGGGTTCTTCGAGCCAGGCGGGGTGGTAGGGGGCCATTTCGTGGGCGATGCGGATGGCGGTGGCGGGGGAGAAGCGTCCGTGCATTTCGAGCATGAGTTCGGTGTCGGGGCCGATGGCGTCGCGGACGGCTTCGATGAGGGAGACGGCGTAGCGGGTCTGTGGGGGGTCGAGTTCGAGGTGGCCGGTGCCGAAGGGGTCGATCTTGAGGGCGCGGTAGCCGCGGGCGATGACGTTCTTGGCGGCTTGGTGGTAGGCGTCGGGGGTGCGTTCGGTGGTGTACCAGCCGTTGGCGTAGGCCTTGACCTGGTCGGTGATCTTGCCGCCGAGGAGTTGCCATACGGGGACGCCGAGGGCTTTGCCCTTGATGTCCCAGCAGGCCATTTCGATGACGGCGATGCCGGACATGACGATCTCGCCGGCGCGTCCGTAGTCGCCGTACTTCATGCGGCGGACCAGGTCCTCGACGGCGAAGGGGTCGGAGCCGGCGATGTGGTTGGTCTCGGCCTCGCGCAGGTAGCCGAGGAGGGCGTCGGTGTGGCCGAGCATCCGGGTCTCGCCGACCCCGGTCAGGCCCTCGTCGGTGTGGACCTGGACGTAGGTCAGGTTCCGCCAGGGTGTTCCGACGACGTGTGTGGTGATTCCCGTGATCCGCA